>CALQAH020000087.1 GCA_943328505.2 Rhizobium sp. Q54 | reverse complement strand
TTTAAATCTTCTGGTAAATTCCATTTACTTTCATAATAATCGTTGGTAACTAATTTAGAAATCGTTGCATAAAGTTTAGTATCCTTTTTGAACGTGTATTTTTTTCTTAATTTTTCATTTAATGAAGTAGTTATTTTCTTAGAACGATCGTCTTTACCAATTTTAGCTTCCAACTCTGATTTCATCTCGTCAAAAGTTTTAACAGGGTGTTTTTCAATTAGCTTTACTATATGCCAACCAAATTGAGATTGAAAAGGTGCTGAAAGAGGTTGGTCAGCAGTTAATCCAAAAGCTGTACTTTCAAATTCTTCAGAACTCAATTGACCTGAACCAAATCTGTTTAAAACACCACCTTTAGTTGCAGAAGATTTATCTTCAGAAAATTGTCTTGCTAAACTTTCGAATTCTTCACCTTGTTGAATTTTTTTATAAATATCATTAATGGTATTTTTTGCTTTATCCTGATCGGTATCTTCTGGCTTAGGATTTACAATCATAATATGCGCCACAGTAACTTCACCTCTATTATCACGAATATCATTAATTTTAATAATATGATATCCAAAACGAGTTCGTATAATCTTAGAAACTTCACTTTTAGGCGTATTATAGGCTGCAGATTCAAATGCATAAACCATTCTAAATGCTGAAAAATAGCCTAAATCTCCTTTGTTTTCCTTAGCGGATGGATCTTCTGAGACTAGTTGTGCTACATCTTCAAAATTTTCACCATTGATTATTCTTTGTCTAATTGCTGCTATTTTATTATACGCAATTAGCGTATCTTCAGGTGTTGTATTTTCATCAGCCATAATTAATATATGTGACGCTTTGATTTCCTTTTGCAATCTAGCATACCCTTCTTGAATTAATTCTTCGGTAATTTTTGTATCGTTAAAATAACTCTTTGCTAATTGAGTACGGTAGGATTTTAATTCATTTTGGTAAGCTACATTATTTTGCAAGCCTAATTTATTTGAACGCGAAACTTTTAATTTATAGCCTATAAAAAGCTCCAAATATTGATCTAAATCCTTTTGAGACTCGTCTTTCACTAAATCTAAATTCTTTTTGTAAACTCTAGAAAATTCATCAGTATAATAAGGTTTTTCATTTATTGTAAATAAAACATCCTTTGAAGAATTTTGTGCAATCCCAGTAAAAGATACTGCTAATACTAATCCGTAAATAATTTGTTTTAAGCTCATTCTATTAAAATTTATACTTTAAGTGATACAACTATTATTATTGTGTAATGCAATACAAAATGAAAATACTATTGATTTTGTAACAATCAACAAAAGTAACAATTCAAACACATTATACAAGAATCAATGTTAGTATTAACAAAAATTTATTAACACTATTTATTATTATTTAAGGAGAATTACTGAACCTAAAAAACAGCAGTTCAAATACGATTAAAATTGATACCCTTATATGATGAATAAATACTATTTTTGCAAACCATTTATTGAAAATCATGAGTTTTTTAAAAGAAATACAACGCAGACGTACTTTTGGTATTATTTCGCATCCCGATGCAGGAAAAACAACATTAACAGAAAAATTATTGCTTTTTGGTGGTGCCATTCAAGAAGCTGGAGCTGTAAAGAACAATAAAATCAAAAAAGGAGCTACTTCAGATTTTATGGAAATTGAACGCCAAAGGGGAATTTCGGTTTCTACTTCGGTATTAGCATTTCTCTATAAAGACAAAAAAGTAAACATACTCGATACTCCGGGTCACAAGGATTTTGCTGAAGATACTTTCAGAACTTTAACAGCTGTCGATAGTGTAATTGTAGTTATTGATGTGGCTAAAGGTGTTGAAGAACAGACCGAAAAATTAGTAGCTGTTTGTAGATTACGTAACATTCCGATGATTGTTTTTATCAATAAATTAGACCGTGAAGGAAAAGATGCTTTTGATTTGATGGATGAAGTAGAACAAAAATTAGGTCTGACGGTTACTCCATTAAGTTTTCCAATAGGAATGGGATATGATTTTCAAGGTATTTATAATATTTGGGAAAAGAACATCAATATATTTAGTGGCGATAGCCGTAAAAATATTGAGGATACCATAGCTTTTTCGGACATTAAAAACCCTGAATTAGAAAAAATAATTGGCGAAAAACCTGCCAATAAACTTCGTGAAGAACTCGAGTTGATTGAAGAAGTTTACCCGCCATTTGATAGAAATGCCTATTTAGAAGGTCATTTACAACCCGTCTTTTTTGGGTCGGCATTAAATAATTTTGGAGTTCGAGAATTATTAGATTGCTTTATAGAAATTGCACCTTCACCAAGACCAAAGGAATCGGAAACAAGAATTGTAAAACCTGAAGAAGAAAAAATGACCGGTTTTGTTTTTAAAATTCATGCCAACATGGATCCAAAACACAGAAACCGACTTGCATTTGTGAAAATTGTATCTGGTACGTTTGAAAGAAATAAACCTTACAACCATGTTCGATTAAATAAAAATCTTAAATTTTCGAGTCCGAATGCCTTTTTTGCTGAGAAAAAGGAGATTGTTGACATTTCATTTCCAGGTGATATCGTTGGACTGCACGATACTGGAAATTTTAAAATTGGAGATACATTGACAGAAGGTGAAATTATGAGTTTTAAAGGTATTCCAAGTTTTTCGCCAGAACATTTTAGATACATTAATAATGCCGACCCAATGAAAGCCAAGCAATTGGACAAAGGAATAGATCAATTAATGGACGAAGGTGTGGCGCAGTTATTTACTTTGGAAATGAATAATCGTAAAATTATTGGAACCGTTGGCGCTTTGCAATATGAAGTAATTCAGTACCGTTTGGAACATGAATATGGAGCCAAATGTACTTATGAAAACTTCCCTGTTCATAAAGCATGTTGGGTAAAACCCGTAGATTCAAAGAGTGAAGAATTCAAAGAGTTTAAACGTATCAAGCAAAAGTTTTTAGCACATGATAAATACAAACAATTGGTTTTTTTAGCCGATTCTGATTTTACAATTCAAATGACTCAAAGTAAATTTCCAAATGTGAAATTGTATTTTACCTCTGAATTTGATTAAATAATTTAAAATTTATTAGTCAAATTTTAAACTTTAAAAAATGATTAGTATATTTGCCTTTTAAAAATAATTTTTATGAAAAATTTATTAAAGTTTTATATACTAACCTTCGTTTTATTTTCAGACTTTGTGGTGTTTGCACAACCAGGAGATAATGATGGTTCAGGGGGTTTGGATGGTAATGACCCACCACCATCTCCAATTAATGGAAAACTATTTTTATTAGCACTTACTGGTGTTTTATTTGTTGTTTATACTTTTAGAAAAAATAGAAAACAAGCATAAGCTTTTAATATAAAATTAAAAACCGATCTAGAGTAAGATCGGTTTTTTTAGTAAAAAGTTGGTGTTTTTTTAAGGATGTATTGAAAAAATACCTGCATTATAATTTCCTTGCCAAATTGTATAATGAGGTATATCTATAAAACCATTCCATAAACGCGCGAATTTCAGCAGTATAAATGATTTCATTCGGACCTATTTACTAGCCTCGCTTTCAAGTTCCCTTTTACTTTTTTTCTTCCCATTTGCTTCTGCTAAACCCGCTTGTTTTTCAAAATCATCTTCCTCTTACACTTCATTAGGTTTTTTTTAGGCAATGGCCTTTCTTTATAATAGTCTCTAAAAGCTTTTAGGGTTTCAAAAAAAAATAGCTTTAGTTATTAATTTAAAATAAAAAAGCTCTCAATTTCTTGAGAGCTTTAATAAATTATTATTTAGTTTTAAAACTTATCTTTTAATCACTCGAAGCGTTTTAACTTCTGCACCTTGCGTTACAATTACATTGTAAACTCCAGATGGGAAACGAGCACCAATTTCTTGCATCACTACATCTCCTGATTTAACTTCTCTTTGTTCTACTAGTTTTCCGATCATATCGTACACTCTAATAGAAACATCATGAGTACTTGTAGCATTCAAGAACATACCAAAGTTGTTATCAAATGGGTTTGGACTTGCGGTTACTTCAAAAAGGTTGTTGTCTACTGTTTCCACAGTTCTTGCAACAGCAGGTGAAGTAATGAAACAAGCATCGCCATAATCAG
>CALQAH020000086.1 GCA_943328505.2 Rhizobium sp. Q54 | reverse complement strand
GATAAATTAATCGACGTACTGTTTTTTTGTATGGAATTTATCGTGATTTTTCCGTTTAAAGATTTGATACGTTGTTGCATGTTTTTTATACCGATACCGTCGTTAATTATACTAGTATCAAACCCAACGCCATCATCAGTAATGGACATACAAACATTGTTGCCATCTTGAATAATACTCACGACAACATTTTGGGCTTTAGAGTATTTGTTGATGTTGTGGCTGGCTTCTTGGATAATGCGGTACAAATTGATTTTGATTTCAATAGAAATTGCAATCCAGTTGATGTCGTGTTGCAATTCGAGATTGTATTTTGAGTTGGAAGTGGTGTTTTGCTGGGCAATAAAATCTTTAATTAGCGCAATAAAACTATTGGCTTCCTTGAAAACATCTTGGTTTAAATCGTGGGCGATGCTGCGTATTTCTTGTTCAATGGTATAAATATCGGAAATGTGTGTTAAACATTTTTCGATGGTTGCGGTATCGGTTTTTTTAGAAAGCACAAACAAATTGAGTCGAGTGCTGGCTAGTTTGTTCATAATACCATCGTGGAGTTCCAGCGCAATTCGTTTTTTCTCGTTTTGGCGTGCGGTTTCTTCGGTGGTTTTTTGGGTAAGCATGAGTTGATAAATTTCCTCGTTGGCTTTTTGTTGGGATTGAAGCAATAGTAACTCTTTTTGCCTGGAGCGTTGTTTGGTAATGATAAATAGCAACAACCCAATCAAGAAAACAAAAATGGCAATACCTGAAATAATCCATTTCTGCTTGATGGCTTGTTCTTTTTGTAGTTGAATTTCGTCAGTTTCATAGGCAATACGAGCAAATTTATTACGAAATTGTCGTTCTGACTTTTGCATACTGTCATTAACTTTAATGTATTCTTGGGCATTTTTAGAGGCGTTTTTCTTATCTACTTTTATTAGTTGTTGGATGGAATAAGCAACATAATAAGGTGCTTTTGTTTTTTTTGCAATAATTAAAGCATCGTTTGCATAATCTTTTGCTCTTAAAGTGTCATTTTTATTTTGATAAAACATTGATAAATAAACATTATTTACAACACTTCTTTTGTATAACTTTAAGCTATCACTTATTTTTAAACCCTTACAAAATAAATATGGTAATTGATTGTAATTCTTTAATTTAAGTTCACAATAACCAAGATTTGAAATCAATATTTCGTACATATCGGGAGATTCTTTTAACAATCTTTCATCCTTTAAAGCCAATTTAAAATATTTAAGGGCTTGCAGATATTTTTTTTGTTCCTTATAAGCATTTCCAATGTTATTAAAACAAGTAGCTACTTCTTCTTCATTAGTTTTAAATTTATTATCTTGAGCTAATTTTAATGCTTTTTCTGTGTATTGAATTCCAACTTTAAATTCTTGTAACTCTATACACACATTGCCTAGATCATTTAAAATCGACTGTTGTCTTTTTATGTTATTTTCTTTTATAAAAATTTTATACGCTTTTATACAAGTATATTCACAACCCAAAAAATCGTTTATATTATATTGAATGCTTTCTTTAAGATGTAGCAGACTTCCTAATTCATTTAATTTGTCAATTTGCCTATATATTTTTTCGGCTTTAATGCAATTATAAAAAGCACTGTCATAAATTTGATTATTTCTATTAAATACTGCTTGTTGTTTATAATATCTCGCTAAATTAAGGGTGTCTTTAGCTTCTGTAGCCTTTTCAAAATGGATTTTAGAAATCTTCCTGTATAGTTTATCCTCTTTTAAATTGCTTAAATTAAATGTAACCTCACTCAAATAAAACCTCACAAACGTATCATTCTTACTCAAATCTATCAATGAAAAAGCTTTCTGGTTGTATTGGTTGCGTTGCTTGTAGGTAAACGTATCATTGCTGGCTAGGTTGAGGTATTTTTCAATGGAAGCGTTATTGGCGTTTGGGTTTGCCGTTTGGTTTTGGTTGCAACCCAACAGTAGTGTTAGTAATAGGCAAAGAATAACTTTAACGAGGTTGACCATGGTGTAGTTTTATGCAAATAACTTAAATTAAAGTGAGTTCTGGTTGTTGTCCCAAAACTCACTGTTTTTATTCTTCTTTTACGGTAATTATAATTTCATCATCGAACTTGTATTCGCCTTTTTTATAAATTTCTTTATTGGCGAGTACAATTTCGTAGGTGTAAATCCCTTTTGGGAGTTCCAAGAGGCATTCTTTTCCGTCTTTTGGGATGACGAGTTCTTTTTTAACTTCGTCTCCTTCCTGGTTTTTACCCACTATGCTAAACGTGATTTTCTCGGCGAGTTTGTTTTTGACACACAAACTTTTTATGGTTTTGCTATCATTTTTTGGTTCTGATTTTGCTACTTTAAAAATAGACAAACCACCTAATAATAGTTCGCCGCCTTTAATTACGTTTTGAAGATCGGATTGGGCAAAAGTTAGTATTGGCAATACTAGAAGCATCGCTAGTAACGTTTTTAGGTTCATCGCTTTTTTAAATGAATTAATCTTATTTGTAGAATTTTAATGCTAAAAAAGTTTAATCACTAATTATTCTCATTAAATCCTACAGAGAATTTAGTTTTGGGGTTTAAAAAAAGAAACTATAAATCATTTTCCTTCCCATTTTTAATTTCTATGAAATGAATAATAAAATTGATAATTTGTTTTTAGAAAACCTTTAAAACACATTGTAAACCAAAGATTTACATCTCTACAAATCCAAGGCTGAGTAAATCTTTTTTTATACCTATAAAGTGATTTGCTCCATACATGATAATTATTTTTTTATGACTATCCGAAATAATATTGTTTATAACATTCTTATTTCTATACTCTAATATAATTTCGTTCCGATTTTTTTTGGAAACAGGCTTGTCCTTACAAACTGTTTTTTCACTGTATGCTGTTTGATAATCACATTTATTCAATATTATTTGTCCAAATCTTCTTTCATATTCATCAATAACTTGATTTAAGGTTAAATCAACATTTCTCCCTTTAAGTGAATCAATGCCCAGATCTTTATAAGTGGGTTGACTAATTAATTTTTTCTTAAGTTTAAATTTGTATAGAGAATCCAAAACACTCATATAGCCTTTGCCTTTTTTGGGAATTGGAAACCCAAGTAATTTTCTAGCTTTTCTTAAACTTGTGGAGTCATTTGGAATTGAACTCATGCTTTCGCAGTAAGTATAAAAACCCATATTTTCTAATGAATCAATCTTCTTAATAACATCGTTATAAAACGGTTCTGTCCCAATATGAATCATCGGAAAGAATATAACTTCCGTTTCTGTGTTTGATAATTTTACTATTTTAATTTCATCATTAAACGCACCTATATAATCTAAAGCTAAGTTAACTTTCGTTGAAGTACAACTATTTAAAATCAATAAAGAGGCTGTTAAAAAAAGTGTTTTTTTCATTTTTCTAGAATTAAAAACATCACATTTAAATAATTAAATGTGATGTTTAATTATATTTGTTTTAAGGTGTCAATAGACCGATAATAAGATCAACCAGGGCATTTAGAATAGCAGCTCCTCCTGCATCACCAAAAATCTGATTTAACCAACATTGAATTTGCCACCATCTACAAGGTGCGTTACCTCTTCCATAAATTGTGGCAGGATATGGATTGAAATTACCTGTTGTTCCCCCAAATAATTCACTTCCATCGGATTTAGGATTTTTTTTGTAAACATCATTTATATACAAACAAGCTGCAGCCATTTCAGATCCATTATATCCTTTTACTATTTCATCACTTGATGTTTTTTCTGTAATATATTGAAATACTTTTCTTAATAATGCATTACCTTGATTGGTGTTTTTAGAACTCCTGATAACTGTTTTCTCAAAAGTTTCAAATGTATCTCCATTTTTATAAGCTGGTTTCAATGCCTCTACCATAGATGCCATTCCTTCTGACATGCTATATCTTACACTTTCCTTAGTTGCTTTCTGAGCATTCCCTGCAAAACTAAATAACATTGTGGCGATTAAGCCAAATACTAATTTTTTCATAATTGTTTATAATTTTAAATTATTTGCATCCACTCCTTTTGTCGTCGAAACATAATTGGGGAGTGCTGCTTTTTTTTGGTTGGTTTGGTCGTATTTTCTGTTTAATAACAAACCTATAAAATAAACAGAAAGTTATAATTTAATACAATACAAAAACTTGCATTTTTGTAGCTGTCACTATGAGATGGTAAGTCTCTTT
>CALQAH020000085.1 GCA_943328505.2 Rhizobium sp. Q54 | reverse complement strand
TTGTTGATAGCTTACCGCGTTCTATTTCTTGAACAATTTGTAATTTAAAAGACATAGTGTAGTCTTTTTGTGTGCGCTTTACATAGCGACTTTCTTTAGGATTTTCCATAAGGATACTTTTTGTGTATCGCTATTTCAGGACAAGACACGATTTTATTTTAAAAACCCTTCAATGAAAATTGAAGGGTTTTTTTATTTAGAAAAATGTATTCTTATCTAATAGGGTCTTGTACTTTATGAATTTTTAATCCCAGATGAATTAGTATCATTAAACTTTTTAATAATTTCTTTTAACTTTTCCTCACGAGAAACTTTCTTGGCTTTAGCTTTGTCTTGCTCTTTATGAAGTTTGTCATTGTGTTTTTTTATATTTCGTTCATTATTTCTTCCCATAACACTATCATTTTTATATTTTAAAAAACAAAACAAACTTAATTTCAACACCACAAAACTACATTTTTTTTATAAATAGTAAATTTGGCACAGTTCGTGAATGGTTTGGAATATCATTAATCAAATAAATAATAAATATCATGAAAAAAATTACACTTGTTTTAGCTTTTATCGGGATGATAACGCTACAAAGTTGCACTGTTAATGAAGACAATCAAAATCCAATAGACAATGATACTATTAGTGAGGTTTGGGAATATACTAATGTTAACTTTCAACCAAATAGTTATAGTGTGATATTATCATATCCACGTTCAATTTATACATCGGACATGGTTTTAGTTTATCGTTTATCCGGACAGTTTCAAGGTGAAGATATCTGGAAATTACAACCAGAAACTTTCTTTTTTGATGATGGAACATTAGATTTTGAATACAATTTTAATTTTACTAGATTCGATGCAGAAGTGTATATGAATGGTTTTGACTTACAAACAGTATCCAATCAATATAGATTAAATCAAGTTTTTAGAGTAGTAGTTGTTCCGGGCTTTTTTGGTAAAAAAGGCATCTTGAAAAATAAAGAGTACAAAGAAGTTATAAAAACTTTAAATATTGACGAATCAAAAATTAAAAGAATTAAGTAACATAAAAATTGGGTTTTTAAATGTAAGGAGGTTGTGTAAAAGCAACCTCTTTTTTTATTCATCATCTCTTGAAGGTTTTGTTTCTTCTTCTGTTTTTGATTTTTGAAGAGAAAATAGAATCCCCGCTATCAAAGACATAGCAATAAACCCAAGCGATGCCCATTCTGGAATTTCAATAAAATCATGCAATAGCATTTTTATGCCTACAAAACTTAAAATGGCAATCAAACTATATTCTAAATAGCTAAATTTTTCCAACATATTTGCCAAAAAGAAATACATAGATCGTAAACCCAATATTGCAAAAATATTAGAGCTAAATACTAAAAATGGATCGGAAGTAATGGCTAAAATCGCAGGGACACTATCGACAGCAAACAAGACATCCATAACTTCAATAACAACAAGGGCAACAAAAAGAGGAGTTGCATAAGTTTTCGCATCTTTTTTAATAAAAAAGTGTTCTTTATCTGTCTGATTGGTAATAGGAATTATTTTTCCTAGCATTTTATATACAAAAGAATTTTTAGGTTGAAATTCGTCTTCATCTTTTGAGAACAACATTTTTATTGCTGTAAAAACTAAGAAGCCGCCAAATAAATAAGTTGTCCATGCGAATTTATTAATAAGCAATACACCAAAGAAAATCATCAATCCTCTAAAAATAATAGCTCCAATTATTCCCCAAAACAAAACTCTATGTTGGTATTTTTGCGGAATTTTGAAAGAAGCAAAAATAATCGCAATCACAAAAATATTATCAATACTTAATGAGAGTTCAATCAAATAGCCAGTAATGTATTTTATCATAGCAGTTGCTGGCTTTAAACTATCAGGATTTGCTATATAGTTGGTGCTGTACAACCAATAGATTACACCAGAAAAGAGAAACGAAAGCAAAACCCAAAAAGCTGTCCATTTTCCAGCTTCTTTAGAACTAATGATATGTGGGGTTTTATTAAAAACACCTAAATCCAAAGCAAGAAAAAGGAAAACTAAAGCTAAAAACAGAATCCAAACAACCATAGTATTAAAATTATATCTATAGACAAATATAATTCATACAAATGGAAGCGCAAGCTATTTAAATAATAATATGTATTTCTTATTTTTTAATAAATTTTAATTTATACCCCCAAAAAAATAGGGTATAATTATTTTAAAGACAAAATATTATTATATTTGTATCAAAATAATAGGGTAGTAATATAAATTTTAATTTTTATGGCAACATTGCGTTTTCAAGCTTTGAAAGAAGCATCGACTAGAATTCCAGTTAAATTTGAAGAATCCGACAAAAAATCAACGATTTTCGGTTCTAATGTGTTTAATGATAAAGCAATGAAGCAGTTTTTGACTTCGGATGCTTTTAAAGGAGTACGCGATGCAGTTCAGCATGGAACTAAAATTGATAGAAAATTAGCCGATTACATTGCAATGGGAATGAAAGAATGGGCCTTGTCCAAAGGAGTAACACATTATACACACTGGTTCCAACCATTAACAGGAGCGACTGCTGAAAAGCATGATGCTTTTTTTGAAACTTCCTATGATGGAAGTGATCCAGTTGAAAAGTTTGGCGGTGGGCAATTAGTACAACAAGAACCAGATGCGTCTAGTTTTCCAAATGGAGGAATTAGAAATACCTTTGAAGCTCGTGGTTATACAGCATGGGATCCAACTTCCCCAGCCTTTATTTTTGGAACTACCTTGTGCATTCCTACTGTTTTTATATCCTACACAGGTGAAGCTTTAGATAATAAAATTCCATTGTTGAGAGCATTATCTGCAATTGATGCCGCCGCAACCGATGTTTGTAAATATTTTGATAAAAATGTTAAAAAAGTAACCGCCACTTTAGGTTGGGAACAAGAATATTTTTTAGTTGATAAATCTTTGGCGCGTTCTCGTCCCGATTTAATGATGACAGGAAGAACTTTATTAGGACACACATCTGCTAAAGGGCAACAATTAGATGACCATTATTTTGGTTCCATACCAACTCGTGCATTGACTTATATGAGAGATTTAGAACAGGAATGTATGTTACTTGGAATTCCAGTAAAAACACGTCACAATGAAGTAGCACCCAATCAATTTGAATTGGCTCCAATTTTTGAAGAAACAAATTTAGCGGTTGATCACAACTGTTTGTTGATGGATGTTATGGAAAAAGTAGCCGAGCGTCACGATTTTAAAGTATTGTTTCATGAAAAACCTTTTAAAGGTGTCAACGGTTCCGGTAAGCACAACAACTGGTCTTTAGCTACAGATACGGGTGTAAACTTGTTAAGCCCAAGTAAAACACCTATGAGTAATTTACAATTTTTAGCTTTCTTTATTAACACGATTAAAGCAGTAAACGATTATGAAGAATTACTTCGTGGTGCTATTGCAACTGCAAGTAACGACCACAGATTAGGAGCAAATGAAGCACCACCAGCAATTATTTCCGTTTTTATTGGAGAACAATTAACCAAAGTATTGGCCGAATTAGAAGGAGTAACTACTGGAAAATTATCGCCTGAAGAAAAAACCGATTTAAAATTAAACGTGGTTGGTAAAATTCCAGATGTACTTTTGGATAATACCGATAGAAACAGAACCTCGCCATTTGCGTTTACAGGAAATAAATTCGAGTTCAGAGCGGTTGGTTCTTCAGCGAATTGCTCTAATGCTATGACAACTTTAAATACAATTGTTGCCAAACAATTAAAAGATTTTAAAATTGAAGTAGATGCATTAATCGAGAAAAAAGATTTGAAAAAGGACGAAGCTATTTTCAATGTCTTGAGAGAATACATCAAAGTTTCTAAAAAAATCCTTTTTGAAGGCGATGGTTATAGCGATGCTTGGGAAAAAGAAGCAAAGAAAAGAGGCTTGAGTAATTTTAAAACTACTCCTGAAGCTTTAAAATCAAGAGCTTCAAAACAAGCATTGGATTTATTCTCCGAAATGGGAATTATGAACCATGTTGAGGTGGAAGCACGTTACGAAATTGAATTAGAAGAATACACTAAAAAAATTCAAATTGAAGGACGTGTTCTTGGGGATATTTCTCAAAATCATGTAATTCCAACGGCTATTCGTTACCAAAATACTTTGATTGAAAATGTAAAAGGATTGAAAGAAATTTTCGGAAAAGACTTTGAAAAAATCGGGAAGGAACAAATAGTTCTTATCAAAGAAATTTCAGCACACATTGAAGGTATTAATACCAAAGTTGAGGACATGACTGCAGCCCGTAAAAAAGCCAATGCCTTAACCGATGCTCAAAAGATGGCTGAAGATTATTGTAATAAAGTGAAACCTTATTTTGATGAAATTAGAGAGCACTGTGATAAACTAGAACTTTTAGTTGACGACGAAATTTGGACATTGACAAAATACAGAGAGTTGTTGTTTACGAAGTAGATTTTTAAACGATCCATTAAATAATAAACACCCGACAGTTTTAATAGCTTCGGGTGTTTTTTTGTACTAAAAATGGCGTAACTTCGTTATACTTAAATCTAATTTAATTACATAAATGAAAAAGTCCTATCTAATTTTATTTCTCCTACTCATTTCCAAAGTTGCTTTTGCTCAAGAACAATTTGCGGTTTTTTTTGACAGCAATAAATCGGATTTTACAAAAATGGAATCCAAAAAGTTACAAGATTGGATGGTAGCCAACAAAGACGTTAAAATTATAGCAATTCATGGCTATACCGATGAAGATGGAAGCAATGGATTCAACGATACTTTAGCAAAAAAACGCGTTGATTTTATTTTTAATCAAGTGAAAGATAAAATT
>CALQAH020000084.1 GCA_943328505.2 Rhizobium sp. Q54 | reverse complement strand
AAACAAGCCTTTTTGAAATAATTTTTTCTCTTTATCTCCAAACAACTCATTTACAATAAAAACAAGAACATATTCACTTATGCGGGGTGCAAATGTAAAAATATTTATCACTTTTACAAAGGTTTTTTAAACCTTTTTGTAAGTTTTTTTAAACTGTTGATAACTTGTTGTTTACAGACTTGGTTAGTCCTGAGTTTTGCAAAACTTCCTATTTAGCCCCGATTGAAGTGGAAATCCTTTTTCTTGAAAAGAAAAATATTGGAGCGGAAAGCGGGAGTACTCGTCCGGAAGACAAGAAGATTGGCGCTCCTAATTAATCAAATCGGATGGATTTAGAGGGCGAAATTTTAGTAATTATATAGGAGGGTATTAATAACACGAGCAAACAAACTAAAATTGTCCCAATGTTTAATGCTAAAATATATCCTATATTGATATAAACTGGGGCTTCATTAACATAATAACTTTCGGGATTAAGTTTTATAATTCCAAATTGTTGCTGAATAAGAAGCATTCCAATTCCAATTAAATTACCCCAGAACAATCCTCTAACAATAAGATAAAAGGCATTATAAAGAAATATTTTTCGAATGGACCAGTTGTTGGAACCTAGTGATTTTAGAATTCCTATCATTTGCGTTCTTTCGAGTATGAGTACCAATAGCGCTACAACCATATTGATGGTTGAAACGATAATCATAATTATTAAAATTACAATAATGTTGAAATCGAAAAGGTGTAACCATTCGAAAATATAACTGTATTTTTCCACAATAGTTTGCGAATCAAGCTTGGAAGAAGTCTCTTGATAGACGGCTTGACCTTTTTCTTCAATCTTAGTAAAATCATCAAGGAAAACTTCAAACGAACCGACTTGGTCCTCACTCCATTTGTTTATTTTTTGGATATGTCGAATATCACCTATAATGTAACTGGCATCAAACTCTTGAAATCCAGAATTATAAACCCCAACTATTTGAAATCGGCGAAGATTGGGAAGGTGATTACTTTCTTCTTTCATGAAAAAAGTATTGAAACGATCTCCAACTTTAAGATTTAATCTATTGGCTAAAAATTCGGAGATGCTAATTTCTGCATTTAAATTCTGATTGACACTAGGCAATCTGCCTTTTATTAAATATTCTTTTAAGTTTTTCCATTCATAATCTTTGCCTACGCCTTTAAAAATAATTCCTTCAAAAGCGGTTTCGGTTCTAATGATACCCGCTTTACTAGCAACGGCTTGAATATGATTGATGCCGTCTACATTTTTAAATTTAGGATAAAAATTTTGATGAATGGAGATGGGTTTTGTACTCACATCTGATTGGTTGTCATTATACCCTGAAATAATAATATGCCCGTTAAAAGCGGCGACTTTCTGGCGTATTTTTTGTTGTAGTCCAATTCCAGTTGCCACAGAAACTATCATCATGATAATTCCTAATGCAATTGCGGTGATAGCAATTTTTATTATCGGTGCAGAAATACTACTTTTATGGTCTTTAGCAGTAATGAGTCGTTTTGCTATAAAATATTCTAAATTCAAGTGCTATGATTTCAAATTCGGTGTTCAAAAATACAGTTTTATTCTCGGTTTTACTAATGGTTTCTTGTGGTAGCTCACTTAAGAAAATAGATGAAAAAGAAAACAAAAAAGAAGCTGTAGCTGAAAATACAACCTCTGAAATACAAACTGGCGCGGACAATTATAAAGCCTACCTGCCTTTATTAAAAGACAAAAAAATTGGCATTGTGACTAATCAAACTGGTATTCTTTCCAATAAAACACATTTAGTTGATTTCCTTTTAGAACAAAAAATTAATCTCCAAAAAATATTCGCTCCCGAACATGGGTTTCGTGGGACGGCCGATGCAGGCGAACATGTAGTTGATGGAAAAGATGCTAAGACAGGTTTGCCCATTATTTCTCTTTATGGCGATAACAAAAAACCAAAAGCTGAACAATTGACTGGAATTGATATTTTGATTTTTGATTTACAGGATGTTGGTGCACGTTTCTACACCTACATCTCTTCGCTACATTATATCATGGAAGCTTGTGCTGAAAACAATATTCAATTAATTATTTTAGACAGACCCAACCCAAACGGAGCCTTTGTTGACGGACCCATTTTAGAAAAAGAGTTTACGAGTTTTATTGGAATGCATCCTATTCCAACGCTTCACGGAATGACCATTGGCGAATATGGACAAATGATAAATGGAGAAAAATGGTTGAAAAACGGGATTCTATGTAATTTAAAAGTAATTCCATGTTTAAATTATAAAAGAGAAATGGTTTATAGCTTGCCTGTAAAACCGTCACCTAATTTACCTAATGATCAAGCTATCAATTTGTATGCGAGTTTGTGTTTATTTGAAGGAACGAATGTGAGTTCAGGACGAGGAACCGAAAAACAATTCCAAATTTACGGTTCTCCATTTTTACCAAAAAGTGGTTTTAACTTTACTCCTATTTCAAATTTCGGTTCTAAAGACCCAATGAATAAAGGCTTATTATGTTATGGCGAAGATTTAACTGCGATTCCTAAAGTTACCCAACTAGAGCTAAAATGGTTGATTAAAGCTTATAATGAAACGAGTGACAAATCGAAATTCTTTACTCCTTTCTTTACCAAACTCGCAGGAACTAAAAAACTGCAACAACAAATTGAAACTGGGGTTTCGGAAACAGACATACGAAAATCGTGGGAAAAGGGATTGAAGGATTTTAAGGAAATGAGAAAGAAGTATTTGATTTATTAAAGCGGTAACTTTTTCTTCATGGCTTCCACAATATTAAAAGCTGCTGGACAAATAGCCACATTCTGCAAAGTCAAATCGGTAATTTGCTGAAACTTCTTTCTATCCGTATGTGGGAATTCACGACACGCTTTAGGTCGCACTTCATAAATCATGCAATAATTTTCAGCATCTAAAAAAGTACAGGGAACACTTTTTAAAACATAATCGTTGTCTTCATCGACGCGCAAATTTTGTTCGATAAACTGCTGTGGTTTTTGCTTCAAATGTTTTGAAATCCGCTCAATATCTGCCAAAGTAAAAAGCGGCCCTGTGGTTTTACAACAATTGCCACAACCCAAACAATCGGTTTTTTTGAACTCGGCATCGTGCAAATCCTGCATGATATAATCCAAATTCTTGGGCGTCTTTTTTTTCAACTTATCGAAATACTTTTTGTTTTCGATATGTGTATCTTTGGCTAACTTTTGTAATATGTTGATTTGGTTATTTGTCACTTGATGTGGATTCGGTTATTTGTGGATTTGGTTATTCGATAAATCAGACAACAAAATTACTCAAATCAATTGAACAAATAACCAAATTACCGAATAACCAAATAAACTATGAAGGATCTTTTTGGAAAAGCCATCCTCGATTTTCAAACGAATAATTCGCCAGAGGATTTAATAACCGAAACTAATATTTCTGAGGCCGATGAAATGTCTGTTACCTATTTGTTTCGAAGTTATGAGGAAATGCCAAAAATCGAGCAAAAAGCACTGCAACTTTCCAAAGGAAAAGTGCTAGACGTAGGTTGTGGCGCCGGAAGCCATAGTTTGTATCTTCAGGAAAAAGGTTTTGATGTTACGGCGATCGATATTTCAGAAAACGCTATTAAGACTTGTAAACTTCGTGGATTGATAAAAGCTAAAGTCAAAAACATGTTAGAATTAGAAAATGAAAAATTCGATACTATTTTGCTTTTAATGAATGGAACCGGAATTTTTGGCACATTAGAAAAAACGCCCGAGTTTCTTCAAAAATTAAAAAGTCTTTTACATCCAAAAGGCCAAATTCTCATCGACAGTTCCGACATTATTTACATGTTTGATGAAGATGAAGATGGAAGTTATTTAATTCCCGCCAACGGTTACTATGGTGAATTAACTTTTACTATTTCCTATAAAAACGAAACTGAACTTCCTTTCCCGTGGTTGTATTTAGATTATAACACACTACAAAATGCCGCTAACGATAATGGTTTAAAATGCGAACTCATTTTAGAAGGTGACCATTTTGATTATTTAGCCAAACTAACACTCTAATTATGGAAAATATAAATCTTGAAAAATTAAAATCCCAAATGAAAATCAGTTGGGATTTAAAAATTAATTGGCTTTAATATTAATTGGCAATGAATATTGCACTCTAACTTTTTTACCATTTTGTTCAGCTGGAATCCAATTTGGCGAATTTCTTAAAACCCTTACTGCTTCTTCTCCTGTTCCATATCCAATATCCCTAAGAACTTTGACATCCGTGATGCTGCCATCTTTTTCAACTACGAAAGTTACAAATATTTTTCCTGCCAAACCTTTAACATCAGGATTTTTGAAATTTTGCACAATGTATTTATAAAATTCCTTCAAACCGCCTGGGAAGTCAGGTTTTTTCTCTACACCAGCCGTATTATATAATTTTCCTTTATCGTCCTCATTCTCAGTTGCAGCTGTTGCATTAGGTTCAGGCTTAGCTTTAGCATTAAACACCATTGGATATTTTATCTCAATGCTGATTGGTTTTCCACCGCGTTTTGCCGGTTCCCATTTTGGGCACATCTTCAAAACCCTTATGAATTCGGTTGCCGATTCAATATCTAAAACCTGAGTGATTCTTATTTTGATTACATTTCCTTGTTCATCGATGGTAAATGCACCCTCAAGTTTTCCTGCTTTTGTTACTTTCGAATAATCAAAATTTCTTTTTATAAACGCGGTGAAATTCTCAATTCCGCCTCCTCCAAATTTGGCATCAATACGTTCTTGAGTCAAATATACTTCGCCTTCTCCCTGAATTTGAGAAAATCCGGAAATTGGGAAAAGAATAAACAAAAACAACTTAATTAGTTTCATATAATTATATTAAGGAATAACCCGTTGGGGGTAATTATTTTTTATGGCTAATTTATACTAAATTGTCACATTGAGCTTGTCGAAATGTATCCTTTTTAATGTCTTCGACAAGCTCAGACTGACATTTTTGTTCTAATTGGATATAAATTTCAAGCAAAAAATGCAGTACTAATAGATTTT
>CALQAH020000083.1 GCA_943328505.2 Rhizobium sp. Q54 | reverse complement strand
CGTTTTTGATGCTGTTTAATTTATCTATTTTTGTCTAATAATCTGTATCGATTATTTAGGACTAGTCAGTTAATTATATTACTTCCCATCTTTATCCACAACCAATCTATTTTCGCGATTCGCAATTTCCCAAGCAATGGTAAAGGCAAGTTGTGTTCTTTTGGTTAACGCATCAAATTCAATTTTTTCTACTTTATCAGTAGCTTTGTGATAATCGGCATGTGTTCCATTAAAAAGGAATACGGATGGAATTCCGTTTTTTGCAAAATTATAATGGTCAGATCGATAGTAAAAACGATTTTTATCAGCTCTGTCATTGTATTTATAATCAATAGTTAAGTTGATGTATTTTTTATTTGCTGCTTCACAAATGTTGTATAAATCGGTAGATAAATAATCAGAGCCAATTAGGTAAATATAATTATTACTATCGGTATGAAATTCATCTCTACGACCAATCATGTCAATATTTACATCGGCAACAGTATTTTTGAGAGGGAATAATGGATTTTCAGAATAATACCTTGAACCGTGTAAACCGTGTTCTTCACCAGTCATGTGCATAATTAAAATAGAACGTTTTGGGCCATGACCTTCGTTTTTTGCTTTTTGAAAAGCTTTAGCAATTTCTACTAAAGCTACAGTACCAGAGCCATCATCATCGGCACCATTGTAGACTTCACCTTTTTTAATTCCAACATGATCGTAATGAGCTGAAACTACTACTATTTCTTCAGGTTTTTCAGAGCCTTCGATAAAAGCCCAAATGTTTTCTGAATCGCCTAAATTTTCATTGTATTGTGCATTTAAAAATGCAGCGGGAATAGGTTGGTAATAGCTTGTTGCACCTTTTGGAAAGGGAATGCCTGCTTTTTGATATTGTTCAATTAAATAGCGTCCTGCTTTTTTTTGACCTGGACTTCCTGTATCTCTTCCTTCCATTTCGTCAGAAGCGACGATTGTTAAATGGGTTTTGAGAGCCAATTGAGTTATGTTATTGATATAGATTTGCTCGTCTAAGGGTGTTTTTTTTGTGCTACTGTTTTGACCGGAACAGCTTGTAAAGAATAAAGATAGTAAGAATAAAGAAATAATTTTTTTCATTGTTTTATTGTATATTAATTAAAGTATATAGGAAAAATAGCATTAGAATAATAGATATAAAAAACATATTGATAAAAAAGAGAAAGACACTTTTGATAATTGAAATCCATCTCGTTTCCCCATAAAATCGGTGATGAGCTGGGAAGAAATAATAAAGCATCCAACAAAAACCAAAAAATTTAAATATGTTTTTGACGGAATTTATTACTATTGAATCACCAATAAAAGTTAATGTTCTTGTAAAAATAAAAATGAGCAGATAAATCAATAATAAAAATGAAAAATAATGCAATGTAAAGATGCCATGGTCAAAATAGTACCATCGTTTTTTACCGTGAAAAAGCCAAAGGAATAGTGCAAATAATGGCATGTATAGTATTAAAACTTTTGGAAAATTATGACTTGCTGACTCAAAACCTTTATCGATAATTTCTTCTCGTGTGTTATTGTCCTTTACGTATTGAAACTTTCTCATAAACCAATATTCAATACTACCCAATTTATCATCCTCTTTACCGAATTTTTGAATAAAATCTAATTCTTTTAAAGACTTATATCCTGTATTTAATAAATCATTGTCATTCTCAAGCGTTTCTTTTCTTTTACCTTCATCAAATCCTTTTTGAATTGAATCTTTTACTTCTTGTGAGAGATATTCTGATTTTAATAACTCTTTAAGACCCATTTTATTTTTGGAAAGCGTATCTATTTTATTATTAATTGTATCAGTAGAATTTTGAGTTTGATTAATATCTATTAGGCCGTTATCATTATTCTTATTTGGTAAGATCGCAATCAAGAAAAAGGTAACAAAACTGATAAAAATATATAATCGAACCGGCGCTAAATAGGAGAGACGTTTCCCAGAAAGATATTCTTTAGTTAAAGAAGCGGGTCTTAACAATAAGTTCTTTATAGTTTTCCAAAAAGTATTTTCGTAATGGGTTAAATCTTCGAAAAAGTGAATAAAAAGGTGGTGGAATGTTTTTCTGGTATCGCTATTTTCTTGACCACAGTTGGGACAAAATCTATTTTCAACAACATAGTTACAGTTAAGACAAGTCTTGTCTTTTCTGAGCGGATTTTTGGACATATAATCTTCAATCAATAAATCAGTCGTAAATTTATTAAATTATTTCTATTTTTGGTAAACTTAATCTGAATATTATGCAATCTCAAGCTAAAACACCCGAACTATATCTTGCTGAACTTTCAGAAGATAGAAAAAATGCAGTAGGAAAACTAAGAACAACTATTTTGGATAATTTACCAAAAGGATTTGAAGAAGTGATGTCATATGGAATGATAGGTTATGTTGTACCTCATACTATTTATCCAAATGGTTATCATTGCAATCCCAAATTGCCTTTACCTTATATTAATATAGCTTCACAAAAAAACTATATTGCAATGTATCATATGGGTGTTTATGGTGATGAAAATTTACTAAATTGGTTTGTTGCGGAATATCCTAAGCATAGTAAAACTAAATTGGATATGGGAAAAGGTTGTATCCGATTTAAAAAAATCGATGCTATTCCGTATGATTTAATAGCCGAATTGGTTAGAAAAATCACTTTTGAAGGATATATAGCTCGTTATGAAAGCAATTTAAAAACTAGATAAATGATTGAAATAGAAAAAGTATATCATACGGATACTGATAAATTTCAAATTATTATAACTATTGCCCAAGAAACATGGCCAACAACCTATGGTGAAATATTATCATCTGACCAATTAGAATACATGTTTGACATGATGTACAGTACAAAAAGTTTGTTGGAACAAGCAGCTAAGAAAAATCAACAATTTATCCTAATCAAAGAAGATAATAAATATCTTGGTTTTGCTTCCTATGAAATAGATTGTATGGGTACAAATAAAACTAAAGTTCACAAAATATATATAGCGCCTTCTGCTCAAGGGAAAGGAATTGGTAAAAAATTGATTGATTTTATTACGTTAGAATCACAAAAACAGCATGAAATTGCTATTGTGCTAAATGTAAATAAATTTAATAAAGCAATACATTTCTATACAAAAATCGGATTTACAAAAGTTAAAGAGGAAGTTATTGCTATTGGCAACGGATACGTAATGGACGACTATGTAATGGAGCGAATGTTATAATGAATGTTAAAATAATAGTGTAGTCTTTTTGGGTGTAACATTTATGAAGTTTAAAAGTTTATTACTTAAACAATCATTAATCAAAAAAAAACGAATCAAAATGAAATTTCAAATTCCCGCACACCAAAAAATCAATTTTAAAATTGTAAGTAAAAAATCAATCATTATTTTAGGTTTAGCTCTAGTAGCTTTTGCAAATGTATCTTTTGCGAAAAAGGTAAATTCACTTTCAATTTAGAAGGAGGTGTTTTTTATTTTAAACCATCAAATGTGCTCTTTAATTATTTCCCTCACATCCTTCAAGAAGAAAGCTAATATGAGTATACTCGTATTTGTTACTCTATACTAAAGATAGCTTTGTTTTTAATTTATTACAGTTTTGAAAATATTTAAAAAAAAATCCGAACGGTGAATTCGGATTCTATTTTAATTTAATGGATAAAATTATTATTTGAAATATGAGAAGTCATGATTGTCTTCAATCTTCAATAAGCTTTCATAAATTAATTTGATTACATTTTCAACATCATCTCTATGAACCATTTCTACTGTAGTGTGCATGTATCTCAAAGGTAATGAAATCAATGCCGAAGCAACACCACCATTGCTATAGGCAAAAGCATCGGTATCTGTTCCTGTTGCTCTTGATAATGCATTACGTTGAAACGGAATTTTGTTAGCTATCGCACAAGAAACAATCAGTTCTCTTAAATTATTTTGCACCGCTGGAGCATAGGCAATTACTGGACCTTTTCCCATTTGAAGATCACCTTCAATTTTCTTTTCAATCATTGGGGTAGTGGTATCGTGACAAACATCAGTAATAATAGCCAAGTTAGGTTTTATGGTGTTGGTTATCATTTCGGCACCACGAAGACCTATTTCTTCTTGAACAGAATTGGTGATATACAATCCAAAAGGTAATTTCTTTTTATTTTCATGTAATAATCGTGCAACTTCTGCAATCATAAATCCACCCATTCTATTGTCAATAGCACGACATACAAATTTATCTTTATTTAAAATCATAAACTCATCAGGATAAGTAATCACACATCCTACATGGATATCAAGTTTTTCAACTTCTTCTTTAGTAGAACAGCCACAATCAATAAATATATTATTTAGCGTTGCCGACTCTTCTTTTCCGCGATTTCTTGTATGAATTGCTGGCCATCCAAAGACGCCTTTAACAATACCGTTTTTAGTGTGAATGTTTACTCGTTTTGAAGGAGCAATTTGATGATCCGAACCGCCATTCCTAATTACATATATTAAACCATTATCTGTAATGTAATTTACATACCATGATATTTCATCTGAATGCCCTTCAATGACTACTCTATATTTTGCATCTGGATTAATAACACCGACTGCTGTCCCATAAGTGTCCGTAATAAAAGTGTCAACATAAGGTTTTAAATAGTCCATCCATAATTTTTGTCCACCAGACTCATAGCCAGTTGGAGATGGGTTATTTAAATATTTTTCTAGAAAAGAAATTGATGATTTGCTAAGTATTGATTTTGTCGCCATGTTTTTTTTGCTAAAATATAAATTTGGCATCACAGTTGTTATGTATTATTTATATTTTTGCCAACATATTTTTTAACTATGAAAAAGTTATTTTTTTTCCTTTCATTATCGTTATTTTCACTTCAGATTCACTCTCAAGTAACTACGGATACTATAAAAAAAGAAATTCAAGACCTAGAGAACGATACAATTCTTGACGAACCTGTTCTTTTAGAAGAAGTGATTGTTTATAGAGAAAAACTTAGTCCAGAAGCCAAAAAGGAATTTCTTCTTCTTCAGAAAAGAGTTTATAAAGTTTATCCATTTGCAAAAACTGCAGCCGACAGACTAACTTTTTTAAATAAAAACATGGATAAATTAAAAACTAAAAAGGAAAAAAAGAAGTACTTCAAGATTGTTGAAAACTATATGGAAAATGAATTTACAGCCCAACTAAAGAAACTATCCCGTAAGCAAGGTCAGATATTAGTTAAATTAATTCATAGACAAACTGGTTTCACTACATTCGAGTTAATTAAGGATTATAAAAGTGGCTGGAAAGCATTTTGGTCCAATAATACAGCAAGATTATTTGATATTAAACTTAAAACTAAGTATGAGCCGTATCAAGTCAATGAAGATTTTTTAATTGAAACAATATTATCTCGAGCGTTCATTAGTGGTCGTTTAACCCGTCAAGTTTCCGCAAATCCTGTTGATATTGATGAGCTTTCTGAATATTGGGAGAAAAAAGTATTAAAAAAGTAATTAATTTGGAGCATTAAGTTTTTCATTTTCAATAAACTAAGTTCCCGTTTTACGTTTCAATCTGTCATTGCGAGCTTGCGTGGCAATCTCACAACAACAGGATTTGCACTTCACCCGCGGCTAAAGACGGGCTTTGTTTTTTTATATAGATTTTTTTATTTCTAAAAACCCTACTTCCAGCTATTTACAAAAAACTTACAAAAAGGTTTAAAAAACCTTTGTAAAAGTGATAAATATTTTTACATTTGCACCCCGCATAAGTGAATATGTTCTTGTTTTTATTGTAAATGAGTTGTTTGGAGATAAAGAGAAAAAATTATTTCAAAAAGGCTTGTTT
>CALQAH020000082.1 GCA_943328505.2 Rhizobium sp. Q54 | reverse complement strand
TTTGAGCAAATAGACAAATTCCGTAAACCGGGAACATTAGTAACTTCAAATACTTCTGGTATTCCAATAAAATTCATGAGCGAAGGACGTAGCGTTGATTTCCAAGCGCATTTTTGCGGTACGCATTTCTTCAATCCTGCGCGTTATTTAAAGTTATTTGAAATCATTCCAGGACCTAAAACTTCATCCGAAGTATTGGATTTCTTGTTTGATTATGGTTCTAAATATTTAGGGAAAACTTCAGTAATTGCAAAGGATACTCCTGCTTTTATTGGAAACCGTATTGGAATTTTTGGCATCCAAAGTTTATTCCATTTAGTAAAAGATATGGGACTAACTATTGAAGAAGTGGATAAATTAACTGGGCCAGTAATTGGTCGCCCAAAATCAGCAACATTTAGAACAGTTGATGTGGTTGGTTTGGATACTTTAGTGCATGTGGCTAACGGAATTTATGCCAATTGTCCCAACGACGAAGCGCATGAGCTTTTTAAATTACCAGATTTCATCACAAAAATGATAGAAAATAAATGGTTAGGAAGCAAAACAGGTCAAGGATTTTATAAAAAAGAAGGCAAAGAAATCCTTTCTTTAGATCTAGACACTCTAGAATACAGAACCGCTAAAAAAACTTCGTTTGCTACTTTAGAATTAACCAAAACCATTGACAAACCTATTGATCGCTTCAAAGTTTTAGTAAAAGGAAAAGATAAAGCAGGTGATTTTTACAGAAAAAATTTCGCCGCCATGTTTGCGTATTGTTCCAATCGTGTTCCTGAAATAACAGACGAATTCTATAAAATTGACGATGCTATGAAAGCGGGTTTCGGTTGGGAAAATGGGCCGTTCGAAATTTGGGACGCTATTGGTGTTGAAAAAGGAATCGCTTTAATGCAAGACGAAGGTTATCAACCAGCGACTTGGGTAACAGATATGTTAGCCTCTGGAAGCTCAAGTTTTTATTCCATTAAAGAAGGTGCTACTTACTATTATACTATTCCAACAAAATCGCAAAACAAAGTACCAGGTCAAGATAGTTTTATCATCTTAAATAATATTCGCGAAAGCAAAAAAGTATGGAGCAATAGCGGTGCTGTGATCACTAATATTGGTGATGGTATTTTGAATTTAGAATTCCAAAGTAAAATGAATACCATTGGTGGCGACGTTTTAGCGGCCATCAATAAAGGAATTGATTTAGCCGAAAAAGAATACAACGGATTGGTTATCGGAAATCAAGCAGCCAATTTTACTGTTGGTGCCAATATTGGAATGATTTTTATGATGGCGGTGGAGCAAGAATACGAAGAATTAAACATGGCAATTAAGTATTTTCAAGATACTATGATGCGAGTGCGCTACTCCTCTATTCCGGTTATTGTGGCACCTCACGGTATGACATTAGGTGGCGGTTGTGAAATGACGATGCATGCTGACAGAGTGGTAGCTGCAGCCGAAAGTTATATTGGATTAGTTGAATTTGGCGTGGGTGTAATTCCTGGTGGCGGTGGATCAAAAGAAATGGCCTTACGCGCTTCCGATTTATTTCATAAAAACGATGTGGAATTGAATGTACTACAAGAATATTTCTTAGCGATTGCGATGGCAAAAGTCTCTACATCCGCTTATGAAGCATTTGATATAGGTGTTTTACAAAAAGGAAAAGATATTGTAGTGGTCAACAAAGACCGACAAATTGCAGTAGCCAAACAAATCACTTTGCAAATGGCAGAGCAAGGTTATACGCAACCTATTCAACGTAAAGATGTGAAAGTACTAGGAAAACAAGCATTAGGAATGTTCTTAGTAGGAACCAATCAAATGGTGGCTGGAAATTACATCTCGGAACACGATTTAAAAATTGCCAACAAACTAGCTTATGTTATGGCTGGTGGCGATTTATCCGAACCAACATTCGTATCCGAACAATATTTATTAGATATCGAACGGGAAGCCTTTTTAAGTTTATGCACGGAAAGAAAGACGTTAGAGCGAATTCAATTTATGTTAACTAAAGGGAAACCATTGAGAAATTAGTATTAAGACGAAAGTATTAAGAATTAAGACCTAAAAAAAACTATGCATAACTTTGAAAAACTAAAAATTTGGCAGAAAGCAATGGACATAGCTGTCGAAGTCTATGAAATTTCTCTGTTATTGCCTAATGATAAAAAATTTAATTTAATTCATCAGATAAAGAAATGTGCCGTTTCAATTCCTTCAAATATTGCAGAGGGTTCAGGACGAAATCATAATAAAGAATTTGTTCAATTTTTAGGAATAGCAAATGGGTCAACTTTTGAATTGATAACTCAATTAATTTTAGCTAAAAGATTAAAACTTATTAGAGAAGAAATAATACAACCAATAATAAACCAACTAGTAGAAGTTTCAAATATGAATTTCTCCCTTCAAAAAACATTAAAAACAACATAAAATAAAGATTGGAAAGGATAAATATAAAAGGTTAAATCTTAATACTTAATTCTCAAGTCTTAATACCTAAAAACATGAAAACAGCCTATATAGTAAAAGCCTACCGTACAGCAGTAGGAAAAGCTCCAAAAGGAGTCTTTAGATTTAAACGTCCTGATGAGTTGGCAGCCGAAACCATTCAATTTATGATGAATGAATTGCCCGATTTCGATAAGAAACGAATTGACGACGTCATGGTGGGCAATGCCATGCCAGAAGCCGAACAAGGACTAAATGTAGGACGCTTAATTTCGTTAATGGGATTAAAAGTAACTGATGTTCCTGGCGTTACGGTGAATCGCTATTGCGCTTCCGGATTAGAAACTATCGGAATGGCGACTGCTAAAATTCAAAGTGGAATGGCCGATTGTATTATTGCTGGTGGTGCCGAAAGCATGAGTTTTATTCCAATGGGTGGCTACAAACCTACTCCAGATTACTCCGTGGCGGCGGCAGGAAACGAAGATTACTATTGGGGAATGGGTTTAACAGCGGAAGCGGTTGCGAAACAATTCAACATCTCTCGGGAAGACCAAGATGCTTTTGCATTTCATTCGCATCAAAAAGCACTGAAAGCCCAAGCAGAAGGTAAATTCGATAAGCAAATTGTTCCGATTACTGTGGAACAAACGTTCATCAATGAAAATGGTAAAAAAGAAACAAAATCGTACACAGTAACCAAAGATGAAGGACCAAGAGCGGATACCAATACTGCTGCTTTAGGAAACTTAAAACCAGTTTTTGCTGCTGACGGAAGTGTTACTGCTGGAAACTCCTCGCAAATGAGTGATGGCGCTGCGTTTGTTTTAATTATGAGTGAAGAATTGGTAAAAGAATTTAACCTCACTCCTATTGCACGATTAGTGAACTTTGCTTCGGCTGGTGTTGAACCAAGAATTATGGGAATTGGTCCTGTAAAAGCCATTCCAAAAGTATTAAAACAAGCCGGATTGACTTTAAACGATATTGGATTAATTGAATTGAACGAAGCTTTTGCATCGCAAGCATTAGCAGTCACTCGTGAATTAAATTTGAATCCAGATATCATCAATGTAAACGGTGGAGCGATTGCGTTAGGTCATCCTTTAGGATGTACAGGAGCCAAATTATCGGTGCAATTATTTGACGAGATGAAACGACGTGGCGATAAATACGGAATTGTGAGTATGTGTGTCGGAACTGGGCAAGGGAGTGCGGGGATTTATGAATTATTATAAATTTTGAATTCTAAATTCTAAATTTTAAATGAAAGACAATCTGATAGCAAATAAAACATTTGATTTTTCTTTGATGATTATCAAATTATTTATTGAATTAAAAAAAGAAAACGAATTTATAGTTTCTAAACAATTACTAAGATGTGGAACTAGTATTGGCACAAATGTTGAATAAGCAATTGCAGGTCAGTCAATGAAAGATTTTATCTATATACTTTCGATTGCAAACAAAAAAGCAAGAGAAACAAAGTATCGGTTAAGAATCTTAGATAAATCAGAATTGACTAAAATAAAAGTTGAAGAATATCTCATAGAAATAGAACACATAATCAACATAATAACCAAGATTATCAAAACATCACAAGAGAAAAAATAATTTAAAATTTATAATAATAAATAAATGGAAGATATCACAAGAGGCGGACAGTTTTTAGTAAAAGAAACTATATGCGAAAATGTATTTACACCGGAAGACTTCAGTGAAGAGCAAATCATGATGCGTGATTCGGTGAAAGAATTTGTTGATAAAGAAATTTGGCCTAACAAAGACCGTTTTGAAAAGAAAGATTATGCTTTTACCGAAGAAGTGATGCGTAAAGCTGGAGACATGGGATTTTTAAGCGTTGCTGTTCCCGAAGCGTATGGTGGAATGGGAATGGGATTTGTGGATACTTGTTTAGTTTGCGATTATATTTCAGGAGCAACAGGTTCGTTTTCAACTGCGTTTGGCGCACACACCGGAATCGGAACTATGCCAATAACACTCTACGGAACCGAAGAACAAAAACAAAAATATGTTCCAAAATTGGCAACGGGCGAATGGTTTGGTGCCTATTGCTTAACAGAGCCTGGCGCAGGAAGTGATGCCAATTCGGGTAAAACAAAAGCCGTTTTATCGGAAGATGGAAAAACCTATTCCATTACGGGACAAAAAATGTGGATTTCTAACGCTGGATTTTGTTCGTTATTCATCGTTTTTGCTCGTATTGGTGATGATAAAAACATTACAGGTTTCATAATAGAAAATGATTCAAGCAATGGAATTACCATGAATGAAGAAGAACATAAATTAGGAATTCGTGCTTCTTCTACCCGTCAGGTTTTCTTTGCGGATACTAAAGTGCCTTTGGAGAACATGCTTTCTGAAAGAGGAAACGGTTTCAAAATAGCGATGAACGCTTTGAATGTGGGTCGTATAAAATTGGCAGCAGCTTGTTTGGATGCACAACGAAGAGTCACTTCTAATGCGGTGAATTATGCCAATGAAAGAATTCAATTTAATACACCAATTTCTCAATTTGGAGCCATTCGATACAAATTAGCCGAAATGGCAACTTCAGCTTATGCAGGTGAAAGTGCTACGTATCGTGCTGCAAAAGATATCGAAACCCGAATCAAATTGCGTGAAGCTGAAGGCACCTCACATCAAGAAGCCGAATTAAAAGGTGTTGAAGAATTCGCTATCGAATGTTCTATTTTAAAAGTAGCGGTTTCTGAAGACGTTCAAAATTGTGCCGACGAAGGCATTCAAATTTATGGCGGAATGGGATTCTCAGAAGATACACCCATGGAAAGTGCATGGAGAGATGCTCGTATTGCGCGTATTTATGAAGGAACCAACGAAATCAACAGAATGTTATCCGTGGGAATGTTAATCAAAAAAGCCATGAAAGGCCATATTGATTTATTAGGTCCGGCTTCAAAAGTTCAAGAAGAATTAATGGGAATACCTTCCTTTGACACACCTGATTATTCTGAATTATTTGCAGAAGAAAAAGAAATAATTAGAAAATTGAAGAAAGCATTCCTTATGGTTGCTGGCGGTGCGGTACAAAAATACGGACCAGATTTAGAAGGTCATCAACAGCTATTAATGGCTGCAGCCGATATTTTAATTGAAATTTATATGGCAGAAAGCACTATTCTTAGAACAGAAAAGTTAGCCAAGAAACAAGATGAAGCTAAAGTTCAAGAGCAAATTGCTATGGCAAAATTGTATTTATACAAAGCGGTTGATGTCGTAACTCAAAAAGGAAAAGAAAGTATTATTTCTTTTGCCGAAGGCGATGAACAACGTATGATGTTAATGGGTTTACGCCGATTTACAAAATATACCAATATGCCCAATATTGTAGGTTTAAGAGAAACAATTACTACCAAGTTGGTAGCAGAAAACGGTTATTGTTTCTAAAAATAAGTTTAGTTAATTTTTGGAAAAACCGCTACTGTAGTCATAATCAGTGCG
>CALQAH020000081.1 GCA_943328505.2 Rhizobium sp. Q54 | reverse complement strand
GCCGTAGGTAATGGATTTACAATTAATTGAAAACTTGTAGTTCCATATATTGTCGTATTTGCATTTTCCTCCATCCTAATATAGATGGTTTGAGGATTCGAAATATTAGGATATGCATTTATTGGATTTATTGGTAATACATCATTCTGCGCATCTAATAAACTTAAATGATAGGTAATTGTATAATCAGCTTGAGGAAAAGTTGCCCCTAATGCAATTGTAGTTTGTGGTGTTAAATCAAAAATTCCTAATCCATCATTAAAAGGCGCAAGGGCATCACAAATAGTAATGTTTGGTGGAGTAAAAGGATTACTGGCAACAATATATAAATGAAACAGAGTTGTTGTTACACAGCCGGTATTTGGATCTTCAACCGCCGCATAGATTACTTCGCCGTCAACACCAGGATAATTTGTAAGATTAACAATTGGCATAAATAATTGTTGAGCATTTGTCAACGTATGGTAATAAGTAACTGCAAAACCAGCTCCTAATGAATTTTGTATAATAGGAGTGTTTTGTGTTAAATCAAAAGGCGCAGCGGCTTGAATTAAATCATTTGGAACTCCCACTGGAAATGAAGGTAAATATTCCACTACAATATCATCATTTTGAACACAACCGCCCGCGTAGGCAATAGATACTGCATATAAACCTGCTTGGTTAACATTTAAAGTGTAAGCATTTGCACCAGCGATTGGATTACCGTCTAAAGTCCAACTATATGTTGCACCTGCAACTGAAGTTAATCCCGCTTGAATATTTATAGTCACACCTCCACAAGGAGCATTCCCATTGGCAATAGTAAAATCGCTTAATCCAGTAAATGGTCCAGTACCGCCTATGTCAGGTGTACCAATATTAAAACTTCCACCACCCAAGAAAACAGCCGAATCATAAGAATTATCATTTCTATCTGCAACAACTAATTTAATATGATAAAGATTACCTGGAATAACAGCAGAGTTTGCAGTCATTAAAACGGTTTCTCCATTAAAATTTGTTGCAGCAGTAGGAGCAGCAGCACCTCCATTCCAATTGCCAAAATAAGCAATATTAGCAGAACCACATGCGGCATTATTTGCATTGTCTCTAATGGTTACAACAGAAATAGGAATGGTTGTGCTTGGGATAAGCGCTAAGTTTGTAAAGGGTGTTGCCGCTGTTATATTTGTTAAAAAAAAAGCAAAAGAATCGGAATAATCACATTGAAAAGTACCATATTCTTCTGATGCAAAAAGGAAATCAAAACTCATGGTGTTTGTTAATGGGGTAAAATCAAACTCTAGAATAGTAGCATTATGAGAGGTGTCAGTACCTAGAGAAACTCCTAAACCCTGTAAGTAAGTAAGCAATTGACCATCTCCAAGCCAAGCTGCAGAACCATTACCTTGAGTAGTAGTATTTGGTCCTGGAGCATTTACTATATTTCCAGTAGTTAAAACAACTCCGGATGTTAAAGGGAAAGTGGCATTTGTATTTTGAAAATAACCGATTCCATTTGTAGAACCAAAATTTGTCCCAGTGCTCCAAGTAATATTAGAAATTGCACCCACACAAGATGGATTTGTAGTTCCTGAAGCAAATAAAACATCTTGTACTAGTTGAGGAACGGTATAAGTGGTAGTATTTACAGTAATTGGTTGAGAAAAAATACCTATAAGAGGAAATAATAATAGTATTAAAAGTAATTTTATTTTCATATCAAGTATTCTATTACGAAATTTTTATAATTTAAAAAAGCAACTAAGTAAATGTTAATTAATTCTTTAAATGCTCAAATATAAGTATTCATTGAAAATAACTTTGTTAAATTTGTAAAAAAATATACTATACACATGAAAATCACTATAAAAGAATCTCAAAATCCCACAATTTTAAAATTTGAATTTCCTGACTTTATTACCCAAAATGAAAATTTTGAGTACAAAAATATTGATGAAGCCAAGAATTCACCATTAGCCCAGCAGTTGTTTTACTTACCTTTTGTAAAAACTGTTTATATATCCGGAAACTTTATCGCTATTGAAAGATACAATATTGTGGAATGGGACGATGTGAAAGAGGCAGTTGCAGAACAAATTGAAAATTTTGTAAACAATGGAGGAATTATTATCACAGTTGACGAGAATAAAATAAAAAAACAACCCATAACTGTTTACGGAGAAACCACTCCAAATCCAGCCGCATTGAAATTTGTTGTCAGCAAAATGCTCACAAAAAACTCGGTTGAATTTAAGAACATAGACGAAACTGCAGCCTCACCATTGGCCAAAGAACTTTTTAAATTTCCATTTGTAAAGGAAATTTTTATCGATGAAAACTATATTTCAATCACAAAATATGAAGTTAACGTATGGGATGAAATCACGATTGAACTCCGCTCTTTTATCAAACAATTTATCGAAAACGGAGGAACGATTCTTGACGAAAGCCTTATAATTACAGATGCCAAACACGAGAAACAACAAATAAAAAACTTTGACAATCTTGACACTACATCGCAACAAATCATCAATATTCTCGAAGAATATGTAAAACCCGCAGTGGCCGCAGATGGTGGAAACATTCTTTTTGATTCCTATGATGAAAAAGAAAAACGAGTAAAAGTAGTACTTCAAGGTGCTTGCAACGGCTGCCCATCGTCAACCTTTACCTTAAAAAGCGGTATCGAAAACATGCTAAAAGACATGCTCAACGATAAAGATATTATTGTAGAAGCTTTAAACGGATAATAAATTATTTTAAGTATAAAAATAAAGTAACTTTAAGCTTACAATTTTGGTCGCTTTTTTAATTTAATTTGGAGCCATTTCCAGCTATCCGTTGCAATCTTTTTAGAATTGTATTTCCCCTTCGCTCTGCTTCGGGGCAATCCTAAAAAGGATTTCCACTTCTATCTGGGCTAAACCATCTATAAACATGAACGAATTACATCTAGAAACTTCTCCCTACCTTTTGCAACACGCCAACAATCCAGTACATTGGAAAGCATGGAATAATAAATCATTAGCACAAGCAACTACCGAAAACAAACTTATCATTATTAGCATTGGCTATTCTGCCTGCCATTGGTGCCATGTTATGGAACACGAAAGTTTTGAAGATAATGAAGTGGCACAAACCATGAACCAACATTTTATCAACATAAAAGTAGATAGAGAAGAACGTCCCGATGTGGATGCGGTATACATGAAAGCAGTTCAAATAATGACAGGTCGCGGAGGTTGGCCAATGAATGTTGTGACTTTGCCCAACGGAAAACCTATTTGGGGCGGAACTTATTTTAGAAAAAATGAGTGGATCAACTCCTTAGAACAATTACAAGAATTGTATCAATCCAATCCAGAAAAAATTCTCGAATATGCTGAAAAATTACACGAAGGACTTCAAGCAACCAGCATCATTGAAAAGGATAAGTCACTAAAAGATTTCAACCAGGAAACGTTAGAAAATTTAGTAGTAAAATGGCAAAAAAGTTTCGATTGGGAATTTGGAGGTATGGCGCGTGCACCAAAATTTATGATGCCTGTCAACTATCAATTTTTATTGCGTTATGGTTATCAAAGCAATAACAAACAAATTTTAGAATTTGTAAATCTTACATTAACAAAAATGGCCTATGGCGGTCTTTTTGACACCATTGACGGCGGATTTTCTCGTTATTCTGTCGACATGAAATGGCATGTGCCTCATTTTGAAAAAATGCTATATGACAACGGACAATTGGTGAGTTTATATGCCGAAGCCTATAAAGTAACCAAAAACAACCTCTTTAAAGAAATCATCGAAAAAACATTGACTTTCGTTGAAAAAGAATGGCTAACTAAGGAAGGAAGTTTTTATTCTGCATTGGACGCCGATAGTTTAAATTATGAAAACAAATTAGAAGAAGGCGCTTTTTATGTTTGGACAAAAAAAGAATTACAAGTTTTATTACAAGAAGATTTTGAACTTTTTAGCCAAGTTTTCAATATCAATGCCTTTGGATATTGGGAACATGAAAATTATGTTTTGATTCAAAACCAATCGTTAGTGGAAATCGCCAATCAAAATAAAATTACAATTTTCGAATTGGAAAGTAAAAAGAAATCTTGGGAGCAAATTTTATATCACGGAAGAGAAAAAAGAAGCAAACCAAGATTAGACGATAAATGCTTAACTTCATGGAATGCGTTGATGTTAAAAGGTTTCGTCGATGGGTATAAAGCGTTGGACAATCATCATTATTTAGAAATTGCTTTAAAAAACGCTGATTTTATACTAAAAAACCTTTGGTCTTCCGAAGGGAATTTATGGCACAATTATAAAAATGGGAAAGCTACAATCAATGGTTATCTCGAAGATTATGCTTTGGTAATTGATGCATTTATCGCTTTGTATGAAGTAACTATAGAGGAACACTGGCTCCAAAAAGCCAAACAATTAACGGATTATACTTTTGATTATTTCTATGATGAAAAAGCAGTCTTTTTTGCTTTTACTTCTAGATTAGACGAACCATTAATTACCACCCATTTTGAGATGGAAGACAATGTAATCCCGGCGTCTAATTCCATTATGGCCAATAATTTATTCCGATTGAGTATTTACTTCAACAATAGCCATTACGAAAAAGTTACCCAACAAATGCTTCAAATTATTTTACCAACCATTGATTATCCATCGGCATTTTCTAATTGGTTACATGTTTTTTTAAATTTTTCTACCCAAAATAAAGAATTGGCAATTTGTGGCAATGAAGCCATTTCATTTATAAAAAAAATAAATCAATCCTACAATCCCAATATTGTTTTGGCTGGAACTCAAAAATTATCGTCTCTACCTTTTTTACAAGATCGTTTTTCAGAAAATGAAACGCTGTTTTATTTGTGTCAAAACAGAACATGTCAAATGCCAATCCATGATTTCCAAGAAATTATAAAAGAGTTGTCGCTATGATTTTTGAGAATTTTTCAGTACTATTGTTATCCTAACTTTAAAAAACATAATCATGGGAATTGGTACATTTTTTAAGAATTTATTTGGCAATGCCAAAGAAACAGTAAACGAAGTTGCTGATAATGTAGAAGATTTAGCAGGAGTAGCCGTTGAAAAAGCTAAAGTTGCCGCTGCTCCAATGATGGAAAAAGTGGAAGAATATGCTGAAAAAGCGACAGAAAAAGTAGAAGAGTATGTACCTCAAGCAAGTGAAGCTATTGAAAACGCTGTAGAAACAGTAAAAGAAAAAGCTGGTCAATTAGCCGATAAGGCTGAAGAATTAGCCGGAAGTGCTGTTGCTAGCGTTAAAGAAAAAGTAAATGCTTTTACTAATGATGCCTCAGAAAATGCTGATGAAACCGTAAAAGAAGAAACTAATCGTGTTGAAGAGGACGCAGATTAATTTTTAAAATGTAATTTTGCAATACTATAATCACGCTTTTATTAGCGTGATTTTTTTTATAATAACTATGACAACAGAATTGTATATCCGCACATTTAATGAATATTTAAATGGTTTTTGGCAACTAATAATTGAGTATTCTCCGAAACTTATTTCTGCTTTTTTAGTCCTTTTTGTAGGCCTTTATGCCATTCGATTTATCAACCGAGTGGTAAGAAAGATTATGATTAAAAGAGAATTAGACCCAACATTGTCCAAGTTTTTGGCCGACATTTTACTTTGGATATTACGCGTTTTACTTTTTGTAACGTTTATTTCAAAATTAGGAATAGAAACTTCTTCATTTGTAGCCATACTTGGCGCTGCAGGTTTAGCTGTTGGTTTGTCTTTACAAGGATCATTGTCCAATTTTGCAGGAGGAATGTTAATTATTTTATTCAAACCATTTCGCGTTGGCGACACCATTGAAGCACAAGGAGTTATTGGAACGGTTAGCGAAATTCAAATATTTGTAACGAGGTTGATCAGTGGAAACAATCAAACTATTTTTGTTCCCAACGGCGCTTTATCTAACGGAACTATAATAAACTACTCAATGCAAGGCACAAGAAGAGTAGATTTGGTTTTTTCACTTTCGTATGATACTAACATAAAAACCGCCAAAGAAATTGTGATGAAAGTAATGCGCGAACATCCCAAAGTCTTAAAAAATCCAGAACCTGAAGTTGCAATAAAAACGCTAACCGACAACGCTATTCATTTGGCAATTCGACCATGGTCTAAAAACTTGGATTTTGGAATTGTTTCTTCTGATATTTTAGAAAATTGTAAGGAAGCTTTTGAAAATGCCGGAATACGCACACAACCCTTTACTATAGAAAGCTCGAAAGATGACTAGTCCTAAATAATCGATACAGATTATTAGACAAAAATAGATAAATTAAACAGCATCAAAAACGTTTTTGATGCTG
>CALQAH020000080.1 GCA_943328505.2 Rhizobium sp. Q54 | reverse complement strand
TTGTTGATAGCTTACCGCGTTCTATTTCTTGAACAATTTGTAATTTAAAAGACATAGTGTAGTCTTTTTGTGTGCGCTTTACATAGCGACTTTCTTTAGGATTTTCCATAAGGATACTTTTTGTGTATCGCTATTTCAGGACAAGACACCTCAGAAATAAAAAAACCCATACAAGTTGAGATGGAGCTTTTTGAAAAAAAGTTCTACGAATCAATGACTTCAAAAGTAGCATTACTCAATCGGATTACCTATTATATTGTCAATAGAAAAGGCAAACAAATGCGTCCGATGTTCGTTTTTCTTACCGCTAAAATGCTTTCGAATGGAAAAGTAAACGAACGAACGTATCGCGGTGCTTCAGTTATTGAATTAATTCATACTGCAACATTAGTTCATGATGATGTGGTGGACGATAGCAATAGAAGAAGAGGTTTTTTCTCTATTAATGCACTTTGGAAAAATAAAATTGCGGTTTTAGTTGGCGATTATTTATTGTCAAAAGGATTACTGCTTTCAATAGATCATGGCGATTTTGATTTACTTAGAATAATTTCAGTAGCTGTTCGCGAAATGAGCGAAGGTGAATTATTGCAAATTGAAAAAGCACGAAGATTAGATATTATTGAAGAGGTGTATTATGAAATCATCCGAAAAAAAACAGCTACCTTAATTGCATCGTGTTGTGCATTGGGTGCCAAATCAGTTTCAGAAGATGAAATTCAAGTTGAATCCATGAGGAAATTTGGCGAACTCATTGGAATGGCTTTTCAAATTAAAGACGATTTATTTGATTATACCGATGACGCCATAGGAAAACCAACTGGAATTGATATCAAAGAACAAAAAATGACACTTCCATTAATTTATGCTTTGAACAATTGTACTTCTAAAGAAAAAAGTTGGTGCATTAACTCAATCAAAAATTACAACAAAGACAAAAAGCGCGTTAAAGAAGTCATCCAATTTGTAAAAGACAAAAACGGCTTACACTATGCCGAAGAAAAAATGGTGCAATTCCAACAAGAAGCACTTCAACTATTAGAAAAATTCCCCCAATCTGAATACCGTGATGCCCTATCACTTATGGTAAATTATGTTATTGACAGAATTAAATAGTTGTTCAATTGCAAAAATCAATAACAATCGCAATTTCAAAAAATAAAAAAATTTTTTTTGAAATTTTTTTATTTCAGACCGGATACATTGAATTTACTAATTTTTTATATTTTCAAATTGAAAAATTTTAAAATCTCCATGCAACCATTTCCCATCGACACTGTTGTATGCTAATAGAAATAAGTTGTCAATCTAATATTCTAAAAATCTAAGCAGTCTAAATGAAGGTAATCAACTTACATCATGTTTTCCCAGCGCACTTAGAATTTGATTTTACCAAAACAAAAGATCGCGATGGTAAAAAAATATTCAAAACACATCAAAGTGTTCGTCTTGGAATGGGTGGTTATGCTGGTTTTAGAATAAAATCAAAACAACTTTTGGAATTCGATTCCGATGGGCATGACGTAACCGTAAAAGAAAAAGGCGGATTTAATACCAACGATTTTATCTATGGTGTAAGTGCCTATATTGGTTACAAAGCAACCAGTATTTACCTAAAATACGATTTAAATTCACTATTTAAAGACAATGCTATCAAACAAAACAACATTTCATTGGGTGTTTGCTTCGACTTTAATTAAAAATAATTTGTTTAGTTTATACTTCGAAAAGATGTTTCAGCCATGGAGCATCTTTTTTTTTCGGAGCTAATTCCTGCTGTCCACTGTATCCACGCTAAAAAAGCGTGGGATGCCGTTCCCATCAGGGCTAAAATATCCATAATCCGAAAACTTTTATTTTAAATTTTAAATTATGTATTTTTACAGACATTGATAACTTTAGATTTCCAAAAATCTAAAAATCTAAAAATCTAACTTTGATAACTCGCGAAACAATAGATAAAGTTTTTGAAACCGCACGTGTGGAAGAAGTCATTGGTGATTTTGTCCAACTAAAACGTGCCGGAAGCAATTACAAAGGACTAAGTCCGTTTTCCGACGAACGTTCTCCTTCGTTTATGGTTTCGCCTGTAAAACAAATTTGGAAAGATTTTAGTTCCGGAAAAGGCGGAAGCGTCGTGACCTTTTTAATGGAACACGAACATTTTACCTATCCTGAAGCCATTCGGTTTTTAGCCAAAAAATACAACATCGAAATCGAAGAAACCGAGCTTTCTCAAGACGAGAAAATCGAAGCCAACGAAAAAGAAAGCATGTATTTGGTTTCCGAATTTGCCAAAACCTATTTTCACGAAACGCTTTTAAACACCGAAGAAGGAAAAGCCATTGGCTTGTCTTATTTCAAAGAACGTGGCTTTACCAGTGAAACCATCACCAAATTTGGATTGGGTTATTCCCCTGAAACTTGGGATGCTTTTACCAAAGAAGCTTTAACCAAAGGTTATCAGTTGGATTATCTCGAAAAAGTAGGTTTGACCATTCTTAGAGAAGACGGTAAACATTTTGACCGATTCAAAGGAAGAGTGATGTTTCCTATTCAAAGTTTGTCAGGACGAAATCTTGGTTTTGGAGGAAGAATTCTCAACAATGAAAAAAAAGCAGCCAAATATTTAAACTCTCCCGAAAGCGAAATTTACCATAAAAGCAAAGTGCTTTACGGAATTTTTCATGCCAAACAAGCCATCGCCAAACAAAACAATTGCTATTTGGTCGAAGGCTATACCGATGTAATTCAACTCCATCAAGCGGGAATCGAGAATGTAGTGGCTTCTTCAGGAACGGCATTAACGCCCGATCAAATCCGATTGGTAAATCGTCTCACCAAAAACATTACGGTACTTTTTGATGGTGATGCGGCTGGATTGCGCGCTTCTATTCGTGGAATTGATTTGATTTTGGAGGAAGGCATGAACGTTAAGGTCTGTACCTTCCCCGATGGCGATGATCCTGATAGTTTTGCTCGAAAAAATTCCTATGAGGATTTAGTATTGTATTTAGAAAACAATGCCAAAGATTTCATTCAGTTTAAAGCCTCGCTTTTGATGAATGAAGCCAACAATGACCCCATTAAAAAAGCCGATTTGATTCGGGATATGGTGGTGAGTATTTCCAAAATTCCGGACCGAATTAAAAGAGAAGTGTATATCCAGGAATGTGCACGTATCATGGATATTTCGGAGCAGGTATTGCAAAATACGTTGGCGCAACTGATTCAAAAAGACATTTCAGAAGCTGGAAAAAAACTCAAACAAGAACAAAAAGCTTTTGAAGTTGTAAAAGATGATGTTACCATTGCCAACGAAAAAATCAACATTGTTTATGAATTAGAACGAAAAATCATTGAAATGCTTTTGCTGTATGGTTCCAAAGAGGAAAATTTTGAAGACATTTTACTCAAAGCCAACGACGAAGGCGAAACTATAGAGGTTTTGGAAGTAAACAATTATAAAGTTTTTGAACGCATTTATCTCAGTCTTCAAGAAGACGAAGTAGAATTGGCGAATCCACTATTTAGATCCATCTATAATGGATTGATTTCGCACTTTAACAGTACCGAAGTTTTCAATATTGAACAGTATTTAATGCAATTATCGCCCGAAGATGCTCAAATTGTAACCGATATTTTAATGCAAGAAGAACGAGAAGCCTTGCACAATTGGGAGACAAAACACATTTATGTCAAACACAAAGAGCAATCCATCAGCCAATATGTTACGGAAACCATCGTTTCGCTTCGCGAATATTTAATCAACAAACTGATTGGCGATTTAATGAATGACTACACCAATAATCCCGAAATGGATTTGGAAGAAATTAAATCTACCGTAAACGATTATAACAAATTGAAAGTGAATTTAACCAATAGAATTGGGAGAATACGGTCTACTTATAATTAAAACAAACTATTTTTGTTTACTCTTTTCTGTATATACCTATACGTTCAATCACTATATCTAGTGAGTAAAAAAAAATCACTAGATATAGGTATTTTGTGAGATAATTTTTATACCTTTAGCTTGCGGCATTATTAATCAATTAACCTTAAAATAGTATGCAAACTGCAAAACAGCGAATTAAGCAATTACTTCTTTTAATAACAACATGCTTCTTTATTGGGATTTCTTTTAGCAGTTGTGAAAAAGAATTGTATGAAGATGCAATTCATGAATCACCAAAAGGAACAATCAATAATGTAAATATTAATGATGTTCCTTTTTTAATTCCTTCTGTTGAAAAGTTTAATAAAGATTACTCCTTTTTGAGTGATCCATTAAAAGTCAAAAACACGAATAAAGATGGCGAAAACTTAAACCTTAATTTAGAACAAATTATTGAATATGTCCAAGCCAATGGATTAAAATCCTATAGTATTGCTATTAAAAAAGAGTTTGGGATTAATGATGATTTATACTTTGAAAATCTTACTATTTATGAAAAAGAGGGAGAATACAAATCATTTATTTTTAAATATAATCAAGAAGATGATACTCAAAAATTTGATTTAAATACATTTTCAGGATCCTTAGATGTATATGATATAAATTATGGTTTATTGCAAACCATTAATATGATTGAAGGTAGAAAAGCATGTGTAAAAATTAATAATGGTGATTGGCATATTGTAATATATCCAAATGGAGTAATAACAGTTTATAATAGTAGCACCGGTTTCTCTGATAGTACTGACCCTTATTTTGGAAGTAATCCAGGAACTGAAAATGGCAGTAGCCCTGGAGGTGGAAATTCGCCAGGTACTTCTGGACCATCTGGTAGCAATCCAACAAATGGCTCAACAGGAACAACTACCATAATTACAGGTGGCAGTTCTCCAAACAATGGCAGTAGTGAAGCTGTTTTAGTTCCAAACCCTCTGGAAGAATTCAAAGCCAAAAGAGAAAGAAATTTCAGTCAAACATTACAAAACGCAAATCAAGCAAGTTGCTTTGGTTCGCAAAGCACAGATTTTAAAGTAAGTACATATCAATATTTAGAATTTACGCTTATTGATGATGACGGTTTAACGGCTCAAACAGAAACTTATCCTCAAGAAGATGTTGCAGATGTGCAAGCTGCGTTGCAAGATGTATGTGATAGTAATACACCTGGAGAAACACCTTCAATAATTCCGTTTTTAATTGAAAAAAATATTGATGATACGCAACTTGACCCGTGTGCTAAATCAATATTAAACCGTTTGAAAAATAATACTAATAATGACATTGCAACAATGTTGTTGAAACTTGGGAATCCAAGTTCATTATATAATTTGCATATGAAATCCATATATCCTATTGACCCAAATGCATGGGCTATTACTTATTGGGATTTAGACACATCATCTCAAATTATCCCATATAATTATACAATAAAAATAAGACCCGATTTCACAAGTATTTCTACTGATTTTGCTATTGCAGGTTCTATGTTACACGAAATAACGCACGCTTATTTTTTAAGTTTAATTGATGACTGTAATCAAACTGGTAATTGTTCTGCACTTGCTAGTTATCCTGAATTGTGGAATTTTTATTTTTCAACACAAAACAACAATAACGGAACAAACCAAACTGATTTATTATCTCAACACACACAATTAGCCAATTCATTTGTAAAAAGTATTGCATCTGCTCTTCAAGAATTCTCTACTGGTTCTCCAACTGTAGGGCTTCCTGACCAAGTCTACATGGATATTGCTTGGTATGGTTTAAAAGGATGTATACCGTATGATAGTTTACCACAAATTGATCGAACTAGAATTGAATTTAGATTCGAAATTATTGAGGTTTTAAATCAAAATGGAGTAGATTCAAATTTTCAAACTATAACACCCCAAGGAGTTCGTTTATTTCCTTGTTAATAAAACATTATGAAAAATTTACTCATTTCCTTTATTCTTATTTCACTGTTAAGTTCTTGTAGCTCTAATAAAGCAATACTTTCATATATGAGCCAACAAGAAGATAAAGAAAGTTCTAATAAAATAGTGGTGTTTGACAAAAAAGTATCTATTAAACAAACATTATATACAGTAAGCATTTCAAATCAATCAACTAATAATGGCATTGTTAATTATAGTAGATCTAAAAATTATAATAGTACCGATTTCACAAATTTATTCAGAAAATATATAAATGATACATTAACTGATACTTGGTCGAGCAAAGATTTTAAAAAATTTAAGATAGAAATTATTGACAATAGCTTAGAATATTTGAAAAAAGAAAATTCAACAATGGGGTTTAAAAAAAAGAATGTTTTTTATGCATTCTCTAAGCCTTTATTTTATAAAAACAAACGTCTAATCTTATTTTATGTTTCTAAAGCATTTAATATTGGAAGTATTGAGTTTTCTGGAGTTGTTGTGATGAAAAAAACAAATGGGAAATGGGAAATCATAGAAACTATAAACAGTAAAGAATTATATTAAACAAGGTGATAATATCAAAATAAAATCATCAAACTTTTGACTAGTCCTAAATAATCGATACAGATTATTAGACAAAAATAGATAAATTAAACAGCATCAAAAACGTTTTTGATGCTGTTTTTAGTTTTATAGGTTTTCATTATTAGTTTGTTTTGCAGATGCATTTGGTTTGGCGTAAGCATA
>CALQAH020000079.1 GCA_943328505.2 Rhizobium sp. Q54 | reverse complement strand
GTTAAGCCCGCCTGCGCAGATGGTACTGCAGTTATGTGGGAGAGTATGTCGTCGCCTTTTTTTATGGAACCCCAATCTGAAAAGATTGGGGTTCTTTTTTTTAATGGAAATTTTTGAGAAAAATTAATTAAAGATATTTCGAACAGAGTAGTTAAGCTATTGGCGAACTAAAGTTCGATTACCTGAAGCCCACCGTGCTTACTCCTCTTACAATCAAATATCGCCTTTTTTTATGGAAAACATGTTCTAACGAACAGGCTTTCTTGTTTTTATACCTTACCGGGCTTCCTCCTCTTACAATCAAATGTCGCCTTTTTTTATGGAACCCCAATCTGAAAAGATTGGGGTTCTTTTTTTTATTTACAATTTACTGTTCGCTTTGCTCGGGTGGTAAGACGCAGTTCACCGCCATCGGCGGTTCGAGTCGTTGCTTTTTTTGGCACGCGCGCAGCGAAGAGGCGTAGCAAAACCCTATTCTATAGGATGGTTGTTTTTTATGAAATTAATTGTTAAGAAAATTCTATTCCTAATCATTTTAATTTTTCACATTATTTCTTACTTGTGTGTAAGATGTTAATAAGTAATTAGTTAATAGCTAAAATAAAATATCTTATTTTATTATTTTTGACGCTAAAGTGATATTGTGGTTTGTTTTTACATGAATAAACTTGCAAAGATTCACAATAAAAAAGCAATTTATGTGGTGATTTAACGATAAAAATTACTTTTTATCGAGATTATTCACTATTTGATGCTATTCAATAAAGTGCGGTTAAAATTTTACGTAAAGTATAAAATATTTAATGTAAATTTAACCCCATTCTATACTAATAGAATTAGAAAAGTTTTGAAAATACCCAAAAAAAACGATTATGAATAAAGATTTACTCAAAAAAACAAGCACTACGCTCGGAGCCAAAAAGACAAAAGGATTCTTTGCTTTCTTAGTACTACTTGGTTTTCTTAGTTTTAACACAGCAAATGCGCAGTTAGTAGCCACTAATTATAATTACAGTGAATCGGCTGGGCAAACCTACACGCCTATAACTGGAGGGACTGTTGTAGTGGCTGGAGGTTTTACTACTTTAGCTTCATGGTCAACTATAAATTTAGCCACACTACCAACTCCCTTTATATTTCATTATAATGGAGCGGCAGTACAAACAGTTAGTGTGTCGGATAATGGTTTTGTAATTCTAGGTGGAGCTGCTCCAGTATTACCAACAATTGGAACTACAAATAGCCCTATAGCATCTGCTTCACTGTTTACTGGTGCAGTCGCTTGTTATGGTATAAATTTGGTTGGGGTACTTGGAACTGCAGAAGTACGGTATGAAGTAATTGGAACAGCGCCAAACAGGGTATTTGTAGCGCAATATAAAGATCTTCAAAGGAAACCGTCAATTACGACACTTGATGGATTAATGAACATGCAAATACGATTAAATGAAACGACGAATACAATTGAAGTAATTTATAGAGACTTTACCTCATTATCTGCAACTCCTGTAACAGGGCAAGACGGACTAAGAGGTGCTACTAATGCAGATTATAACGGGAGAAAAAATATTAACGCGCCCTATTTTACAACTGGAACTGGGACTACTAATACAATCTCAAATGCAACAACAGAAGGTTTGGTTACATTAGGAACAGCAGTAACGGGTGTAATTCAAAGAGGTCCTCTTCCAGGAACAAAATTAGTTTGGACGCCGTGTTTTGCTCCAACGGGTATAACAACCACTTTATTGGGGGATAATTCTACCATAACGATTGGCTGGACAAATCCTAGTTACCTACCAAGCGGCGGTTTTGATTGGGAAGTAAATACAACAGGAATCCCTGGAACCGGAATATTTGCATCGGGTAATACCTCTTCGAATAGTGTTACAGTTCCTGGTTTAGCATCAGGAAGTATCTATTATGTTTTTGTAAAACCAAGTTGTAAAACGACATGGACAGCTAGTACACCAGCATCGGTATCGCCAGTTTGTCCAAATGCAACGATACCTTACACTCAAAATTTTGAAGGAGCAACAGTTCCGGTTATGCCGTATTGTAATACTGCGCTTACGGTGTCTGGTGCTGCAATGGTAACTGTAGACCGTACAATTACACCTTTTTATGGTTTTACTAATAAAAATGTGACAACCCAAGGCGCTTTGGCTCAAAATACGTGGTATTTCACTCAAGCGATTACGATTAGTCCTGCAAATATGGTAGCTTCGGGTGGAAATTTCCGCCTATCCTATAAATATGGAGGTTCTAGAGAACAATCCTTTTTTGAACAAAAAATGAAAGTATTTTTTGGAACTGCTCCTTCTGTAGTAGGGATGTCAACACTGCTTGCCGATCACAATAGTATCAAATTATCTCCTATAAACGGAGTTATCAATTTTACTGTAGCCGCAGCGGGAACCTATTATATTGGTTTTAATGGTTATGCTATTGCTTCACAAGGTACTTTGCAGTTAGATGATATCAATTTGGATATTTCATCTTGTAGACCGCCAACCGCATTGGTATCAGGTCAAATTACTCCCAATTCAGCAGTTATTGCTTGGACTCCTCCAACACCTTCGCCTTCAGCGGGGTATCAGTACTATGTATCAACGGTTAACACAGCGCCAAATGCATCAACACCTCCAACGGGAAGTACTGCAGTTGGAAATACACTAACAACTTTAACAGGACTTACACCTAGTACAACTTATTATTTTTGGGTGCGATCCAATTGTGGGTCTGGAGAAACTAGTGTTTGGTCTTCAAGTGGCACCTTTACAACTTTAGTGCCTTATGTAGTGGCATGTGTGCCGTCTGGACTTGGTGCGCAAGATCAAAATGGAATTACCAATGTAACCATGGGGTCAATTAATAATACAACAGGAATAGAAGTAAATAATTATGGTGATTATTCATCCTTTACCACCAATGTGGCTCAAGGTGCTACGTTGCCTGTAGCGATTACGTATAGAACTGGATTTACCTATTTTACGGCAATCTGGATTGACTGGAATAACGATGGTGATTTTGTTGATGCCGGTGAGTTAGGTACGCCTGCGGGATTGGTATCTACAAATGCAGTACCTGCAGTACTAAATACAAGTTTTACGGTACCAGCTTTACAACCTCTTGGGCCTTATAGAGTAAGGATTGGAGGGATTGATGACCCAAGTTTTGCAGGGGGTGCATTAACACCTTGTAGAACAGGAGCGTATCAAGCCTTTGAAGATTACTCCATATTTGTAATAACTGCTCCACCAGCATTAACGCTTTCCGATGGTACTGCTGGTAGTTCAAGCAATACGATTTGTAGTGGCGGTGATACTTCAGGAGCACCCGTAAATGTTACGTCTGTACAATCAGCTTTTCAAGTGTACAATTGGACACCTTCTACCGGTGTGAGTGGAACTTTATCAGCAGGTTTTGTTTTTAACCCAACCACAACAACAACCTATATATTAACAGCTTCACAGACTAGCGGTAATTTCTCATCTAATTCTGCAAGCTATACTGTTTATGTAAATCCAAATCCAACCACGATCACTATTACGCCATCAGCAGTCACTACCTGTCAAACGGCAACTACGGGACAAGCCTTAGTAGCCTCTGGAGGTGTGGTTTCTGGAGTTGATATCATGGTTGAAAATTTTAATGGCGCAACGAATACCTTTACAACCGTAAATAACTCTTCGCCTGCAGCAGTAACTACAACTAATAACCCTGCGGATGCTGCTTGGACATTACGCAATAGCCCTTATTTATATAACGGGTTTACTAATTTCACAAGTAATGATGTTTCTCAGTTTTATTTGTCGAATAGTGATGATCAAGGTAGTGGTGGTTTAACCAATACGCTTTTGACTTCACCAGTTTTTAGTTTAGCAGCTCCAATAACAAATGCTTCTTTAAGTTTTTGGCATATCTATAGAGGTTGGTCTTCTGGAGCAGCCCGTGTAGAAATTTCAATAGATAATGGTGCTACTTATGCGCTTATACCAACCTTGAGCTGGACCACAAATAGTGTGGGTACAACGGACAATTGGGTGAATGTAACTGTAAATTTAGCAGCCTATCTCGGTAATACTACCTGTAGAATCCGTTTTAATTATAATAATGCTCAATTTGGATGGTTCTGGGGTATCGATAATGTTAGAGTTAGTGGTAGTGCCACATCGGATATTACATGGTCACCAACCACAGGTTTGTGGAATGATGCTGCTTTAACGTCACCTTATATAGGTGCAGCCACATCAACAGTGTATGCCAGACCTAATACCACCACAACGTATACCGCTGGTGCTGATGACCCATTTACGGGTTGCGGTACTTCGACAAATGTTCTTGTTACGGTTACCCCTTTTACAGGAGGAACGGCTTCAACCAATCAAGCAATATGTTATGGTGCACCAACTGCTTTAACATTAACAGGACATACCATTCCATCAACAATACAATGGCAAGTTTCTACTGACAATATCACATTTGGTAATATTGCTGGCGCCACTGCAACAACCTTAACCCCAGCTCAAATGGGAGCCATAACGGCTACTCGTTATTACAGAGCAGTGGTTACAGGTGTTTGTGTAGGATATTCTACAGTTGTTACGATTACCATAAGCAGAGCTATTTATAATGCAGGTGCTTGGTCTAATGTCGTGGGTCCTGATGCTACTATGATTGCACAATTTAATTCGAATTATACTTCTACTGGAAATTTATCGGCTTGTAGTGTTCTTGTAACTGCGGGAACCGTTACTTTTGCAAGTAATCATACGTTAACCGTCCAAAATGATGTGAAAGTTACTGGAGGTTCCTTAGTGTTTAATAATAACTCTAGTTTGGTTCAAGTGAACACGCTAAGTAATTTAGGAGCTACTATTGCAAATACAGGAAATATAACCTATAAAAGGGATTCAACCCCAATGCTAAAGTATGATTATACGTATTGGTCTTCGCCAGTAGCCGGACAAACGCTTACCGCATTTTCGCCAAATACAAATCCTATTAAATTTTTTACTTTTGATGGCAGTGTAAATAACTGGGTATATGTACCAGGTGCTACAGCAATGTCTGCAGGTATAGGGTATATTGTACGTGCACCGGATATTGCACCTTTTAATACGGTAACCCGTAATGTATTTAATGGAGTTTTTACTGGAGTTCCTAATACAGGTACTTTAACAACCCCTATATTTGGAGCAACCAATCAATTTAATTTAATTGGAAACCCTTATGCGAGTGCTATTTATGCTAGTGACTTAATGGACGACCCATTAAATGTTGGTGTAATGGATGCAACACTCTATTTATGGACACACAATACGCCAATAGCGAGTAATAATTATATAGAAAATGATTATGCAATTTATAACTATATGGGTGGAGTAGGTACAAGAGCTGCGATTTCAGCGGGTAATATCAATGTGCCAAATGGTAAAATTGCATCGGGACAAAGTTTCCTTGTTAAAGGTATCGCTAATGGTGTAGTTACTTTTAAAAATGATATGCGTGTACCTGCAGGAACAAACAATAACGATCAATTTTTTAGAGCTGTAAATCCGTCACCAACTGCGGTGCAACATGTAGCGAATAGAATTTGGTTGGATGTTACCAACACGCAAGGTGCCTACAAACAAACCATGGTGGGTTATGCCGAAAATGCGACCAATGAAATTGATAGAGGATATGATTCTCCATTTGTGGATATAGGAAATGCCACTTTATTGTATTCCCATGTCAATGGTGATAAATTTAGTATTCAAGGAAAACCAATGCCATTTTTGGATACTGATATAGTTCCTTTAGGATTTAAGTCTACCGTTGTTGATAGTTTTACAATAACGCTTTCAGATTTTGACGATTTGTTTACTGCACAAAACATCTATTTAGAAGATACTTTCTTAAATGTGATACATGATTTAAAAGCGTCAAATTATACATTTGTTTCAGAGATTGGAACTTTTGATACCCGATTTATTCTTAGATATACAGATAGCGCATTAGGAATTGACAATCCAGCCTTTAATCAAAATTCGGTAATTGTTTATAAAAACGGACAAGGATTGCACATTAATTCTGGAGCTATGAATATGCAAGATGTAGTTATTTATGACATCGCTGGGCGATTACTCGCTTCACAAAAAGACGTCAATCAAACTACTACAAGTTTCACTACTTTACCAACAACGGAACAAGTTTTACTGGTTAAAATTACAGGAGAAAATGGTGGCGTTGTAACTAAAAAAGTAGTTTACTAGATTAGGTACATTAGTTTAAAAAGATTTTTATTAAATCGAGAAGAGGTGAAAAAGAAATTTTTCACCTCTTTTTTTTACCGTAATTTTTTTTGTAAACCTGTGGCATTTTTGATTTGAATAAAAATGCACAAAAAAATAAGTTTGAAAACGGGAATAAATAGTAAAGATTTATTTGGCGTTACTCAAGAGGAATTATCTATGTTATTAAAAATTACACGAAGTCACCAGCCACCTGTAAAAGCACAAGAACGCAAAAAGGAAAATTAGGTGGCAAAATTAATACATGCCAACCATTACAAACTATTACCGAAATAGATAAAAATAGGTTCCCTATTCTATTTGAATTTCGAATTAAAAAAGAACGACTTTGTAAATTAAAAATTTGAAATGCAAAAGGTCACCCTAGTAAAGCGACCTTTTTTTGTATATAAGTTGTTTTTGAGAAGTTATTTTATTGTTAATTTTCTAGTTTTCACTATGATTTTTTTTCAATACGCTACCACTACGAAACAATGGTAAACAAAAACAATCTTCAAAAGTAATAGCGCTAACAAATTGAAGTAGTGCTTTTTGCAGACTTCAAAAAAAGCACCTTTTTTTATAGTAACTCCTAATTAATATAACCCGTTGGGTGTAATTATTTTTTATGGCTAATTTATATCAAATTGTCACATTGAGCTTGTCGAAATGTATCCTTTTTAATGTCTTCGACAAGCTCAGACTG
>CALQAH020000078.1 GCA_943328505.2 Rhizobium sp. Q54 | reverse complement strand
TAATTATTTTTTATGGCTAATTTATACTAAATTGTCACATTGAGCTTGTCGAAATGTATCCTTTTTAATGTCTTCGACAAGCTCAGACTGACATTTTTGTTCTAATTGGATATAAATTTCAAGCAAAAAATGCAGTACTAATAGATTTTTATTAATTACACCCAACGGGTTAAATCGTATATCAAAATTTTTTAATAGGTAAGCATTTAGGTTTTTTTTTATATTTTTTTATAAGTGTTTTATTTTTATTTATCTTTGACCGCTACTTGTTTTGTTGTAGTTTATTTTTATATAATTATTAAACATCGGATCTTTTGATTAATTTTCAATTTTTAAATTATCATTCAGTAACAATGTAATTGTATTTAATAAAAAGGGTAACATTTATTTTTGAAATTAATGTAGCTCAATAGAAATGCCAATTTATAAAATAAGTTTATCTCAATTTAATAATATGTTTAATTAATAAACAAATGTTTTTTTAATTCTAAATAAATATGAAAAAAATTACCACATTTCTTCCTTTTTTATCTTGTTACTTGTTAACAATAGAGGCTAATAAAAATAACTGTAGAGCGAAAAAAAGTAGTGCTACAGACAACAAAAATAAGCCAATGCTGTTAATGACATTGCTGGTAGTTGTGTTTTTGTTTAATAACGTTGATGTGTTTGGTCAACAGAATGTTTTTAGTAGAAGTGATGCTAATACGGGGGACTGGGGTAGTGGAAATCTTCCTTGGTATTATCAAACTTCCAATAATAATCAAGGAGATCCTGATAATGGTACTACAACTAGGAATGATGTTTTCATTGGTCACAATAATTCTCTTGTAATGTCATTAAATGGGCGTTATTACATACATAGAGATTTTACTTTTCAAGCTGGTGCGAGTTCTCAACGAACTTTAAATAATACTGTAGGAGGTGGTTTTTCATTTTCACGTGCCTTAGTAAATGCATCCACAGCAGCACATATATTTAATGCTCCAGTCGCTATCGATTTAAACAATGCTGAAATTAGATTGGATAACAGTGCTGGCGGGAGTTTGACATTCAATGGAAGTATATTTACTAACAATTTTCAAACATTTGTTAGATTTAATAATAGTAATACGGGTGTTATCACTTTAAATGGTACGATGGGACAAGGCGGTAGTTTTGTAAAACAAGGCCTAGGGACGTTGTCATTTACAGGAAGTGCTGATTTTTCGGGTAGTCTTTTTGTTGATGAAGGAACGTTAAGAATTGGTCGTAATTTTTCATCTAATAACATTGAAATAGGAGGAGGACTTCAATTGTCTACTGGTTTCAATGCAACTCTTGATATTAATAGTAATGTTACCGTTTCAAAAAATATTCTTGTTAAAAATTTTGGAACTGGAAGTGGAAATCGTTTTATAAACTTTACGCATAGTTCCGGTACAGCAACATTGTCGGGAACACTTGTACTTGAAAAAACTACTACCATAGATAACAATAGTGTGACAAATGGAGCTACCATTTCTGGTATTATTTCAGGATCAGGTAGATTGACAAAAACTGGCGCTGGAACTTTAACACTTAGTGCAGCTAATGGTAATAATACCGCAAATACCTATTCAGGACCCACAATAATTAGCGCCGTAAGTTCAGGAACAATAAATGTTACGGGTCTTACTAATATCACATCAACTGCTATAACAAGAGATACACAATCGGTAACCTTTAGCACGCCAACTCCAGCAAATGGAACCTATAAATTGCTATCAAGTTCACTCACTGTAAGCACTCAAAGTTTTAGTCACAATGCTAATGCTACTAAAGTTGTTACTTTTAACTACACTAACAGTACTATTACCGTTTCAGATCCTAGTATAACAACTAGTGCGATTTCACCAACTGCCTACTGCGCTGGTACAACGGTTTCTGTGGCATATTCTTCTTCAGGTACCTACTCGGGGACTTTTACAGCACAGTTGTCGAATGCAAGTGGCAGCTTTGCATCACCTACAGCAATTGGTTCTGGTTCTTCGCCAATAACCGCAACTATTCCTTTAGGTACAACTCCAGGAAGTGGATATAAAATTAGAGTTGTGAATAACAATCCAATTGTAAATGGTACTGACAATGGTGTTGCTATTACCATAAATGCAATTCCATCAACACCTACTATAACCGGATCATCAACTTTTTGTCAAGGTGGTTCAACTGAATTAACTTCATCTGCAGTTGCTGGAAATCAGTGGTATAAAGATGGAGTCTCAATATCGGGAGCGACATCAAATATTTTAGCTGTTTCAAGTGCAGGTAGCTATACCGTTATTGCAACAGTATCTGCATGTTCGTCATCTCCTTCAACAGGAATAACTGTAAGTGCAGGAATTGAAACGATTTGGAATGGAACGTCATGGAGTACTGGTAACCCAGACTCAACAAAACCAGTGCGATTTGAAGCTAATGCTACTATTGGTGCCGACTTTTACGCTTGTTCCTTAACAGTTGCTAACAATGCTGTTGTAAGTGTTTCATCTGGAGTTGATGTCACTTTGAATGGTGCTATAACAGTTAGCTCAGGTAGCTTTACTTTAGAAAATAATGCGAGTTTAGTACAAAATACTACTGAAAACAATTCTGGAAATATTATAGTAAAACGAAATAGTTCATCGTTAATGCGACAAGATTATACTTTATGGTCTTCTCCTGTAGCGAGTCAAAATTTATTTAGTTTTTCTCCTCAAACGTTAACTACTCGTTTTTATACTTACGATCAAGCATCAAATTTATATACTTTAAACGATATGTATCAAGGTGGAACTCCTGCGGCACTTTCTTCAACGAGCACTTTTCAAACGGGTCGTGGATATTTAATACGTATGCCTAATACGCATCCTTCAACCCCAACTACTTGGGCAGGTCAATTTACAGGTGTTCCTAATAATGGAAACATTTCAGTAGCATTAACTACATCAGGTGGTGGGTATACATTGGTGGGTAATCCTTATCCTTCTCCAATTAATGTTGATGCTTTTTTGAACCAAAACTTAAGTTTGATTTCTCCAACCCTGTGGTTTTGGAGAAAAACAAATGGTGTAGCGGGTTCAGCATATGTAGCTTTAGTTGCTGATCTTAATAGCGGAGGTACTTCTGTTCTTGGTGAGGCAAGCCAATCAAACGATCGTTACATTCAGCAAGGGCAAGGATTTTTTGTGCAAGCAACAGCGGCAGGCAACCTGCAGTTTAATAATCAACAGCGATTAGGGATAGTTGATACCTTTTATAGAACAAATGATGTCACTACTTCTACTGCACCTGCGATTGGAAGATTATGGTTGCATTTAAAAAGTAATGATGTAGTTGTGGGTTCCATGGCAATTGGTTATCGCGAAGGTGCTACCAATGATCTAGATACTGATTACGATGGATTATATATTAATGATAAACCCTTAGCTTTAACTTCATTTGTTCAGGGTGAGGAACTGTCTGTACAGCATCGCGCAGTGCCATTTACCTCTACTGATAGCGTGCCATTATCATTTAAGACAGATGTTGCCGGTACTTTTGCTATTGCTATTAATGATTTTGATGGTTTATTTTCTAATGGTCAATCTATTTATTTAAGAGATAATTTAATTGGATCAGTTCATGATTTAAATGCTGCACCATATAGTTTTACTACAAACGAAGGAATTTTTACATCACGTTTTGAAGTTGTGTATCAAGGATCACTTAACACAAACAATCCAATATTAACAAACAATCAAGTTGTCATTTACAAAAATGAGGTTAATAATTTTACTGTCAATTCAGGAAATTTAATCATGGATTCTGTAAAAGTATTTGACATTAGAGGGCGTCTCTTGCAAGAGTATAAAGCTATCAATGCTTCTCAAACTAACATTAGTCTAGGCCTATCTAATGAAGTATTGCTTGTTCAAATTACTTCAAATGATGGAGTGGTGGTTACCAAGAAAGTAGTGCGATAGTATTTCTATTTTACTATCCAAAAAAAACTTATTATAGAATGTTTTCAAACTAAAGTGGACTCTTTCTAAGAGAGTATTGAGTTAATAATTTAAAGATATTTTTTTTGGATTTGTTAGTATCTTTTTTGTACTCATATCTGCGGTTCATTGTTGCATTTTTTTAAGCGTTCATGTTCTTTTAAAATCGATACACCCGCACTCTACTATGAGTAAACCGTTATGGAAGCGGCAGCTAATCCCTATGGTGAAGTAATCCATTTGTAGTAATACCCATTTGTATTTAAGGAATCACGATTTAGAATTAAATCCGTTTTGTGAAAGCAAAGCCATTTTTTTCATTACTTCTATCCCAAAATATAGTGAATATGAAAACAATTTTATTAAATAAATTATCTAATACAATTATTGACTACATTTATAGATTACTAAATTTTTTTCAGAAAAATACTATCTAGCAAATAATTTTCAAGTCCAGAATCTGTAATAATTTATACTAACAATATAGAACAATAATATACAATTATGGATAATCTTAATAAAAACAAAAAGGAACTTATAAATGAACTTCATAATTTAAATTACAAGTATAATACCATCTTAGCATTACAAAAAAAAGACCTAATACATTACCAGGAAAGCACCAATTATTTAAATTCCGTTTTAAATCTTCAAGAAACCAAAATGGATACACTTTCCCGAAAACATGAAGGAATCCTGACAGAATTAGCTATTGCCAATATTGAATTGGCCTTTCAAAATAAAGAAAAAGGAAAAAGAGGTAAGGAATTAGCTGTTGCGAATACTGAACTAGCCTTTCAAAATGAAGAAAAAGGAAAAAGAGCGGAGGAATTAACTATTGCCAATTTTGAATTGGCCTTTCAAAATGAAGAAAAAGGAAAGAGAGCGGAGGAATTAGCTATTGCCAATACTGAACTAGCTTTTCAAAATAAAGAAAAAGAAAAAAGAGCCGAGGAATTAGCTATTGCCAACACTGAATTGGTCTTTCAAAATAATGAAAAAGGAAAAAGAGCTGAGGAATTAACTATTGCCAATACCGAATTGGTCTTTCAAAATGATGAAAAAGGAAAGAGAGCGGAGGAATTAGCTATTGCCAATATTGAATTGGCCTTTCAAAATAAAGAAAAAGGAAAAAGAGCCGAGGAATTAGCTATTGCCAATATTGAATTGGCCTTTCAAAATGAAGAAAAAGGAAAAAGAGCCGAGGAATTAACCATTGCCAATATTGAATTGGCCTTTCAAAATAAAGAAAAAGGAAAAAGAGCCGAGGAATTAGCTATTGCCAATATTGAATTGGCCTTTCAAAATGAAGAAAAGGGAAAAAGAGCCGAAGAATTAACCATTGCCAATACCGAATTGGTCTTTCAAAATAAAGAAAAGGGAAAAAGAGCCGAGGAATTAACCATTGCCAATATTGAATTGGCCTTTCAAAATGAAGAAAAAGGAAAAAGAGCGGATGAATTAACTATTGCTAATACTGAATTGGCTTTTCAAAATGAAGAAAAAGGAAAGAGAGCTGAGGAATTAGCTATTGCCAATATTGAACTAGATAAAAAAAAGGAGAAGCTTGCTGTTATCTTAGAGATCACCCACTCGGGAACCTGGGAATGGAATATTCAAACTGGAGAAACTATTTATAATGAACGATGGGCTAATCTAATTGGCTATACATTAGAAGAAATTACACCCGTTAGTATTGAAACATGGGAGAAATTTGCACATCCCGAAGATTTTAAAAAATCAACCGAATTGCTGAAAAAATTATTCAAGGGTGAAATAGAGTATTACGAGTGTGAGTCTAGAGTGAAGCATAAGAATGGATATTGGGTGTGGGTTCGTGACAGAGGAAAAATTAATGAATGGGATGAAGAAGGTAAGCCGTTGCTAATGTCAGGTATCCATGAAGATATTAATGACCGCAAAAAAATAGAAATTGCACTTCTGAAAAACATAAAAGAGCTTGAAGATTACAAGTTTGCTCTTGATCAATCCGCGATTATTGCTATCACTGATAAAAATGGAGTAATAAAAGCCGTCAATGATAATTTTTGTAAAATATCCAAGTACAGCCGAGAAGAATTAATAGGTAATTCCCATAAGATTATCAGTTCAAATTTTCATTCGAAAGCCTTTTTTAAAGAAATGTGGGATACTATCGCATCGGGGAATGTATGGAGAGGATTCATGAAAAATAAAAACAAAAAAGCTGAATACTATTGGGTAGACACTACTATTGTTCCTTTCTTGGATGCTAATAAAAAACCATTCCAGTATTTAGCTATTCGCTTTGATGTTACTGAAAATATGAATGCGGAAGATAAAATTATAAAAGCTAAGGAATATGCAGAGGAATGCGACCAACTCAAATCTGCTTTCCTTGCCAATATGAGTCATGAAATTCGAACTCCAATGAATGGGATTCTGGGGTTTACCAACCTACTCAAAGAAGGCAATCTTTCAGAGGAAGACCAACAAAAATATATCAATATAATAGATGAGAGTGGTGTTCGGCTTCTAACTATTATCAACGATATTATCGATATTTCTAAAATTGAATCAAAACAAATGGAAGTTTTTATTTCAGAAACGAATATCAATGATCAACTAGAATACATTTATAATTTCTTTAAACTCGAAGTAGAAAATAAAAAAATACTTCTTGAGTTCAATAATGGCTTAGCTACAGATGAGGCTTACGTCAAAACAGACAGTGAAAAAATATATGCGGTTCTAATTAATTTGGTTAAAAATGCCATAAAATTTTGCGATAAAGGCATAATACATTTTGGGTATACCCTTAAAACAATAAATGAATCGACTCCAAAAGAAATTAAAGAACTGGAATTCTATGTAATTGATTCTGGGGTAGGAATACCCTATAGAAGACAGCATGCCATATTTGACCGCTTTGTACAAGCTGACATTTCGGATAAAAGAGCTTTTCAAGGAGCAGGGTTGGGATTATCCATTTCTAAAGCGTATGTTGAAATGCTGGGCGGAAAAATGTGGGTAGAAAGTCAAGTAGG
>CALQAH020000077.1 GCA_943328505.2 Rhizobium sp. Q54 | reverse complement strand
GATTCTGGGGTTTACCAACCTACTCAAAGAAGGCAATCTTTCAGAGGAAGACCAACAAAAATATGTCAATATAATAGATGAGAGTGGTGTTCGGCTACTAACTATTATCAACGACATTATCGATATTTCTAAAATTGAATCCAAACAAATGGAAGTTTGTATTTCAGAAACGAATATCAATGATCAACTAGATTACATTTATAATTTCTTTAAACTCGAAGTAGAAAATAAAAAAATACTTCTTGAGTTCAATAATGGCTTAGCTCCAAATGAGGCTTACATCAAGACAGACAGTGAAAAAATATATGCGGTTCTGATTAATTTGGTTAAAAATGCCATAAAATTTTGCGATAAAGGCACTATCCATTTTGGGTATACCCTTAAAACACTAAATGAATCGACTCCTAAAGAAACTAAAGAACTGGAATTCTATGTAATTGATTCTGGAGTAGGAATACCCTATAGAAGACAGCATGCCATATTTGACCGCTTTATACAAGCAGACATTTCGGATAAAAGAGCTTTTCAAGGAGCCGGTTTGGGATTATCCATTTCTAAAGCGTATGTTGAAATGCTGGGCGGAAAAATGTGGGTAGAAAGTCAAGTAGGGATAGGATCGTCTTTTTATTTTACCATTCCCTACGATGCTGGACCAAAAGGAGGAACTGTTTTCATAAAACCAGCAGTACAAAAGAAACCAGAAATTGAAATTAAAAAACTAAAAATAGTAATTGTGGAAGACGATCCCATATCAAAACTCCTAATGACTAAGGTAATTGGACCATTTAGCAAAGAAATCATAAAAGTAAATACTGGATTTCATGCTATTGAAACTTGCAAAAATAATCCTGATATTGATTTGGTAATGATGGATGTTAATATGCCTGGGATGGATGGTTATGAGGCTACTAGTAAAATACGATTATTTAATAAAGAAGTGATTATCATTGCCCAAACCGCAAACGCTCTAAGTAGTGATAGAAAAAAGGCACTAGATTCGGGATGTAATGATTATATTTCAAAACCCATAGACAATGATAAATTAAAAGAATTAATTCATAAATATTTTGCCTAAAGAATTGGTCATATTACACATTTATTGAAAAAATATTGCAATGGTCCTTCAATAAGAACTCAAGATTGAAGGAATTAAAATCAGAATTAAAATGATATTTAAAATCATGAGTAGATACTCTTATTCCTAAACTCTTTTTAAATTTGTTACCATTATCAAAAAAATGAATACTAAGAATTCCAAAATCATCATTTGCATTCTTTTTATTTAGGACTATCTTTGTAGCCATTATTTAAGTTTTATAAATTTAAGATTGGCAAACAAAGTGATAGCATAAAATAAAGTGGGAATGTTTTAATTAAAAGTGGGAACAAGTTTAAGTTAAAAAAAAGCCAAGTGTAAACTTGGCTTTTTTAACTTTATTTCTAAACTCATTGAAATTTTAAAAACAAATTTTTAAGAAATTTTAATCATTTTAGGTTGATTTGATGTCAAAGGTCGGCTGGATAAGCATCATAGCGATAACCACTGATACAATCCCCATGAAATTGCCAATTGTGACAGCATCGTTAGTTCCCGATAAATAAATATGCGCTTAGAAATTCATAAAACACAGCGCTTCTTCCCAAACATAAAGAAACTATGGTATGTATAACAAGAAAAATACCTCACATGATTATTTTAAGTACGTGTGGAGTCTTATTTTTTAAGAAACTTTTGATAGGCGGCCTTGAATATTTTAGCATGTTCACTCTCTGAAGAATAGGAGTGAATTACAATAGGCTTTTTAAGTTTTTGTATAGTTAGCACTAGTGCTTTTACTTGGTTTTCAGTCGTTGATTCACTCAAAGGTAAGTTAAAAAAAGACTGATTATAGTCTTTCATGACTTTAGATTCTAGGTCAATTCGCATCTTTTCCTCCTTTACTTTAGGATCCATTAAATTGACTACCGTAGCCACTTTACCGTTTAAGATGAATCCGAAAAATTCTTCGTCAGTAGGGTATGGGGTGTAATAAACGTCTTTTTCTAAGGTGAATATTTTTCCGCGTTCAAATGACTTTTGTGTTTTTAAATCCCTAGTGCCTAATTCTGAGGAGGACTGAATATTTTTATTTTCTTTTTCGATGATGTTTTTAAACACATTTGCTCGATCCTTTCCTAGATAGCAATGGACATAGTACTTCCCTTTAAATGTGCGCGCGATCTCTTTTATTTTTGCTACTGAGGAATCATTTTTTACAATCCAAGGTAGCATCGGAATAGAAATCAATTGTATACCGGTTTTATCCGCATTCTCTTTTTCCTTTTCCATTAAAATAGGTTCTGCTGGTATTACCATGCTGTGAAGTAGCGAGATGACTGAGGTGTAGTGTTCTTTTTTTAGTTCTTCCATTTTAGCTTCATCCGGATACGCTCCAAAATGAAACTCGGCGCGCCCGTTATTGTTAATACTACTCATAGCTTCGCTATTGATTAATATCTCAGGTTTAAAACTAAAGATATAAACCGAAATTAATAAGAGTATCCCTAAAAGGCCCATAACGGTCAATTTCAAAGTGTGGTTTTTACTGAGCGCCAATTTATGGGTCACATAATAGGATAACAATACTATGAATATGAAAAAGAATACTAAGATAATTTTTGCTACGCTACTTTCATGCTCTTGGGTCCAATGCCGCTCTTTCGCTAGATTTGAAACCATTCGTAAAGGCCCAACCGTTATAGTCAATAAACCTATCGGGAATACTAAACTCAAACCTGTATACAGGAAGAGCATCGTATTGGGTATCGTGAATTTTATGAAATTTTCTCTCATACTATGGTTTTTGGTTTGGGTAGAATTTATTTGGGCTTCGTCAGTACGTTAAGCTGTAAAGAAGGTACTAAGTTTTGTCTTTAATTCTAAAGGATTAAAGGGTTTTGCCAAGATGTCATTTGCACCCAATTTAAAGGCTTCTATCACAGTTAAGTCTTCTTTTCCTAAAGAAGAAATCACGATAATAGGGGTAAGGGGATTGTTGATTTTAGAATAGGAAATGACCTCTAAGCCCGATTTATAAGGCAATAGTACATCGGTGATTACAAGGTCGGGTTGATAAGATTTTATTTTAGCTAAACCATCCAATCCGTCAAAAGCAAATTCAACTTCATATCCTTCTTTTTTAACGATAAATTCAATAATGTTTTTGATCATTTTATCATCTTCAATGATTAAAATTTTTTTCATAGCAATCAGTATTTTTGGGGTTAAATATTCTAAAATAAGTACTGCAATTGCAATGAAGCACTTACTTCGTTTTGGTATTTTTTGGGTAAATATTCTTGCCTATTAAAGTTTCCTTGTAAGCCTACGATATATCTTTTATAAAGCACTCTAGAATAACCTAGACCCATTCTATAGGAGCTCAAAGAGACGCGTTGCTCGTATTGCGACAAAGTCTCTCGCTCGTCAGGGGAAGTACCATAGCCCATGGTGGTCGAGTAATAATCAAACCTTGAATTGAAGTAATAACGGTAGGTAGCGATAAAGCTTGGGTACAGGCTAGACGTATCTAAATTCAAATAGGATTTTACATTGAACCAACCAGACCCGATGTACGTTCCAAGAGCAAGTGCCGATGAATAATTTTCTGAAGCTGAGTTTTTATTGTATCGTAGTCCTACTTCCATTTCCCATTTAGAAGCAATGCAAATAAATGAGGAATAGTTCAAACGTAATTCCGGAAACAAAGTAGCGCTTCCAATACCTATATTGGCAAAGGAATAATGCTTCTTAGACCATTTGACGTAGCTTTCTACTTCTGCCAAACTTCCATTCGCAACACTTTCTCCGTAGGATTGACGGTTGGCATAGTTATACCTTCCAATTAGCGTAATCTTTTTACGCTGTCTTATATATTGAAGCGAACTTAAATTCCAGGGTCCAATTCCAGCACGGTCAAAAGTAGTTAACGTAGAACTTACCCCAAGGCGGTCTGAATTCGAATTTAATTTTAAATCCAACTGCCTATTTTTAATGTTTTGATCGTTAGGGTGTTTAGCAGCCAATTGATTTAAAAAAGCCATGGTTTTAGCATCGTCGTTCTCCAATTCAATCGCTCTTAGTTTAAGCCAATAAAAATCTTTTTCCTCAGGATACAACGAAAGTGCCTTGTCTAGTATGGCTTTGGCTTGCTGGGCATCTTTGGCTTCAATTTCTAGTTGTGCCAGGTATAAAAAAGCTTCTTTATACTTGGGGTTGTTATCCATCACCAGCTTAAAATAATACCGAGCACTATCAATTTCTTGGGTGAACCTACATGCTCGTCCTAAAGCAATATGAAAATCATAATAGTTAGGCGCTAGTTTGATACCGATATGTCCCAATCTCTTTGCTTCGATGTAGTTATTGTCTATATTGATGTATCGATTCGTCACGATCAACAAACTATCGGTGTCTATTTTTTTCTGAGCCAGCAAAGTACATTGCACCAAGCTGCATACGAATAAGAAAGTTAGTTTCAATTTCATGATACACTACTGGTTTGGTTAAATCCTTGACGGGTCATTATGCCCCATTTTTTTTCTTTGTTCCCAAGAAAGTACATATAGCCTTTTAAGGAGGCGTAGATATTAATGGGATGGTATAAAAACGGTTCTAAGAATATCATCAAGATTAAGGTCACGATATCTTTAATATTGGTATATTGTTTAATAGATTGATCTAGATATACTGATAATAAAGTAATCAAGGTGTAAAATAAATAAACCGAAATACTGATTATAAATAGGAAGTAGTAGTCCAATCCAAAATAAAATATATCCAATAAGATTAAAATCAATCCAATTAATTCTAAGACAGGAACGATAAATTCAAAAAAGATATAATACGGTAAGACCACCATGCCGGTAATCCCATGTTTAGGATTGAATATCATATCCCTGTGGAGGAACAGATTTTGGATTAGTCCGCGAGCCCATCGTGTTCTTTGACGGATAAAAATTTTAGAATCAGCAGGACCTTCAGTCCAACATAAAGACTCAGGAATATATTTTATGGAAAATTTTTCTTTTTTCAAATGGTAGTGTTTTCGCATACGCGTGATTAATTCCATATCTTCTCCAAGCGAGTCTTTTTTATAACCGCCTACTTCAATAACAGTCAATTTATCAAACATCCCTAGTCCTCCTGAAACCAAGAGCAATCCGTTTAACCTGCTCCAAGCCATACGACCGTATAAAAACGAACGGATGTATTCTAACTCCTGGAAACGGGCAAAGAAGTTTTTAGGATAATGAGAACGGAACAGCATTCCTTCTTTAAATTCGCATGAGTTTGAAATTCGAATAGCGGCTCCTGTTGCAATGACTTTTGTCGTACTTTCAATAAAAGGTTTAACCAACATAGCAATTGTGTCTTTACGGAGGATGCAATCTACGTCTGTACAAATAAATAAGGAATATTTGGCCGAATTCACACCGACATTACAGGCGTCTGCTTTACTCTTTACATTTACTTTGTCTATAATTAATAGCTTATTGTAAATCGGGTTGGTCGAACGGTAGTGGCCTCTTACTTGAGCCGTTTTTATTTTGTCTTGGTAGAAGAAATCCACTTTAATGAGACTAAACTCTTTAATCAATTTATCAAGTGTATCATCCGTGCTTCCATCATTAATGATGATTACTTCGTACTTGGGATACTCCTGAGAGAGCAAAGATTTAGCATTGGATACAATTGTTAATCCTTCATTGTAAGCAGGAGCAATAATTGAAACACCAATGGCGTTATTGGATTTTATTAATACATCTTTATGCAAAAACTTGGAAGAAGCATAATATTTTTTGATTTCGATAAAGGAAAGAATACCCAACGCGAAATACAGTAAAATGTAAAGGATAGAATAACAGCCAAAAAATAGTTCTAGCGATTTGATTAGGTGTCCTAGTGTGTTCAAGATAATGACAGTTTAAGGGTTAAATGAATATGACTTTACGTTAATTAATGAAAGGACTCTCATGATGTAGCAGTATTTTAGAAATTAATTCAGCTTCTGTGCGATCTTCTGCTTTATAGTTCGAAAAAAAATTCTTGTCGATTTGATAAATGCAATTCACAATCTCAAATTTTAAATCCAAGTTGTTTTCTTTGGATAATAAAAGCAACGCATAATCTTTCGTGGTATGGTTGCCAATTTTCTGAAATGTTTTGATAATTGAAATTTTGTTGCGTAGACTCTTTTCAATCTGATAATGCGACATCAAAATCGGATTGGCAAACTCAATTTGAAGTTCTCTAATGGCAATAATGATTTCCTTTCTAACTGCGGGATTTGTATTGGCAAGTAAGAAGTTCAACTGCTCTCTCGTAAATTTGAATTTATAACGTACGGCAAGCTTTATGGCTATGATAACAATCGATTCGTTTTTACTCTTTAACCAGGTACCTATATTAGTTGGGATACTAACTTCTTTCTGATAGATTAAATCTAAAATCTTAAATTCTTCGGCTCTTGTGATCGTAGCCTCATAGTGGTCCAGTACATCAAAATTCTCATCTGATAAAGAAATCATGGCAATAAGTGCGTTCGAACGCAATGCTTTATGCGGACTCAACAATAAGGGCTCAATCATTGTTTTCTTTGCTTTGTAATCTAGAATTTGATAATGTAAGATGCCTTCTGATTTGCTAACCCAACTGCGGTTAGCCAATAACTTCTTGGTGAGTTTGTTAAACCCGAAATATTCGTAGATCAAAATGAATTTTTCCTGATTCATTTGTTGGACATTCTGCTTTATGTGTAGCAGTTTCTGTAAAACAAATTGGGACAACTTTTTGTTTCTTCTTAAAGTTCCCTTTTTGAAGAGGTCTATCTTCAGTTTTAATTCTTCGTCAGTATAATCAGAAAAGAGTATTTCGGTTAAGAAATTATCTACTGCATCCTCTAGTTTTAAACGTTTGGAATCAATACGATCTAAACGGTACCTCCTAAAGACGATGACCATAACTATGGAAACCAGAAAAACAATTAATACCGGGATAAAGAAGTATTTTAAAAACAAAAATACATCTCTGGCATTTAAAAAGGTTGGGTTGTTGAAGTTTGGCAGTGTTGGAAAAACAAACTTAGGGCTCATCGATAACTGCTCATCGATACCAATCGCTTCAACGAAGTAGCTTAACAAATCTTTCACGGTGCATTAATTTAGTAGGTTATAATTGTTTACATATTAGGGTTGGAAATAAAGAACAAAAGCAAATGAGGCTAGTATTTGATGATTGTAAGTTTAAACCCATTCCAAAAGTAGATTTTAAATAACTACTATCCAAATAAAAAATCGATAAAATGCAAAAAAATACGTTAAAATGTATTTTTATTACTTTTTTGTAAGTAATAGATTATTATATTTTAAATATAATTAAAAGTCCATTTCCTTTTGTGTTTCCTTCAATAAATCCAAAGGGCAATAGTTTTTTTAATAGTTATTTTGAGTTAATTGATCTAGATGATGATAAAAAACAAACTATTTTCAAAAAAATAAATGATAGAAATAGAATATACTATGAAGTATTAGCGAGAGCAGTTGATATCTATGGAACCGATTTATCAATCGATACATTCAAATTTTTCTCTTTGATGTAAAAGTTAGAAGCTACAAAAATGGCATTCGGAAAAGCCTAACTTCTGGAATGTTTTTTACAGCATTTTAATACTGATTTTGAAATTGATAAAAGCCTAACTTTTTTATTGGTCTCAAAAATAGTTAAAACTATGCACTTTAGTGCATTTTGCTTTCAGCTTCTAAAAATGTTATATTTGTTTGATGGATTTTCAAAGAACAAATGGTCATTCAGTTTCACGTCTCACAGCTCATATAGTTTGGGT
>CALQAH020000076.1 GCA_943328505.2 Rhizobium sp. Q54 | reverse complement strand
CATATGCTTACGCCAAACCAAATGCATCTGCAAAACAAACTAATAATGAAAACCTATAAAACTAAAAACAGCATCAAAAACGTTTTTGATGCTGTTTAATTTATCTATTTTTGTCTAATAATCTGTATCGATTATTTAGGACTAGTCATGTATTTGCTTACTTTTCAAATTGTTTTAAAGTTGCTATAATTATCGAAACACAATCCAATAATTGTTCTTCGTTCATGACCAAAGGTGGTGCAAAACGAATGATATTTCCATGTGTAGGTTTCGCTAACAAACCATTATCTCGTAGGGCCAAACAAATATTCCAAGCAGTATCGCTTTCTTCAGTATCGTTAATGACAACGGCATTTAGCAATCCTTTTCCACGAACTAAGGTGGCAATAGTGGAAGTTTTTACATACTCCCCAATTTTCTCTCTAAAGATTTTACCCAAACGACGTGCATTTTGAATTAAATGTTCCTCATTTACAACATCCAGAGCAGCAATTGCAACTGCTCCAGCAATTGGGTTTCCCCCAAAAGTAGAACCATGCTGTCCGGGTTTAATAACATTCATAATGTGGTCGTTTGCCAACACCGCAGAAACTGGATAAGCACCACCAGATATGGCTTTCCCTAAAATTAAAATATCAGGAGCGATATAGGAAGACTGTTTTTCGCAACTGTTTTCACAACTACAATTACCACAAACCGCTAAAATCGAACCTGTTCTTGCAATTCCAGTTTGTACCTCATCCGCAATAAATAAAACATTATTGGCAGTACATAGTGCTTTGGCTTTCGCTAAATAATCATCTGCAGGAACATAAACTCCCGCTTCACCTTGTATAGGTTCTACAAGAAATCCAGCAATGTTTTTAGTCGATTTAATGGCGTTGTCTAAAGCATCGATGTCGTCGTAAGGAATTTTGATAAAACCCGCTGTGTAAGGTCCGAAATTCTTTCTTGCGTTTTCATCATTTGAAAAAGAAATAATCGTGGTGGTTCTTCCGTGGAAATTGCCATCACAAACAATAATTTGTGCTTCATTTTCAGGAATTCCTTTCTTTTCATACGCCCATTTTCTACACAATTTTAAAGCGGTTTCAACAGCTTCGGCTCCGGTATTCATTGGTAATACTTTATCAAATCCAAAATATTTGGTGATGTATTCTTCGTAAACTCCTAATTTATCATTGTAAAAAGCACGAGAAGTAAGCGTCAAGGTTTGCGCTTGTTCCATCATGGCTCCAATAATTTTTGGATGACAATGACCTTGATTAACAGCCGAATACGCGGAAAGAAAATCGTAGTACTTTTTACCCTCAACATCCCAAACAAAAACACCTTCACCTTTACTCAATACTACTGGAAGCGGATGATAATTGTGGGCACCATACTTGTTTTCCAAAGCAATAATCTCTTCTGAACTAATTTTTTCTAAAACTGACATAATTTTCTTTTGATTTTTAAAAATCGCAATTCCTTCTTTTGGAGAGAAATCATCCACAAACTTTGACAAAAATACAAAAAAGGTTATAAGTATAGGGAGTTTAGAAGGGTTAGTTTTTTTTGCAAATTAAATATTACAACTCTATTAGAGTTAAACCTTATCACCTTTACCCAAACATTTCCAACAATTTATTTACTGTATTCCAATTGCGTGTGGTGGAAACTACATTCATGCTTTTCTCAATCCATTTGTTGTCTAACTTGGTTTTGGCTGGAGAAATGTCATATTTTAAATAAATTCGCTTGCCATCTAACTGAATTTCATCGGGTTTAATAAAGTTGAGATTAAGTTGGGTGATCATATTTTCGGGTAATTCGGAAGAAATAAAAGAAACATAGAGTTTTTTTAGATCGATTTCGGTTTCGTTTAGAAATAAATTCCTGTCCAAACACGCTTGCAAATCGTCTTTTCCAAGTACAATGACGGGGACATCGTGCCCAAAACTTTTAAAAATTTCTTGCTTGATTAGAAAACCAACCTTTGTTGGACTTTCCTCTGCTGTAGTCACAAAAACGTTCCCACTCTGAATGTAGGTTACCACATTAGTGAACCCAATGGATTCGAGTGCTTTTTTCAAAGCATCCATTTTTATCATCTTGTGACCTGATACATTGATGCCGCGAAGAAGTGCTAGATGAGTTTTCATAAGTAGTAATTTTCTATAAAAGTATATTTTTTTCTTAAAACACAATTCATAAATCTAATCAATCCCTTATTTTTGCCTCATGGGAAAAAAAGTAACCAACAAAGTCATCTTTGAAAACATCACCGTTCTGGATGCCGGAGCCAAAGGCGTATCGGTAGCCAAAGCTCCTGAAGGACAAGTCATATTTATACCTAACGTTGTTCCTGGCGATGTGGTGGATGTGCAAACTTTAAAGAAAAGAAAATCTTATTTTGAAGGAAAAGCCATTAAATTCCACGAATATTCTTCAGATAGAATTGAACCTATTTGCGAACATTTTGGCGCTTGTGGCGGCTGCAAATGGCAAAACATGCACTACGACAAGCAATTGTTCTACAAAAATCAGGAAGTTTATAACAACCTTAAACGCATCGGAAAAATTGAGTTGCCTGAATTTGAACCTATTTTAGGTTCTGCAAAACAGTTCTTTTATAGAAACAAAATGGAGTTTGGATTCTCGGATACGCGTTGGCTAACTGAAAAAGAAATCCAATCGGGAGAGACTTTTCAGAAAAACGCACTTGGTTTTCATATTCCGAGAATGTGGGATAAGATTTTGGATATTGAAAAATGTCATTTACAAGAAGATCCATCCAATACGATTCGTAATTCTATTAAAGAATTTGCTACTCAAAAAGGCATGACTTTCTTTAATGCTCGAAATCATGAAGGATTATTAAGAACCTTAATGATTAGAACCGCTTCAACTGGAGAAATAATGGTTTTGATTCAGTTTTATCAAGAAGAAAAAGCCAATCGAGAGTTGTTGATGGATTTTATCTTCGAAAAGTTTCCACAAATTACCTCGTTACAATATGTTATCAATAGTAAAGCCAACGATACGTTGTACGACCAAGACATTAAATTATACAAAGGAAGAGATTATATTTTGGAAGAAATGGAAGGCTTACATTTTAGTATTAATGCCAAATCATTTTACCAAACCAATTCCGATCAAGCGTATGAATTGTATAAAATCACTAGAGAATTTGCAGGTTTAACAGGTAATGAAGTGGTTTACGATTTGTACACAGGAACAGGAACCATTGCCCAATTTGTTTCCAAACAAGCCAAGAAAGTAATTGGTGTGGAAGCCGTTCCAGAAGCAATTTTTGATGCCAAAGAAAATGCCAAACGCAACAAAATTACCAACTGTGAGTTTTATGTTGGGGATATGAAAAACGTGTTCAACGATGCATTTATTGCGCAACATGGTCAGCCTGATGTTATCATCACCGATCCGCCAAGGGATGGAATGCATGCTGATGTTGTAGCTCAAATTATGAAAATTGCTCCCAATAAAGTAGTGTATGTGAGTTGTAATTCGGCTACACAAGCTCGGGATTTAGCTTTGATGGACGAAAAATATAAAGTTACCAGAGTACGACCGGTGGATATGTTTCCGCAAACGCATCATGTAGAAAATGTTGTACTTTTGGAACTTAGAAAATAGTGTTCAGTGTTCAATTTTTAGTATTCAGTTTGTAATTGCTAAATTTGATATTGATTTTTGAAATTGCCATTGCCATTGATATTGCCATTGAAATTTAATATTATGAAATACTTATATATACTAGTAATCGTTGCTATTGCTTTCTCCAGCTGTGAGAAAGATGATATTTGCGATACCAATACTCCAACAACACCAAGGATAATAATTGATTTTTATGATGCAACCAATCCAACCGTTTTGAAAAACGTTGTGAACCTTAAAGTTATTGGTGATGGTTTAGCTGATGAAGATGATTTAGGTACTTTTAATAGCGTAAGCACAATTAAATTACCTTTGAAAACTACTTTGAATTCAACAAAATACCGACTCATTTTAAACAGTACAAGTACCACATCCATCAACGAAGATCTTTTGCAATTTGATTATTCTCGGGAAGATATTTTTGTTTCTAGAGCTTGTGGATATAAGACAATTTTTAAATTAAACAGTCCGAATGGTGTTACCCAAACCGATCCAACACTTGCAGATGGTTTTTGGATACAAGAATATACAATTGAAACAACCAACATCGATAACGAAAATGAAACACATATTAAAATATATTTTTAGTTTTTTATTTGTGTTGATTTCGGTTTTGGGACAAGCACAAGTAACCACAAAAAAAGATAGTATCCCAGTTAAAAAAGAACGCTATGGTGTTCGCTTTGGAGTTGATTTATTCAAACTTTCTCGTTCTTTCTATGAAAAGGATTATCGAGGATTGGAAGTTGTTGGTGATTATCGTTTAACTAGAAAACATTATATCGCTTCTGAAATTGGTAACGAAAATAAAACGGTAGATGATGATCGATTAAATTTCACTACAAAAGGAACTTATGTAAAAGTAGGTTTTGATTACAATACGTATCAGAACTGGCTTGATATGGAAAACATGATTTATGTTGGTTTGCGCTATGGTGTGAGTTCTTTTAGTCAAACACGTAATAGCTACAAAATTTACAATCCAAATCCCTACTTTGGTGAAGAATTAACCCTAATTTCTGAAAAAAAATTCAACGGACTAACAGCACAATGGTTTGAAGTTGTAGTAGGTGTAAAAGCTAAATTATTCAATAATGTTTTTGCTGGTTTTAGCTTTAGATTAAATCGTTTAATTTCTCAAAAAAAACCTGAAAACTTCGACAACCTATATATACCAGGATTTAACCGAACGTATAATGGCGATTTTGGTGTAGGATTTAATTATACAATTTCTTATTTTTTACCTTTGTACAAATCAACTGTAAAAGTGAAAGAAAAAGAGAAAAAGAAAAAGTAAGCCTTACTAATTCAATTGTTCTTGGAAAATTTCAAGTAAAAACTCGGGTGAAATCATTTTTGTAGGTGAAATTTCCATGGCTTTCAAAACACGTTTAATGGCATGTGGATTTAAACCCATGTTAATTCCAATTCCATGGATAGCATTTTTTTCTTTTTCATGAATCTCTCCATCGCAATGCATTAATAACGCTAAACGATAGAATTGTTGAATACGTTCAAACTCCGATTTAATTACAACAGGATAATTCTCTTGGTGAAACAAGCCGTTAAAATCCACTTTTTTTATTTGAAGTTCATCGGCAATCAAACTAAGAAAAAGGTATTCTCTTTCATGCAACTTACCATCAATTACAGAAAATGCAATCATTTCAGATAGCAAACTCAATTTTTCTTCGTACTTATTCATCAAATGTTTATTTTTAGCTAAAATATAATTTTTCAACAAATTCTAATACTTTTTCTTTTGAAATCCATTTTTACATTTTTCTTGTTTTTTATTTTTACCATTGTGATTGCTCAACAAAACACTGCAAGTGAGCAAGTTTCAACTTTTACAATTGATGCAACACAATTAAAATCTTCAAAAAAAATATGGTTATATTTACCTAAATCGTATGCATCGTCAACTAAAAGATATCCTGTAATCTATATGCACGATGCACAAAATTTATTTGATGCTAAAACTTCCTATGCTGGTGAATGGAATATCGATGAAACTTTAGATAGTATCCATGCCCAAGTTATAATTATTGGCATTGAACATGGTGGAGATAAACGAATGGAAGAATTAACACCATTCAAACATGAAAAATATGGCGGTGGCAATGCCAATAATTATTTAGATTTTATTGTCACAACTTTAAAACCTTATGTTGACAAAACCTACCGTACCAAAACAAGTTCAAAAAATACAGCTATTTTTGGGAGCTCACTTGGAGGATTAGTCTCTTTTTATGCCGCTTTACAATATCCCGAAGTATTTGGAAAAGTAGGTTGTTTTTCGCCTGCCTTTTGGTTTAATAGAAAAGAAATTACAGCAATGACGGAAAATATAACCTCGTTTAAAACCAAAGTATATTTCCTTTGTGGCGACAACGAAGGTGATGATGATGTGATAAGAGATTTGAATTCCATAGAATCTTTGGTTAATACTAAACGATGTGAATGTAAAAAATGGAACAAAAAAGTGATCGTAAAACGAGGACAACACAACGAAAAATTATGGCGTGAAGGTTTCAAAAAGGCGTACCTTTGGCTTTTCTAAATAATAACATTATGAATAACAACGATATTTTCAAAAAGCTTCGAGTAGCCTTACAATTGCGTGACGATCAAATAGTAGAAATTCTAGAATTAGTAGATTTTAGAATGTCAAAAGGAGAAATTGGCAACTTTTTTCGCAAAGAAGATCACGAAAACTTTATGGAATGTGGCGATCAAGTGTTGCGTAATTTCTTAAACGGATTGGTGATTTACTTGCGTGGTACATTAGAAAATCCTAAAAACGCCATGGATGTTATCAAACAAAATCAAGAGGTGGTTAGATTAAACACTGCTAACAAACCCAATGTAGCTTTTAAACCAAACACTGAATTTAATCCAACCCGAGCCAAAGACGAACGAGGAGAAGCTAAACCAAAAACCGATTTCAAAAAGAAATCAGCTTCTGCCAATAAAAAACCAGTGAAAAAAATTGAAATCGTAGAGAAAGTACAATACAAAAACGGGAAGAATAAGAAAAAATAATTTTATGTTTGAAAATAATTATTTTAATTACATTTGTTTCTTTTTAAATTAATTAACCAACCAAATACCATGAAAATTATAACAAATTTTATTGCATTGAGTATGTTATTGCTCACTTTTTCGTGTGACAAAGAATTTGCAAATGATAGTAATGCTTCAAAGACAATAAATCCTGCTGCATTAACAACAACTCCAAAGAAATTTTTATTTGATGCTACCAAAGCGGAAACTGCTGGTAATGCAGATTGGGTTTTAGATGCAGACACTTCACCACAACGATTGCCAACTCCGTTACAGTCAAATATAACAGCTACAACACCTGAAACCTATTGGAAAGGCGGGATTTCTTCTTGGGGAATTGCCTTAGTGAAATTAGGTCATACCGTAGAAACCTTGCCTTCTGGAACAGCAATAACTTACGGTGGAACAGGTGCTCAAGATTTGAAAAATTATGATGTATATGTGGTGGATGAACCAAATATCAAATTTACAACTGCAGAAAAAACAGCACTGATAAACTTTGTTAAAAATGGTGGTGGCTTATTCATGATTTCAAACCATTCAGGTTCCGATAGAAATAACGATGGTTTTGATTCGGTTCAAATTTGGAATGATTTAATGACGACAAATTCTGTTAAAACCAATCCTTTTGGTTTTAGCATTAACTCAATTAGTTTTTCAGAAACAACTTCAAATAGATTGAGTGCTACAACTAATCCTATTTTGAATGGTTCTCAAGGTACAGTAACACAATTAAAATATTCTGCTGGCGCATCGATTACAACAAATGCAACCGCAAATCCAACGGTACAAGGATTAATTTGGAGAGGAACTTCTTCACAAGGAAGTTCAAATGTAATGTGTGCTACTGCAACTTATGGAACCGGCAGAGTTGTTGTTATTGGAGATAGCTCTCCAGCTGACGATGGAACAGGAGCTTCCGGTGATACACTTTATCCGGGATGGACCGAGCTGGTTTCCCACTCAAGATTGCACCTTAATGGTTCCCTCTGGCTAGCAAAATTATAAATTCAAAACGTTATAAAATAAAAAATCCCGAGCAAATTAGACTGCCCCCAAAAAGTTAGACACTATTTGGGGGTATTTTTATGGAAAGAAAAGTCAAATATGATTATGTGTTTAAACTTGAATGCGTAAAACTAGTATTAGAAAAACATTATTCGTGCAAATATGTTTCTAATCAAAAAGGT
>CALQAH020000075.1 GCA_943328505.2 Rhizobium sp. Q54 | reverse complement strand
TGTAAAGGTAGCACTAGCTTGATAGGTTGCGCCGTTGACACTGTATTCAAGATTAGCTCCCGTTGGCGCTGTAACCACTATGGTTCCTGTTGGGGTTGTACAGGTAGGTTGCACTGTAGCGCTAGCCGTTGGTGTTGCAATTGTAGGTACAGCATTTATGGTAACTACTGTTGCTGTTGAAACGCAACCATTTGTCGTATTTCTAACGGTAACATTATAATTATTTGGTGTTAATCCTGTAAAGGTAGTACTGGTTTGGTAGGTCGTTCCATTAACACTATATTCAAGATTAGCACCTGTTGGAGCTGTGACCACTATAGTTCCTGTTGGAGTTGTGCAAGTAGGTTGAACTGTAGCACTAGCCGTTGGTGTTGCAAGAGTTGGAACAGCATTTACAGTAAGGTTTGTTCCATTAGATACACATCCTGTTGGTGTTTTCTTAACAGTAACCGTATAGTTATTAGAAGCTAATCCGGCAAATGTTGGACTCGCTTGATAGGTAACACCGTCAATACTATATAAATTTCCAGCTCCAACTGGAGCAGAAACAACTATTGTACCTGTCGGCGTAGAGCAAGTTGGTTGCACAGTTACACTAGCAGTAGGGGTTGCAGGAGTAGTACACCCGTAATAATTGGAACATAATGAATCTAAAGTACAGCCTGCACCCAATGTAATAGTGACTTCAATAATGTATTGAGTATTTGGAGTTAGTCCATACCATTCCGGATTGAAACCTGAAGCAACGCCATTAGCATTTACAACTGAAGGACTAATATTTGAAGCTATATTACAGGAAGAAGCGAATGGTCTTAAAACTGCAGAACGAGTAATACACAATGCGGGGGAACCAGCGGCTTGTTGAATTAAACCAACAAATCCACTAGCATCAGATTGTACCAGAAAATAACTTTTAATAGATGTATTTGTTAAAGAAGGTATCCAAGAATTACAAGATGCAGCACTAAAATTTCGAACTGGATAGTTTGCCACTCCAATTATCGGACATGTTGGTGTAGAACACGAACCACAATCTGAAGGCGCTAATGTAGTACAAGTTAATGAAGAAGCACTAAAACAAACACCTGCGCCACCAGTAGGAGTTAAAGTAATTGTAACACTCGTCCCAGCTGTCAAACCTGTTACAGAATAAGTAAGCCCATTTCCTATTGGTCCTACATTAACAACCGGATTTGTATTTACTTGATAACTAACCGAATAACCCGTTGCACCAGCAACAGCAGCCCAATTAAACTGAACAGTAGTTAAATTACTTGTTCCACAAGTTATTGTTGGAGATAAAGAAGGATTAACATTTACAACTATTGCCGCTCTTGTACTTTCACAACCAGAAACAGTTTGGCTAACATAATAGGTAGTAGTCCCAACTGTAACTGTTGAAGGTGTTGGTGCAGTAGCACTTGGAGTTCCATTAATTGCATTGGTTCCATACCAATTTAATGTACCTCCAGATAAAGCAGTCGCTGATAGCGCTGCAGCTATGGCATTTTGGCAATAATTAATTGGAGTTGTAACTGTTGGTGGTGCTGGCAGTGGCGGAGTAACACAACTTCCCGGACCGCCATTACAATTACCATTTGAAATTGATTTGTTAATAGTCCATGGCAAGGTTGCTGCATTAAATGTACTTGTAAAACTCCATGTTGAAGAGCCATCCGTTTGTCTGTAAACTATAATAGGCGTTGAATTAGGAATATAACTAACAATTGCAGGATTAGATGTATTTATTTGAGTGGGAGTTTGTAAAGTAACCCCAGGACTTCCAGCTGGTAAACATAAAACACCTGGGTTAAAATCACTTGGATTTGCCGTAATATTTCCTGCTGCACCCGACCAATAAACACAATCCAAAGCTACACCTGAGCTATTGTATAAAGCTGTCCAACCATCTACATTTGATATAACGACCCTATTAATATCATAAATACATCTATCAGCAGCTAATATGGGTATGTCTATATTACCAACCAATCCAGCACCTGGATCAACACATCCTAGAACGACATGACCTCCGGGCGGAATAATAGAGGCAGGGACACTAGGAATTCTTATCGTTATTCCCGTAGATATACCGAAAGCTTGTTGCTTAGCAGCTAAAAAATAACCTGAAACATCAATAGGAGTACAACCTTTATTGTATAGCTCAATATACTCTTTACTGCCAGTGTAAATGAGGCCATTCGGAGGAACGCCGCCTGCCCCTTCAGGTCTTATATATATTTCATTTAATACTATTTGACCATTTAGGGTAATTGTACTAAAAACAAGAAATAGAAACAGGTATTTTTTTTTTATTAAGCTTAATAATAGCATTGGGTATCGAATTTGAAAACATTTTATAAATCAAATATATTTTTTTTTAAAAAATACGATATATATTAAAGACAATAAAATATTTCAAAAAATAAATGCAATAATATGTAATTTATAATAATCTGTTTTTCAATACATTAACTAAAATAAAGTAAAATTTTGTAATTAAGAAGTACCCTATTAAATTATTCAGAAATATTAGAATAATAGGTCTCAAAATGATCCGATAAATATTTATCAGCATTTTTCTTATTGTTCAATTGGTGAAGTGTTTTCTCTCCTTGGGGTACAAAACAAATAAAATATTTTCTAAAAATATCTTTTACCGATAATTTTGATTTAAAGAAATTTATGTCTTTTAAAACAACCAATTTTTCATTTAATTTCAATTCAAAATGACCACTTTCATTAAAAAACAATAATTCTTGAGTAAGCTTAAAATCACTTTCTTTATTCCAATAATCTACCATTCTAAATTTGGCAATTGCTACATCCTGATGAGTTAGCATTACATTTTGTTTCTTCGCAAAAGAAAATAATATCCAATATAAGAGTGGTTGTAATAATTTAGAATTCTCATTTATTTCAGTATGTTCTTTTTGAAATTTATCTTTGAAAGTTAATTTCAAATAAAATATTTTTTTATCGTTATTGTATCCAATTTCAATATTTAAGAGCTCTATTATCTCTTGAGAATTGATATCTTTATCTTTTGAAATGGGGAAATCTTGATTAGATTTATTGGATAATGAATAATATAAAACAGAATAATAAGTGGCTAGCAAAAAAACAAACTGTGCAATACAAATGATAAAAAAAGCTAAGAAATATGGATAAAAAAGACTTAATGTCCCTGGTACCATTTTAGACAAAGGCAATAATATCTGGGTTAAGGAAAACATTCCAATCACCACTTGAATATAGATTAAAACCAATTTCCCAAAACCTAACTCCTTGTAAGCGTAATAGAGTATATAGCCTATTGCTGACAAACACGCTATTGAGAATACAGAATCAAGTCCAACAATAAGTAACCTTGACAGATAATTAAAACTATCACTAACTTTATCAGTAATAGTGAAAAAAGAAATTACTAGGGAAAAAACAATAAAAACATTAATGACCCATTTCTCTTTTTTGACAAAATATAAAGTAAACCTATTTTTTATTTTTATCGGGAAAAAAGCCAAACTCAAAAAAAGAAAAAGATTATTCATTGAGGATAATATCCTGTCATTAATAATATGAGATAATGTAAACTCTTTTAAATCAAAAATCTTATACAGAGCGACAACTGACCATGATAAAATAGCAAAAATCAAAAATAATAAACCTTGATTTATCTCTTTATATTGTATGCTTTGTTTACTTTTTTTAGAATGAGAATACCATAAAAGATATAAATAAGAAGCTATTGAAAAAGTAATCCCGAATAAACCAAGTAAATAAAACTGTTTAAAGGTCATAGTTAGTAATTATTATCTTTAAAAAAACAAATATAGATTTATTTTTTTTACTTCACAATCAAGAACTCAGAACGTCTGTTTTGAGCGTGTTGTTCTTCGTTGCAGTCTTTCCCACAGTCTACTTTTGGTTCTAACTCACCCATTCCTTTAGCAGAAATTCTGTTGGCAGCAATCCCTTTAGAGATAATGTATTGCGCCGTTGATTTAGCTCTTCTTTCTGATAGTCTTTCGTTGTATTTGTCTGACCCTCTGTTATCGGTGTGAGACTTGGCTAAGATGACCATTTTCTCATTGTTTTTCATCACCTGAACCAGTTTGTCTAACTCGAACGCACCTTCTTGGGTAATGTTGCTCTTGTCGTATTCAAAATAAATTGGTTTTAAAACAATTTCGGTTTCTGTTACAATCACATCTATTGGTTGTAAGGCTGCCTCTACTCTTGCTTTTGGTCCTTTGCTTGGCGTCACAGCAAACGTATTGCCTTCGTAACCGTCTTTAGACGCTTGTACTACATACGGTTTGTCGCACTCAACTCTGTATTTCACTTCTCCATTCGCGTTTGACATTTCCGTAGCGATAACATTCTTTTTATCGTCTAAGATGGCCACACTGGCATTAGACAAAATAGCCCCGGTTTTAGTATTGGTAACTACAACAGTCACATCTACACCACATACTGGGATAACCATCAAGATATCATCGTTTCCACCACGATTACTGGATAAAAAACCTATGTTTTTAGTACCGTTAAAAGAGAATGCAAAATCGTCTTTCTCAGTATTTACCGGTGTGCCTAAATTGGTAGCTTCTCCACCTGATAAATCAATTTGGTATACATCATAGCCGCCCAAACCTTGTTTGCCGGCTGAAGCAAAGTACAATGTTTTGTTCTCGTCGGCTATGAATGGGAAACTTTCGTTGTCCTCCGTGTTTACTTTGTTTCCTAAGTTTTGTGGCTCTCCAAAAGAACCATCGGCATTCACCGCTACTTTCCAAATGTCTACACCACCAATACCACCAGGTCTGTTAGAAGAGAAGTACAATGTTTTGCCGTCTCTGCTAAGTGATGGGTTACTGTTGGAAAAAGTTTTGTCATTAAAAGGCAATTCTGTAAGCTCACCCCAAGAGTCTCCGCTTTTGGCAGCTTTAAACAAATAAACCTGACTGAATCGGGCATTGTTCTTTTTGTCCTTCTCAAACTCTTTCTCTTTGTAGCTTTCACTGGCAAAATAAGCCATATTCCCATCAGCACTGATTGTCACAGGACCATCATGCCATTTAGAATTTAAAGACACAACAACGCCCGCATTGGTAATAGTTCCATCGGTATTGTAATCGGCTTTGTAAATATCAAGGAAAGGCTCGTCTGTCCAACCGTAGTTTTTTCTGGCGCCATTTCTGGCACTGGCAAAATACAAACTGTTGTCATAAAGCACCGCTCCAAAATCAGACTTGTCACTGCTAATGTCCGAAGACTTCACGTTGAACAATTTGGTTTTATCCAATAATCTTGGAATATAGTTTGGATTTTCTTTGAAAGCTTTGGCTCTTTGGTCATTTGGTGAAGCCGAAGCAAACTTTTGCATTTGCTTGTTGGCTTCTTCGTATTTTCCGTTGGCTTTGAGCATTTGTGCATAACGGTAGTAAGTCTCAGCATCCTGATTGGTCTCTGTAGCTTTAGCATACCATTTTACGGCTTCTGCCGAGTTGAACATATTGTAATTGGCATCGGCCAATTGTTTGTACACATAAGGGTCGGCTTTATCGTTCTCAACAAGTTTAAGATAGGCTTTGGCGGCATCAACATACTCGTATCGTGCGTATAATTTATCTGCTGCTTTGGTGTCTTTGTTTTGAGCCGTAATTGTTAAGGTACTAACCACAAAACTTAATGCTATATATAAATTTTTCATTTTTACTTTTAGTTTTTAGATTAGAAATATCTAGGTGAACGGGATACTTTTTTCGGGAAATTCAAATCAAATAATAAAATGAACTCATGAGAAGCGGGTGTCACTACTTTTAAATCTGAAATAACATGGTCATAAGCGTATCCGATTCTTAAACTTGGTGTAATAGCAAAATTTACCATGGCGCCAAAGGAATCTTCTAATCTATAGGCGGCTCCAAGTTCTAACTTATCATAAAGCATAAAGTTGGTTGACACATCAAAGGATGTTGGCGCATTAAATGCCGATTTAACCATAGCAAAAGGTTTGAATTTTAAATTTGGATTTATATCAAACACATAACCTCCTGTGAAAAAATAGTGCATTACTTCCGTTCCATATTGGGCACCGTTAAAATCTAAATATTTTGATTTTAACATATTCGGAACCGAAAACGCTAGATAATATTTATCCGTATAGTAAAACAATCCCGAACCCACATTTAAAAATGTTTTATTGGGATTGGCTCCCCATGCCTCATCCCCTGGATCTGGTAATGTTGGGATAATGTTGGTAAAGTCAACTTTATGCATTGTAGCTCCTGCTTTTAATCCAAAAGCTAATCGGTGTTCTCCGCCTAGATTTAAAGCGTAGGAGAAGTCAGCATAGAAATTGTTTTCTTCTACCGGTCCAATTTTATCCGAAATAATAGATAGTCCCAATCCAACATTTCTTCCAACCGGACTGTGGATAAAAAACGTACCTGTTGTTGGTGCGTCTTCTATTCCTACCCATTGTTTTCTATACAAAAATCCTCCTGAAACGCTTTCTTTTGAACCTGCATATGCTGGGTTTATAACACTCATATTATACATGTATTGAGTATAATTTGGGTCTTGTTGCGCTTGTACGCCTGTTATCCCAGATAAAGCTAATATAGCAATGAAATATAATTTCTTCATTTTGGTTTTGTTTTTACTTTTTTGAATATGAATTATTGCACTTACTATTAATTCTCTCTGTTAATATAAATCCAACCGGTTTTGACTTTTCCATTATTAAAATTGATTACATAATAATAAGTTCCATCTGGAAGATCGTCTCCATTATCTGATTTTCCGCCCCATTCATTTGTATAATTGCTTTTTGAATATACTTTCATACCATATCTATTGAAAATTTGCAAATAGTTCACATCTAAATTTGTCAATTCAAAAACATCATTTAAACCATCATTGTTAACAGAAATACCTTTTTGTATTGAACAATAATCATTGCTAACAACAAATTGAGCACTGTTATCACAAGTATCGGCTTTAGTTGCTACAGCAGTATAAGTACCTTCACCGTTTATAACAATAGAGTTTCCTTGACCAATCATCGTATTATTAAAATACCATTCAACTAAATTAATGTTTTGGTTTTCTTCAACAATTTGTAATACATATTCCTCACCATCACAACCCCCGGAAATTGTAAATTGTGGAATTGTGTTTACAGTTACTGTTAAAGTGGTATTAAATGCACATTGTCCAGAATTAGGCGTGAAAGTATATACAGTTTGACCTGCTATTGAATAATCAATTGTAGATGGATTCCAAGATCCTGTAATAGAGTTGTCTGAAGTAGTAGGTAATAATACTTGCGCAGAAACACCTTGACAGGCTGTCTGACTAGTTCCAAATCCAAAAGTAGGAGTTAGCTTTTGAGTTACAATTACAGTAAATGAGCTTGTAGTAGCGCATTGCCCTATATTTGGAGTAAAAGTATAGGTTCCATTATTGGCATTATCAACAACAGCTGGCGACCAAGTTCCTGTTACAGAATTACTTGATATGTTTGGTAATGTTGGTACTGAATCCCCTTCACAAATACTCAAAGTAGTTCCAAAAGTGAACGTAGGTGTAATTTGTGGAGTTATAGTAACTGTAAATGTGGTAGTGTTTGCACATTGTCCTGTATTAGGTGTGAAAGTATATGTTCCATTATTGGCATTATCAACTATAGCTGGCGTCCATGAACCCGTAATGGAGTTGCTTGAAGAATTTGGCAATGAAGGCACAATACCTCCGGAGCAAATGCTTAAAGTAGTTCCAAAAGTAAAGGTTGGTGTTGTTTGTGGAGTTATTGTAACTGTAAATGTGGTCGTAGTAGAACATTGTCCTGCATCAGGTGTGAAAGTATATGTTCCGTTATTTGCATTATCAACTATAGCCGGCGACCATGTTCCAGTGATAGAATTACTTGAAGAAGTTGGCAATGAAGGCACAATACCTCCGGAGCAAATGCTTAAAGTAGTTCCAAAAGTAAAGGTTGGTGTTGTTTGTGGAGTTATTGTAACT
>CALQAH020000074.1 GCA_943328505.2 Rhizobium sp. Q54 | reverse complement strand
TTGTTGATAGCTTACCGCGTTCTATTTCTTGAACAATTTGTAATTTAAAAGACATAGTGTAGTCTTTTTGTGTGCGCTTTACATAGCGACTTTCTTTAGGATTTTCCATAAGGATACTTTTTGTGTATCGCTATTTCAGGACAAGACACTCTAAAATATAGTAACCATCTCCATTCAACGAGGTGGTTTTTTATTTAAAAGACTCTTTTTTTGAAAATTTAAAAATGAACTATTCAAACAAGTCCCATTTGAATAAAAAAACGTAGTTTTGCACTCCTATTTTAAATCTATGAGAACTAAATCTTTAAAGAAAAATAAAATCAATGTCATCACTCTAGGATGTTCTAAAAACACCTATGACAGTGAGGTTTTGATGGGACAATTGAAAGCTAGTGGCAAAGACGTTGTACACGAACAAGAAGGAAACATTGTTGTTATTAACACTTGTGGATTTATAAATAACGCCAAAGCAGAATCGATAAATACTATTTTAGAATATGTTGACAAAAAAGAACAAGGATTAGTAGACAAAGTATTTGTTACAGGATGTTTGTCCGAAAGATACAGACCCGATTTAGAGAAAGAAATTCCTAATGTAGATCAATATTTTGGCACAACTGAATTACCCGGTTTATTAAAAGCTCTTGGTGCCGACTATAAACATGAACTGCTTGGTGAACGATTAACAACAACACCAAAAAATTACGCTTATTTAAAAATTGCTGAAGGTTGCGACCGTCCGTGCAGTTTTTGTGCTATTCCAATTATGCGTGGCAAACACGTTTCTCAAACCATTGAAAAACTGGTTAAAGAAACAGAAGGATTAGCCAAAAATGGCGTGAAAGAATTGATTTTAATTGCCCAAGATTTGACCTATTATGGTTTGGATATTTACAAAAAAAGAAACCTTGCCGAATTACTTGAAAATTTAGTGAAAGTAGAAGGCATCGAATGGATTCGTTTGCATTATGCCTTCCCAACAGGTTTCCCGATGGATGTTTTGGAATTAATGAAACGCGAACCTAAAATTTGTAATTATATTGATATTCCTTTGCAACATATTTCAGACAGTATTTTAAAATCAATGCGTCGCGGAACCACAAAAGAAAAAACCACTAAATTGTTAAAAGAATTCCGTGAAGCAGTACCAGGAATGACCATTAGAACCACATTAATTGTGGGCTATCCTGGCGAGACTCAAGAAGATTTTGAAATCATGAGAGATTGGGTTCAAGAAATGAAATTTGAACGATTAGGGTGTTTCACTTATTCTCACGAAGAAAACACTCATGCTTATTTACTAGAAGATGATGTTCCTGAAGAAGTAAAACAAGCACGAGCTGCTGAAATAATGGATTTGCAATCGCAAATTTCTTGGGATTTAAATCAAGAAAAAATTGGACAAACTTTTAAATGCATCATCGATAGAAAAGAAGGACAACATTTTATAGGAAGAACAGAATTTGATAGTCCAGATGTAGATAATGAAGTCCTAATTGATGCAGCAAAATTCTATGTGAAGACTGGAGATTTTGTAAATGTAAAAATAATTGATGCCACAGAGTTCGATTTATATGGTGAACCAGTTTAAGTATACTTTTTTTTACTAATAACTAAAAATAACACTTGCTACTAAAAAATCTTTGACAAAAGCTTCGTTGTTTTGGTTATCCTATTATGGATATAGATTAATGGAACTGGATTGAAAATTCCTTTCCCTAAATCAAATTCTCTAGTAGCTTTCATCCCCATATTTACAAACGAAACCTTATCATAATCTCCACACAAAATCATAAAAATTTAGTATTTAAATCTACTTAAAATTGGATCAACATATAAATCCTAAAAAAAAACAATTAATAATTTGTTCAGAAATGTTTGTTGTCTTAAAGTGTCAAAAGAGCTTTGTTTTTAAGCTGTTGCAAAGGTTTTGAAAACCAGAACAGTTCAAAGTCATCAAAATACGTTTCAAAATCAAGTTTAATTTGCGCATACGTTTTTATACCGTCGTTGCAAACAGAAATTTCATCAATAATTTTAACTAGCCATGCTCCTTTGTCTTTGTCAACAGTTATTTCGATGGTGTTTTGTTTGTTATGAAAAGTCAATTGCATCATTTCCCAAGCTTTTCCTTTTTTGGATTTTATCAACAATTTTGTAATTGGTTTTCCACCAATCCAAACAATTTTCGCTGAAGGTTTCGTTGTAAAATTTACTTCGTTGGCTAAGGCATCATATATAAAGTCTGGAGAAACTGTAGTATCTGGAATTTTAAAATCGAACCATTCTTGCAATTCGTAATCAAAACAAATTCCATGCATAAAATTGAACAATGATTTCTTTAATCCAAAGCTAAATTGATCATGATTTATTCCTGTTTTATCTTTAAATTGAATATCGTTGTTGGCAAAAGTAATTTGGTTTTGTTCCGGAATTACTCCAAATTCTTCTGGATACATTCCAACAGGACTGTGTGCTGTCATGGCAAATTGGTGCCAAAATCCACTTTGTAAAATTCCCATTTCAAACATTTGACGCACCATTTCCAAACTATCTACTGTTTCTTGTACAGTTTGTGTTGGATAACCATACATCAAATAGGCATGAACCATTACTCCAGCTTCAGTAAAATTTCTAGTTACTTGAGCTACTTGTTCTACGGTAACCCCTTTTTGGATCAAGGCCAATAATCTATCCGAAGCTACTTCTAATCCTCCTGAAACCGCAATACAACCCGATTCTTTTAACAGAATACATAAATCTTTTGTGAAACTTTTCTCAAAACGGATGTTGGTCCACCAACTAACAATTATTTTACGTTTGATGATCTCCAAAGCTACTTCACGCATTAATGCTGGTGGTGCGGCTTCGTCAACAAAATGAAATCCGTTTTCGCCCGTTTGAAGTATTAATTCCTCCATTCTGTCAACAAGAATTTGGGCAGCAACGGGTTCATAAAGCTTGATATAATCCAAAGAAATGTCACAGAAGGTGCATTTTCCCCAATAACATCCATGTGCCATGGTGAGTTTATTCCAACGACCATCGCTCCATAGACTGTGCATGGGATTGGTAATTTCGATTACTGAAATGTATTTATCCAAATTCAAATCGGAATAATCTGGAGTACCAACCTGGCTTTGTTTGTAGTCGTGTTTAAGCGTATTGTTTTTATAGACAACTTGGTTGTTTTCTAATAGAAAAGTGCGTTTATAAGTCACTTCGAGTTGCTCAGTGTTACAAACTGCTGCATGCAACAATTCTACTGGAAGTTCGCCATCGTCAAGTGTAATAAAATCAAAGAATTCAAAAACCCTTGGGTCTTTTAGTTCACGCAATTCGGTATTAGGAAAACCTCCTCCCATTGAAAGTTTAATTTCTGGATAGTTCTTTTTAATAAATTGCGCACATCGAAAGGCGCTGTATAAATTTCCTGGAAAAGGAACAGAAATTAAAACTAATTTGGGCTGTTGCACCTTTATTTTCTCTTCGAGAATTTTTAGGGAAATAGTGTCAATATAAGTCAATTCTTTTTGCAAATGGTCATACATTTCATCAAAGGAATTGGCACTTCTACCCAATCGTTCCGCATAGCGACTGAATCCGAAATTTTCATCCACATTTTCTACAATAAAATCCGAGATGTCTTCAAGGTAGACTGTTGCAAGATGTTTGGCTTTGTCTTGCATACCCATGGAACCAAATGCCCAATCCATTTCGTCTAATTGGTCAAAACGGGAAGCTTCGGGAAGAAAATTTTCGGAGCAAATTTGGCGTGCTAACGTTGAATTTTTACTTTGAAGAAAAGCTATTGTAGCGTCTATGGTTTTAATGTAATCTTCTTTGAGCGAATAAATTCGTTTGGCATTGTCGGTTGTCGGTTGTCGGTTGTCGGAAGCGAAAATTGCAGTTAAACCCATTTTGGAAAACAATTCCAATATCACTTCAATCCCTAAATCCATTTGGTAAGCTGAAATGTTTTTAGTGTTAAGGAACCCTTTCAAATAGGCCGTTGCTGGATAAGGCGTATTGAGTTGGGTAAATGGCGGTGTTATTAGGAGTATGTCTTTCAAATGAAATTGCTTTTTACAAAAGTAAAATTAATAATTTGGAATTAACGATAATTTGGGAAATGGATTTTGCAAATGGAAATTTTATTTTGAGTATTTTTACAAAAAAAATAAAGGATGCCAACAGATTCTATTAGTTATCAAAACTCAGGATATTTTTCCAAACTAATTGTAGATTATTTGGAAGAGAAATCAGAGCTTAGAAACTTATATAATCGATTTCCAAACTTGGAAAATTTTAAAGCTCAAATAGCAGAGAAAGAAATTAATTTCAATAATAATGATACTTTAAATCGGCAAATTTTAGTATCTGAATTAGAAAAACAATATTCAACACTTAAAATTTCAAATTTAACGAATGAAAATATTCAATCGTTAAAAAATCCAAAAACTTTCACAATTACAACTGGGCATCAATTAAATTTATTTACTGGACCACTTTATTTTTTATATAAAATTGTTTCAACAATCAATTTGTGTAAGCAATTGAAATTGGAATATCCAACCTATAATTTCGTTCCTATTTATTGGATGGCAACCGAAGATCATGATTTTGAAGAGATTAATTATTTCAATTTCAAGAATAAAAAAATACGATGGAACGTTGAAAGTTTTGGGCCTGTTGGAAGGTTAGCAACAAAGGGTTTAGAAGAAGTATTGGAACTGTTTACCGCAGAATTAGGAACTGGAACAAATGCTGATTCTATAAAAAATCTGTTTCAAAAAGCCTATTTAGAACAGGATTCTTTAGCAGATGCTACTCGCTTTTTAGCCAATGAATTATTTGGCAATGATGGTTTGGTAATTTTGGATGCCGATAATCATGAGTTAAAGAAACTTTTTATTCCCTTTGCTAAAGAAGAACTTTTACATCAAACTTCTTATCAAAAAGTTAGCGAAACAAATAAGCTTTTGTCTTTCTATGACATTCAAGTAAATCCGAGAGAAATAAACCTTTTTTATATTGAAGATACAGTACGAGAAAGGATTGTTTTTGAAGACGGTATTTACAAAATTAATAACACTAAACTACTATTTACAGAGGTTGAAATTTTAGTATTGTTGGACACTAATCCTGAAAAATTTAGCCCAAATGTAATTTTACGACCACTATACCAAGAAGTTATTTTACCCAATTTGTGCTATATTGGCGGAGGTGGTGAAATAGCTTATTGGTTGGAATTAAAATCTAATTTTGAATCTAATAAAATTATTTTCCCAATACTTTTATTACGAAATTCAGTTCTTTTAACAACTGATAAACAAAATGCTAAAGCGGACAAATTACAGCTTTCTTGGGGTGATTTATTTTCAAACCAACAGGAATTATTCACTCAAAAAACAAAAGAGTTTTCTAAATTCGCGATTGATTTTTCCGAACCAAAAGAACTTTTGAAAAAGCAATTTGAAAATTTACACAGCATTGCTTCACAAACTGACAAATCCTTCCTTGGTGCTGTAAAAGCTCAAGAGATAAAACAAATCAAAGGATTAGAAAATCTTGAAAAACGTTTGTTAAAAGCTGAAAAAAGAGTACATGCCTCTGAGCTGGAACGTATTATTTTGTTGCAAAACGAATTGTTCCCAAACCAAAGCTTACAAGAAAGAAAAGTAAATTTTTCAGAGTTTTATTTGGAGTTTGGAAATTCATTTATAGATAAAATTAAACAAGAATTAAAACCTCTTGAAAATAATTTTATAATCATTACGCTATAAAGTTTTCAACACTATAACGTTTGAACAAAAATGGCTTAAAAAGTTATTATTATTTAAATTACTTTTATTTAAAATTATAATGATCAACCTTTTAATTCATTCAAATGAAAAGAAAATTACTTTATTTATTAATTACACTCTTTGCTTTAAATACTGATGCACAAGTTATTTCCATGATTGGAAGCACAAGTCCATCAGGAAGTTGGTCAGTTGACACTAATCTTACCACAACTGATAATATTACCTATATTAAAAACAATGTTGTGTTAACCACTGCTACAGATCCAGCAACAACTGGATTGAAGTTCAGACAAGATGGTCAATGGACAACAAATTGGGGAAATAGCAACTTTCCATCTGGAACTGCTGTTTTAAATGGTGCAAATATTATGACTATTGCAGGAATATATGATGTCACTTTTAATAGGATAAACGGTACTTATACTTTTATACCTGTAATCGTTTTTCCGAGTATTGGTATTTGGGGACCAGCTGTAGATTCACAAAACGGTTATGCAGGACCAGATGTTGATATGATTACAACCGATGGAATAACGTACACTCTTTCAGGATTTTACTTTAGTAGTGGTAATGCTTATTTCCGACAAGACGATAATGGTTCTTTAGTCTGGGGAAGTACTTCTTTCCCAAGTGGAACAGCTGTTTCCAGCGGTCCTTCATTATTTATACCAGGAAATGAATGGTTTGTTACTTTTAATAGATTAACTGGCGAATACAGCTTTACTTATCCAAGTGTAGGAATATTAGGGACTGCACTCAGTGGTTTTACCGCGACCGATAACGATTTAAATACAACCGATGGATATAATTATAACATTTTAGGGCTTACATTGTTAGACGGGGAAGTTAAGTTTAGAAAAGACAATCTATGGACAACTAATTGGGGTTCATTAGGTTTTCCCTTAGGAACAGGAACTCAAAATGGTCAAAATATTCCAGTAACAGCTGGAACATATAATATTTCATTTGAAATAACTTCTGGGAATTATGATTTTTCTAATACATTAACAAACACTGAAGAAGCAATTTCAAATTTGATAATATATCCTAATCCGACAAATACTAATTGGACTATATCAAATTCTACTGATATTTATAGTGTACAGATTTTTGATGTTAATGGAAAAGAACTTCAGGTTTTTGAACCCAATACATCTGAATTCATTCTTTCTAGTACTAGTTTGTCTAATGGAATTTATTTCATAAAAGTAAAATCTGGGTTAGATTTTACAGTTCAAAAAATTATCAAGAATTGATACTTATGAGATTTTAAATAATCATTTAAAAAGACTATTTTTGCACAAAAATTATAAACAAATAAATCAAAATGGCTACAAATAGAACATTTACAATGATTAAGCCTGATGGTGTTGAAAACGGACACATCGGAGGAATTTTAAATATGATTACAGAAGGTGGTTTCAAAATCGTTTCTTTAAAATTAACACAATTAACGGTTGCAGATGCAAAAGCATTTTATGCTGTTCATGCTGCAAGACCATTCTACGGTGAATTAGTTGAATTTATGACAAGAGGTCCAATTGTAGCTGCAATTTTAGAAAAAGACAACGCAGTTGATGCTTTTAGAACTTTAATTGGCGCAACAAATCCTGCTGAAGCAGTTGAAGGAACAATCCGTAAAAAATATGCAACTTCTATTGGAGAAAATGCAGTTCATGGTTCTGATAGCGATGAAAATGCAGCTCTAGAAAGTGCTTTCCATTTTTCTGGAAGAGAGCAGTTTTAGTAGCACTATTTTCTCTTAATAGTACATAAAAAGCCACTTCATATAGAAGTGGCTTTTTTTATTGTTAAAAACTATACGCTTCAGTATTTACTCCAAATGATATATATAGGCTGGCGTACAATTCATAATTTAGGTTATTCACTCAAAACAAAAAAAAATTCCCATCAAATAAATGATGAGAACTTTCTAAAAAAAACGACATTTTACACGAGCGAAGCTAACTAGCGAAGCATGGTAAGAGTATGAAGCCTTTAGATGAAGACGTCGATCCAAAACAAAAAACCCCTCATCGATAGATGAAGGGTTTTCAAAAAAAGGCGACGAACCGACCCGCCTTGGCGGGGAACACGTCGTTCCATTAAAAAAAAGAACCCCAATCTTTTCAGATTGGGGTTCCATAAAAAAAGGCGACGACATACTCTCCCACATAACTGCAGTACCATCTGCGCAGGCGGGCTTAACTACTCTGTTCGGGATGGGAAGAGGTGAGCCCCGCCGCAATAACCACCTTAAGAGGTTATAAT
>CALQAH020000073.1 GCA_943328505.2 Rhizobium sp. Q54 | reverse complement strand
TTAAATTCACTTTATAAATAAAACGATATAATCAATTGATTTATATATTTTTAATCATTAAACCAATTGTCCACCATTTCTTGTTCTGTAGGTAAAGCATCTTTGTGAGTAAACTCGTTTGTAGCAGGATGATATACATAGTCTTTTGCCCAAGCTGCATGGTTTTTGGCAAGATCTTTTATGCTGTTGCAAACAAAGGCAATTTCGTGATTGGTAGTTGTAGGATGAATGGACATTCTAATCCAACCTGGTTTTTTTATTAAATCACCAGAGGTAATTTGGCATATTAAATCGTGGGAGGTTTCCTGATTTACATTTAACAAATAATGCCCATAAGTACCTGCACAACTGCAGCCACCTCGAGTTTGTATTCCAAATTTATCGTTGAGTAATTTAACACCCAAATTAAAATGCAAATCGGTAATATAAAAAGAAATCACTCCTAGCCTATTCTTTTCATTAGCCGCCAAAATGTTAATGTTATCACTATTTTCAAGCTCGGAAAAGATATATTCTACTAATTCATGTTCACGATCCAAGATATTTTTCACACCCATTTTTTCTTTAAGCTGAATGGCTAACGCCGTTTTAATTACTTGCAGAAAACCAGGAGTTCCTCCATCTTCCCTATCTTCAATATTGTCGATATATTGGTGATCACCCCAGGGATTTGTCCAAGAAACAGTTCCTCCACCCGGACAATCGGGTATATTATTTTTGTATAAATTTTTATTAAATATTAAAACCCCAGAAGAACCTGGACCACCCAGAAACTTATGAGGTGAAAAGAAGATTGCGTCCAAATAACTTTCGGCATCTTCGGGGTGCATATTGATATTCACATAAGGGCCAGAACAGGCAAAATCCACAAAGCAAACTCCATTATTTTTGTGCATTAACTTGGCAACCTCATGATACGGCGTAATAATTCCGGTAACGTTTGAACATGAAGTAATGGATGCAATTTTGAATACTCGATCTTGGTATTGCTCTAATAATACTTTCAAGTTATCGATACAAAAAAAACCTTTTTCACATGCTGGAATTATCACAACATCGGCTATGGTTTCTAGCCATGATGTTTGATTGGAATGGTGCTCCATGTGAGAGATAAAAACTATGGGTTTTATTTCATTAGGAATAGTGGTAAATTCTTTTAAATTTTCGGCAATTCGTAAACCTAAAATTCGTTGAAACTTATTGACAACTCCTGTCATCCCGGTACCGTCAATAATAAGCACATCATCATTGTTAGCATTCACATGATGTTTAATAATGTGTCGCGCTTTATGATACGCCATGGTCATGGCAGTTCCAGAAACGGTAGTTTCGGTATGTGTATTGGCAACAAAAGGGCCAAATTGGTTGATAAGTTTCTCCTCTATTGGACGGTATAAACGTCCACTTGCGGTCCAATCGGTGTAAATGATTTTTTTAGTTCCAAAAGGTGTCACAAATTCTTGCTGAACTCCAATGATATTATTTCTAAATTGTTGAAAATAAAGCTCTAATTCGGTTGATATCGTGTTTGTGGCGGTTGCAATCATTGTTGTGTCATTTGTTGGGCAAATATAATAATTTTTGATTGAACAAAGAAAGCGGAAAGAACAAAGAGAAAAGTGTTTTTAGTACAACTTGTAAGATAAATGTTTATATTTGTTATGTATAAGCCAATAAATCAAATGTATAAGAAGTTGTTATGGAATGGAATTCAAAAATAATCAAGCATAAAGGAGAGCGAAGAATTGTTGTATCATTTGAATGGAATGAACAATTAATAGATCGTATAAAACGCATTGAGGGTTCACGTTGGAGTCAATCGTTGCGAGCATGGCATATTCCTGATACGGAAGAAAACCGGAAGTATTTCAATCTTATTTTATTATCAGACACTTTACCAAGTGAAGAGGGAAAATTGCAAATAGAAAGATTTACACAATGGATGCGTTCTAGGCGTTACAGTGAAAATACTATTAAGACTTACATTGATGCTTTAAAATCGTTTTTGGTTTTTCATCGTGAAAAATTGATTGTTGATATTACAAACGAAGATGTTGTAATATATAACAATGAATACATTTTAAAAAACAAATTTTCGGGTTCGTATCAAAACCAGATTGTAAATGCAATTAAGTTATTTTTTAAAATCGTTAAAGATTCCAAAATCGAGATTGAAAAGATTCACAGGCCAAAGCGAGAAAAAGTATTGCCTAATGTATTGAGTAAAGAGGAAGTAAAAGCAATATTGGAGGCACATGGCAATATAAAACACAAGGCTATGTTGTCTTTGATTTATAGTTGTGGCTTACGCCGAAGCGAACTATTGCATTTAAAATTTTCGGATATCGATTCTAAAAGAGGCATTGTCATTATTCGACAAGGCAAGGGAAAGAAAGACAGAATTGCGCCATTATCTTTAAAGATTTTATCGCTTTTGCGGCAGTATTACACCACTTATAAACCAAGAGTTTGGCTATTTGAGGGTCAAGATGCTGGTGAACAGTATTCAGAGAAGAGTTTACAAAGTGTTTTGAAACAGGCTTTGTATAAAACTGGAATTACAAAACCGGTTACCTTGCATTGGTTGCGACACAGTTATGCCACACATTTATTAGAAAGCGGTACCGATTTGCGTTACATACAAGAGTTACTAGGTCATAGCAGTAGTAAAACAACGGAAATATATACCCATGTAAGTACAAAAAGTTTACAACAAATAAAAAGTCCTTTTGACGATTTGTAAATATTTATTTATAATTTAGCACTATAAATAAAGTCTGATGCTAACCAGACCTATCCACCCTAATTTGGGTAACTTGGTCTGATTTTGTCAGACATATATACAAGTTAGGGGATATTATAGAACAACGACCCCTGATAATTAATTTCATTTTCAGTTTTGTTTCTATCAAAATCATTTATTCCACAAAGTCCATTGCAATCAAATAAAGGCTCAACTTTACAATCAGGCATTTCATCAATGCTTTTTAAATTGGGATAATCTGGGTGCTTTACTAAAAAAACTAATTCGTTAAAACTTTCCTTTGCTTCTTTGCTTTGGTCTTTTAACATCGTTTTAGGCTCTCCGCTTTCGTCTGTTAATTCGTGTTCCATTTCAGCCATTGCATAAAACTTATCAGGAAATTCACGTTTCATTTTTTGCCAATATCCTATTCCACCTTGAACGCATCCTGTTTTAAAACAGTTGTTATTTTGAAAACCTAATTGATACATTTTAGGGATTTCAATTTCTGCGTCTTCTACGATTTCAATACATTTCTTTTTATCATATCCATACATCAATAAAGGATAAATTGCTTTTGCTTTAGGGTGGTTAGTTTTCATTCCAAACGCTCGGTTAAATTCTTTTTTCTCAAATTCAAACCCAAAAACTTGGAAATCATAAATTGCTGTTTTTTGCCAATCTTCTCTGCATTTACGTTTTAGAATACTTGAACAAATTGCACCAGTAGCCACGTTTAATGACAAATGCTTTCTCCAAACATCTTGAATAGAAATATATTTTTCGCCAATGTATGTAATCGTTTCAATTTCTTTTCCATACCATTTTTCACAATCCGCCTTAAATCTGTAAGTATCATCATCTTCATTGTTTGTATCAATCATTATTAATTTACATCTTTCAATTCCGTAAATATCAATAGCAATTTTACAAGCAACAGCAGAAGTAACCCCACCAGACCACCAGCAAATAACATCCCCTAACAAGTGTTTGGCAATATGTGGGGTTTTGTTATCAATTTTATGTTTTGTCATATTTTTAAGATTTGTTATTAATCCGAAGTTTAGGCTTATCTATCCCACACATCGCCAAGCACCGTCCGTTAGCAGATATTATAAAAAAACACTATGAAATCACTATTTTCGGTTTTATTAATTATCCTTATAAATCAGACAATCCTGTCGCAAAGTGATTTAACTGATTTATCAAAAATTAAATTGTGTGAAACTAAAATTTCAGATTTTGAAGAACCTTTTACTATTGTTCCAGTTAAAGAATTAGATGAATGCTCAAATGGAATTACAGCCTTAAAAATTCCTGGATACCAAAACAAAAGTGGTTTTGCTTTTTCTTCATACGAAAACGTTACATTTCAAATTCATTTAGCAGATAGTACTGTTTATAAAATAATTTTGAATAAGGATTTTAAAGGTTATCTAACAGATGGAAAATATATAGATTTGACAACTCTTAAAGCAAAAGATATCAAATATAAAGATTCTTTATATTGGTTTAAAGAAGGTTGTTCAGAATATTTAGGATTAGGATATAAAAATTTTAAGTTTCATATTAAACAAGATAAATCAATTTTATCTGAAAATACAATTAATCAAAAATTATACAGCGAAAAAAATATCGAAATTGTAACAATAGAAAGTAATTGTTATAAACGAGAATAATAACATCTGCTAACAGCCGTTTCAAGAAACTGCGAAATATCCGGTAAATTCATATTTTCCTTTTGCTAGTTTTTTTATCTTAGCCGAGAGTACGCAGATACGAAGTTCGCTGCTTCTTGAAGCGGCGGAACGTTATATGAAATGCCAAAGAACGACCTAATTAAAAGGATACAATATGGGATATAAAATTGAGACCTATTCATTGGCGGAATTAAATAGAATTAGCACACCTGGAAAAGTTGTGCCAGCACTTTTCTGGGTGATACCAGTAGGCCAATGGGATTCTTATGAATTAGAGAAACTATGGCATCATTTTACAAGAAGGGAAAGCATATGCAATGAATTAGGGCTGATGCTAGTAAAGAACACGGACAGATGGGATACACATCCTGATTCAAGGCAAACATCTGACTTATCTGATCTGACAGGGAGATTATCCGATTTGCTACCTTCTGGTATAAGTACAATTTATGATGATGAATATCTATCTCCTAAAGAGAAAAAAAACCAAATTCTCATTCTTTCAGGTTCATATCCGCAACCAGGATGGGGAGTTCTGATTTCACTTAAAAATCATTACGATATTGAAAGGGTCCTTGAAAATGCTATAGACCCTAAAGTCTATACAATTTTTAATGATGCCTCAAATTCTTTTAAAACTTGGAATTCCTTTAAGAGAGAGAAGCCTGTCAAAGGGGATGTTGAAGTTCTGAAAAAGAAAAAACAGTATTGTGTTGAATTACATAAGGTATTAGAATCTCTTTGGGAAGAACATAGTGCTAAACATTTAAATAACTTTTATTTTGAAATACTGAAAAAAATAATAAAAGAAGGCAGTTTTAGAGAGATTTCTGAAGAAATTAATACGCTATTGGAGAATGCAGATGATAAATTTATTTTGTCTCTATTGCTACTTAAGGCATCGCAAGATATTCCAGAAGAGGAATTAAACTCAACATTAATTAGATTTATTACCCAACACAATTCAAAAACAAACAATCTTTTTAAATCAGAGTCAAACGAGCAAATAAAAAAAGTTGCTAGTTTATTGTTGAAACTAAATGAAGAGGAAAGACCAAAAGAAATGTTTGTCACGTGGTCACAAAATATTTATAATAATAGAATTAATGAACTAATAAATAATGTTCAAGACTTAAAGACAAAATTCCAATTACTTATTGGAGAATTAGAACTTACAATCGAACATTTTGAAAGCAGTTACGATTCAGAGTTAACAGAATGGCAAAACAATGTTGAGGAAAAACGATTGAAATTTCATAAAACCTTACAGGAAGTTTTGAAGTCACATTTGGAATTTAGCCCCTCCTTTTTACTAAATCTTGAAAGGCAAACACGACTTCACAAAACACCTTCTAAAGCAGTTTCATGGGATCCTCCACGAATGGTTGGCTGGAAAATATTAACAGAGGGGATACAAATTGCAAATTTTGATGTAACCACTTTTCTGAAAGAGATGATTCCAGAATTTTCTAGTCAAATTAACAAAGATTCTATTAATGAAGACACTCTTATAAACGGCAGTCTTTTCACAGATTATGTTCATTATATTTCAAAGTTTGATATTAATGTTTCGCCTAGAAATGCAACCAAAAAACTTCTTGAAAAGTTATTGCGTTCTGGAGAAATAAAAACAATATTAAATAAATACCATACTTCCGAAATTTCAAATGAAACCCATGCTCAAATGGTGGAAAGGTTGTTAGTAGAGTTTGGATGGCCGGTTGAAAAATTTAGCATTAAAAATAAACTAGCTGATTGTATTATAGAAAACGAAGGAGGCATTACAATTAATAAATCATTAACTGGAAATGATATCAGGATTATATGTGAAAATTACTGTAAAGATTTGGCAGATACATTATCATCAATAACAGGATATTCAGCTACTGAACTATCAGATTTAGTGATTACAAGGTTCCCGGAATACAAATCACAGAACAGAGGTTGGAATCATGATATTAGTAATTTAACGATAGGAAGTGCAATTTTTATATTAAGTGCTTTACTAAATGAAGCAATGCCAGACAAAAAGGAGGCTTCATTTAATTTAATTTATAGTTTGAATGGCTTAAGAAGTAAGTTTAATGATTTAAGTCATGATCCACCAATTGGCGAAACTTCACATTTAGTAGAAGGATTACTAGCGCTACTTAAATATACTAATGAACTTATTTTTGAAATGCCCTGGCATTTTTATCCAGTTCAAAGAAATGGACACCAGCCAACAGTTCTAACTGGAGATGCTTGGAGTCATAGTCATAAACAAAACAGACAATTAAGTATAATACTGTGGAATAATGACAATAATGCGGAGAGTATGTTGGTCTGGAATCCTAGCAAAGTAAATCCTGTAATTCCTGATGCTAAACTAATAATCAGACCATAAAGATGAAAGGCACTTCATATAACAGCACATTTGCGATAGGCGGGGTTTCGTGCTCCGCAGACACATTTGTGGTTAATCAAAGTTTGGTTCTCCGCATCAACATTTGTGGTGAAAATCGCCACCTTCGCCAAGCCCGAAAACGTTGTGTGCAAGCATACGACACATTTTAACTAAATGACAAAATTTGCATGAAGAACAATAGAATATTTGGTGTAGCAATGATTCCTGATAAAATCATATACAGAAATCCTAATGCTGTAGTTAATGAACCACACAATGTTTATTTTTCGGCAGAAACAATAGCTAAAGCAAGAACTAATTTTCATAAAAATAATTGTGAAGGAAATGTCAATATTGAGCATAGTGGTGTTCAAGTTGACGGAGTAAAACTTACACAATCTTTTCTTATCGACGAAAAAAACAAAACTAATTTACCAGAAGAGTTTCAAGATTTACCAATAGGAACATGGATGGTGGAATATGAAATTGAAAATGGAGAAGTTTGGCAATTAGTGATGGATAAAAAACTTAATGGTTTTAGTATAGAAGGAATATTTACATATACAAAATAATAAATGCCAGAATAAAACAGCATCTTAACCAAAAACAAATTTTGATTTTAATTTTAGGACTTTTTAATATTATATAAAACAAACAATTATGAAAACAATTATTCTAGCAGTTTTTTTAACAGTGTTTACGAACTGTTTATCACAAGTTAAGGTTACAGATACTAAAGAACCCGAAATAATAGGCGAAATTAGGCTTATGGGGAATTTAAACATAAGTCTCACTAAAAATAATGGAATATGCACATTTACATACCAAGATGAAAAATTTACCAAAATTGCAAACTATAAATCTTTCTTATTTCGGGAGTCAGATATTGACACTATCTATGGTGTTTTTTCATCTGAACAAGAAAAAGGTACTAAAAAAACTATTGAGTTAGAAGATGGCGGTCGTTTAGATATAGAATTCAATAAATCAATGGGAAGCAAGTATATTACCATATCTCATATAAATAAAGCTGGAGTGATTGGAATATGTAGAATGAATTCAAAGCAAATAAACAAAGTTTTTGGTAAATAGTACAATGCCAGCACACAACAGCCGTTCCTATGTAAAGCACCATAAAGTTATTCACAACTTTGAGTAAGGGTTATATGTTGTTTTTTTTCGAGTATTATATTCAGCAACAAGGCTTGTTGGTAAAGTTGGTAACTAACTTTTGTCCGCTGAAAGCAAGGACT
>CALQAH020000072.1 GCA_943328505.2 Rhizobium sp. Q54 | reverse complement strand
TTTTATTTTTTTATTGCATTTCATCGATTTTATTTGCTTTTTAACAGTAAAATCTAATATATTTACAAGGCAAATCAAATCAAGATGAATAAGAACCTACTCATAATTGTATTACTAGCATTTAGCTGGAACATAAAAGCTCAAATTGATAGCCAAAAAAGATTTCAATCCGATTCCCGTAAATACTATGTTTGGAGTGTAGAACATAGTGTTTATGAGCTTCAAGAAAATGAATTCGAACATTCTATTATTGATATACGAGAAATTGGCTCCAAAAGCAATGGATATTTAGTAATAAGTATGGTCGATAATGGCTTAGCTCGTTTGCAACATGGTTCAATAACTAACTTTACCCAAGACAATGAAGATGAAGGATCTTGGCAAGTTCGATCAAAATATATGAAAGGGAAACTTACTTATAATCCCAAAAAAAATACAATGACTTATTTGTATGATTCTAGTAATAGTAGATATAACCGAATAATTGTATTTACTGTTGCACCCGATACTGATACCGATTTGGCATCTATAAAAGGACAATAATTATTTTTCTACTTTGTTTTTAGAAGTTACTTTGCAGATTACTACATTTGCAAAAAAAAATCATGTCAAATATCTATTTAGGGTATCATTTTACGGTTGAACCCAAAGAACTAGGATCAGAAATTCTTATCGCTGAGCTAGGCGAAAAGCCTTTTGAAAGTTTTATTGAAACCGATTTGGGAATAGTGGCCTATATTCAAAAAGAACTTTGGACTGCTGATATTCTTGACGATATTTACATCTTAAACTCACCCGAATTTACTATTTCGTATACTTTTGAAGAAATAGACCAAGTCAATTGGAATGAAGAATGGGAGAAAAATTTTGAACCTATTGATGTAGACGGGAAATGCCATGTTCGCGCACCATTTCATCCAAAAACTATCGCTGAATTTGACATCATTATTGAACCAAAAATGAGTTTTGGAACGGGTCATCATGAAACTACTCATATGATGATTCAACATTTATTAGAAATTAATGTTGTTAATTTAAAAACTTTAGATATGGGTTGTGGAACAGCAATCCTAGCCATTCTAGCGGAAATGAAAGGGGCAAAACCCATTGATGCAATTGATATTGACAACTGGTGTTATTTAAATTCTATAGAAAATGTGGAACGCAATAATTGTCATGAAATAACTGTTTACGAAGGTGATGCTTTACTTCTAAAAGATAAAAAGTACGATTTAATTATTGCAAATATCAATAGAAATATTTTGTTGAATGACATGCAACAGTATGTTGATTGTTTAAACCCAAAAGGAACATTATTATTAAGCGGTTTTTACAATGAAGACATTCCTTTTATTGATGCTTCTTGCACAGAAAAAGGTTTAAACTATGTTAAAAAGTTGGAAAGAAACAATTGGGTCTCACTTAAATATGTAAATTCGTAGTTCAATTATATGTTTGAAATAGAAATGGCAACCATAGAAAAAACCCAACAAGAAACAGACGTTCTTGAAGCTGTTGATACTAATAATGAAATCGTCCTATTTAACGACGATGTAAATACTTTTGATCATGTTATTGACACCTTGATTCGTGTTTGCAAACATACATCAGAGCAAGCCGAACAATGCGCTATATTAGTTCATTACAAAGGAAAATGTATTGTCAAAACCGGTTCTTACGATCAACTGGAACCACAATGTACTCAATTATTAGAAGCTGGATTAAGTGCTGAAATAATTTAGTACCTTCGATTAGAGTTAAACGAATAACTTTTAAATGGAACAATACGGAAAGATATTGCTATTTGCTATGCCCATATTTCTTTTACTAATCGTTATTGAAAAAATTTACGGTTATTATAAAGGTGAAGATACAGCTCCTTATATGGATAGTATCTCAAGTATTAGTTCTGGAATTACCAATGCTGTTAAAGATGTATTAGGTTTAAGCATCACTTTTATTTCCTATGAATGGTTAGTTTCCAAAGTAGCCATTCTCCATGTAGAATCGACAGTTTTTGCTTATATAATTGCTTTTATAGTCATTGATTTTTATGGTTATTGGACCCATCGATTGGCGCATCAAATTAATTTTTTCTGGAATAAACATGCCATTCATCACAGTAGTGAGGAGTTTAATTTAGCTTGTGCTTTGCGTCAAACCGTTTCTAGTTTTGTGAATTTATTTATTATTTTACTTATTCCTGCGGCACTACTAGGCGTACCTGCACAAGTTATTGCTGTTACACTTCCTATTCAATTGTTTCTTCAATTTTGGTATCATACCAAACATATTAAGAAAATGGGATTTCTTGAAAACATTCTAGTAACACCATCACATCATCGGGTGCATCATGCTATCAATCCTGAATATATGGATAAAAACCATTCACAAATATTCATTATTTGGGATAAATTCTTTGGGACTTTTCAAGAAGAATTAGACTCAGTTCCTCCGGTTTATGGTATAACAAGACCTGCACATACTTGGAATCCCATTCGGATTAATTTTCAACATTTAGGGTTACTAGTTTCCGATGCTTGGCGAGCTGAAAACTGGAAAGATAAATGTACCATCTGGTTTCAACCAACAGGCTGGCGACCAGAGAATTTTGAAACAAAATATCCTGTAAATAAAATTACAGATGTATTTAATTTTAATAAATACGGGACTCAAGTTTCATCCAAATTGATCTATTGGTCAATGACTCAAATGTTTGTTACATTATTATTTGTAAGCTATCTTTTTAATAGCATTGCTCAAATTGGCTTACCAGGAATATTTCTTTACGGTTTCTTTATTTTCTTAACCATCTACAGCTATACCGAGCTGATGGATACTCGAAAAATTTCTATCTTTTGGGAAAGTATTAGATTTGCTTTTTCAATTGGAATTATTATCTATTATGGCGATTGGTTTGGTTTAAATTCAATTGTTTCAGTTGGTAATTATATTGTTTTTTCATATCTCTCCTTATCTTTAGTAATGAGTATTTATCTAATACAATTTGATTTGAAGAAACCTGTTTTAGCAAATTCGTAAATCCATGAAAACTCAAAACTACTTAAAAATTTTCATTGAAATTAGCTGCATTTATTTGCTTTTAATCAGTTTTGGATATGAAGATTTTGCATGGTATATGAAACCCTTTCTACTTCCTTTTTTATTTTATGCTGTTGTAAAAACTAATGAATTTGAAACCAAAAGATGGTTGTTGTTATCCTTGTTATTTTCGTGGATTGGAGATTGTTTTTTGATGTTTACTGATAAAGGGGAATTGTATTTTATTTTAGGATTAGTATCTTTTTTAATAGCGCATATACTATTTATAGTGCTATTTGTGAAACAAAAATCGGATGGGATACATCACAAAAAACCCTTATATTGGTTTGGGTTTAGCTTTGTACTTGTTTATTTATTTGGAATGCTGTCGCTATTGATTCCATCATTAGGTGACTTAAAATTTTCCGTTGGGATTTATGCCATGACCATTTCTTTAATGCTTATTGAAACGCTAAAAGGAAGTTTTAATTGGAGAGATCAATCAAAATATATAGTGCTAATTGGAGCCATTTTCTTTGTAACTTCAGACAGTATTTTAGCAATTAACAAATTTTATACATCAATACCAAATGCTTCATTTTGGATAATGATAACTTACCTGATTGCTCAGTTTTGTATAGTAAAAGGAATTTTGAAAATGAACAACGATGTTAAGATTGGCTATTAAACCTTAATTATTAATGAGGCAATTTATCTTTAAAAACTCCATAAATAAAAGTTCCTAAAACGGCACCAATTAAAATTAATCCAACGCTTAAAAACCCAGCTCCAATAAGAATAAAAATAGGCCCAGGACAAGCCCCAACTAATGCCCAACCCAATCCGAAAAGTAATCCGCCAATCCAATATCGAGTGGAACCTTTTTCTTTATCTTGAATGACAATAGGATTTCCTTTGATATCTTTTATTTCTTTTCGTTTAATGACTTGCAATCCAATTATTCCAGTGAGTATAGCAACCATAATAATTCCATACATATGAAACGATTGAAATAGAAACATTTCATAAATTCTGTACCAAGAAACAGCTTCACATTTGGTCAAAATAATTCCAAAAAAGAATCCAACCACTAAATATTTTATCGATTTCATAGTTTAAAAAATTAAAGGTAAAACAAAGTGAGCCATTATTAGTCCTCCAACAAAAAACCCAATTACTGCTTTTAAAGAAGGAAGTTGCAAGTTACTCATTCCCGAAATTGCATGACCAGAAGTACATCCACCAGCATAACGAGAGCCAAACCCAATTAAAATTCCTCCTAGTATTAATATAAGAATCATTTTTGGTGTCTGGTAAATTGTATCTCCAAATAGTGTATTTGGTAATAATTTTCCATTAGGAGCATCAATTTGTAAGGTTGCTAAATGCTCAATGGTTTTTGGGCTAATAGCAACATTCGAAGCATCACTTAAAAAATGAACCGCTACATAGCCACCAAGCATAGCGCCAAGCACAACCACTAAATTCCATCGTTGTGATTTCCAATCCCAATCAAAAAACGGGACCGATTTTCCAACTCCAGTCATAGAGCAAAGCGAGCGTAAATTGGAAGACATTCCAAATACTTTTCCAAAATAATTTAATAAAAGCATTACCATTCCTATTAAGAAACCTGAAATGGCCCAATGCCAAGTATGTGTAACTATTTCCATAATTGTAGATTTTCCACAAAAATAGAAATTCATTTCATGTCATTGCTATTATTATAAACTTTAAATACATAATTTTGAATAATAATTTTGCACGGTTATTGTTTACATAAAAAAATATTTATCAACTATGAAAAGTAAATCATTCTTCCTAGCATTAAGCTTCCTTTTAATTTTCACCACCTCATGTGTAAGTACTAAATCAACCTTAAAAAATGTTGATGATAATGCCCCTACTCCAATATTAACAAAAGAGAATACATTTCTAATTACACTATATAGCAAAGACAAAAAATATGGTTTTGAACCAGATTATCCTGTAAATGTTTTTTATTTAAATTCAAAAGATGAAAACTTAAATGCAAAACGTTTTTTGGATGCTTTAGCTGGACCAAATGGCGAAAAAATAACCTATACTAAAATAGAAAGTTGTTGCCCTTTTCCAACCAAAAGACATCAAATTGGCGCTGGTTTTTTAGATGTTTATGAACTTATTTGGGTAGACCAAAAGCAACCCATAAAATTATACATGAATATTTATGAAAAAGGGTATTTAATGGTTCCTGTTGGTCTATCTTTAAAAAAGTAATTTATTCTAAAGAGGTTAAAACTCTCATAAATTATTCTTATCTTAGCATCTTTAAATTTTAAAAAGATGATCATAAATACGATTCCACACATCAAGCATACTGATAGTGGAAACTTTTTTTTACTTGCTGGTCCTTGTGCCATAGAAGGTGAAGAAATGGCAATGAAAATTGCAGAAAAATTAGTCCAAATTACTGATAAACTTCAAATTCCATATGTTTTCAAAGGCTCTTTTAAAAAAGCAAATCGTTCTAGGATAGATAGTTTTTCTGGGATTGGTGATGAAAAAGCATTAAAAATTCTACGTAAAGTATCGGAAACTTTCCATATTCCAACAGTTACAGATATACATACCAATGAAGATGCTGTTATGGCAGCTCAATATGTTGATATCCTTCAAATACCAGCATTTTTAGTGAGACAAACTGATTTAGTAGTTGCTGCTGCTAATACAGGAAAAACTGTAAACTTAAAAAAAGGACAATTTATGAGTCCCGAAAGCATGAAACATGCAGTTCAAAAAGTTTTAGATTGTAATAATAAAAATGTGATGGTTACCGATAGAGGTTCGATGTTCGGCTATCAAGATATGATTGTAGATTTTCGAGGTATTCCAACCCTGCAAAATTATGCAACAACCGTTCTTGATGTAACGCACTCATTACAACAACCTAATCAAACTGCAGGTGTAACGGGAGGAAGACCTGATATGATTGAAACCATTGCTAAAGCTGGAATTGCCGTAGGTGTTGACGGTATTTTTATTGAAACCCATTTTGATCCAGCAAATGCAAAAAGCGATGGAGCCAATATGCTTCATTTAGATTATTTTGAAGATTTGATGACTAAATTAGTAGCTATCAGAAAAACAGTAAATTCATTTTGAAATTTATAACTAAACACATTTTGAAAAAAAATATTTTATTTTCAATCCTATTCTTTTTTATTTTCTTGCAAATTAATTTTGCTCAGAAAACTTCATCAGCAGAAAAATATACGGCTCATAATAAAGGTAAGTTTTATATATATTGGGGAGGAAATCGAGAAAGTTTTTCAAAATCTGATATTCATTTCAAAGGAAACGGTTATGATTTTACCTTATATGATGTACAAGCAAAAGACAAACCAAAAGGCTGGCATGTAGATTATGTAAACCCAGCAAGAATGACAATTCCACAAACAAATTTTAGAATTGGCTATTTCTTTACCGATCATTATAATGTTTCTATTGGATTAGACCATATGAAATATGTAGTAACACCAAATCAAATAGTTAACATAAAAGGATATATCGATGGTATTCCGCCTTTTAATGGTTTGTACAACAATGATCCAATTGCACTTACAGAAGATTTTCTAAAGTTTGAACATACTGATGGATTAAATTATATCAATACTGAAATTTGTCGTGTTGATGATATTTCCTCTTTTTTAAATTTAACCAATACCGATTTTTTTCAGATTAATATTACCGAAGGAGTTGGAACAGGAATTTTATTACCTAAAACAAATGCAACTCTCTTAGGAAAAAAAAGACATGATGATTTTCATATTTCAGGATATGGTGTTTCAGCAAAAGTTGGTTTAAACTTAATATTTTTTAAACATTTTTTTATTCAGGCCGAATTAAAAGGGGGTTATATTGACATGCCTGATATTAGAACTACTGATGATTCATCTGATAAAGCATCTCAACACTTTTACTTTTTGCAAAGAATAATTACATTTGGAGGAATTTTTAAATTATAACCTATTATATTTATAACGAAAAAAAAAACAATACCCATGAAAAAAATTACATTTTTACTTTTGATGATATTAGTTTCTATAACTGGTTATTCACAGTTAGCATTAGAGGGATTCGAAACAGGAAGTTTAACACCTGATCCATTACCTTCTACTAACTGGACCTTAGGAACTGGGAACTGGGCCGTTTTTGATAACGGTGTCGGGACAACCTATCGTTGGGGAACAAGTGCAACTAATGTTTGCTCAGGAACTTTAATAGGATATATGAGAAATGAAAATATCGGAGCTGGAAATACCTCCGAAGATTATTTGTCAACACCTGCCTTTACAGTACCAACAAATGGGGAATTGCATTTTAAAACACGTTCGTTTCAAAGTGGAAATCAAGGAACAATTTATCAAATAAAAATTGCTCCAGCTTCTGCAAATCAAACCTTAACAACATCGTATACTTTAGTACAACAATATACAGAAGCAGAATTAACAGCCGTCTTTAATGTTTGTGAAGAAAAAGTTGTGAATTTATCGGCTTATTCAGGGTTGGATGTTTATGTAGCTTTCGTGATGGTTTATTCTCAACCTGGAACTACTTTAGGAGATCGATGGTTAGTAGATGATGTAAGTGTTGATGTACGATGTTTAGCTCCAACAACTTTAACAACTTCTGGTATTACACAAAATGGCGCTAGTTTAAACTGGGCTAATCCAAGTGGAGCTACTTCATGGGAAATAGAGATTGTTGCGGCCGCTGGAACTCCAACTGGAGTTGGTACAGTTTATAGTGGCGCTTTACCTTATGTTGTTACCGGTTTAACACCAAACACACCTTATAAATATTATGTTCGCGCAATTTGTAGCCCTAGCGGTTATGCGAGTGCTTGGGCTGGTCCTTCTGCCAATTTTACTACCTTAATTGCGCCACCGGTTTGTGGTGGAAATTATGTAGATACTGGAGGTACTACCGCCAACTATGGCAATAATGAAAATAATACCATTACAATATGTCCAGTAACCCCTGGAGATAAAGTAACAGTAGCTTTTACTTCTTTTACTACAGAATTAGGGGCAGATATTTTATCTATTTATGATGGCGACAATGCTTCTGCAACACTATTAGGTGCTTTTTCAGGAACAACTATTCCACCAACATTTAGTTCAAGTGCAACAAGTGGTTGTTTGACATTTGTTTTTGTATCCAATGCAACTACTGTTGCTGCGGGCTGGGCTGCCAATGTAACTTGTGCGCCACCGCCAGCATGTCAACAACC
>CALQAH020000071.1 GCA_943328505.2 Rhizobium sp. Q54 | reverse complement strand
TGTGTGGATCAGATGATGCTACGATAACAGTAACTATAATCCAAGCTGCCAATGCAGGTGGAGTTGGACAAACAATAAATGCATGTATTAGTGAAACTTCGGTTGATTTAACTACAGGATTAGACGGTACACAAGATACAGGAACATGGACAGATGATGATGCTTCAGGTGCCTTAACCGGAAATATATTCAATCCATCATTAGTTGTTGCAGGTAACTATAACTTTACGTATACTGTTATTGGAAATGCACCATGTACAGATGCAACATCAACAGTAACAGTTATTGTTACTCCGTTACCTAATGCAGGAACAGATACTACTTTAGATGTTTGTTCCGATGGAGCTGCATCAGATTTATTTACATTGTTAGGCGCAACTGCAGAAGTTGGAGGAGCATGGTCACCAGCATTAGCGAGTGGCACAGGAGTTTTTGACCCAGTGGTTGATGCTGCAGGCGTATATACGTATACAATAAGTTCAGCACCTTGCGCAGATGTAACTGCAACTGTCACAGTAACAATAATCCAAGCACCCAATGCTGGTGGAGTGGGACAAAACATTAATGCATGTATCGATGAAACTTCAGTTGATTTAACAACAGGATTAGATGGTACACAAGATGCAGGAACATGGGCAGACGATGATGGATCAGGTGCTTTAACTGCAAATATTTTCAATCCATCATTAGTTCTTGCAGGAACGTATCACTTCACATATACTGTTCTTGGAAATGTACCTTGTGGTACAGCCGATGCAACAGTTACAGTAACGGTAATTGTATTGCCTAATGCTGGAACATTTAGTGGAATTGTATCCGTTTGTCCTTCGGTTGGTATTTTTGATTTGAGTTCATTATTAACTGGTCAAGATCCTAATGGAACTTGGACAGATAGTAGTGATGTAGTTGTTACTTCTCCGGTAACAATTATCACTTTTGCGGAAGGGACATATAGTTACACATATACTGTTAATTCAACATTTTGTGGAAATGATACTGAAGTTGTTCAATTTACAGTATTACCTAATCCGCAAATAGCTACTACAAATATTGCTATTACTCCAATTTGTATTGGTTCAGATGCTTCAGTAAATTTAACAGGAATGATAGATGGTACATATACTTTAAATTACGATTTATTAGGTAGTAATACTTTAGCTAATCAAACAGTAATTGTTACAATCGCTTCTGGAAATGGAAGTTTCACAATTCCAACAGCGTCAATTTCAAACATAGGTACAACAGTAATTTCATTTACATCAATTCAAAACAATATTTCTACATGTAGTGTAACTTTAACTAATATAGCAACAAATTTTGTAATTAATCCATTGGTAGCTATTGATGATACAAATTTATCAGTAACCAATGTTTGTTTTGGGAATGATGTTATTATTAACATTGCCAATGCAATAAGCCTTCCTGATGGAGTTTATCAATTTAATTACACCATCCCAACAGGAAATCCAACCACTGGAAACTCCGGTGATGTTACTATAGCGGCAGGAGTTGGACAATTTACAATTCTAGCATCAACATTCACTACAGCCGCGATTTATTCAATTAGTATTAATGGAATAGTAACAACAACAGGTTGTAGTAATGCCAATGAAAATGCGACAACTAACTTTGAGATATTGCCGTTGCCAAATGTAACTGGTGCTACACTTTTTGCTCAAACCACTTGTGTGAATTTTACTAGTGAAGTAACCATTTCAAACGCAACTAATTTAGCAGACGGAACCTATTCTATAACCTATCAATTATCAGGAGCAAATAGTGCAACAACAACTATTTTAGTAACTTTTACAGGAGGCACTGCAAGTTTCACAATTCCAGCAACCGACCTAACTAATTCGGGTGATACAATTATTACAATTAATCAATTCGATTCAACTATAAATCTATGTGGTGTTACCGGAGCAGGTTTTACACCGTTCACTTTTGCTGTTATAACATTAGGAACTCCTTCAATAATTCCAAATGGAAATTTATTCTGTGGTACTGATGTTCCTCCTCCAACTATAGCAAATTTAACTGCAAACGTTGTTGGAACAGATACTGTAATTTGGTATGATGCCGATTCAGGTGGAGCAGCTTATAGCAGTACAGATTTGTTAATTGATGGTAACACATATTATGCAAGTTATGTTACAGGAAGTGGCTGTGAAAGTGGAACTAGATTAGAAGTCACTGTTGATTTAACCGTTTGTGAAGATTTACTTATTCCTGATGGATTTTCACCAAATGGTGATACCATTAATGATGAATTTGTAATTGAAAATCTTTCAATATTATATCCATCCTTTAGATTGCAAATTTATAACAGATACGGAAGTTTAATTTATGTAGGTAGATTCAATACGCCAAATTGGGATGGTACTAGCTCAGAAGGAAACTTAAATTTAGGAAATAACCTATTACCAACAGGAGTGTATTTTTATGTGCTTGAATTTAATGACGGTACCAGAAAACCAGTTCAGGGTAGAGTATACCTTAACAGATAATAGCGAAAAGAGAGTAATTATGAAAAACAAAATATTAAAATATCTCGCTTTTATAACGATAGCAGTGTTGGCTACAAATACACATGCCCAACAAGATCCACAATTCACACATTATATGTACAATATGAGTGTAATGAACCCAGCATATGCTACGGATAATAAAGATGTAATTAATCTTGGAGGAATGTATAGAGAACAATGGGTTGGAATTGAAGGAGCACCATCAACAGGAACTTTTTTTGCACATAAACCTATTTCTAGAAGGGTAGAACTTGGAATTTCTATTGTCCATGACGAAATTGGAAATGTTGTAAATGAAGATAATATTTTTGCCGATTTTGCCTATGTAATTCCGCTTACAGAAACTACTAAATTATCTTTTGGAGTTAAAGGTGGAGTGACATTATTTAATACAAATTTTAATGGATTTGTTTATACAAGTCCTTTTTTAGATCCAGCTTTTGAAAATAACATTAGTGAAGTTTTTCCAAATATTGGTGCGGGAACTTATCTGTTTGGGAATAATTATTACTTAGGATTTTCAACGCCAAATTTATTAACAACCAAGCATCTTGAAAGACAAAGTACTATAGTCACAACTGGAGTGGAAGCAATCCATTATTTTCTTACTGGTGGTTATGTATTTACATTTAACAACAACGATAATTTTAAAGTTAAACCAGCTTTTATGGCGAAAGGAGTGTCTGGTGCGCCTGTCTCAATTGATTTAACTACCAATGTTTTAATTAACAATAAATTTGAAGCGGGTGTTGGTTATAGAATTGATGATTCCTTTAGCGCTTTAGCAAGTTTTTATGTGACGCCTACTTTAAGAATAGGTTATTCTTATGATTATACACTTTCAAGTTTGAAAAATTTTAATTCAGGATCACACGAAGTTTTTGTTTTGTTTGATATCGATTTAGGAAAGCTTTCTGGAAAAGGATATGATAAATCACCACGATTCTTTTAAATTAGAAATGATGAAAAAACACTACTACATACTCATTATATTTTGCATTTGTACCACTCTTTTTGCCCAAAAAAAAGCTACACTAAATCAAGGGAATAAACTTTTTGCACGAAAATCTTATGTTAAAGCTGCAGAAGTTTATGAACAACTTGAACAATCCAAAAAGGTTTTACAAAACTTAGGGGATTGCTATTATTACAATTTTCAAATGAATAATGCTGTTCGAGCCTACGGACAGCTATTTTTCACTTTTAAAGACAGTGTGAAACCCGAAGTCTTTTTTCGTTATGCCAATGCTTTAAAAGGAACCAAAGATTTTGACAAAGGAGATGCTATCATGTCAGAGTATTTAGGTTTTGAGCAAAATACTCCCAAGTTCATGAAAAATGTTACTCGTAATATACCAAGTACTTATAAGCTTGAAACGATGACTAAGAATAAAACCAATGGTGATTTTAGTATTTCTTTCTTTGGCGATAAAGTAGCATTTGCTTCTACCCGAAATTTTGAAAGCCCAGTGTATGATTGGAATCAAAAGCCCTATTTGGACTTATACAGTGCAACGGTAAATGACAAAGGTCAACTAGAAAAAATAACACCTTTCCCTGAAACAATCAATACAAAAAGTCATGAAAGTTCTGCAACATTTAGTGCAGATGGAAAAACAATGTATTTCAACAGAACTGGAGACAAACAAATGCAAATTGGTGAGGAACGATTTGCTACTGTAAAAATTTTTAAAGCAGAGTTTGTCAATGAAAATTGGATAAATGTCAAAATGGTGCCTTTTTCAAGTGATACCTATTCTGTGGAACATCCTATGTTAAGTCATGATGGTAAAAAGTTATATTTTGCAAGTGACATGCCTGGAACAATGGGTTCAATGGATATTTTTGTAGTCGATATCAATGATGATGGAACCTATAGTCAACCAAAAAATTTAGGTGAAATTATCAATACCAAACATAGAGAACAATTTCCATTTATAACCGAAGACAATATCCTTTATTTTGCTTCTGATGGACATCAAGGGAATGGAAATTTAGATATTTTCATGAGTACAATGTTAGAAAGCGGAGAATTTGAGAAACCCATTAATTTAGGTTCCACTATCAACAGTGAAATGGACGATTTTAATTTCATTATCAATAAAGAAGAAAAAGGATATTTCGCTTCCAATAGAACTGGTGATGATAATTTATACACCTTTATTCAAGAAGAAAATAAATTACAATATTTAGTCGAAGGTCAAGTAAAAGATAAAAACAGTTTTGAATTATTGCCTGGAGCTGTAGTTAAATTGTATGATGCCGATAAAAATTTAATCGACGAGGTTGTCGTTGGAAAAGATGGAAGTTTCCAATTCAATACCGAACCTAATAAGAAATATACAATCATAGCCTTTAAAGATTTCTATATTCCTTACGAAGCAACATTTGAAACAGTTGCCAATCAAAAAATTTACTTAGAACTTGAAATGAAAGTCGAGTCTTATTATGATGCCGAAGATATTATCAACAAACAAGCAGATGGAACCGTACTTATTGAGTTAGAAAATATTTATTTCGATTTGGATAAATCAGTAATCAAACCACAAGCTGCGGGTGTTTTAGATATATTGGTAGGCTTACTTAAAAAATATCCATACATGGAAATTGAAATTGGAGCGCACACTGATTCGCAGGCATCTGACCTCTATAATTTAAGATTATCCAACAGAAGAGCTGCATCAGCTTTGGAATATCTAGTTGAAAAAGGTATCGATAGAAAACGTTTGCAATCTAAAGGTTACGGAGAAACCAAATTATTAATTGTTTGTCCAAATAATGATTGTACACCAGAAGAACACGCCACAAATCGTAGATGTAATTTTATGATTTTGAAATAATATAGAAGAGTAAGTTGTTTTTAAAAATTGGGTATTTTTAGAGCGCATTCATTTATTTGAGTGCGTTTTTTTATGTTTATAATAACTACTTTTGTAGTAGAAAAGAATTTTATGAAAAAGTATTTAGCGATTTTTAGTTTACTAGTTATATCGAATGTTCAAGCACAACAAGGACCAAAACTAGTCGTTGGAATAGTAGTGGATCAAATGAAAATGGAATACCTCTATCGTTTTCAAAATGATTTTTCAGAAAATGGATTTAAACGATTAATGAACAATGGTTATGTTTTTCAAAACATGCATTACAATTATATGCCAACGTATACTGCGCCAGGTCATGCTTCAATTTACACCGGAACAACACCATCAATGCACGGAATTGTGGGTAATGAATGGTATCATCGAACCTTAAAAAAAGAAGTGTACTGCACCGATGATGAATCGGTTACTACTTTAGTCCCTGGAACAGAGAAAGAAGGGAAAATGTCGCCAAAAAACTTGCAAAGTTCTACCATTACAGATGAGTTAAAATTAGCCACTAATTTCAAAGGAAAAGTTATCGGAATTAGTATTAAAGACAGAGGAGCAATACTTCCAGCTGGACATTTTGCCGATTGGGCATTTTGGTTTTGTAAAACCGGTGACTTTATTTCGAGTTCGTTTTATGGCCCAAAATTACCAAGTTGGGTTCAAGATTTTAACAACGAAAAAAATTATTTGCCCTATATTAATAACGGATGGAATTTATTGAAGCCAATAGATACTTATAATGAAAGTCTTTCTGATGTAAATCCGTATGAAGGAAAATTGTATAAAAACGAACCTAATTTTCCTTATAATTTAAAGGATATGTTGAATAAAAATGATCCTGGAATTATTAGAACAACTCCTTTTGGAAATAATTTATTAGCCGATTTTGCCATCAAAGCCATTGAAAATGAAGCGTTAGGGAAAGATGCTATTACGGACTTTTTAGCCTTAAGTTTCTCTTCAACCGATTACGTTGGTCATACTTTTGGACCGCGTTCTATAGAAATTCAAGATACGTATTTGCGTTTGGATCAAACCATAGCTGACTTTTTGGCTTATTTAGATAAAAACGTTGGTAAAAATAATTACTTGGTATTTCTAACCGCAGATCATGCTGGTGCTGAAAATGTAACGTATTTAAAAGACAATAAATACCAAGTTGTTAATATCAATAGGAAAGATGTTGAAAATGATTTAAAGGCTTTTTCTAAAACTACTTTTGGAGAGGATCTGATTTTAAACTACGATAGTTTTAATGTCTATTTTGATAAAGAAATAATCAATAAAAAAGGCATCGATTTTACTAAAATTAAACAAACTTTTAAAGAATTTTTATACACCAAAGAATACGTTAAACGAGTGTATACAGAAGAAGAAATACTAACATCATCAGGTAAGGATACTTTGCTAGATTTTGTTGCCAAAGGTTATGATCCAACCCAAAATGGAGAATTGTATTTCGTTTACAAACCAGCATATATTGAATATTCTGCTACTGGAACTTCTCATGGTTCACCGTATACGTATGATACACATGTTCCCTTACTATTTTATGGATGGCATGTTAACAAAGGAGAAACCTATGATAAAAAAGTAATTACACAAATTGCTCCAACAGTGGCTCAAATGCTGAAAATAACGTTGCCTAATAGCACAGAAAGTAGCGTTTTGTTGGAGGTTTTAGATAAATAAATGGACTTATTATAGATTCAATTTACATGGAAAGGGAGTGTAATTTTTTTAATATTTTAATGATTAACAAATTTAAATTATTAATTAGAATTAATTACTTTTGTGGCACAATTTACCGATTTTAATTTGGTAATTATATTTAAAACCAATTCTTCACTATGAACATACACGAATATCAAGGAAAAGAAATTTTAGCAAGTTATGGCGTTCGCATACAGCGAGGTATTGTTGCTAACAATCCTGTAGAAGCGGTAGCTGCTGCAAAACAATTAACTGCAGAAACGGGAACTGGATGGCATGTTATCAAAGCCCAAGTTCACGCAGGTGGAAGAGGAAAAGGTGGCGGTGTAAAATTGGCCAAAAACTTGCAACAAGTGGAAGAATTAGCAGAACAAATTATTGGAATGCAATTAATCACGCCTCAAACTTCTGCTGAAGGGAAACGAGTACATAAAATATTAGTTGCTGAAGATGTTTATTATCCTGGAGAAAGTGAAACGTCTGAGTTTTATATGTCGGTTTTATTAAATAGAGCTACAGGAAGAAATATGATTGTTTATTCTACCGAAGGAGGAATGGATATTGAAGAAGTTGCTGAACATACACCACATTTAATTTTCAATGAAGAAATTGATCCATCGGTTGGATTGCAAGCTTTTCAAGCAAGAAGAATTGCTTTTAATCTTGGACTTTCAGGAAATGCCTTTAAAGAAATGGTGAAATTTATCGATTCTTTATACAATGCCTATATTGGTTCAGATGCTTCCATGTTTGAAATTAATCCGGTTTTAAAAACGTCCGATAATAAAATTATGGCGGTAGATGCCAAAGTAAATATTGACGATAACGCCTTGTATCGCCAACCAAAATATGCCGATATGCGTGACATTAGAGAGGAAAATCCAATCGAAGTTGAAGCAAAGGAAGTTGGTTTGAATTATGTTGACCTTGATGGAACTGTAGGTTGTATGGTGAATGGAGCAGGATTAGCGATGGCAACTATGGATTTGATCAAATATGCTGGTTTTGAACCTGCAAATTTCTTAGATGTTGGAGGAACTGCAGATGCTAAACGTGTGGAAACAGCTTTCCGTATTATCTTAAAAGATCCAAACGTTAAAGCGATATTGATTAATATTTTTGGTGGAATTGTTCGTTGTGATAGAGTAGCGCAAGGCGTTGTTGATGCCTATAAAAATATGGGTGATGCAATAAAAGTGCCAATTATTGTACGTTTACAAGGAACCAATGCTGAAATTGCAAAAGAGTTAATTGATAACTCTGGAATGCCAATTTTATCTGCAGTACAATTTCAAGAAGCTGCCGATCAAGTGAAAGCCGCTTTGAGTTAATATATAGAAGTATTGATATAAAAAAATCCCGAGTTTAGACTGAACCCAAAAGTTTGGACAAATTTATAATTAATTTTGATAATAATGAGCTCGATATTGTATCGGGCTCATTTTGTTTAAATTGGACTTGCTTCTGTCGTTATTGTAATAGTTTATATATTCTTTAATTTCCATTTTTAGTTG
>CALQAH020000070.1 GCA_943328505.2 Rhizobium sp. Q54 | reverse complement strand
TTATTTTTCCAAACCGAAGAATCCTTTTTGAAAGGACAAGTTATTTTAAGCTTTAACAAAGAAAATAAGGATTTTAGCAATTTTAATAACAAAGTACTATTTGATATTAAAATGGACAGCGCGAATTTGGCAACAAACGATATCCGCTACTTTTATAAAGAATTGTCGCCCAACCAAAATTTTCTTTTAAACGCTAAAGTTAAAGGGACTTTAAATGATTTTTATGCTACGAATTTGTTTTTAGGAGACAATAAAAATTCGGTAATCAAAGGAGATGTTAATTTTAAAAATCTATTTCCAAGAAGTCCAGGGAAATTTTATATGAAAGGCGATTTTGTCAAGATATCCTCTAATTATAATAACCTTACGAAACTCCTACCCAATATTTTAGGGAAAAAACTGCCCTCTTCATTAATGAAATTAGGCAATTTTAATTTCACTGGGAAAGTGGAAGTGACACAGCAATATATTAATGCCGATTTTGTGATGAATACAGTTTTAGGAATTGTTGAATCTGATTTGTTAATTTCAGATCTACAAAATATTGACAATGCAAAATATCAAGGTACCATTATCTTGGATAATTTTGATATAGGTGCTTTTTTAAATCGAAAAGATTTTGGAAAAACAACTTTAAATTTAGATGTTTATGGTCAAGGATTTACCCAAAAATACCTGAATACTACTTTTGTGGGCGATGTGAATAAGATGTATTACAACGGATATACGTATAGCAATATCAATGTGGATGCCTACTTTAAACAACCTTTATTTAAAGGGAAGTTAAACGTAAACGACCCCAATCTTTTTATGGATTTCGATGGGTTAGTGGATTTAAGTAAAAAAGAGTTAACTTTTGATCTTCAATCCAAAATTGATTATGCCAATTTAGAAAAGTTGCATTTTATAAAAGATTCGATAGCTATTTTTAAAGGCGATATTAATATTAAAGCAAAAGGAAGCACGATTGACAATATTGTTGGTGATGTTTTGTTGACAGCAGCTTCCTATCAAAATAAAAAGGATACTTATTTTGTGGATTACTTAAATATTAATTCCGTTTTTGATGCCAATAGAGAAAGAACCATAACCATAAATTCCCCAGATGCTCTTGACGGAACAGTGATTGGGAAGTTTCAGTTTAACCAATTGCAGAAAATGGTTGAAAATTCATTGGGTAGTTTGTATGCCAATTACAAACCTAATAAAGTCATAATGGGGCAGTATTTAAAATTTAATTTTGAGATTTATAGTAAGATAATTGAGGTTTTTTATCCCGATATTACTTTATCCGCCAATACCAATTTACATGGAAACATAAGTTCTGTTTCTAAAGATTTTAAGCTTGATTTTAATTCCCCAAAAATCGTTGCTTACGAAAACACATTCGATAATATTTTACTTCAAATTGATAATCGGAATCCCTTGTATAGTGCCTATGTTCAGTTAGATTCCATTAAAACCAAACATTATAAGGTTAGAGATTTTAGTATGATCAATTCTATTTCAAATGATACTTTGCATTTCAGAACCGAATTTAAAGGAGGCAACCAAGGGCAAGATTTTTATAATCTAAACTTATATCATACTATCAATAAAGAGAATAAAAACGTTGTTGGTTTTAATAAATCAGAACTTCAATTCAAGAATTTTCTTTGGTATTTAAACGAAAAAGAGAAAGAGAGTAACAGGATTGTTTTTGATAAATCGTTAAAGAATTTCAATTTTGAACACATTCAGTTTTCACATGAAAATCAAAGTATTCTTTTGGATGGTATTTTAAGAGGAGTTGCTTCGAAAGATTTAAAACTGACTTTTAGCAATGTGGATTTAAATAAAATTACTCCCGATGTAGAAAAATTTAAATTTGATGGAAATCTGGATGGGCAAATTAATTTAAAACAAGATAATGCCATTTACCAACCTACCTCTTCATTAAAAATTAAAGAGTTAAAAGTAAATACAATTCCTTTAGGGGATTTAAACTTGGAAATTAAAGGAAATGATGACTTTAAAAAATTCTACTTGAATTCCAATTTAGAAAATAAAAACGTAGAATCCTTTGCTGCCAATGGCACTTTGGAGATTGAAGACAATAAAACCCTTTTAAATATTGATTTGAATTTTGACAAATTTAATTTAGGGATTTTAGGTAAAATAGGAGGTGATGTCATCACAAATATACGAGGTTTTGCCTCTGGAAATGCAAGTATTGAAGGCGATATCAATGAATTAGAATACAATGGAAGACTATTTGTAAACAATGCGGGTTTAACAATTCCGTATTTAAATGTGGATTATGAGTTTGAAGATAATTCCATTGTAGATGTAACCGAAAACAAATTCATCGTTAGAGAAACTTCAATTTTTGATACTAAATATAATAGTAAAGCGCAACTCAACGGTTTTATTAAACACAAGGATTTTGGCGATTGGCAATTGGATTTAAAAATTGAAGCCGATCGGTTTTTAGCTTTAGATACAAAAGATGAAGAAGACGCAGCCTATTTTGGGACTGCTTTTATGAAAGGAACTGCCGAAATTAAAGGACCAACAAGCGGGCTTTTAATTAAAGTTGATGCAGAATCTGCAAAAGGAACTGAAATTAAAATTCCTATCAATGATGCCGAATCTGTTAGTGAAAACGATTTTATTCATTTTATTACTCCTCAAGAAAAAGAAAACAAACTCAAAAACAAACCTGAAATACTTAAAAACTATGATGGATTGGAACTTGACTTCAATTTAGATATCACTGAAAACGCTACCATTGATATAATATTAGATAGAGAATCTGGACATGGAATGAGAGGAAAAGGTTTTGGGACTTTATTATTAAAGATAAACACTTTCGGTAAATTCAATATGTGGGGTGATTTTTCAGTAAATGAAGGCTACTATAATTTTAAGTACGGTAATTTAATCGATAAAAGATTTGATGTTAAAAAGGGAGGTTCTATAGTTTGGGCTGGTGATCCTTTAGGAGCTGTTTTAAATCTAGAAGCCATCTATAAAACAACGGCAAATCCGGCAATCCTAATTGATAATCCTTCATTTAGTAAAAAAGTTGATGTTGAAGTTATTATTGGTGTTAAAGGAAGTTTAAGTAATCCAGATCCTGATTTTAATATCAATTTTCCAACAGTTAGTTCTGTTTTAAAATCAGAAATTCAATATAAACTAGATGATAAAGATGTAAGACAAACTCAAGCTTTGGCTTTGCTCTCAACAAATTCTTTCCTGAGTCAAGATGGTATATCACAATCAGCTTCCTCTAATATTGCCTTTGAAAAAGCAAGTAGTTTATTCAATAATATTTTTGCTGACGAAGATGGTAAATTAAATTTAGGATTAGATTATATCTCCGCTGATAGAACTCCTGGATTAGAAACCGATGGTAGAGTAGGTGTGACCGTAACTTCAAAAATAAATGAAAGAATTTCAATCAATGGAAAAGTGGGAGTGCCAGTTGGTGGTATAAATGAATCCGCAATTGTTGGTGATGTTGAAGTACAATATCGAGTTAATGAAGATGGTTCTTTAAATCTTCGTATGTTCAATCGAGAAAATGATATTAATTATATAGGACAAGGAATTGGCTATACACAAGGACTAGGAATTTCATACGAAGTAGATTTTAATACCTTTAGGGAATTAATTAATATTATTTTCAATAAAAAGAAGGCTTTAAAAACGCCCAAAAAATCTAGTGAAGTTCATGATTCTAATCAATTGGAAGAGAATGGTGTTATCATCGAAAAAAAGAAAGATAAAAAAATTGAGGAACCAAAACCCAATAATCAAGCAACTCGTGTAGACGAATAACTCAAAAATTCTACAAAATTTTCAATTAACTAAAAACTTATCAACGAAAACGATTGAATTTCGGTGTATTTATTAAATAATTAAAATCACCTTTAATATATACCTCTCGTTTGCTAATTTTACATTTTAATAGCTATAATATGTCAAAAACTATAAAAAAAATAGGAGTATTAACTTCTGGTGGAGATTCTCCCGGAATGAATGCTGCCATTCGATCTGTTGTACGAACTTGCGCGTATCATAACATAGAATGTGTTGGTATCTATAGAGGTTACCAAGGAATGATTGAAGGCGATTTTAAAGAAATGGGAGCTCGATCAGTAAACAATATTGTAAACAAAGGAGGAACCATTTTAAAAACTGCCCGTTCTAAAGAGTTTATGACCGTTGAAGGTCGTAGAAAAGCTCATGAAAATTTAGTAAAAGCAGGTGTCGATGCCTTAGTAGTTATTGGCGGTGATGGCAGTTTTACGGGTGCCGAAGTTTTCAATAATGAATACAATTACCCAGTTATGGGAATTCCTGGAACCATTGATAATGATATTTTTGGAACTAGTCATACCCTTGGATTTGATACAGCATTAAATACGGTGGTTGAATGTATTGATAAAATTCGTGATACAGCCAGTTCGCATAACCGTCTTTTTCTTGTAGAAGTTATGGGTAGAGATGCTGGACATATTGCTCTAAATGCCGGAATAGGTGCTGGAGCTGAAGAAATTCTTATTCCAGAAGAAGATTTGGGTTTAGATCGACTTTTAGAATCCTTGAAAAAAAGTAAAGCTTCAGGGAAATCATCGAGTATTGTAGTCATTGCCGAAGGAGATAAAATTGGCAAAAGTGTTTTTGAACTAAAAGACTATATCGAAGAACATCTTCCAGAATATGATATTCGTGTTTCGGTTCTTGGACATATGCAACGTGGTGGTTCTCCTTCTTGTTACGATAGAGTATTGGCTTCTCGACTTGGAGTAAAAGCAGTGGAATCAATATTAGAAGGAAAATCCAATTTTATGGTCGGAGTATTAAATGATAAAATAGCATTAACACCGCTTGAACAAGCCATAAAAGGAAATTCAGAAATAGATAGAGAATTATTAAGAGTATCAGACATCATGTCAACGTAATTCAAAATCAAAATTCATAAAATAAATTCAAAATTCAATAAAAAATAAAATGTCAAAAGTAAAATTAGGAATAAACGGTTTTGGTAGAATTGGAAGAATTGTATTCAGAGAAACTTTTAATAGAGATAATGTTGAAGTAGTAGCCATAAACGATTTATTAGATGTAGATCATTTAGCCTATTTATTAAAATACGATTCAGTGCACGGTCGTTTTGCAGGTAAAGTAGAAGTGAAAGACGGAAAACTTTACGTCAACGACAAATACATTAGAGTTACCGCAGAAAGAGATCCAAAACTAATCAAATGGGACGATAAAGATGTTGACGTTGATATTGTTGCAGAATGTACAGGTTTCTTTGCTACCATCGAAACTGCAAAAGCACACATTGATGGTGGAGCCAAAAAAGTAGTCATCTCTGCACCTTCAGCAGATGCTCCAATGTTTGTAATGGGTGTTAACCATATGGAAGCGAAAGCAACTGATTTAGTAGTTTCAAATGCTTCTTGTACAACCAATTGTTTGGCGCCATTAGCTAAAGTAATCAACGATAACTTCGGAATTGTAGAAGCTTTAATGACTACCGTTCACGCCACAACTTCTACGCAAATGACTGCTGATGGACCTTCTAGAAAAGACTGGAGAGGTGGACGTGCTGCAAGTGTAAACATCATTCCATCTTCAACAGGTGCAGCCAAAGCAGTTGGAAAAGTGATACCAGAATTAAACGGAAAATTAACAGGCATGTCTTTTCGTGTTCCAACTGTTGACGTTTCTGTAGTGGATTTAACCGTAAAAGTGGCTAAAGAAACTACCTACGAAGAAATTATGCAAGTTTTAAAAACAACCTCTGAAACTTCTATGAAAGGAATTCTTGGGTATACTGAAGATGATGTAGTTTCACAAGATTTTATATCCGATACTCGAACTTCAATTATCGATGCAAAAGCTGGAATTGGACTAAATTCAACCTTCTTTAAAATTGTATCTTGGTACGATAATGAATATGGATATTCAAGTAAATTAATTGATTTATCAGTGCATATTGCAGGTTTAAAATAATATTTATATTTACAAAATCTCTTTACTATAATCAAAGGGATTTTTTGTTATAACAAATCAAGAAAACGAATGAAATTACTAGTTGACAGTGGCTCTACTAAAGCCGATTGGATTGCAATTGATGACAACGGAAAAGTATTGTTTACCACACAAACATTAGGTTTAAACCCGGAAGTATTAAATCTAGAAGAAATTATCCATCGTTTAGACGATAAATTTGATATTTCACATAATAAAGACAAAGCAACGCATCTTTTCTTTTATGGTGCAGGTTGTGGAACCGACAGAATGAAAAATTTTTTATCCGAAGTTTTTCAAAAGTATTTTACAAAAGCAACGGTTGTAGTTCATGAAGATACCTATGCTGCAGTGTATGCAACAACTCCAAAAGGAGAACAAGCTATTGTTTGTATTTTAGGAACAGGATCTAATTGTAGCTATTTTGATGGAAAAGTTTTGCATCAAAAAGTACAATCATTGGGTTACATTGCAATGGATGATTGCTCTGGAAATCGTTTTGGACGTCATTTGTTACGAGGCTATTATTTTAATCAAATGCCGGCTGAATTAGCCGAAGAGTTTCAAGAGGATTACAATGTAGATGCGGATTATATTAAAAACAATTTGTACAAAGAACCGAATCCAAATGCCTATTTAGCCACATTTGCAAAGTTCTTAATCAAACACAAAGATACCCCTTACTGTCAAAAAATAATTCAAGCCGAAATGAAAGATTTCGCAGAGAATTATATCATGCAATTCGATAATTGTAGAGATGTTTTAGTCCATTTTGTTGGTTCTATTGCATTCTATTTGAAAGACGAATTAGAAGCTACGTTAGAAACATATGACATAAAAGTGGGTAATGTTCTTCGAAGACCAATCGACGGATTGATACAATATCATATTTTAAATAAATAATATACTAAACCTGAAAGTAACTCAATCTTTCAGGTTTTTTTCTTTGCTTTCTTTACACAAAACTTTGAACCTTTGTGGTTAAATAATCATATAACTATGGAAATAGCACTAATTGCACACGACGGAAAAAAAGCCGATATGCTTCAGTTTCTAAATAAAAATAAAGCCATTTTATTATTAGAAAACATTACCTTAATTGCGACAGGAACTACTGGTGGAAAAGCAGAAGCAGCAGGATTTAAAGTAAAAAAAATGCTTTCTGGTCCACAAGGTGGTGATGCTCAAATAGCTGCACGCGTAGCCGAAGGAAAAACAAAAATGGTGCTGTTCTTTAAAGATCCCAATTCAAGTCATGCTCACGAAGCCGACATCAACATGCTGATTAGGATTTGTGATGTTCATAATGTGCCTTTAGCCACCAATGAAGCTACTGCTCAGCTATTATTACTGGGATTGGATGAAAAGAAATAGAGTATAGGATATTGAGATTATTTCACTGCAATCATCGAAATCTCCACATTCACGCCTTTAGGTAAACCAGCTACTTGCACCGTTTCTCGAGCTGGAGCTGTTTTTTCATCAAAATACAATGCGTAAATCGAATTGATTCTGGCAAAATCTGCCATATCCATAATAAAAATAGTGGATTTGACTATGTTACTAAAATTCATCTCGGCTGCTTCAAGAACAGCTTTCATGTTTTCCATCACTTGTTTAGTTTCGATTTCAATCGTATCTAAAACCAATTCCATCGTTTTTGGATTTAGGGCTATTTGCCCTGAAGTGTAAAGGGTATTGCCACTTAAAACTGCTTGATTATAGGGTCCAATAGGAGCTGGAGCATTTTCGGTAGTTATAATTTTTTTCATTGAGGTTTAATTTATTGTTGATAGAAAAAGTATCAAAAGAAATATTTTATCGTAAACTTCTATCAGGTTGATTTCGTTTATCCCATTTGATATCACTCAAAACACCTGCTTTAATTCCGATGAAGAATCCCCAGTAGGTATTGTCTCCAAAAGGAACCCAATTAAAATCCATTCGCCAACTTAATAAATCCCTTTCGAAACGAAATTGTGTAAAGGTGACTCCATTTTGAACAAAATCATAACCCGTAGAAACACCAATTTTCCATTTAGGTGTTAAATCGGTATTCATTGAAACCATTAATGAATTTCCTGAAATCTTTTTTTCTCGATTGACATTGGTATACGTTAATGAATAGGCTAAATTCATATCCCAGGGTAACTTGTATTTAAAGAATTCGGATATGGGTTCTGTTTCTCCATCTTTATCAAATTGACTTTCGCGCCTATCGCCTAAATCGGTATTAGTTCCAAACAAGTCGTCTTCTCGTCCACCATTTTGTTTACCTTGTTTGTTTTTGTCTTTTGCATCCCCATCTTTACTCGAAAAAGCATAGTTCAAGGTCATGTTAGCACTGGTCATTCTAAAAAGACTTCCTCCATTATCAATATTCCAAGTGTCAATTCTCCTTCCAGAGTTATTTATGGCATAGGGATCAAGAGTCGCCGCAAAATTGATATTCATTTTTTGTTTCAATAGTTGTGTTCCACCACTCATTCGTAAAGGCGACCATCGCAATGAATCGGCTGTTATGTCATAACTTGTAGCGAAGTTAAAATTATTTAATAAAATGATTTTTTTAGGTTCCGTTTTAGTAGTATCTCTATCGGTTACCTTTGCTTCAAAGGTATTACTCAAACTAAAACCAATATTATTTGACATATTTTTTCCAGGTGAACCAAATATTCCACCTTCAAATCTTGTATAATCTTTAATTATTGTGCCACTACCATCAGAATCATACGTATCATAATAGTTAGAAAAACTTGGAGTATAACTAT
>CALQAH020000069.1 GCA_943328505.2 Rhizobium sp. Q54 | reverse complement strand
TTTAAAAACCAAAAAAGCGAATGATACAGGAGTTATTTTGCCGGGGAATAATAATGTTATTTCTAATTATTTCGCCCTGAATATTGGGGTTATGTTTTAATCGCTCAATTGTATTTGAAGAGGAAGGTTTGTCTTGTCCTGAAATAGGTTTACACAAATCTATTGAAAAATGGGAAAGAAAATAGTTTAGAAAAAGGGCCGTTATTTTGCCTTTAGGAGCAGCTTCAGCTAGTGAGTATACTTGGTAGATATCTAGTAAGTTCTGCATCCTTTTATTTCTTTTTCAACTCAAAAATTCGTTTCTTTAATTGGAGCGTTTCAAAGGATTCTTCACTCCCGTCTGTTTTAATCTCAGCTCAAGATCTCTTCGATTCGGTAGTTAACCTTTACAACAAAGAAAGAGCACCTATGATTATTAGCAACTTTACACCTAACCAAATCCACCAAACGAATAACAATATTAAAACAGAAAGATTATGGAAGAATTATTACAAAAAACAACCTATTATTGTAAACCAAGAACAGGACTAATATGTACTGTAAACTTATATCAGGATTATCTAACTAAACTGTAAACTTTTTTCAGGACGAGTCAAAACTTTCGGCTACCACTAATGTGTCTGCGGAGCACGAAACCCCGCCTTTTGCGGTAGGTGCTGTTACCAACTGGTATTATTTTATGCACTCTTTCAAAATTTGAACAAATTCACCAACAACCCTCATTCCCGGTGCATTTTCGTCTGTTATGATAATGTTTTGATACGAACTATCAAATGAGTTTGGTCGCAAAATGATGGACGTATGTTCCCAATTCTCCTCCATTATATTTTTTTCACTTGTGTATGTCTTGATCGTAAAGGCCGAGTTAAAGTCGGGATCTTGCATGTCTCTATATTCTATCAATAAAATTTTTCCGTTTCTGCTTCCTCCTGTATATGTTTTAAATAAGCAAATAGAGTCGTTTGGAATTACTCGGTTCATTGATTCACCCATGATTTTACAAGCAAAATAGTCATTGCTATTATTATAGTTTTCAGGTCCTTCAATGAGTGTGAAATCTTTTTCTGATTGTATTTCGCTGAAGGTCCCAGCTGCTGCGTAGAAATCATAAAGCGGAATTGGGTTTCTTAGATATTGTTCAATATTTGAATTTAATATTGATACAATATTTGAAGAGTCTTTAACTGTTTCTTTGTAAGTTAAATAATTGTAAATTGTGCTTTCCACTGGAGTTTCCAACTCTAAAATAACTTTAACAACAGGCACATCTTTGTTTTGGTCATTTTTTATCGTTGTTTCTTCAAAGGATTCATCAATAGGTTTTACATCCCCCATGAAGTAAAAATCAGTTCCTTCTCCATTATGTTTTTTCATAAACAATGGAAGTCTTAATTGATTGTTATGATTTTTAATTGCAGCAATAGTGCTATTTGATAATCTTCTTTGTGGTTTTGTGTACCATAAAAATTGTGATGAATTAAGAAATTTTTCCGGGAATTTTGTTGACGAGGCGATATTCTCTTCTTTGTGATAATTCACAAAAATAGGACATGAATTATTGCTTAATTTATAACCATAAACGGTAGCTTCCTCATTTAGATCCCAATTTAAAATACGGCAGACATCTTTTCTTGAATACTTTTGATATAATGTGAAACCATCTTTAAATAGTTCATTTTTATATTGTTTGTTAAATGAGAAAATGGAGTAGTTAATATTGTCAATTATAAAATCTTTAAATGTTTTATTTTGTATACTTTTATTAAATGATTCAGAAAATATTAACGTGTCGTTATTTAATTTTATAATTTCCTGTTCTTTTCTAACAAATTTAAAATTCAAATTATTAATGCATGAATTATAAGTTTCTTTTGAAATTTTATAACTATAGTTTGTGCTAACTACGGTTTTAATTTTTTCAAAATCAATTGATTCTAATTCAATTAGTAATTTTAAAATATAGCATTCAACTATTCGCTTGCCATTATTTATTTCTTTGGCAAATAGCTCCAAAATTTTAATTTCTTGAGCGGTCAATTCTGAACTTTCTAATTTTTCAATTTTCAAAAAGAAATTATAATATGAATTTGAATAATCAACAAATAAATATGGATCTCTTGAACCATGCTCAATAAAATCCATCATCATTGGAATTCTGCCTAATTTGAATTTTAATAAATTGTAGTCTTTTTTCAAATCAGCATATAACTGCATATTTGCAGAATCAATGGATTGAAAGATTTGCTCCTTGGTGATTTCATCAAAGTTGATAGTGGAAGGTCCCGGAATCATCCTACTACCTTCCGTGATTAACTTCCTCAATGAGTCTTTGTTGTACGACGTGTCGCCATACAAGGCAATCGGAATAAGGTAGTTGTTTTCGTAGTTTCCGATGAAATCGATAACTGTCAAATAGCCTTTTCCATCAACCTTTCTTAAGCCTCGTCCCAACTGCTGAATGAAAATTATGGAGGATTCGGTTGGACGAAGCATGATAATCTGATTGATTTTTGGGATATCAATTCCTTCATTAAAAATATCAACGGTAAAAATATAATCAAGTTTTTCACTCAGGTTATCGGTTTCCAACTTTTCAATTGCTTTGGCTCTTTCTTCTTCAGAATTATCTCCAGTGAGTGCTAGGGTTTTAAACCCTTTTAAATTAAATAACACAGCCAATTCTATCGCTTCTTTCTTTCTGGAACAGAATATTAAACCGCGCGTTATTCCATTATCACTTCCGTAAAATTTAGCTTGTTCAATAATGCGCTCAACGCGCTCGTTTGCCACTAAATACCTGAAATCAGATTTGGTATCCACTTGGATGTTGTCAATCGTTAAGTCAGCAACTCCGAAGTAATGAAACGTACTGAGCATTTCCTCTTCCATTGCTTTACTCAATCGGATTTCGTAAGCAATATTATGATCAAAAAGTTGAAAGATATCATTGCCATCTGTCCGCTCAGGCGTAGCGGTCATCCCTAAGAGAAACTTTGGTTCAAAGTGCTCTATTAGTCGCAAATAAGAATCTGCGCCTGATCGATGTGTTTCGTCTATTATAATGTAATCAAAGTGATCTTTCGAGAAGTTGTCTAAATGGTTTGCTTTCGAAATGGTTTGAATAGTGGAAAAGACAAAATCACAATCCAAATCTCTTTGATTTCCAGAAAATAGCCCCATAGTTTTATTTTTTCCAAAAACATTTTTAAATGTGTTTAGGGAATCTTTAGCAATGGTTAATCGATGAACTACAAACAATAATTTTTTCGGATTAAAAGCACTAGCGTCAAATGCTGACAAATATGTTTTACCTGTTCCTGTTGCCGAAATTATCAAAGCTTTATTTTTTCCTTCAACCCTAATTTTTTGAAGATTCTCCAATGCTTCTATTTGCATAGAATTTGGGGTTATCAGCAGTTGAGTAACAGCTTTGTTTTCAAGTTTTACTTTTAGGGATTGAAGAAGTTGATTCTGATAAATTTCTTCGTAAGACAAGATATATTCGGTCGTTACGGGTGTTCCCTTTTCAAAATCAGACTGAAATTCACGAAGTACTTTTTCAACGATACCACTTTCTTCTAATGCAGAAACTTTGATGTTCCATTCTTTGTTTGTGCATAAGGCTTGTGCAGTAAGATTGCTGCTTCCAACGATTAAGTTGTAATTCTCTTTGCGCCTAAAAATGTATCCTTTCGTGTGTGCATTTCCCGTTGTCGCAATTCTTAGATCGATATTTTTAAACTGAAGAAGTCTTTTCAGTGCTTCGGGTTGGGTGAAATTTAAATACTGAGAAACCAGCATTTCGCCTTTAATACCTCTTCTTTCGAGCTCTTTAAGCTTATTGATAATCGTAGCTACTCCGCTTGTTGTTACAAATGCAACGGAAATAAAAAACTGATTGCAATGTTCAAGCTCATGAATAATAGTTGAAAGCACCTTTTTCGGTGGTTCCTTCTGATTCACGAGCAATTCTGGTTGATAATCAGGATTAGATAAAATGAATTTATCTATATAACCTGTCTCTAAACTCTTTGTGAAACTTTGGGTTAGGTCATTCATTCAAAACAAGTTTATCGACTATTGGTATATCTGCAGCGGCCCAATCGAGTGCAGTAAGCTCATTAATTTTCAACCATTTTTGATCTACATGTTCATGAAGTGTGAGTTCTTTCGAATCAACTTCACACTTAAAAGTGTGCATCGTTAATTCAAAATCTGGATATTCATGAACAACAGTTAGAAAGAAGGATTTGATCTTTGTTGCAAGATTCAATTCCTCAAATAACTCGCGATGTAAAGCCTCTTCTTTGGTTTCGCCTTCTTCAATTTTCCCTCCGGGAAATTCAAATTTTTCAGAAATGTAATGGAGTTTATTTTTTGGTCTTTGAACACAAAGAACCTGGTCTTCCCAAAAAATCACACCGGCAACTACTTCAATTCTTTTCATTAATAACTTGTTCTATTATTATACTTGTTGGTAACGGTTTGTGTGTAGGCGCATACCCGAAGGTTGCGCTTGTGCGCTGTTAGTAGCTGGGCGATTTCGATATTTATTTGTATATATTTCTATTTAATTAATCATTTTACCAAGTAGCTAACATTACGTCCACTTCCTTGTTTTTCAATCAATCCTTTATTTAGCAACTCTGACAAAATACGTTTTACTGTTGGCGCAGGGATGGCCAACTTTATTGCAATTTCACCCGATTGGATATTCGGACGGTTTTGAATAATTGTATATATTGATTTTTCCTTATGCGAAAGCTGTGCTTCCAAACCGCTTTGTTGCAATTTAGTTAGCAATTGAATTTGGATATTTGACAAGCAATTCAAAAAGAAATGTATCCAAACGGTTACATCTTCATTTGGGCGTTGTGCCTGACAACTTCTTAGAACTTGATAGTATTCGTTTTTTCTACTCTCTATTTCGTGTTCAAAACTCACGTATTGTATCCACTTGTATCCTTTATTCAGAAGTAATAGTGTTGATATTAATCGGCTCAATCTGCCGTTCCCATCTTGGAAAGGATGAACGCTCAAAAATTCATAAACAAAAGATGCAATTTTGATTAATGCATGAACTTCCGTTTCTGCATTATACCAATCAAGTAATCCTCTAATTGCATTTTCGGTTGCAAAACCAGCTTCTGTAGTTTGAAAAATGATTTGTTTTGTTCCGTCAGAAAATGAAGCTTCTACTGCGTTACTATGTTGCTTATAATTGCCTTTAAGCCATAAATCTTTGGCACTATATTTCATCAAAATATTGTGTAAGCTTTTTAAATGACTTTCAGAAAGGCTGATATTTTGATATGATTCAGTGATCAAATCTAATACTTCAAAATAACCAACTACTTCCTGCGAATCTCTGTCAGTAAGTTTGGCTATGTCAAATTTTTGAAGTAAAACTTCTACTTCTTCATCACTCATTTTGTTGCCTTCAATTCGGTTTGAAGCACCGACACTTCGAACGGTAGCAATGCTTTTTAACTCTTTGAGGCTTTGTCCTTCTTTTCGTTCTATAGCTGTCCAATTTGCATCAAAACGATCTATTTCGCTGATTAAATTAATAAGCTTCCAATCAATATTAAGTTTGAAATTATATACCTCGTTGTTCATTTTGATACGATATGATACGCAAATATACGATTATGATTGCAAATCACAAGTACTGATTGATACGATTTGATATGATTAGATTTAATTTTGATACGATAAATGTATTTACTTCAGCATTGAAGTTTTTCTAAAGTAAGTTTATCTCGCCTTGCTACTAACGTTCCCATGGCAGGCGTAGAAAGCATTTCAACCTAAAAAGTTCCTACGAAACCATGACGCCCAAATCTACTAAAATGTTTTATACGAACCTAAATGTGCTTTTTACGCTTGCCATGTGTTAAAGCCAGTCTTTTTTCTTTGTCAGGTAATTTGTAAATTTAATAGTGTACATAAGAATATTCCTATTTAACATTCACACGGAAATTTATTCGTTTAAAATCTTTGTCGTCTGGATTATAAAAAGGCCTTACAATTTTATTCGTTTCCGTTAATATTTCAATTTCTATCATTTTATTTAGTTCATAAATTCGCCACCTATCACCTTGTTTTTTGTCAATAGGTCGGTTTGAGTTACCACTAACAAACCATGCTCTTAGGGCAAATTTTCCTTCTTCCATATGATTTTGAAATTTGCTAAAAAGTTCTCCTATTAAATAAGGTTCAACTATACTAATTTGTCCGTTATACTCAAACCGAATTAAGTTTCCACCTTTTATAGCAGTTATTAAAATGTCTATGATTTGTTGCTCTATCTGTGTCATAAAGAAAGGAATTCTATTTTGATTTTTTGAGTCATTGAAATCTGATTTTTACTTGTTGCGTTAGATGTTTGAACCGGCGATAAGATTGCCTATAACGACCGAGGGCTTGCGCAGTTTGCTTTTGTGGGGCACCACGCACTTTCAAATTAACAAAACCTTTTCCGCCCCACAAAAGGAAATTGCGCAAGCCCTATGTTGGCAGCTGGCATTGTTTTTACAGTTTAATTTTTTTATAATCCTTGTCGTATGATTTGTTTTTGCCCCATTCTTTGTCAAGGTAAGATTTATCAGCTATTATAATAGCATCAAGTTTACAATAGTCTGCAACATTATCGTCTGTTACATTTGCAGTAAGTGAAACTTTTGTAATTACGACTAGAATTTCATTGTTTGGAGAATCAAATTCAAAACAGTTAAACTGAATTAAATCTTTGTCTGTCGTAAATGCTCGTATACTGTTGTATGCGAAACCATTTGTTCCAAATTTTTTTCGGATGTCGCGAAGTGTTGTTTGTCCAAATTGAAAGTCAGAAAATAGTGGCTGACTTGAGTTTGTATCTTGAAGCCAGTCATTTTCCATATAAACAATCTTTCCTTTTTTGCAAGTTATAGAAAAGTCGTTGCCGTTGTCCGTTTTTAATTTAATCATATCACTTTCTTTTGCTTCAACTTTTAGTTTGATTTTATCAAGTGATTTTTGGCTATCTCCAATTTTTAGTCCAAACATTGAGATGTCTGCTGTCGTGAAAGACATAAGTGCTAAAAAGCAAATCGTTGTTAATGTAATTTTCATTTTTATTAGAATTATCGTTGTCTGTTTATGCTTGCTGCCAACGTTCCGTGGCTAAATGCTGGATTTTATTTTGGCTTTCGTAGCGCTGCTGTTGTCGCTAAGAATTTATCTACTTTGGTTTCGTCTGCCATAATATTTTATTTTGTCGTCTGTCTTTACGCCTTGCACCTAACGTTTTGCAGCTACCCGAAGGGCGGGACTTTTACCACAAAACTTGATTTGAAAAACTAATGTTTGATGAACCACAAAACTGTCTTTGGAACACGAAACCCCGCCTTTTGGGTAGGTGCTGTTACAAGCTGCCCTTCTCTCTGTCATGGTTTGTTTGTCGTCTGTGATGCTGTGTCGGTGCGGTTGGGCAGGCACACTCTTTTGCAAGCTTTGGCTTGTGGGTTGGCTTGTGTGGCTTGCAAATGTGTGTGACTGTAGCGTTGGCATTTTTTACTTGAATAAGTTTAGTATCATTTACTTTTTTACTTGGCAAAATGAAGTGTTTTTTGAACAGATTTTGTCTATGAATTTTTGTTTTATTGGCTTATCTGTCAAACTAAACCAATAAACTCTCCTACAACCACAAACCCATCTTCATCTTGAATTATAATATCTTCATATTCATTATTTTCAGGCTTTAGAATAATTCTTTCGTGCTGCCACTCTCCAGTTATTTTATCAATGACTTTCTCACTTGAATATTTCTTTATTGAATAGCTTCCTTCATTTTCAGAATCGTAAACATTATTATGTTGAACTAATACAATTTTGTTTTGTCTAGACCCAACCACATTTGCTCTAAAGACACATAGGTCTCCATCTTTAATTTTAGGCAACATAGAATTGCCTTTAGCACGCACGATATACATACTCTTATTTAATTTACCGATTCCTTCTACTTTAATCCACCCTTCCTCTTCTACAGTTTGCCATTCGCTAAATTTTCCACAGGCGGCTTTTAATGAATATAAAGGCAAATAATCAATATACTTCACATCATCATTAACATCTGCTTCTATTCTTTGTACAGTAGGCATTGGTATAATTTTAACTTTCTCTACTTTTGAACTTTCAAGCATTGAAGCAAAATGATTTGATAATTCTTTGTCACAACAATATATATAACAACCTTTCATACCTCTTGTCATCAAGGTTCTATAGGTATTCTTTATAATATTATCAGCAATTTTCAATGCTCTGTTTTTATCTGCTTTTAGTTGTTTCTTAATGCCTAAAATTGACTTATCCTTTGCTGACCTTTTTAAGACATCAGTCACAACTTTGTTTTTGGAAGAATCAAATCGCATGTCCTCGCCAATAATTACTCCCACATAATCAAGTTCTAAACCTTGGCAGGTATGTATACATCCTATTTCATTTACAGAATTCTCACCTATAATCCATGTACTTCCATCGTTTTGCAAATTCCATTTCATTCCAAAATTATATTGAGGAATAATAATATCATTAACCAAGTTGTTTTTTTTGCTTTTCCAGTCCCAACAGTAACCTGCAACAAGTCTCGATTTGTTATTTAATTTATTTTTTTCAACAATCGCTTTTCTTAATTCGTTAGGATCATCAAAAACTTTAAAATCGAAATCGTATTTTGCAAGCTTTATGTTTGCTGTTTCTCGAATTTGAATGGTATTATCAATCCACGATAAAAATGCATCCGATCCATTGCATCTAAATTGTGATTGTAGCTTCAATGAATTCACAACTGCCCCTTGAGATTTTGCTAATTCCTCAATGTAATCTTTGCTCCCAATATCTTTTATATGTATTTGTTGATTATCGTCAACAAAAAATATGGAGAACTTGGAGGCGTTTATAATTTCCAATATTTGGTTCTCCCCAAGATTTTGATAAAGGCCACTTTTATAATTTAATCGGTGCGCTTCATCAACTAAAAGTGCGTCAAAAATATTTGACTCTGCATCAATAAAAGCACCTGAACCTCCGAATAGATTATTTATTTCTGTCTTTTTCTTCGTTCCTGATAACTTAACTGAATAAACTTCCCTAGGAGCTGAGTTTTTGGATATATATTTTGCCAACAAACCTTCATTCGTCAACTTAACTAGTAAATTTATAGCTACTACACTTTTACCAGTGCCTGGTCCTCCTTCGACAATTATAACTTTTTTCTTGTCTGGCTTAGCTTTCCTTGCCATTGCCAAAGCACTTTCTAAAACAACTTTTTGGTCATCTATCATCACAAATTCTTCATTCCCTTTTAACATAGAGGCCAAACTATCTGCTAACTGTTTTGAAGGTCTGAATCGGCCATTTTCAATTCGGTACAAAATATCTTTACTGTCACCATATTTAATAAACTTTTTAATGAACTCACGAAGTTTGATTGCATCAGGCTTTAAAAAAAGGGGAGCCTTTTCAATATGCTCAGAATAAAAGGAATTATTAATAATGTTGTCAGGAGTATAGTTGTGCAAATAAGCACATGGCACTAAATTTATTCCTTCATCTTGCACTGTGGAATTATAATTTTTGATCATTGAAGCATATGACCAGGCTTGATAGGAAGGGTGTGCCGTTTTGGCTTCTCCATGTTGAAACCAAGTTTTAACAATAGCATCTTCAATTGTTAGAGATGCTTTTGACCATTGCTTTAATTCAATAATCAATACTTGCTCCCTATTATCATGGTTATTGCCTG
>CALQAH020000068.1 GCA_943328505.2 Rhizobium sp. Q54 | reverse complement strand
TGGAGTACCTGAAATAGTAACCGCATTAGAAGCCCATGAACCTGAAACACCAGCGGGTAAACCCGTAACTGTTGCGCCAGTAGCACCCGTTGTTGCTAAAGTTATCGTAGTAATTGCCGTATTGATACAATTTGTTCTGTTAATTCCAGCCACAACGGTATTTAAAGGAGTAACCGTAATTGTTCCTGTTGTAGTTACAGTGCCACCACATCCTCCAGTTAAAGTAACTGTATATGGGAATGAACCTGAAACTGTTGGAGTTCCTGAAATAGTAACCGCATTTGAAGCCCATGAACCTGAAACACCAGCGGGTAAACCCGTAACGGTTGCGCCAGTAGCACCCGTTGTTGCTAAAGTTATAGAAGTAATTGCCGTATTAATACACGTTGTTCTGTTACTTCCAGCCGCAACGGTATTATCTGCATTGACCGTAATGGAAACATTATTAGTTGACGAACAACCTACATCCTTTGTTGCTGTTGCTGTAAAAGTATCACTACTAGTTAATTTTGCATAAACTGTATTGGTAAATTCACCTGTATAAGCATTAGTAGCTGAAGAATCAGTATATAATCCAGCAATAGGCGACCAAGACACTTGTTGTTGTGAAGCTGTAATTGAAACATTGTCAATAGCCCAATACCAATCCCATGTAGCAGAATAGTTGAAACGAATTTTTACATTATTATTTCCAACAAAACTATTTAAACTGATAGTTACTAATGAAAAAGCATTATCAACTCCTTGAAGCGTAGAATAAGAAGCTAAATCCGTGGAAGACCATGTTGTTCCTCCATCAGTTGAAATTTGTACTTTAGCAGTATCGCCAGTAGCAATTCTATAATAATGATAAAAACTTAGTGACGCACTTGTAGATCCTGTTAAATCAAAAGCTGGAGAAATTAAACGAGTACTTGTTGTACTTCCACTTCCCGGTGCATCACTGTTTGATAAATAAAATTGTGAATTATCATTACTGTTAAAAAGATCTACATTATAAGTATATGCATTTGGTCTTAATGACCATGCAGCAAGAGCAGGAGTTCCTCCAGTGGAGGTATTTTCTAAAGTCCAGCTGTTTGTTGCGCCATTAAAATCTTCGGTTAAAATAGGAATACCTGATATAATTCCTCCTGTTGCCACTAATGATGTAATTGCATTAGTACAAACGGAAGCACTTGTTGGTGAAATGGTTATTGCAGTTGGCGCTGTGTTGGCTGTAACTACTGCAACATTAGATGATACGGTTTGACAACTATTAATCACATGAACGGTATAACTTGCAGCATCACCCGCAGCAAAATTTGAAATACTGTAACTACTTGACGTTGCGCCACTAATATCGACACCCCCTTTTTTCCATTGATACGAGGTTGCACCGGTTGCCGTAACGGATAAATTTAAAGTACCACCAGTACAAACTCCTTGAGTTAAAGGTTGTGTGCTTATAACTGGCGGTGCACAGGTTGTTCCCGTTATTACTACATTTCTATTTCTAAAACTTCTACCACTACCATCTGATTCCCATGCATATACTCGTATAGTAAAACTTCCTCCTGAAGGAACCACATAGGACAAACCATTTCTACTTAAAGCGGTTGACGTTGTTGAAGCCGATGTGAAACCTGCACCAATTTGGATACCTGCCGTTGCAAAACCATCATAGGAATAATATACCGCCGCTAACCAGCTCCCAGCTGATGTACTATGATTTAAAGTTACTGAAGTAACGGTTAATTGATTACCCGCAGTTGGAGTTACCTTATATTGATAGTATTCGGTAGCGTCTAAAGAAAGAGCATCATTTGCCCAACCGCCAGTAGTTACGCCATTTCCAGTGGAGTAAGCAGCCGTACTAATTCCCGACCCGATGGCTAAAGATGTACCGGTTACGGCACCCGTTACAGTTGCATTTCCGTTGGCTGTTAAGTCCCAAGTGGCAGTTGCCGCTTGACTAAAAGCTTCATTACTAATTCCAAAAAATAAAATTGAAATGACAAAAACTAATGTTGCATTAATTTTAAAAAAGCTGTTACCTTTTGATTGTTTAATTTTTTCCATTTTGTCTAAGTTTTTAGTTAAGAACATTTTTTGTAGGTTTTATGACACCTGCCACAACACCCACTAGTTTGGCACTAGTGACTGATGCATTAGTACTGGTATTCATTGTAGCACTACCTGTTTGTGCAATCTGCCCCCACGAACTAGTCGCGACCAGCAAAAAGGTCAGTAAAAATACCGCCGAGCAACACGATCGCTGCAGGCGGAAGCAATTTCGAAAAATTTGATTTGGTAAAATTTTTGTTTTCATAATTTTAATTTGATTTATAATAGATTTGGTTTAAGCATTATTATTATTATTTATAAATTCCTCATACAAGGATAAAAATTCAAATTAGGTTTCATATTTTTTTGCAAACGTATATCAATCAACTTGTTCTTAAAATAAAGTCAGACAAAAAGCACAAAAAATCGCTACACTACTTCCTTTATTATAGCCCTACCATTGATATTCTACAAACGGTACTTTTTCCTCGATAAAAAGCAAGACCATAAAATATAATTGTACGTTAGCATTTTTTGTCTAAAAAATCAGATTTTATATCGCTTTACAGCTCGTCACGCAAATCATTGTTCCTTCAATACAACTACAATAGAAATGGATTATAAAAAGCCAATTGCCATTTTAGACGCTCCAAACATACAAAGCCTATTTTAAAAAAAAAAGAAAATAATCGATTAAATGCAATTTTTACCGATTATTTACATAATTATCGTTATTTTGTAAGTTTTATATTAATTTTTTAAGATTATAGTGGGTATTTAAGAATCTATTAAACCTACCTTGTTACTTCTTTTGAACGTCACACATATCAGAATAGAAATAGCTTCAATTGACCCACCGGTTCTTCCAACTTTTATAGTTGTTAATCCAGTTACAGTAAACTTTAAACCACCGTCAATGAAATTTTGAGAAATCACATGCTGCAAACTCACAACAACAACGAGGATAAAACATTTTTTTTCTTAACTATACTAGCAAATTTTTTTGCAATGATACTTATTATGAAAATGAAAAAATGGACAGAATGATTATTGCCAGGCTATTAATAGCAACTTCCCTCTTTTTTACAATCAAAATACAACTAGTGAAATGAAAGTAATTTTATTGTATCAATAAAAATTATAAAAAGCAGTTCTTTTAAATTCAAAAAAAGGTAAAAACAACAGGGGACGAAAAACTATTTTAACAAGAACGTCTAGTTTCTTTACTTTTTACCATTTACATTTCTAGCGACAATGTCTTTATTTGATACTTTAGTGTGTTTTTTTTGAAAGAAGCTGCAGAGATGAATTCATTGTTCCTCTAAGAATAAAGTATCAAATGAATCTTGAACTTTATGAAGCAGTGTAAATCGTCAGCAATAAGAGTACTGATTTAGTTCAAAACTAAGAGTGTGTTTTCGAAATTATTAACTTTGAAATAGAATGAGAACACCGCAAGAAAAAAAACAGCGGAGCATTATAGTAAAGACATTCATAGAAATACGTGAAGAATCTTTAGTTTATGGTCTGACATATTGCTATTAAATTTAGGGATTATAATCTTCCTTTTAGGGAACTAAACACCCAAGCATTTGCCAAAAAACCTACGCCTGTAGCAGCAAAACCCCAACCAGCAGTTTCATCATATCGAAAAGCGCCAAGAGCAATTAACAATAATCCCATAATAATCATTAATAATACTGCCCAGCCTAAAACGGTATTTTTATTCATTGCCATAATTTGTGGTAGTTTATGTTTTTTAGAAAGGCAAATATCGATAAAAATATTGTTTAACTCAAAAAAGTTCGTCTCCAATTAATTTTCAAAAGTGGATTTAAAGTTTGTAGTTTTGCTTTTCAAAATTCAATGGATGCTTCAAGTTCAAAATATTTCCTTTAGTTATAAGGATTCAGTAACTATAAACAACATATCTTTTTCGCTAGAAAAAGGGAAAAACCTAGCTGTTATTGGAAAAAGCGGTTGTGGCAAGAGCACTTTATTAAAGCTAATTTATGGTTTATACGATTTAGATGAAGGTCAAATTTTTTGGAATAACCTAGAAGTTTTAGGACCAAAATTTCATTTAATTCCTGGAATGGATTATATGAAATATTTAGCTCAAGATTTTGATTTAATGCCTTTTATAACCGTAGCAGAAAATATTGGAAAATACCTATCCAACTTTTATCCTGAGCAAAAAAAAGAACGCATAGCAGAACTTCTTGAAATTGTAGAAATGACTGAATTTGCCAACGTAAAAGCTACATTTTTAAGTGGCGGACAAATGCAACGCATAGCAATTGCAAGAGTTTTGGCTCTTGAACCTGAAGTTTTGCTACTTGATGAACCCTTCAGCCATATTGATAATTTTAAAAAAAATAGTTTAAGGAGAAAATTATTTGGTCATTTAAAAGAAAAGGGAATTACATGTATCATAGCGACCCATGACAGTACCGATACGTTATCGTTTTCGGATGAAATCGTAGTAATGCATAATGGAAAAACTATTGAAACTGGTACGCCACATACAATATATACTACCTCTAAAAATAAATACACGCTATCCCTTTTTGGCGATGTTAATGAAATACCCTCTTATTATTTTAATGCTAATTCAGAGGAGAAAACGGTTTTTATTTTTCCACACCAACTAGAAATAGTTGCTCAATCAAAGCTTAGTGTTACTGTTCAACAAAGTTATTTTAGAGGAAGTCATTATCGTATTGAAGCTTCTTATAAAGAAGGAATTTTGTATTTTGAAAGCACTTCAAATTGCGATGAAAAAACGATTTTATTTTTAGATTTGTTGCCAAAGTAAAAATAACAACTTCAATAATTCTGAATTTATAATTTCATTCGTCTTCGTTCTCGAGCTAACAAGGTATTTTTTAACAACATTGCAATTGTCATTGGGCCAACGCCACCTGGAACTGGTGTAATGTGAGATGCTTTTTTCGAGACATTTTCAAAATCAACATCGCCTGTAATTCGGTATCCTTTTTCGGTAGTTTTATCTTCCACTCGGGTGATACCCACATCAATAACAACTGCACCATCTTTAATCATTTCTGCTTTAAGGTAATTGGGAACACCCAAAGCTGTGATAATAATATCTGCTTGTGTAGTTATTTGAGCAATATTTTTGGTGTAACTGTGAGTTAAGGTAACTGTTGAATTCCCTGGAAATCCTTTTCTTCCCATCAAAATACTCATTGGTCGACCCACGATATGGCTTCTCCCAATTACAACGGTATGTTTACCTTTGGTTTCAACATTATAACGTTCTAATAATTCTAAAATACCAAAGGGTGTTGCTGGAATAAATGTGGTCATGTCCAAGGCCATCTTGCCAAAATTTTCGGGATGAAATCCATCAACATCTTTACTTGGATCAATAGCCATTAATATTTTTTGAGTATCTATTTGATCGGGTAACGGTAATTGCACAATAAACCCATCAATAGTGTCATCTTCGTTGAGTTGCTTTATTTTTATTAGCAATTCAGTTTCTGAAGTAGTGCTTGGCATTTTTACTAGAGTAGATTCAAATCCAACCAACTCACACGCTTTTACTTTACTCCCAACATAGGTTAAACTGGCGCCATCATTTCCTACAATAACAGCTGCAAGATGAGGAACTTTTTCTCCATTGGCTTTCATTTTATTTACCTCAGCAGTGATCTCAATTTTAATATCGCTTGCTATTTTTTTTCCGTCTAATATTTCCATGTTGTGTTGTTAGTATTGTTTAATAAAAAAGGCGCGAATCATCGCGCCAAAGTTTTTTTTATTTCATTCCACTCATCATCTTCATCATATTTTTTCCACCTGGACCTTGCATCATTTTCATCATTTTGCTCATTTGGTCAAATTGTTTCATCAACTGATTTACTTCTTCTATTTTTCTACCTGAACCTTTTGCAATTCTAGCTTTACGTTTAACATCAATAATACTTGGTTTTGTTCTTTCTATTGGCGTCATTGAATATATTATGGCTTCTATATGCTTGAAAGCATCATCTTCAATTTCTACATCTTTCAAAGCTTTTCCAGCACCAGGAATCATACCAACTAAATCTTTCATGTTTCCCATTTTTTTGACTTGTTGAATCTGAGATAAAAAGTCATCAAAACCGAATTCGTTTTTAGCAATTTTCTTTTGTATTTTTCTTGCTTCTTCTTCGTTATATTGTTCTTGTGCTTTTTCAACTAAGGAAACAACATCACCCATGCCAAGAATACGATCCGCCATACGAGAGGGATAAAACACATCAATGGCTTCCATTTTTTCACCTGTTCCAACAAATTTTATAGGTTTGTCTACTACTGATTTAATTGATAATGCTGCACCACCACGAGTATCACCATCTAATTTAGTTAGGATAACACCATCAAAATTTAATCTATCGTTGAAGGCTTTAGCCGTATTAACAGCATCTTGTCCTGTCATTGCATCTACAACAAACAAGGTTTCATGTGGCTGAATAGCTTTGTGTACATTGGCAATTTCAGTCATCATTTCTTCATCAACTGCTAAACGTCCAGCAGTATCGACAATGACAACATTATAGCCTTTTTCCTTGGCGTATTTAACAGCGTTGGTAGCAATTTCAACAGGATTGTTATTTCCTAGTTCAGAATACACCTCAACACCAATTGAATCTCCAACGATATGCAATTGATTGATTGCAGCAGGACGATAGACATCACAAGCTACTAATAAGGGTTTTTTAGACTTTTTAGTTTTTAAAAAATTAGCTAATTTACCAGAAAAAGTAGTTTTACCGGATCCTTGTAAACCCGACATTAATATTACCGTTGGATTTCCAGAAAGATTAACTCCAGCAACCTCACCGCCCATTAGTTCAGTCAATTCGTCTTTAACGATTTTAACTAAAAGTTGACCAGGTTGTAATGTTGTCAATACGTTTGCCCCAATAGCTTTATCTTTTACGCGTGTGGTAAAATCTTTTGCGATTTTAAAATTAACATCGGCATCAAGTAATGCACGACGGACTTCTTTTAAAGTTTCAGCAACATTTATTTCAGAAATTTTTCCATGCCCTTTTAGGATATGGAAAGCCTTATCTAGTTTTTCGCTTAAATTATTGAACATAATTTTCCTTTTTATGAAGTGCAAATTTAAGGATTTGATTTAGAAGTTTTGCAGTAAACTAATAAAAAAAAACCAGCTAAAAATAGCTGGTTTCACATTGTGGTATTTAATTCATTTTTTTATAGCAATTAGTCTTCCATCATTTCCATCATCATGGTTTCCGTCATCATCATTATCATTTTCATCGTTAGAATCATGATTTCCACAATCAGAAGTTGCTTCAACAATGTTGTTTTCTAATTGATTGTTATTTTCAACAACGATAGTTTGTCCGTTAGCATCCACAATAGAAATTGGGTAATTAATTGTTACAGCAACACTTCCTTCGACAGTTTCTAGCAATAAATATAAATCTTGGTCATTGTTGATGGTAACATCTTCTGGAGTACCATTATTGGTAGTAGAAATCACAAATGGAAACGTTAATGAAATACAATTTATGGCATTATCATCGTCGTCATTACTATCGTCATCATCATTATCTACATCACTATCGTGACAATCTTCCATTAAGGAATGTAATTGTTCATTACTTGTTACTACTAATTCTGTAAAATCAGTAAAGACAATTGTAATTGGGAATACAAATTCTAAATGATCATCATCATTGTCATCATCACTAAAAACAGACGAAACCGCATCATAGTCAGCTGGAGTTGTAACTACCACTTCTTGATTGTTAACCATAACAGTTACAGGAAGTTTTATAGTAAAACAACTTGTACTATCAATAACATTGTCACTTGAAGTTCTTTTTTGAGAAACTCTTGCTAAAAGGGTTTTTAATGTTGATGTAGCAGTAATTTTGTTGGAGTCTTGACTTGCGTTGTCGCTTTGACAAGAATTAAAAGTAATCAAACTAATTAAACTGATTACAAGTACTAATTTTAGTGAGTTTTTCATATTTATTTATTTAAAATTTTTGTGTTTATTAAGTAACCTGTAAACTATTAAATTACCCTATTTTTTTTAATTTTTTTCAAAAGTTAGATAGTCTGTACCACCATTTCCACCGCTAACATCTATCAATTGGACTTTTGAATCCGTTCTTGAAACAACATCCCAATCATCACTCAAATCGGCAAAGTCTGCAGGTGAAGCAAAAAACAAGTTAAAATCTAAATCACTACTTGGATTATCATCATTGCTATCATCTGTTACAACTGACCATGTTCCAGTATATGTATTGGTACCATTTGTTGCCGTAAGTACACTACCCGAAGCAAACGTAAAGTTATAGCCCGTAAAATGATTGGTTTCGTCAGTATCAGAATCGATATAGCTTGTAATACGCCATGTCCCTTGACTTACAGTATTGATTACAGGATTGGGATCTGAGGATGATGACGAATTATCATCTGAACTACACATGGAAGCAGTGCTTAACATAAAGACACATGCTAAAATAGAGTAAAAAGATAGTTTTTTCATGGTGCTAAATTTAATGGTTATTTGGTATAAAATTGGTTTAATAAGACAATTATAAAAAATCCTATTACAACCCAAATAAGTATTTGATAAATCAAAGTTACTGTTGAATTAGGTTTAAAAGGGTTTTCCTCTTTTTCAATTATGGTTTGAAAAAAATCATAATTTTCTTCTTTTAGGTTTTTTTTATTCAGCAGTTTCATTTATCAATTTTTCAAATTAATTCTTAGTAAATGTCAAATGATCTGTAACTCCATTCCCTCCACTACTATGTTTTAATCGTATGATTGTTTCAGTATATTCTATAATAATCCAATCTTCTTCCAATTCTTCTAGATTAGAATTATCAAAATCTAGTTCTATTTTATTTAAACCGCTATCGACATAAGTAGACCATGATCCAGTACTTGAAACACTATTTTTTATAACTTCAATTGTATTATTTGCAAAAAAGGTGAAATCATAACCATTGTAATCTGTTGTTTCATCTTGATCATCAAAAAAATAAGAAACATGCCATGAGCCATTGTTTAAAACATTTTCAAATGGAGGATTTGGGTTTCCGCTAGTATCTTCACAATCATCAACAGAACCATCGATAAAAGATTCTAATTCTGTATTGGAATTGATACTAACATTTTGTCCGGCAGAATTAGTAACGGTAATTGGATATACAATTGCTACATAAATATTATCATCAAGAATATCAAAAAAATTGAATAAACCACTATTACTAGTTATCGTAATTGTATTGGCTAATTGATTATTACTATCATAAACATTGATAACAATTGGGTAATTTATACTTACACAATCAATTTCATCAAAATCATCATCTTCACCACAATTATCTAAAACATCATCCAAATCATTTGCGTTTTGCAACACCTGTGTTTGAAAATTTTGAAACTTTATTGTAATTGGATAAACAAAATTCACAATATCATCATCATTTGAAAATGCTTCAATAGCATCTTGTACTATTTGATAATCTGCTTCTTCAGAAACGATAATTTGTTGACTATTAACAATTACTGTAACTGGAAGTTGAATACTAAAACAGCTTGAATTATCAACAACATTATCATTTGAAGTTGGATTTTGAGAAACCCTTAAAAGCAAACTCGATAAAGGAGAAGTGTTAGTTAGAGTTTCTGTTGTATTGACATTAATTTTTTCATCATCATCTTGACAAGACGCAAATAGGAATGTGATTGAAAATAATAATATAAAGTATTTGATAAATTTATTCATTACAGATTATTTTTGTTATCTAAAGTAAAACAAAACAAGTTCTTATAACCCTACCCAATTAAATTTAATTTTTGTAAAT
>CALQAH020000067.1 GCA_943328505.2 Rhizobium sp. Q54 | reverse complement strand
TTTGGTTGGTTTGGTCGTATTTTCTGTTTAATAACAAACCTATAAAATAAACAGAAAGTTATAATTTAATACAATACAAAAACTTGCATTTTTGTAGCTGTCACTATGAGATGGTAAGTCTCTTTTTTTACCTGCCAATTTGTTTTAACCCGTTTTTAATTTATTTGATACTGTAAATCTACACCGTTGATTTTGATAAATTTTACGGTTTTTCCATACATTTTGTTAATATTTGTTTTTTTTTGTTTTTGCTACTTTAAAAAAAGTCAAACCGCTTAATAATAGTTCTCCGCCTTTAATTACATTTTGAAGATCGGATTGGGCAAAAGATAGTATTGGCAACACTAGAAGTGTTACTATTAGAGTTTTTAGGTTCATAAACAAGAATTATTTAATTCTTTTTTTAAAATGAATAATGTAGTAGATAAGATTAATTATATATATTAAAAATATTATTAACTTAAAATACATTTCAGATTTAGAAAAAATTACAAATAATGCTATAATTGTCGAAAAAATAATTGACCATTTATCTTTCATAATATAAATTTAATGTACACTTCCACCTGCACAAACTACAACTAAAACTCCAACATATACTGAGGCAACAGCACCGCAAGGTGGGCAAATTGCACTAGCCGCTCCACCTAAAATAATAACTTGTCCAAATAATTCATGAGCGTCTAAACCTGCTGACATACAGTCACCAAAGCATTTACTCCATTTTATTTTGCCTTCAATATTAGAATTTATAAAAAAATCATTATGACTCAATAATTTTATTGATTTATTTGAAAAATCAAAACTGGCATCAATGATAGAACATTGAGTTAAGTCGTTTTCATTTTCAATGATTATTAAATATTTACTTTCATCTTTAGAATATTGCATAGAGTAAATATCCAATACACCGCTATCAGATTTAGTATCCAACTTAATGTGTGAGCTAGTGTTTATAATAGAATCACTTTTACTAATTTTGGATAAATAACTTGTTAGATTTTTCGGCATCGATTCATCAGACAAAACGATTTGGCTATTTGAACTATTTTTAACTTGAGTTTTAAATATTTCAAGTTGTTTATTAAATTCTGTTATTGTTACTTGACCAACAGAAAAGTTAGACAACAACACCGTCGCGATTAAGCCAAATACTAATTTTTTCATAATTGTTTATAATTTTAAATTATTTGCAGCCATTCCTTTTGTCGTCGAAACATAATTGGGTAATGCTGCTTTTTTTGGTTGGTTTGGTCGTATTTTCTGTTTAATAACAAACCTATAAAATAAACAGAAAGTTATAATTTAATACAATACAAAAACTTGCATTTTTGTAGCTGTCACTATGAGATGGTAAGTCTCTTTTTTTTCACAAGTTGTTTTACACAAACTTTTTATGGTTTTTTACTATCATTCATAGGTACTGATTTTGCTACTTTAAAAATAGATAAACCACCTAATAATAGTTCGCCGCCTTTAATTGTGTTTTGAAGATCGGATTAGGCAAAAGAAATGAAACAACTTAAAAAATATTAATGAATAAATTTATTTTAGTTACTTTTTATTATTGGCATAATCAACAATTATATAAATCAATATTAATAAACTGATTGTTATTAAAATATTTGATAAAATTGCTATCCGAAAATGATTAATTTTCAATAAGATTCCCGTTAAAAAGAAAACAATTAATAACAATACAAACTTATTTTTATATTTCATTCTATTTACTTTGGATTAGCTACACATCTACATTCACCTACAGAATCATCACAACAAGAATAATATCCAGTGCTACATGTTACTTTGCATGAAGCAGCACCAATATTTGCAGTTGATGGCGTTACTTCACAGGAAGATGAACCAACGCCACCCGAGAGACATCTTATTCCTGTTTGACCATTACCCTCTAATTCACTACCACCAAGCAATCTGTTAATTATAATATGATATATATTTGGCTGATTTAAATTTTCTAGAATCCTAAAATCACCTTTTCTTTGAGATAATCCATAGCCTTTAAAAATAATTTTTTCATCTTTATTTTCATCATTAATTGCAAAAAGGTACTTAATTTTATCTGTTATGATTATCAAGTTGTTGTTTACAATTTCAATATTACCTATTAATTCTTTATTTAAAAAAAAATCAAAATCTTGATTGTCATATTGAAACAAATAATATTCTTTAAATGTATTGTTATTATTGTCTATAATAATTGCAATTTCTTTGTTCTTAATGTCAAGAAATGAAATTTTAGATTGTCCGAACGAATAGGATGTTAACAGAATCGTGGCGATTAAGCCAAATACTAATTTTTTCATAATTGTTTATAATTTTAAATTATTTGCAGCCATTCCTTTTGTCGTCGAAACATAATTGGTCAATGCTCCTTTTTTTGGTTGGTTTGGTCGTATTTTCTGTTTAATAACAAACCTATAAAATAAACAGAAAGTTATAATTTAATACAATACAAAAACTTGCATTTTTGTAGCTATCACTATGAGATGGTAAGTCTCTTTTTTTACCTGCCAATTGGTTTTAACCCGTTTTTAATTTATTTGATACTGTAAATCTACACCGTTGATTTTGATAAATTTTACGGTTTTTCCATACATTTTGATAATATTTACTTTTTTTAATTTCTTTACTCCACAGTAGCAATTAATTCCGCTCGAAGTTCTTTAACGGCTTCCGCAACTGCTGTGCAAGAAGTAATAATTGTTCCAGATACTGTTGTGGATTTTAGCTCTACTGTTACTGTAACAGAAATTTCAACAGTGATTTCACAGGGTTGCGTTTTGTTTTCTTGTGAATCTGTTGTGATAGCATCTAAAATCTTATTGGAGTTTTCCTCAAAATCTTTTATCGTATCAAATTTATACTTAACAATCTCATCTTTAGTTTTTACGCTTATATATGCTGCTTCTGTATTGCCTTTAAATTTTACTTTTTCTGACTTTTTCTTTTTTTGAGCATTACTATTCAATGAAAATAAAATCATCAGGAGTAATATAATTACTATTTTTTTCATAAGTTTGTGTATAATTTTAATTATTTACAGCCATACTCTTGTGTCGTCGAAAACATTAGCAAGGTATGGCTGTTTTTTTAGTTTGTTTTTCTATTCCTGTTTACCAACAAACTACTAAAACAAACAGGAAAAATATCTATTAATTAAAATACTCAAAACCACTTATCGTATTTTAACACACATCATGAGATGGTAAGTCTCCGTTATCTAACCATTTTGTTTTTTATGATTGGATAAATTTAGGTGGGTGATTTTGATAAATTTTACGGTTTTTCCATACATTTTATCAAAAATTGAATTTTTTAAACGGTAATACGTTTTTTTAGTAAAAAAGCCCTTTAAGAAGAACCATTTATTAAATAAAACCGAGTTTTCTCGCTTCCCGTAGTATGTCTTCATCGGTTCCTTTAGTAATCCCGAAATAATCTTTTATCACTGCTTTGCGTTTTTCTATAGCACTTGTAGAAAGATTGATGTGCTCATGAAAGTTTTTAGTTTTCACACCCTGCGATAAAAGAATAATAATTTGAATATTATAACTATCCAATGTTTTATTACTTGAAATTAATTCGTGTTTTTGATTTTTTACAGTGGCACTATAATAGTTTTCGCCTTTTAGAATAGTGTCAAAAGCCACTAAAAACTCATCGGATAAAAAATCACTTTTGATTAACAATCCCTCTGGTTTACAATCTTTTAAAATACGGTGTAACACAAAAGATTCTGCGTGTGATGTTAGAATAACAATCTTAGCATTAGGTTGATATTGCTTCACGAAAAATACTAAATCTTCGCCTGAATTTATGCTCTTTTCTGCAAAAGGTGGTAAAGTAACATCTATAAAAACAATGTCAAAAACTATCGGTTTTATTGTATTTGTGATGATATTATAAGCGGTTTCACAATTGTATGCCACAACTGTATTTATGGTATAACCAAATGTATTAAAGGATAAAATAGCTTTGTATCCTTCAATAATCGGTGGGTGATCGTCAACCATTAAAACATTTATCTCCATAGATTCATTTTTTTGAAGAAGAATTCTTTCAAAAATAGTATTTATTCTTATTACTTAAAAAACTATTTTTGTTGTCATTACAAAAACACAAGATTTTGAATCAACTCATTTACAAAAACACGAAGATTTCTTATTCTGATCAAGGGAAAGGAAACGTCGTGGTTTTGCTTCATGGTTTCCTTGAGAATAGTACCATGTGGAATGCTTTTGTGCCTGAAATAGGCAATAGAAATCGAGTGATTGCAATTGATTTGTTGGGGCACGGCACAACCGATTGTATTGGTTATATTCATAGCATGGAAGACCAAGCCGATATGGTTCATGCCGTTTTACAGAATTTAAAAATCCGTAAAGCCATTTTAATTGGTCATTCCATGGGTGGTTATATAGCATTGGCTTTCGCAGAATTATATCCCGAAAACATAAAAGGATTGGTACTTTTGAATTCCACCTCGCGTGCCGATAATGTTGAACGAAAAACCAATAGAGACAGAGCTATTAAAGCCGTGAAGCAAAACTATACTGCATTTGTTAGAATGAGTATTGCGAATTTATTCAGTGAAAAAAACCGTGCTATTTTAATTGACGCTATTGAAAATGTAAAACTTGAGGCTCTAAAAATTCCATTACAAGGGATTGTTGCGGCATTGGAAGGAATGAAAATTCGAAAAGACCGAGAAGTGATTTTACATTTTGCTAATTATCCTAAGCTATTGATTTTAGGCAAACAAGATCCTGTTTTGAATTATAATGAAACTAGTACTCAAATTGAAAATACCGAAGTAAAGCTAATTTCATTTCCTGATGGACATATGAGTCACATTGAAAATGAAAAGGAATTGTTATTGGTTTTATTGGAGTTTTTGAGGAGTGTATAACCACAAAAGGCACAAAAGAAAAATTAAATTTTTATTCTTCGAGAGTTCTAAAAAACTCATTCAACAAAGTCATCTGTCCTTCTTTATTTAGATTTATAGAATTAAAATTATATAAAATCCCTTTCGGAGCTTCAAGTAATTTCATATATGTAAGAAGTTGCGCTTAATGAATTGGAGCAAATACATCAACGGTTTTTAATTCTAAAACAATACAGTTTTCAATGAACAAATCACATCTTATATTAGCATCGACATCCAATCCTTTAAAATTAATTGGGACTTGTAATTCAGACACATATGAAATTCCTCTTAAATCTAATTCTCTTTTTAAACATTTATGATAGATGCTTTCCAACAAACCTGGTCCTAAAAATTTATGAACTTCAATTGCAGCTCCATTTACTTGATAAGTTAAATCTTTTAAAAATGTTTTCGTTATTCCCATCCAACCTTTTTTATAATTTATTGTCTTCTTTTGTCTCTTTTGTGGTTAACTTTTCTCTTCAAAAGCAATAGTTTCATCCAAAATTTCAACTAACAAAACTACAATTTGTTCCAAATATTCATTCATAATTTCAGGAGTGATAATTGCAGTAATTTCCTGATCTTGTTTGAAATTAAACGGCAAAAAGCCAGATTTTAAATTCTTAAACGATACAATTCCAACCTCTATCTCTTGTCCTTTTGATTCTATTTCATACATAAAGGCATAGGCAAGAATTTGAATAATTTTATCGTTCTTAATCTCATTTGTTAGGCCATTCCATTGTTTTAAAGTGACACTTGTTTTATCAACTTTTCCGGTTTTATAATCAATAATTCTAACCTTTCCATCGCGAAGCTCAATTCTGTCTACATTTCCTTTAATCAAAACAGGGAAAGGTAAATTTGGATGCTTTAAAGTTCGTTCTAAAGTTTTTTCTAAAGCAATTATTTGAATTTGAACTCCGTTTTCAAGCGCTAGTAATTCAAGATCTATAAAGTTTTTTACATTGCGTTTTGCAACTTCAAAAGCCAATAGGTTTCTTCCTTTTTTAATTTCGCCTTCTTTGTATACTTTTTTAAATTGAGATAAAACTTCCTCTTCAATTTTAAGCAAACTATTTTTAAGATCAATAGAAGTTAACAATCGACCTATAAAAGGTTTGTATATTTCCTCCAAAGCACCATGAATAATGGTTCCTAAGGTATTTACAGCAATATTTTCTTCAACTTCGTCAACTTCAGAAATTCGTAATACACGTTGAAAATAAAATTGTATTGGGTTTCTAATATAGTTTGTTAATGAGGATGGCGAAAAACCTTTTTCTGCAATTTCCTTCAAACGCAACATCACGCTTTCTGATTTTGGAACTACTATAGGTTGGTTTGCAATGTCGGGAACATCGGCATTGTAAATTTGATGGCTCAACGTATGGTTATCTTGCTTTTCAACTTCTAATTGTGTAATAAAACGACTTTTTTCACCTGCGTCCAATCCGTCGCTGTCGGAATTATAAAGCAAATACACATTTTTAGCGCGTTGTAATAAATGATAAAAGTGATAGGTATAAATAGCATCTTTTTCTTTATAAGTTGGCAAACCATATTCGCGTTTTACATCATATGGGATAAAGGAATTCATACTTTTTCCTGCAGGAAACTTGCCTTCATTTACCGAAGTAATGATTACCGTTTCAAAATCCAAAACACGACTTTCCAAAACGCCCATAACTTGCAAACCGTTTAGAGGTTCTCCTTCAAAAGAAACTTCGGCAACATCGATGATTTGTTTGTAAATAGCATAAAGAGTTGTAATACTATCAATAGTTACGTGATTTGAAAAATAGGAACTTAATTTGTTAATGACTTTATAAATTGAATAAACGAAAGCATTGGTGATTTTTTCTTCTTCCTCATCTAAACTCAAATTTGACTTAATAATTAATAAAATTTGTGCTAAATTTTCTAAAACTTTTACTGAAGAGATATCCCATTTTTGGAATAACAATGAGAACAATTCATTTGGTGATGTATGTAGTTCTTCTAATTTTTTATGAATAATAAAAGTGTAATTGTTTTGATTAATTCGATTTACTAAAGCATTTGCATTGACATAAGGTTTAATTAATGGGTGTGTCAAAACATCCAAAACATCTTTATAATACAAAACATAACTCGATGCGTTTCTAGACAACGCTGCAGTATGCATTTTGAATAATTTTGAAATTACTATTTGAGCGGGATTGTTTTTGCTCGAAAAACCCATTGTTATATTCAATGTTGCAACACTGGCAGGCAATGAATACAATACGGGCAGCAATAGACTTTCTTCTCCAAGAACAACTGCCACATTTTGCAAATTAGAATTCACCTCTTTTTGTTGGTGGTTTTCTATGATTTTACCAACTATTTTGGCTTGTCCTATAGATTTTGGTGTTCCTATTATTTGAATGTTTTTAGGCTGACTATAATCATTTGTAATCCAACTCAAAGAATTGGTTTTATAATAAGGCCACGATTCTTGAAACCTTCGAATAAACAATCCTGCGTCATGAAAAGGATCTTTCAATAGTGTTTGATCTATATCCCAATAGATTTTAGCTTTATCAATGGCTAATAAATGTTGAACAATCTTTTCTTCGGCTGCGTTGAGTGCATTAAAACCAGCAAAAACGTAGTTTTTAACACCAATAGTATTCGTAAAATGATTTAGATTATTAACGGCTTCACGATAGATTAATCCTTGATAACCAATATTTTTATGAATTAAATGTTGGTAGAGCGCATGGTAATAATTGGGTAATAATTTCCAAAAGGCCAAATGCTTCTCGATTAGCGAAGTTTGTTTCTCGATATCTACCGACCAATGTTCAATTTCCTTAATGTTCTCAAGATATTTTAAAATTTTGTTAGGATCTAATAAGTACCTGTCAATCTCATTGAAGTCTTGTAGCACTGTTTTTGCCCAATTGGCAAAAGATTCAAAAGGTTCGGGGTCTTTTTTGGTAATGGCAAGATACAATTCATAAAATTCAAACAACAATTCTATAGTGTCAACCGAACGAATTCCAGCTATTTCTTGGACAAAGTCTTCAATACTTATGATTTCAGGAGCAAAAACATTTTTAGTAATCAAATGCTTAAATTCTTCTATAAGGAAAACTTTAGCTCTTTTGTTAGGTAAAACAATGACTAGTTCTGACAAATTATCAGAATGGTTTTGAAGTATAACTTGAGTTAGTTGATGAAGAAAGGTTGGATTTGACATTGTATAAAAATAAAAAAAACGCCCCGATAATCAGGGCGTTTTCTTAAAAATATTTAGATAGAGATTATTTTACTAATTTCACTTCTACTCTTCTATTATTAGCTTTACCAGCTTTAGTTTTATTAGAATCAATTGGTTGAGCTTCACCATAACCAACTGAAGTTAATCTTGAAGTGGCAATACCATTTTCAATTAAGTAACCTTTAACTGCTCCAGCTCTGTCTTCAGATAATTTTTGATTTGATGCGTCTTTACCATCACTATCTGTATGACCTTCAATTGTGAAATTAGAAGAAGGATATTCTTTTAATATAGCAGAAATTGATTGTAAAACTGTATAGGTTTGTTCTTGGAAAGAAGACTTACCAGAGTTAAACAAGATTGTTTTAGCATATGCATTCAATTGTTTAACAATTTCGTCAGAAACTTCAGGACAACCATTATTTGCAACGGTTCCTTTTACATCTGGACATTTATCATCTTTATCAAGAACTTTATCTCCATCTCTATCTGGCCAAGGACATCCACCGTTTTCTTTTGGTCCTTTAACGTCAATACATTTGTCGTTTTTATCTTGAACTCCGTCTCCATCTTTATCTGGACAACCAGCAAATTCTTTTAAACCAGCAACATCTGGACAAGCATCATCTTTATCAACAATTCCGTCTCCATCTGTATCAGGACAACCATTAAATTCAACTGGACCAGGTGTTTCTGGACAAGCATCACTTAAATCTGTAATTCCATCTCCGTCTGTATCTGGACAACCTTTAAATTCTTTTAGACCTGCAACTTCTGGACAAGCATCATCTTTGTCATATATTCCATCATTATCCGTGTCTTTTCCACCAAATTTGAAAGTAAGACCTAAGAAATGTTGCATATGAGACGGCATGTCATCACGAACATCTTCAAAAGATTGTTTGTACGTTGAACGCCAAGATATACCTACGTTTTCAGTTAACCAAAGTGCTAATCCTAAACCTGCGTTTAAAGTTCCAGCACGTTTATCTTCACCTAACCAAGTATAACCTCCACCAAAATGAGCAGAAGGATCGATAGTTTTTGATTTAATTAAATTCATTAAACTATAGTTAATTACCCCATCAATTGCGTAATAATTCAAATCGCCAGGGTTAACAGTAGTGTAATCGTCATTATCTACTCTAGGGTTTACATAGGTATCTATTTTATTAAAAGATCCTGTAACACCAAAAGAGAAATTATCTCCTACGTATTTAGAAACCGTTAAATAAGATACCACAGGAATCATATTCCAATGATCTTCAGCATTAAAAAATTCAGAAAATTGATCTTCTAATTTAGAAGCTGCACTAACTCTAGTGTCTACAGCGTTTACCCCAAAAGATATAGCCCATGGGTTGTTGCTATCTTGTGCTTGTAAGCTAATACAAGTCAACATTACCATAGCAGCGAATAATTTGTTAAGGTGTTTCATACTTAGTTTTGTTTAGATTTTAAAAATATAATAGGCAAAAGTAATACCTATTAATGAATTATCAAAATCTTATGTTAAAATACTGTCTAAAATCACATAAGTGACTTACTAACTTCTGTGAATGCTTGGATGGCTTTATCTAAATGTTCCCTAGTATGAGCCGCTGATAGTTGAACTCTGATTCTAGCCTTTCCTTTTGGAACAACTGGAAAAAAGAAACCAATTACATATATCCCTTTTTTTAATAATTCATCTGCCATTATCTGTGATAATTTAGCATCATATAACATAACGGGAACAATAGCTGAATCTCCATCAATAAAATCAATTCCTGCTTTTCGTAATCCGTCTTTAAAATAATTGGTATTCCATTCCAATTGGTCTCGAAGTGTCGTGTCTTTTTCTAATAATTCAAAGACTTTTATAGATGCTCCAACAATAGCTGGCGCTAATGAATTAGAGAACAAATAAGGGCGCGAACGTTGACGAAGAATTTCAATAATCTCTTTTTTTGCAGTTGTATATCCACCCATTGCGCCTCCAAGTGCTTTTCCTAAAGTTCCTGTAATAATATCAACTCTTCCCATGACGCCTTTTGCTTCCAAAGTACCTTTACCTGTTGCTCCTATAAATCCTGCGGCATGACATTCATCCACCATTACTAAAGCATCATATTTATCTGCTAAATCACAAATTTTATCTAATGGTGCAACCAATCCATCCATAGAGAATACTCCATCGGTAACAATTAATTTAAATCGGTGTCCACTTTCTGTAGCTTTGATTAATTGTTGTTCTAAATCTTCCATGTTGGAATTTTCATATCGATAGCGCGCTGCTTTGCACAAACGAACTCCATCAATAATAGAGGCGTGATTCAAACTATCGGAAATAATACAATCTTCTTCTCCTAATAAGGGTTCGAACACACCTCCATTTGCATCAAATGCTGCTGCATAAAGAATGGTGTCTTCTGTTCCGTAAAATTCGGCAATCTTTTTTTCCAAAGTTTTATGTATGTCTTGTGTTCCGCAAATAAATCGCACCGAAGACATGCCAAATCCATGAGAATCCAAAGCGTCTTTTGCCGCCTGAATTACCTCTGGATGTGATGATAAACCCAAATAATTATTCGCACAAAAATTCAAAACTGTTTCACCATTTACAGTAATTTCTGCACCTTGAGGCGAAGTAATGATACGTTCTTTTTTAAATATCCCGTTATCTTGAATAGTGTTTAATTCTTTTTGTAAGTGTTGTTGAAGTTTTCCGTACATGTTGATTGTTGTATTTTAAAAGTCTTTTTTTTTTGCTGCGCTCCTTACAATTCGGATACGTCTCGAGTCTTTGCTCTTTATTCTATTTTCTTTTCAGAAGTTACAAATTTACTACATTGATTGTTTTTCCTATGTAAATAAGTGCTTTTTTTGTGACTTTGTAATCCATTTTCTCTATTGTGGTTTGATAATTTTGTAATTGTAATTCGTATTTAGCTTGGTGCAAACCTGTTTTATAATCTAATAAATAAATTTCATTGTTAGCATTAATAACTATTCTATCTGGCTTTACAAGATTTCCTTCTTTTTGAATGATGGTTTTCTCGTTGAGTACT
>CALQAH020000066.1 GCA_943328505.2 Rhizobium sp. Q54 | reverse complement strand
ATTATTGTATTTTATGCATAATCCATTTTTAATATCTGATGTAGATGCCATTTTAGTATTTGTTTATTTATTTGTATACGTTTTTTATAGGTGTTTTAATTTACTATGATCCTCCAGAATAGCCTTTCATAATTCCTCGAGAAGAATTTCTGATGAAGTCTAATATTTCGTCACGCTCTGGAGTTGCTTCCATTTCTACTTCAATAATTCCAACAGCTTGTGACGTATTATAGTTTTTTTGATAAAGAATTCTATAAATTTCTTGAATTTCACGAATTTTTTCTGTGGTAAATCCTCTTCTTCTTAATCCAACAGAATTTATTCCAACATAGGACAATGGTTCTTTTGCTGATTTAGTGTAAGGCGGAACGTCTTTTCTAACCAATGAACCACCCGAAATCATAGCATGATCTCCGATGTGAATGAACTGATGAACAGCTGCTAAACCACCAATAATAGCGTGCTTACCTACTATAACATGACCGGCAAGTGCCACGCCATTTACAATTATTGCATTATCACCAATATGACAATCGTGTGCAATATGTGCAGTTGCCATAACAAGACAATTATTACCTAAAGTGGTTTGACCAGAAGCGATAGTTCCTCGGTTTATGGTTACACATTCTCTGATTGTACAATTATCACCAATTACTGCTAAAGAGTCTTCTCCACCAAATTTCAAATCTTGTGGTACTGCCGAAATTACTGCCCCTGGGAAAATGTTACAATTTTTCCCTATCCTAGCGCCTTCCATAATAGTTACATTGGAACCTATCCATGTACCATCACCAATTACTACATTGTTATGAATGGTTGTAAAAGGTTCAATTACAACGTTTTTGGCAATTTTTGCACCTGGATGAACATATGCTAATGGTTGATTCATTTGTTGAGTTTATTATTTTGTTGGTCAAATGTAATTTACATTTTACAATTAATTAATAATTAAATGCAAAATTATTAATTTACTATCTTATTGTTTTTTGGCTATTTGAGCCATTAGTTCCGCTTCTGCAACTAACTTTCCGTTAGCATAAGCATGTGCTTGCATATGACAAATTCCTCTTCTAATCGGAGTTATCAATTCACATTTGAATATTAAAGTATCACCAGGTAACACCTTTTGTTTGAATTTTACATTATCAATTTTCATAAAAAATGTCAAATAATTTTCTGGATCTGGAACTGTACTAAGCACTAAAATCCCACCCGTTTGCGCCATTGCTTCAACAATAATAACACCTGGCATGACTGGTGCTTCAGGAAAATGCCCAACAAAAAAGCTTTCATTCATAGTAACATTCTTCATTCCAACCACATGACTGTCAGACATTTCAATTATTCTGTCGATAAATAAAAACGGGGGACGATGTGGTAAAATACTCATGATTTTATGAATATCCATCAAAGGCTCTTGATGTAAATCGAAAGAGGGCACTTGATTTCGTTGTTCGATTTTAATAATCTTTGACATTTTTTTCGCAAACTGTGTATTTACAAAATGTCCCGGTTTATTGGCAATTACTTTTCCTTTAAATCGTGTACCTATTAAAGCTAAATCTCCAATTATATCAAGTAATTTATGGCGTGCTGCTTCATTAGGATAATGTAAAGTTAAGTTGTCTAAAATTCCGTTTGGTTTGACCGTTATCGTTTCTTTTCCAAATGCAATTTTAAGATTGTTCATGGTTTTTTCAGAAATATCTTTATCAACATAAACAATGGCGTTATTTAAATCACCACCTTTAATTAATCCTTCATCTAACAAGGTTTCAAGCTCATGTAGAAAACTAAAAGTTCTTGAATCGGCAATTTCGGTTTTAAAATCGGCTATGTTTTTAAGTGTTGCATTTTGAGTGCCAAGAACTTTAGTTCCAAAATCGACCATTGTAGTAATTTGATAATCATCACAAGGCATTACAATTATTTCACTTCCTGTTGCTTCATCGGTAAAAGAGATAACTTCTTTAACCACATAATAATTACGACAAGCATCTTGCTCAATTACTGCTGCTTTTTCTATGGCTTCAACAAAATATTTTGAAGAACCATCCATAATTGGGAGTTCAGAAGCGTTTAATTCTATAATAACATTATCAACATCGCAACCTATGAGTGCAGCTAAAACATGCTCTGGAGTTTGAATTTTAACCCCTAATTTTTCAAGATTGGTTCCGCGTTGTGTGTTTACAACATAATTGGCATCAGCTTCAATGACGGGCTGACCTTCTAAATCAACTCTTACAAATGAAAACCCACTATTTATTGGTGCGGGTTTAAAAGTCATTGTTACTTCAATTCCTGTGTGTAGTCCAACCCCAGTAAGAGATATTTCACTCTTTATGGTTTTTTGTTTAACCATGATTTCTTATTTATTGTTTAATGTTTTCTTTATTTCTTCTATTTCTGATACTATTTTTGGCAAATTTTTAAAATGAACATACGATGTAAAATAATCATTATATCCGAATGATGGACTTCCTTGAAGCACTTCTCCATACAAAAAATCCGATATTTGGGCAGCTATAAATTTCATTTTATAGGATTGATTTTTAAATTGAAATAAAAGTAATTTTCATTTCATTAACTTCTAGCAATTCACTCATAAAAGAATTACTTTTTTTATCGCGACAAAAATATAAAAAAATTAAACTCTAAAGCTTAGTTTCCTCTAGGACTTTTGGAAAACAGATAAAATATTTAGTAACTTCTTTCGATAATGCTTTCAAATTTAATTGGTCCGATGCATCCACAACATTCTCTATAGTTTTATCCTTTTTCAAAATACTAATAGGTTCAGCATCGTTATTATAGGCTTGGTTTTTTATTTTTCCTTTAAAAATAAAATACTTGGCATCTTGCTGACTAATGTTATTGTTTTCGGCAAAAGTTATAAGCATATCATTCAAAATTTTTGATGGAAACTTTTCGCTATTCAATTTAATTTTTGACAAATCCCGATTGATAATCATTTTGCTTAAACTACTCAAAATAAAATCTTCATGATGTTGCCATTCTTTAAGCGCACTGATTATGTCAAAATCATCAAGCTGAGCAAATATATCTAATTCAATATTGGAAAAATGGTCCAAAGTCACTTTGTTTTCAATAAAAAACAATAACGGTTTGCTACAAGAAATAACAACTCCTTTGTGAAATAACTCCTTAGCTCTATGCAATGTTTTAGTTAAAGTTAACTCTGCTATTAAACTGGTTTTGTGAAGATAAGCTTGCCAATACATTAATCGTCTTGCCATTAAAAATTTCTCAACAGAGTAGATGCCTTTTTCTTCCATTACTAGCACATCGTCAGCAACATTCAACATCTGAATCAACCTATCAGAATTAATATTTCCTTCCGCAACTCCAGAATAAAAACTATCTCGTTTTAGATAATCCATCCTATCCATATCAAGCTGACTTGATATCAATTGTAACATAAACTTGCGATGGTATTCTCCTTTAAAAACTTGGATTGCTAGTTGTAGTTGTCCATTAAACTCGTCGTTTAAATTATTCATGAACAATAATGAAATAGATTCGTGATTGACTTCTTCAACAATACTATGCTCCATCGCATGAGAGAATGGTCCATGACCAATATCATGCAAAAGAATAGCAACATACAATGCGTTTTCTTCTTCTTTTGAAATTTCAACTGATTTAAATCGCAATACTTCTACCGCTTTTTGCATCAAATGCATGGCGCCAAGCGCATGATGAAAACGGGTATGGTTGGCACCAGGATATACCAAATAAGACAATCCCATCTGAGATATTCTTCGTAATCTTTGAAAATAAGGATGCTGAATTAAATCGTAAATTAACGAATTGGGGATGGTTATAAAACCATAAATTGGATCGTTAAATATTTTAAGTTTATTGGTCTGACTCACTTTCGGAAATTGTTTTTACAAATATACAGTAAATGGATGTTTTAAGGTATTACCAAACTATTTCTTCTTTACCAATTGCTTTTAAATAATTATTGGTTGTGCTAAAATGTTTATTACCAAACCACTTTTTTTGATTGGCACTCAAAGGCGATGGATGCCCACTTTCTAAAACAAAATGTTTCTCAATATCAATTTTAGCGCCTTTTTTTTGAGCAAAATTTCCCCAAAGTAAGAAAACAATATTTTCTTTTTGACATGCTATTTTTTGAATCACAGCATCCGTAAAACCATCCCATTTTAGATGTTTGTGGCTGTTAGGAGTGTCTTCTCTAACCGTTAATGACGCATTTAAAAGCAAAATTCCTTGTTTTGCCCATCGCTCTAAATTTCCGGATGTTGGCAAAAAAATGGTGCCCAAATCTGAATTGATTTCTAAAAAAATGTTCCGCAAAGAAGGAGGAATTTTAATAGTATCATTGACTGAAAAAGACAATCCATTCGCTTCTCCTTTACCATGATAAGGATCCTGCCCAATAATAACTACTTTCAAATCATCTAAAGAACAATGTTGAAAAGCGGCAAAAATCAAATCTTTTGGCGGGTAACAAACATTATTTTCATATTCATTATCCACAGCTTTCATGAGTTCCAAAAAATAAGGTTTTTGAAATTCATCCGATAGAATGTTTTGCCAAGAAGTAGGAATATTGATTAACATGATATTTTTTTTCAAAAATATGAAATTCTATTCCAATAAGACTTTGAACCTTTGTAACTTTGAATTTTTAAAGTAATTCAATGATTTCCATTACAGACAAAACGCTTCAAGATTTACAATTTCCAACGGTTTTAGAAACCATTTCAAGCTCTTGTAACACAGAACTTGGAAAACAAAAAGCACTTGAAATAATTCCTTTTAAAGAAAAAGAATTATTAATGAAAGCCTTGTTGCAAACCTCAGAATATCTTGCTTCGTTTGAAAACAACAATGCCATACCCAATCATGGTTTTGACAGTATTGCTTATGAAATAAAATTCTTAGCCATTGAAGACAGTTTTTTAGAGGTGGGCAGTTTTAGAAAGATTGCTTCCATCTCGGATACTTCAAATATTCTATTACTATATTTTAAAAAGTTTCATGACTATTATCCAAACCTAAATTCCAGAGCTTTACAAGTAGATTATACGAAAGATATTATCAATATGGTGGATGATGTCGTCGATAAATATGGAGAAGTTAAAGACAATGCTTCACCCGATTTATTAAACATTCGCCGTGATATCAATCTTGTACGAGGAAAAGTAAATCAGAGTTTTGGCATTGCAATGTCGCAATACAATTCGCTGGGTTATCTTGATGATATAAAAGAAAGCTTTGTAAATAACCGTAGGGTTTTAGCAGTTTTGGCAATGTATCGTCGAAAAGTAAAAGGTTCCATATTGGGAAGTTCAAAAACGGGAAGTATTGCCTATATCGAACCGGAAACTACTTTACAATACTCACGTGAGTTAAGCAATTTGGAATATGAAGAAAAGGAAGAAATTACGAGGATATTAAAACAATTATCCTACGCAATTAGACCCTTTTTACCTTTAATAATCAAGTATCAAGATTTTTTAAGTGATATTGATGTTGTTGCTGCCAAGGCAAAATACGCACGTAAAATAAAAGGTGTTTTACCTGAAATCACTAATAATAGAAGGCTGTATTTTAGAGATGCCTTTCATCCTATCCTACTTTTAAACAACAATGAGAAAAAGGAAATTACACATCCACAAACCATTGAACTCGATCAAGAACACCGAATAATTGTAATTTCCGGACCCAATGCTGGAGGTAAAACTATTTCTTTAAAAACAATTGGGCTACTGCAATTGATGTTACAATCGGGGATTTTAATTCCGGTACACGAACGCAGCGAAACCTTTTTGTTTGATAGGATTTTAACAGATATTGGAGACAATCAATCTATTGAAAACCATTTAAGTACCTACAGTTACCGGCTTAAAAACATGAACTACTTTTTAAAGAAGTGCAATGCTAAAACCATGTTTTTAATTGATGAATTTGGTACGGGTTCTGATCCAGATTTGGGCGGTGCTTTGGCAGAAATATTCTTAGAAGAGTTTTACCATCGTGAGGCTTTTGGAATTATCACCACGCATTATTCCAATTTAAAAATGCTAGCCAATGAATTACCTTTTGCATCCAATGCGAACATGCTTTTTGATGAAAAAACATTAGAACCCATGTATAAGTTAGTGTTGGGACAAGCTGGAAGTTCCTTTACTTTTGAAGTAGCTCAAAAAAATGGTATTCCTTATGGCTTAATAAATCGTGCGAAAAAGAAAATTGAAGGCGGAAAAGTACGTTTTGATAAAACCATTGCCACACTTCAAAAAGAGCGTTCTAAGATGGAAAAAACATCGCAAACGCTAAAAGAAGAAGAAAGTAAAGCACGCGAAGAAGGCAAGAAAATGGAAACTATCAATGTGAAAATAAAACAAAAATTGGAAAGCTATCAAGAATTGTATGATAGCAATCAGAAGCTGATTTACATCGGTCAAAAAATAGACGACATTTCATCCAAATATTTCAACACTAAAAACAAAAAAGAACTAGTAGCCGAATTTTTGAAGATTATTGAAATTGAAAACTCCAAACGCATAAAAATAACCGCCAAAGAAACTATTGTAAAAAAGGAAAAAGAAAAAGAAATCCTCAAGGAAGTTTCTGTTAAAGTGGAAGAAATTAGAGTTCTCAAAAAAGAGAAAAAAATAAAAGCCAACTTAGTCATTGAAAAGGCAAAACCAGTTTTAAAAGTTGGTGATAGAGTAAGAATGTTTGATGGCAAAGCTGTTGGCACATTAGATAAAATAGAGAAAAATAAAGCAACAGTGAACTATGGTGTTTTTACTTCAAAAGTGAGTTTGGAAGCATTAGAATTTGTGGAAAAAGCCAAAAAATAATCATGGATAATTTACCTAAAGATAAAAAAATAATCCTCTTTGATGGCCTTTGCAATCTTTGTGACACTTCAGTGCAATATGTTATAAAACACGATAAAAAAGACAGCTTTCGATTTGTTGCATTACAATCCGATTTAGGGCATAAAATTATTAAACACATTGGAATAGACATTACAAAAACTGATAGCGTCATACTTTACGAACCCGGAATTGCTTATTACTTCAAAGCGCAAGCAGCCATTAGGATTGCCGAAGAAATTGGTGGAATTTATAGTTTTTTGACTATTTTTTCAATCCTCCCGAACGCTATCTTAAATTATATTTACGATTATATTGCTAAAAACCGTTACAAATGGTATGGCAAAAAAGAAACATGCCTGATTCCAACTGAAGAACAAAAGGTAAAATTTTTAGAATAAATAACACTCAAAATCAGTTAAATCTTTACATTTGACTGCAAATAAATTAACAAAAATGGACACTATAAAAAATTACGTTCAAGCCAACAAAGAACGCTTCATCAACGAATTAATCGAATTATTAAAAATACCTTCTGTAAGTGCTGACAGTGCTTATTCTCAAGATGTTATTAATACATCAGAAGCTGTCAAAAGCAGTCTGGAAAAAGCGGGTTGTAACTTTGTAGAAATATGCGAAACACCTGGTTATCCAATTGTGTTTGGAGAACATATTATCGATAAGAATTTACCAACCGTTTTGGTGTATGGGCATTACGATGTGCAACCGCCAGATCCAATGGAGCTTTGGACTTCACCACCATTTGAACCCGTAATTAAAATTACAGATATTCACCCCGAAGGAGCCATTTTTGCTCGTGGTGCTTGCGATGATAAAGGCCAGATGTACATGCATGTGAAAGCATTTGAGTATATGATTACTAACAATTGTCTGCCATGCAACGTGAAATTCATGATTGAAGGCGAAGAAGAAGTGGGTTCCAAAAGCTTAAGTTGGTTTGTAGAACGCAACCAAGAAAAATTGAGTTGTAATGTGATTTTGATTTCAGATACTGGAATGATATCCAACCAACAACCTTCAATTACAACAGGTTTGCGCGGTTTAAGTTACGTAGAAGTTGAAGTTACCGGACCAAACCGTGATTTACATTCTGGATTATATGGTGGCGCTGTAGCCAACCCAATTAATGTTTTGGCAAAAATGATTGCTTCGCTGCACGATGAAAATAATCACATTACTATTCCAGGATTTTATGACAATGTAGAAGAATTATCTCTGGAAGAAAGAGCTGAAATGGCAAAAGCACCTTTCAATTTGGACAATTATAAAAAAGCATTAGACCTTAATGATATTTATGGTGAAAAAGGGTATGTAACCAACGAAAGAAATTCAATCCGACCAACGTTAGATGTAAACGGAATTTGGGGTGGTTATACTGGCGAAGGTGCTAAAACAGTCATTGCGAGTAAAGCTTTCGCAAAAATCTCCATGCGTTTGGTTCCCAATCAGGATTGGGAAGCGATAACCGAATTGTTTACCAAACATTTTGAAAGTATTGCACCAAGTGGCGTTACTGTAAAAGTAAAACCTCATCACGGTGGACAAGGTTACGTTACTCCAATTGATAGCATTGGTTACAAAGCAGCCAATATGGCCTACACCGAAACGTTTGGAATTCCTGCAATTCCGGTGCGTTCTGGTGGAAGTATTCCAATTGTAGCGTTGTTTGAAAAAGAATTGAAATCAAAAACTATTCTGATGGGATTTGGCTTGGATAGCGATGCGATTCACTCACCCAACGAGCATTTCGGAATTTTTAATTACTTGAAAGGTATAGAAACGATTCCCTTGTTTTATAAATATTTTGTGGAGTTGAGTAAATAGTTTGACCGCAAATTCGCAAATTTTAAATCCGTTCATTCTTAATTGAGTCAACGGATTTTTAATTTAAAACAAATCAGCATCATACAACAAAATCTAATTTTTGGCGTTAAAATGGATGAATTTATTCAAACTACACCTCGAATTATTTTAGCCATCATCATCGCCATTGTAATTTCAAAACCTTTGGAAATCAAGATTTTTGAAAAAGAAATCAATACGGTTTTATTAAAGGAAAAGAATGAAATGGCTGTAGCGAATAAAAAACAAGTTGCCAATTATTTTCAAAGTGATTTAGATAAAAACAAAGCCGATATTAAAGAGGACAAATAATTGTATAATTACAAAAAGAAAAGCGCCTTTGAATTACTAAAACTAAAATCAAATGGTTTTGTCGAGAAGCAAAAGAAGTCCATTTAAAAGGCATTAGTCAAAAGTAAAAAGGCAATAGTTAGAATTATTAACTATTGCCTTTTGTTTTTTTAATCGTTGCTGTTTTCTATTTCATTTTGAATCTTTTTAGTCAAACTTTTAAAAACCAAATCATAAGAATGGTTAATGAGTTCACGCATCATTTTATCAAGAACATCACTGTTAAAATCTACGGTGTTCCAATGTGTTTTACTCATGTGAAATCCAGGATTAATAGCATCATATTGGGCGCGAAGTGCTTCTGAATGTTCTGGATCACATTTTAAGTTGAGCGATGGCGTTCCTTTTTCCCATTCTTTTAATGACGTAAGACAAAACATTTTTCCGCCCACTTTAAAGACTAAAGTATCTTCGTCAAAAGGAAAATGTTCGGTAACTCCTTTTTTAGAAAGACAAAATTCATAGAGTTGTTGAATGTTCATGATTCAGTGTTCAGTGCTCAGTATTTAGTGTTCAGTTATATGAACTTTATAAAAACAAGCATCTATATTTTAATTAATTTTTCTCTGTTTATCATCTGAATACTGCCAACTGATTACTGACCACTAATTTTCTCCATCATTTTCTCTGGATGAGCCAAAGCTTTAAATCCGAACTTTTCATATAAAAAATGAGCATCCGAAGTGGCTAAGCGCCAAATTTTAACATGTTGTAATTGAGATTCGGTCATCATGGCATTAATTAAAATGGAAGAATACCCTTTTCCACGATGTTCCTGTATAATAAAAACATCCATTACATAAGCAAAAACCACATAATCCGTGATTACTCTACAAAAGCCTATTTGCTTTTCATCTAAATATATTCCGAAACAAAAGGAACTATCAATTTTTGTTTGCACTTCATCAATAGTTCGTCCTGCAGCCCAATAAACGTCTTTTAAAAAGTTTTGAACGAATAGAATATCGAGTTTTGTTTTATCAGTGGAAACGGTTATCATAAATAGTATTCAGTGTTCTGTTTTTAGTATTCAGTAACTTAGTTCAAAAATCAAAAATCGTTACTCTTCAATCATAAATAGAATTGGTTTACTTGGTGACGCATCATTTTCAAAGGGAGCGATTTGCAAATTCAAAATGTAACTACCATCATGAATGACATCCTCAACATATATCATTTCTGTAATCGTACAATTCAATCTTGCATCGTCGTTTAAATTATTCACCTCTTTTACATTCCAAAATGCTTTGTGAGCTAATAATTTTCCTTCGTCTTTTTCCCTATCCACACTTGGTAAATCGATTAACAAATGTTGGATTCCCATTTCCCGAATGAAAGTTGCTGCCTCATCTGCTAAATAAGGCGGGTTAGTTTTGGAATAATTTTTATATTTTTTACTTTCTAAATTGGGTAACGTTCTTATTACTATTGCTTCCGGAGCATTCCCATTTAAAGCTATTTCGATTTGACGTCTTGTGATAATCAAATCATCATTTACACTTTCAGGTTCAATGGAAATCAATTCTGCAGTAAAGAAAAACTGCTTCAAACATTGATTTATCGAATAAAATTCTCGTGTTATGTGCCCAAGACATTCCGTATGGGTACCATGTCCGTGTGGATTAAAAAAAATGTTGTTAAAATTAGTCGAGGCACCTTTTTCTACACTTCCAATCCAATCGCCAAAAACAACGGGGTTGATTTCTGGTTTTTCGATGTACCACGCAATGGGATTTTTATCAGTATTGGATAACGGAATGGAAATATCAATGGGTTTTGATAAGTCGATTTGAATGTTGTTAATTGTTGCCTTCATAAATTTAACCGCAAAGAGCGCAAAGAATTACGCAAAGTTCGCTAAGGTATTAAAGATTATTGACTACTCGTTTTATTCCGTTTTTTATTAAGGTAACATTAAAAATTTATTAGCAAGCCTAGTTTGCAATCAGTTAATTTTAAATAAGTTAAAAGTTGAGCGAAATGTACCTCATTTAAAGCATCAACAGATTTAACCTCTATAATTAATTTATTTTCAATGAAAATATCTATTCGATAACCAATGTCTAGTTTAACTTCTTCATAAACTAAAGGCAATGATTTTTGCTTTTGAACTTCTAATCCGGTCTTTCTCAATTCATAAACTAAACCACTATGGACTTCAAGTCCATAGGTTTGGTTGGCAGACTAAAAGTCTGCAAGGCTGAATTACTCTTCAATGATGAAGTTTCCATTATTATTGTCATTTGGATTTCTATGATGTTCTAAATATTCATTCACCATTTCATCT
>CALQAH020000065.1 GCA_943328505.2 Rhizobium sp. Q54 | reverse complement strand
TTTCTTGGTATAAATAAAATCGGAAACCAAATTTTTTACAAATAATCCGCGATAATCCATAAAAGACATTTCTACAATATTGGCGGTAACATTGGGTCCTTTGATTTTAAAGTTTTTTAAATGACCATTTAACTTTTTGAAATCGGCGTCCTTTGGGTCTTTCCTATTTTCATCAGTCATGGTAAACCGACTGTTTGTCAAATAAATATTATCCGATTTCATTAAAAACTTACCCGAAGTTGGTTTGCCATCGTCAAAAGCATCGATAAATAAGTCCAAATTGGTATAGGGTTCTTTTTTATAATTTTTTATATGTAAAGCCAAACCATCCAGTCGTAAATCGCCAAATAACAATTTATTATTCATTACATTTTCGTAGCCTAAAATGGTAGTTTTAACTCTATTCACAAAGATTAAAGTATCCTTGTGATGGTCTCTTATCAATACTTTTTTGAGTTTAACACCTCCAAAAACGGTTAATGCAACTTGGTCAACATAAATATTTGTGCCATAGGTTTTATTAAGATCTTCGGTAACATAATGAGCTATTTTTGTTTGAACAAATGGTAAGGAGAGAGCAATACTAGTAATCAGCAAAAGCAATATTAGCCCAATAATTGTGCGAAATAGATACTTTCTAAATTTTTTAAAACTAGTATTTACTTTAATTTTTTCCAAATAGAATAATAGCTTAGGAAAGAAAATTACCTTTGCAAAAAATCATTATTTTTGACTTTAAGTAGGAATGTCAAATATAACTCAAATTTTGTGCCTTTATGCATCCTAAAGAAGTTTTTATTCTAGCCATTGAAAGTTCATGCGATGATACTGCAGCGGCAGTCTTGATGAATAGTACTGTTCTTTCCAATGTTGTTGCCAGACAAAGTATTCATGAGCAATATGGCGGTGTTGTACCTGAACTTGCTTCAAGAGCGCATCAACAAAATATAGTTCCTGTGATTGACGTGGCTTTGAAAAAGGCAAACGTTAGTAAAAATCAACTGTCAGCTATTGCTTTTACGCAAGGCCCAGGGTTAATGGGTTCTCTTTTGGTGGGAACTTCATTTGCGAAATCATTGGCTATGTCTTTAGAGATCCCACTTATTGCAGTCAACCATATGCATGCTCATATTTTGGCCCATTTTATTGATGAAGATGGATATGACAAACCTGAATTTCCCTTTTTAGCATTAACAATATCTGGAGGTCATACTCAAATTGTTGTGGTAAGAGGTTTTTTTGATATGGCAATTATTGGCGAAACTACTGATGATGCTGTAGGAGAAGCTTTTGATAAAACCGCAAAAATTTTAGGTTTTCCTTATCCTGGTGGTCCATTAATTGATGAATATGCAAAAACTGGTAACCCAAAAAGGTTTGCTTTTACCAAACCAAAAACTCCAAATTTGGACTTTAGTTTTTCGGGATTAAAAACACAAATTCTATATTTTGTTCAAAAAAGCATGCTAGAAAACCACAATTTTATTGAAGAAAATAAACATGATATTTGTGCCTCCGTGCAACAAATTATCATTGACATCCTGATGGACAAATTAAAATTGGCAGTTACACAAACTGGAATAACACAAATCGCAATTGGTGGTGGGGTTTCTGCAAATACAGGTATTCGAAATACTTTAAAAGAAGCTGAAAATAAATACGGTTGGAAAACCTTTATTCCTAAATTTGAATACACTACTGACAACGCAGCTATGATTGGAATTGTGGGTTATCACAAGTTTTTACATGATAAATTTACGGATGCCGCTGTGGTTTCAAAAGCTAGAATTGAATTTTAAAATTATGCAATTATTCTATAATCCTTCCATTACTGAAACGGCTACTTCTTTTGTTTTTGACAAAGAAGAAAGCAAACATATTATTAAAGTATTACGCAAAAAAGAAGGCGATATTTTATTCGTAACTAATGGTTTAGGATTTCTATTTAAAACAGAAATCGCTTTAGCTTCTGACAGTAAGTGCAACGTAAAAATTGTATCTTTTAAAAAACAGGAAGGACCAAAATTTCATTTACATTTGGCCGTAGCGCCAACCAAAATGAATGAGCGTTACGAATGGTTTTTAGAGAAAGCAACTGAAATTGGCATTCAAGAAATCACCCCAATTCTCTGTGAACATTCTGAGAGGAAAATCATCAAAACCGATCGATTTCAAAAAATTATCGAATCGGCAATGAAACAATCTTTACACTATTATTTACCTCAATTAAACGAACCAATCTTTTTTAAAGATTTTTTGAAAAAGGAATTTGAAGGACAAAAATTTTTGGCTCACTGTGAAGAAACGGATAAAAAGTCACTAAAAAACGAATTAAAAATTAATAAAAATGTCACTATTTTAATTGGTCCAGAAGGTGATTTTTCTGTTAAAGAAATACAATTGGCATTAGAAAACAACTTTATCCCTGTATCTTTGGGCAACACTCGTTTACGAACCGAAACAGCTGCAGTGATTGCTTGTCATTCTGTCGTGTTTAAAAATGAAATTTGATTATTCTAAATTATGAAAAAAATATTTTTATTATTTTTATTTATTTCAGTTGCTAGTTTTTCTCAAGAAATAGCACTTTTAAAATACAATGGTGGCGGAGATTGGTATGCCAATCCTACTTCGTTACCTAATTTGATTAAATATGCTAACCAAACCATCAACACCAATATCAAAGCAAAACCAGCCACAGTTGAACCGGGAAGCCTAGATTTATTTTCTTATCCCTTTGTTCATATGACAGGACATGGAAATGTGATTTTTAGCGATGCAGAAATTATCAATTTGAGAAACTATTTATTATCAGGAGGATTTCTACATACCGATGATAACTATGGTATGGACCAATTCATTAGAAGAGAAATTAAAAGAATTTTTCCTAATAAAGATTTAGTTGAAATCCCTGCCAATCATCCTATTTTTCAAAAACCAAACATTTTCGCCAATGGATTACCTAAAATTCATGAACACGATAATAAGCGACCACAAGCCTTTGGGATTTTTGAAAACAGCAGATTGGTTTTGTTATATACTTATGAGTGCGATTTAGGTGATGGTTGGGAAGATACTGAAGTAAATAACGACCCAAAAGAAGTTAGAGAAAAAGCCTTAAAAATGGGAGCTAATATTTTAAATTATGTTTTCAATAATTAAAATACAAACTCATCTTAAATTTATATTTTCATTCTTATTTTATCTAAAATAGGGCACTAGTTATTAACAAAAGTCTGTTACTATTCTTGAATTTTAACAACTACTTTAAATATGCCTTAAAAATAGTTGTTATTTCATAGTAATAGTTTTATTATTGTGTCAATATAAACCAATAACTATTCGAAATGAGAAAACTAATTTTATCAATTTCAGCAATTTTAGTATTGTTTTCATGTCAAAGTGAAGACAAAACAAGCAGTTCTAATGCAACGGCTTCAAAAAGAATTTGTGCTTCACAAGAAGTATTAGAAAGACAACTACAAGAAAACCCCGATTTGGCTCTTAAAATGAGTCAAATAGAAGCATTTACAGAAAACTCAATACTTCAAGGAAGATTAGTAAATGGGAAAATTCAAATTCCGGTTGTTGTTAATGTATTATACAGAACAGCAGCAGAGAATATATCGTTGACACAAATTCAATCTCAAATTAACGTCTTAAATGCTGATTTCAACGCTGCAAATTCCGATTACAATTCAGTACCTGCTTTATTTTCTGGAGTAAAATCCAATGTTGGAATCTCATTTGTTTTAGATCAAGTAATTAGAAAATCAACTACTAAAACTTCGTGGGGAACTGCAGACAGTATGAAAAAATTGACTAAAGGAGGACTAAATCCAACTTCACCAACAACAAAACTTAATTTATGGGTTTGTACCATAGGTGGTGGAATATTAGGTTATGCCCAATTTCCAGGAGGATCATCCGCTACTGATGGTGTAGTAATTGACCCATTATATGTTGGAGTAACAAGCAATTCTGGTTCAAGTTATCCATACAACTTAGGAAGAACTGCTACACATGAAGTTGGTCACTGGTTAAATTTACGTCACATATGGGGAGATGCTACTTGTGGAAATGATTTAGTTTCTGACACACCTTCTCATAATGCAGCTAATTATGGAGTTCCAACTTATCCTCATTACAGTACTTGTAGTGGAACACCAGTTGAAATGACCATGAACTATATGGATTATACAGATGATAGAGGAATGTATATGTTTACAACAGGTCAAAAAGCTAGAATGGATGCAATTTTTGTTTCAGGCGGTGCGAGAAATTCATTTGCACAACCTTAAAAAATAAGTTCATAAATAAAATTAAACTCGCTAGTATTAGCGAGTTTTTTTTTACTTTTATTCACAAATAAACACTAAATGATTACTTCAAAAATAATAGCCTTGGGAATTCTAAAAGCAACTGGAGTACTAGTTGGTATTGCTTTATTATTGTATTTTTTATATTTAATTCAAAATGTACTTATTTATTTAATTATTTCCTTGATTTTAACGTTGATAGGAAATCCAATTATAGATTTTTTTAAAAGGAGATTAAAGTTCAAACACCTCTTTGCAACAATTGCAACGTTACTTATTTTTATTTCACTTATCGTTGGATTTATAATGATGTTTGTCCCACTAATTATGGCTCAAGGTCAAAACTTATCTCTTTTAAACACAACAACCATTGAAAATAATTTAACAACACTAATTTCTCAAATAGCAGCATTTTTAGAAAGCCACAATATTGATTCCGCTAAATTATTTAAAGAAAATGATATTATTTCAAAGTTTAACTTTAATTATATATCCGATTTTATAAACCTGATTTTGAATGCTTTAAGTAGTTTTGGAATGGGATTAGCTTCTGTTCTCTTTATTACTTTTTTCTTTCTTAAAGACAGAGTCTTGTTTATTATAGGCGCAAAGAAATTAATACCCGATAGTCATGAAGAACAAACTTTGAATTCATTTAATAAGATCAATAGTTTACTTTCTCGCTATTTTATTGGTTTACTGCTACAACTTTTTATTGTATTTGTATTATACTTAATTGTACTCTTAATTTTTGGAATTGATAATGCATTTGTAATTGCATTTTTGTGTGCCGTATTAAATATCATTCCTTATGTAGGTCCGCTAATTGGTTCTATATTAGCAGCAACTTTAACGATGATTAGTAACATAAATAGTGATTTTCAAACACAAACTTTACCTTTAACTCTTTATGTTTTGATTGGTTTTTTTATAGTTCAGTTAATAGACAATAATCTTTCACAACCCTTTATCTTTTCGAAAAGTGTTAGCTCGCATCCACTAGAAATATTTTTGGTAATACTTATTGCTGGTTTTCTTTTTGGTATAGTCGGAATGATTATAGCAGTTCCTTTATTTACGATTCTAAAAGTTTTTAGCAAAGAATTTTATCCTGAAAATAAAATCGTGCAATTGTTCACAAAAAATATTTAACCTTGAGTTTAGCTCTTTTAAATCCCGAAATTCAAAAATTTATTACTGCAAATCTAGATGCAAATAGTACTGAATTGGCATTTCAAAAAAATTCATTTCCAAATATAGATTGGAAAGATATTATTAATCAAATTACAACAAAACAAAAGGCAAAAGATAAACTTCCCACCTGGTATTCCACTGAAAATATTATTTATCCAAGTAAAATTTCATTAGAACAAACTTCTTCTGAATTAACTGCAATTTACAAATCTAGTTTAGTTTCTGGCGATAGTTTGATCGATTTAACGGGTGGTTTTGGAGTTGACGATTTTTACTTTTCAAAAACAATACAACACGTTACTCATTGCGAAATTAACGAAGAACTTTCTAAAATTGTAACTCATAATTTTAACCTATTCAATCTTAAAAATTGTAACTGTATTGTTGGAAATAGTCAACAAATTTTAGAAGATTTAAATCAGAAATTGGATTGGATTTATATTGATCCGTCTAGAAGAAATGACACCAAAGGAAAAGTCTTTATGTTGAAAGATTGTTCTCCAAATGTTCCTGAATTGATGGATTTCTATTTTAATTATTCCTCAAATATTTTAATAAAAACAGCACCTATTTTAGATATCTCTGCGGGAATTTTAGAATTAAAAAACGTAAAAGAAATTCATGTTGTAGCTGTCGAAAATGAAGTAAAAGAATTGTTGTGGATACTTGAAAAAGGGTGCAATAATGCTATTAAAATAAAGGCAATTAACATTTTAAAAAACAATACTGAAACTTACTTTTCTTCAATTCCAGAAACTGTATTGCAAGTAAATTATGATTTTCCTAAAAAGTATCTTTATGAACCCAATAGTGCCATAATGAAATCCGGATTATTTAACTCCGTTGCAACTACTTTTAAAATTGATAAACTTCATAAAAATTCACAGCTATACACCTCTTCTACTTTAATAGATTTTCCAGGAAGGATTTTTGAAATTGTATCGATACATCCTTACAATAAAAATGAAATGAAAACACTATTAGAAAATAAAAAAGCAAATATTACAATAAGAAATTTTCCAGAAACTGTTGAAAATATTAGAAAGAAATGGAAAATAAAAGATGGTGGAAATACCTATTGTTTTTTTACAACTGATAAAAATGACAGTAAAATAGTTTTACTTTGCAACAAATTAAAATAACGCATGAAAAAATTATTGATTACCCTTATTATACTTTTTAATTTATCCTTATTTGCTCAAAAACCATGTGAAATAGATGCGAACGTTACGGATACAATTGGAAGCTATAAATCGACAAAACAATACATGATTTATGAAAGAAATTTTGCTGGAAATTCGACCAATATTTATTTTTCATTAGCAAATACTGATGGAGTTATATCGCTTGATGTACAATTTTTACAAAAAAGTCTTGATTTCATTAAAGCGAATTGTCTCGATAAAAATTCAAAAATTTATTTACAATTGAGTAATGGTAAAGTCATCACATTACTTTCAGTCGGTTTCGACAATTGTGGTACTTTAGTTAAAGATCAAAACAATATTAATAACCGAATAATGAGTGGATCGTTTGTATTTGTTAAAGATAATTTTGAAGAATTAAAAAATGCAACAGTAACTTTTATGAGAATCAAATACGCAACTGACACCATAGATTATCCCTTTAAAACAGAAATGGTTTCTGAAATTGATAAAAACAAATACGAACCTGAAAATTATTTTATCAATTACCTAAAATGCATCGAGTAATCTAATTACAACGCCATTTTAAATTTTCAACTTTATCTTTTTTACTCCCATCAAGGTTGTAATGCCACCATTCCGAATCAAATGATTGAAAATTATTAAGTAACATAATCTCTTTAAGTAGTTTTCTATTGTTTAAAATTTCTTCAGAAAGATCACTATAATTATGACTTGCTTCTATGCCAAAAAAGTCAAACTTGGTTCCCATATTCAATTCAACACCAAGAGAATCAACCAGTGTGATATCAACAGCTCCTCCTCTATTGTGAATTGAACCTTTCTTTGGATTAGCAACAAAATTAGCATCGGGAACAATCTTCCACATTTTTTTTTGAATAGCTAACGGTCTGTAACAATCAAAAAGCTTTATTTTATACCCTTTTTCAATGAAAGTTTTATTGGCTAATAGCAATGACTTTATCGTTTTTACCCGTAAAAAACATTCCGCACAGGGATAAACTTTTTCTTTAAGAAAATTATCATCGGTAGCATACTTCATATCAAATACAAAATCGTTACTGTAATTTTTTAAATTTACAAATGAGTTTTCATCAGCTTCTTTAGTAATATCTAATAAGAAAGCTGTTTTTTTTGAATCGAGATAACTTGATTTACAGGAAGAGAATAAAACTAAGAAAGTAATTATTCCAATTTTTTTTATTGCAGACATCCTATTTATATTTTGAATTGGATATAAATATAAAACAAAAAAACCATTGATTTCTCAATAGCTTATCTTGTAATCAAGAAGAGGATTTACTTCTTTTCATCCTTCAAAGTTAATCTTTGATAATTCCTTAAAACAAAAAAAATGATCAAGTAAACTTGTCATTTTTTCTGCTTGAATGTATTCATTCGTGAGCGCAGAAGGATTCGAACCTTCGACCGCCTGCTTAGAAGGCAGGTGCTCTATCCAGCTGAGCTATGCACCCATTTTCTTTTAAAACTAAATGTAAAGTTTTTAGTCGGGGTGGCAGGATTATTTCATGATCCTGTTAGTATATGTAGCAAATTAAAGCTTCACTTCAATTTAAACAAATCCTTCCACTTTTTAATAAAGTAAACTTTCTTAAAAAGCTCCACGGTTTATTTTGTCGGGGTGGCAGGATTCGAACCTGCGGCCTCCTGCTCCCAAAGCAGGCGCGATAACCGAGCTACGCTACACCCCGAAAAATTTTAAAGCGGAGAGTAAGGGATTCGAACCCTTGGTACAGTTTCCCATACGCATGTTTAGCAAACATGTCCTTTCGGCCACTCAGGCAACTCTCCAAGCTCAATGAACGTAAATTATTTAAGCGGTTGCAAATGTAACTTTATCTAATAGATTTTACAAATAAATAAGCCCTTTTTTTTGACTTAAAATTAAACACATTCACTATCAAATGCATAGCGTCTGCAAAACAATTAATTCCTATTCTGTAATACTTACAAGTAATTCTATAATAATACCTAAAATGTAATTTAGTATTTATCTAAAATGATTAAATTCGCAACAGAAATAAACAATCACAAATATTATGAATAAAAAAGTGGTCATCGTTGCAGCAGTAAGAACGCCTATCGGTAGTTTTATGGGAGCATTATCAACAGTTTCAGCTCCACATTTAGGTGCTACAGTAATAAAAGGAGCATTACATAAAATAAATTTAGATCCTAATTTAGTGGATGAAGTTATAATGGGTAACGTGGTTCAAGCAGGTGTCGGACAAGCTCCAGCAAGACAAGCTGCAATTTATGCTGGTTTACCAAACACCGTTGCATGTACAACAGTCAATAAAGTTTGCGCTTCAGGAATGAAGGCAATTATGCAAGGCACTCAAGCTATTATAGCTGGTGATGCTGAGATAGTTGTTGCTGGCGGAATGGAAAACATGAGTTTAATTCCACATTATGTCCATTTAAGAAATGGTGTGAAATTTGGTCCTACTTCATTAATTGATGGTATGCAAAAGGATGGTTTGACGGATGCATATGATAATAATGCCATGGGAGTTTGTGCCGATTTATGTGCAACTGAATTTAAAATTTCAAGAGAAGATCAAGATGCCTTTGCCATACAATCCTATGAGCGTTCTGCAAAAGCTTCTGAATCAGGAAAATTTGATAATGAGATTGTTCCTGTTGCAGTTCCTCAAAGAAAAGGCGACCCAATTATGGTTACCAAAGATGAAGAATTTACTAATGTAAAATTAGATAAAATACCATCCCTAAATCCTGTATTTACAAAAGATGGAACTGTTACTGCCGCTAATGCTTCGACCATAAATGATGGTGCAGCAGCTGTAATTTTAATGAGTGAAGAAAAAGCAATTGCAATGGGATTAAAACCATTAGCCTTTATAAAATCATATGCTGATGCAGCTCAAGAACCAAAATGGTTCACCACAGCACCAGCGAAAGCTTTACCAAAAGCATTAGACAAAGTTGGACTTTCAGTATCAGATGTTGATTTCTTTGAATTCAATGAAGCTTTTGCTGTTGTTGGTTTAGCCAATGCAAAAATTTTAGGATTAGATAATAATAAAGTCAATATAAATGGTGGGGCAGTTTCTTTAGGACATCCTCTTGGTTGTTCAGGAGCTAGAATTGTTGTAACATTAATCAATGTTTTAGAGCAAAACAATGCTAAAATTGGTGCAGCCGCAATATGCAATGGCGGTGGCGGAGCTTCTGCAATTGTTATTGAAAGAGCCTAAATAATTAATCATTAACAATTTGACATTTAATACTTATTATTGTCAATTAATCAATTATATTTTAATGTTTGCGATTTGTAATCTAGCCATTATACCCTTACGTGCAGAACCAAGTGACCGAAGTGAAATTGTTTCACAAGTATTATTTGGCGAGCATTTTGAAGTGCTTGAAGTTCAAAAACAATGGTCAAGAATTATATTGCAGTTTGATGATTATGAAGGATGGGTTGATACTAAACAATATCAATTAATTTCTGAAAATAGTTATGACCAGCTTTCAAAAGATGCTATAATTCTTAATGCAGATTTAGTAGAATATGTTTCAGCTCCAAACAATATTTTAATTCCAATTCCGCTTGGCTCTTCTTTATCTTTCCTTAATCATTCCGAAATTAATATTGAAAATTTTGAATTTGAAGGAATGAAAGTTAGTGGTATTAAACCAAAAATCAATATTGTAAATACTGCTTTAATGTATTTAAACGCACCTTATTTGTGGGGCGGAAAAACTCCTTTTGGTATTGACTGTTCTGGTTTTACACAAATGGTTTATAAATTAAATGGTTATTCTTTATTACGTGATGCTTCTCAACAGTCTAGCCAAGGTGAAGCGCTTAGTTTTATAGAAGAAAGTGAAACAGGTGATTTAGCTTTCTTTGATAATGAAGAAGGAAAGATTATTCATGTTGGTATTATTATGGATAATAATTATATTATACATGCTAGTGGTAAAGTTAGAATTGATCGTTTGGATCATTTAGGAATTTATAATGCAGAAGAAAACAAACATACCCATCGATTGCGTGTCATAAAAAAAATAATATAAAAAAAACATCCGCTTTTAGCGGATGTTTTTTTTATTTATCGTTTCATTGCGAAGTGAGCTCTAAATTGTTTAGCGGTATTCTGTTCATCATCATACTCTACTAAAAACCAGTAATCTGTCGATGGTAATAGATGTCCATTGAATGTTCCGTCCCAACCATTTCCTGTTGGACTAATTTGTTTCAGTAATTTACCATAACGGTCAAAGATGTATATTTTTGCAGTGGCTTTTAACCCAACAATATTCCACGTATCGTTATAACCATCTCCATTTGGAGTGAAAAAATGGGGATAATCTATGATTTGAACATTATCAATTACTAAACTTTCACAGTTGTAATACAATCCGTTTTCAACATCCCAAACAGTGATGGTGTGTGTGCCTAATGTAACATTGGTAAACACTCCTTGATTGTCTAGTATTGGTCCATCGTCTAAACTGTATTGGTACGTTCCATATCCTTCTATAGTAACCGTTACGGTTTGATTATCACTAAACGCATTGGTTACAACGTATCCTTTTGTTGGTGGTGTTGTTGTCGGGATTACTGCCGGTCCTGACTGTGTCACTATAAATGGATCGACAGACATTGCCAAGCAACCTAAAAGACTTGTACTAGTCATCTCAACGGTATACGTTCGAGGTCCTCCTGTTGTTAAGGCGGTATTTAACAAATAAGTTGCGTTTGTTTCTCCAGGTAGCGCTACTCCACCTTCAAACCATTGGTAGGTATACGTTCCAGGGATAACATTAGTAGCTACTAATTCCAAATCTCGGATAACGGCATCTGTATTGTAATTCACACAAATGGTATGGACATTGTTTACCGTTTCAATTACAGGTTCTGGTAAACGCTCTATAAATATTTTTAAAGTAGTAATTGCAAAACAAGCATTGGTGCCATTGGAGTTACTGTTTTGAGTAAGGGTATTGGTT
>CALQAH020000064.1 GCA_943328505.2 Rhizobium sp. Q54 | reverse complement strand
TTGTTGATAGCTTACCGCGTTCTATTTCTTGAACAATTTGTAATTTAAAAGACATAGTGTAGTCTTTTTGTGTGCGCTTTACATAGCGACTTTCTTTAGGATTTTCCATAAGGATACTTTTTGTGTATCGCTATTTCAGGACAAGACAACATTTATAAAAAAAAACCATCCTTTTGAGATGGTTTTTTTATGCTGAATATTTTACTATTCGCCAAAATACTCCTGAATACGTTCCCGCATTAACTCTTCGTCTTGTATAGCATCCATTCCAACGATGCTTATCACCCAAATAATTAGCAGTATAAACAATACACCTAGTACAATCCCAATGATGGCTAATACACGACCAGTATTTACAGTTTGATAGTTGGTGTATTCAATATCGTTGCTACGGTCTAAATTCATGTCTTTTTGAGCTAAAACCAAAGCTACAATGCCAAAGATAATTCCAAAAATTCCATAACAAATGCAGCTTACTACTGAAATGATTCCTAAAGCTAGTACGATGTTGGCATTGGGTAATTTATTGTTTTCCATAATTGATTAAAATTGATTTAAAAATTTAATAATTTGTAAAAATACGATACAACCATTATAATTGCATTGGTTATGGCCATAAAAATAATAATTTTGTGATAGCTTCTGTTTTTATCGATAAGATGTAAACTTAAAAATATAAAAAATAGAAGGGTAGAGTAGATGGCAGGAAACATGTGAAATGCTTTTACAAACTCTCCTTGCATCAATAGAAAAAAAGAACGTTGAATTCCGCATCCAAAACATTCTATTCCGAATAAGGATTTATTCCAACAAGGCAACATATATTCTTCCATAGAACAAAATTAATTTGATAACAATTTTACAAATAAAATTTGAAACTAAAACCAACTGATTAAAGTTTCTTATTTTTGAATGAAATAAAAAAGCTACTATGAAGAAGTTGTTAATTCCAATTATGATTCTTGCCATTGGATTTGCTTTTTATGAGCAAAGTAAAGAAAACTCAAATATCTATATTCAGATAATTGCCATCGTAATTTTCATGTATGGCATGATGCGATTGAGTGCAAAAATACCAAGTAAAAACAAAGATAATTTAGACGAAGATGCTAGTTAAAGGAGATAAGGTATCAGTGATTGATGAAGCTATAGATGGTATAGTGCTAGAGGTTAAAAATAACGAAATAACCATAGAAACTACTGAAGGATTCACGATGACATATTTTGTCAATGAATTAATTAAAATAAACAATTCCAATGTTTTAAACGCAAACAACGGAAGTTTTAATTTAAACGAAGTAAAAATGCAAAAAGAGATTCCAAAACCAAGAAGTTTTGTTAAAGAAAAGAAATCTAAACAGGAAAATCCAGTTCCGGAGTTTGATTTGCACATTGAAAAATTGGTCAAAAATTTTAAAGGAATGAACAATTATGAGATACTTACTTTGCAATCAGAAACTGCAAAAAGGCACGTTGATTTTGCCATCAGAAATCGTATTCCTAAGATTGTTTTTATACACGGAGTTGGTGAGGGAATTCTAAAATCGGAACTCGATTTTCTTTTAGGAAGATATGAAATGATCATTTTTCAAGATGCTAATTATCAAAAATATGGTCTTGGTGCCACCGAAGTTTACTTCAAACAAAATGTAAAATAAAAAAATAACCCTTCTTATTTGAAAACAAGAAGGGATATTTTTTTGAGTATTTTGATTTAAAAAGTGGTATCAAAACTGCCATAAAGGAAATCATCACCCAGATAAAAATCACTATTCCCTTTTTTCATAGTAACCTTTTTTAAATGAATGGTATGTCTAAATGTATTTGGTCCATTGGATGTAGTAGTAACTTCAATCGTACCGTCAACTCCATCAATACCATTCACAGCATTCCATTCCTGGGCTAATGTTGGTGTACTTGGTGTCGGATTAGTACAAAAATAGGTGTCGTTGATTGTTCCATTAAACAATTTGTATGTCAATTTTTTAGAGTTACTAATACTAGCTATTCTTGGAGTTGTAGTTGCTTCGTTAGCAAAAAGCGTTGTAAAATTATCAACATCTAGCACTAGAGATTCTCCGCCACTAAAGCTAAATATTCTTTCGTCACAACTACTTTTAGTTACTGCTTCTTCATCAAATCCAAATGGCAATGGGCTTACTGTTGTTGTATAATTTCCAAAAACAAAGGTTTCATAAAGCTGATCACCACTTGGTTTTTGAAAGGTTACATTTTTTAAAACAATATAATGGTTGTAACCTGTAATTTTAGTACTATTGGTTGCTGTGCCAGGTGCCTTTATTGCTGTTGTTGTGATTTGTATTGTTCCTGAAGTTGTAATCCATTCTTCTATAACATTGGGTGTGGCATTAGGAACTGGTGGGCAAATATTATCTTCGCTCGCGGTCCCATTATAGAGTCTATATACCGTTCGTATAGAGGAACTTATTGGGATAGAGATTGGTGTTCCGTCTGGTGTTTCATCAAGTCCAAAAGATGTTGATGGGATTTCTAAATACAGTATTTCAGTATCTTTTACTTTGTAAATAACATCTTTACTAGTGCATTTTGTTGCAGTTACATCAGCAAAATCTATTGTTTCCACTTTTAAATCCCCATCATCGCAGGCATTAATAAATAGTAGTAAACAAGCTATACCTATAAATCTCTTCATTGTTCTAAATTTTGAACAAAAATAAGTTTTTTATACTAATACTGCTTCTTTTGTGTTTTTTTTAGCAGTAGTAATTTTATATTTGCATCATGAAAAAGATTTATCTCGATAATGCTGCTACAACCGTCTTGCGTCAGGAAGTTATTGATGAAATGGTTCAAATTATGCAAAATGATTATGGAAACCCTTCGTCAACGCACAGTTTTGGTAGGAGTGCTAAGGCAATTTTGGAAACTTCAAGAAAAACTATAGCAAAATTATTGCATTGTAATGCACAAGAAATTATTTTCACATCTTCAGCTACAGAGGCTTCCAATTGGATTTTAAAAAGTGCGGTTAAAGATTTCGGTGTTAAGCGAATTATTACAAGTAGAGTAGAACATCATGCGACTTTATATACGATTCTTGCTTTACAATCGGAATACAATATACAAGTGGATTATGTGGCTATTTTGCCTGATGGATCTGTTAATTATGAGCATTTAGAAGAATTACTTTCTCAAGATAGCAAAACATTAGTTTCTTTAATTCATGTGAATAACGAAACTGGAGTTAGCACCGATATTGAAAAAGTTGGGAAATTATGTAATACCCAGAATGCTTTATTCCATTGTGATGCAGTTCAATCTATTGGAAAAATGGAAATTGATTTATCAGTTATTCCTATTGATTTTTTAGTGGCTAGTGCGCATAAATTTCATGGGCCAAAAGGTGTTGGATTTGCTTTTGTTCGTAAAAGCTTGGTTTTGCAACCTTTATTTTTTGGCGGTGAACAAGAGAAAGGCTGGCGTGCAGGTACTGAAGCTGTGCATCAAATTGCCGGAATGGCAAAAGCTTTGGAGTTGTCGTATCGTAATTTGGAAGTCGATAGCAATTATATAATCGGTTTAAAAGAGTACTGTTTGCAACAACTTGCTGCAGCGTTTCCAACTGTAAAAGTTAATGGTTCTAATACTTTATACAATATCATAAACATACTTTTACCTTTTTCAGAAGCCAAAACAGCTATGATTTTATTCAATCTCGATATGAAAGGGATAGCAGTTTCTAGAGGAAGTGCTTGTCAAAGCGGCAGTATAAAGCCTTCCCATGTTTTGGCAGAAATGCTTTCTGAGGAAGATTTGAAAAAACCAAGTTTGCGTATTTCGTTTTCTCATTACAATACCAAAGAAGATATTGATGCTTTGATTTTAGAATTGAAAAGTATCTAAAACTTAACTGTAACCGTTTTAGATTCACCGTTTCGTTTAAAAGTAACTGGAAGTTCATCACCACTATTTATTTTTCCTAAACATTCCATATAGCTATATACTTCTTTAATTTCACATGTGCCAATTTTAGTTAAAACATCGCCTTCTTTAATTCCAGCTAAATCGGCTGGTCTTCCTTCGGTTACACCATCAATGTGTAATCCATCTCCATGATCGGTATAATCAGGCATAACACCTAAGGTTACTTTGTATTTGGCACGCGTTTTTTCGGCATTTATTTTGGTTTTGGTAAAGGTAAATGTATCTTGATTACTAATATCACTCAGAATTCTAAAAGCATAATCGGTGCAATTTTGTACGCCATAATAATTAATTTTATCTTCATCATCAGACGGTTTATGATAATCGTTGTGTGTTCCTGTAAAGAAAAACAAAACAGGAATGTCCTTTAAATAAAAGGAAGTATGATCAGAAGGTCCCACACCACTTTGATCTAAAGTAATATTATATCCTGCAGGTTTGACTTTTTCAACCAAGTCAGGGAATATTGGGCTTGAACCAACGCCTCCAACGGTCATTTCTTTTTTATCGTTCAACCGACCAATCATGTCCATATTGAGCATGGCAACCACGTTTGGATATTTTGATTTAACAATTTCGGCTAATTTTTTAGAACCAATAAGTCCGTCTTCTTCTCCAGAGAATAATGCGAAAACGTAATTGACGTTTTCCGTGGTATTATTCTGTGAAAACATTCGGGCTAATTCTAATACACCAGCCACGCCCGAAGCATTATCGTCGGCACCGTTGTGAATTTCACCTTTTGAATTGGCTTTCGTGGAGTTGTTGTGTTCGTTCAAACCCAAATGATCGTAATGAGCACCAACAATAATTGTTTTGGATGCTTTATTGTCAAGGTAAGCAACTGCATTGTGACCTGTATTGTCACTAACTTCTAACGAATCGTGGGGATTTAATTTTACTTTATAGGTAAACTCTTGGAGGTAATTATTTTTTTCAAAGGGTTGTAATTTTAGTGATTTCAATTGTTTTATAATATAATCAGAAGCTATTTTTTCTTCCTTTGAACCTGTTAATCTTCCTTTTAAATTATCGGAAGCCAAAAAGGAAATGTGTTTTTTAAGTTCGGTGGGTTGTGCATATTCGGATTCATCCGAATCAACCCAATCCGCAATAAACACATTAGTTTCTCTAGCTTTATCCTGTTGGCGATTGCTAGAAAAAACCAATTTTTTTCCATCGGGAGAAAACATTGGAAAGGCATTGAATTCACTTTGAAAAGTAATCTGTTTTAAATTTTCACCATTCAAATCAATCATGTACAACTGAAAATCGTATCCACGCGTGGAATGATGATTGGATGAAAAGATAATTTTTTTACCAGAAGGATGGAAAAAAGGTGCCCAATTGGCTTTGCCTAAATGGGTTACTTGTTGTAGATTAGTTCCGTCAATATTACATGTGTAAATTTCCATTTCGGTTGGAGCTACAACATTATCTTTTAATAAGGCTTTGTAATCAGCAATGGCTTCTTCTGTTTTTGGGCGAGAAGAACGGAATACTAATTTTTTACTGTCGGGAGAAAAGAAACTTCCACCGTCATAACCTAAACCTGAGGTGATTTGTTTTACATTACTTCCATCTATATCCATGGTATACAATTCCAAATCACCACTTCGGATACTGGTGAAAGCAATTTTTTTACCATCAGGCGAAACTACCGCTTCGGCATCATAACCTGGAGAATCAGTTAGTTTTTTGACAATTTTACCACTTAAATCAGAAATGTAAATATCAAAATCGGGATAAACTGCCCATAAGTATTTTCCATCGTGTGGTTTTGGTGGTGCAGGACAAGCATCATTACCTTCATAGGTTGAAGCATATAAAATATGTTTTCCATCAGGCATATAGTAGGAGCAAGTTGTTCTTCCTTTTCCATTAGAAATGAGTTTCAAACTATTTTTAGTAATCTCTTTTTCTTGTAAATCGAGCATAAAAATTTGATCACAAGGAATTCCTGCGGCACTATTTGAAACTTGTAAAGTTAAATGTTTACTATCTGGACTAAAATAAGCCTCCGCATTATCACCACCAAAAGTAAGTTTTTGAATGTTTTTTAGATTGCGCTCTTGAGCCACAGTTACAAGAGTGATGATTGAAAAAAGGAATGAAAATTTGCTAATTGTATTCATGCAGTTTTAAATTTGATGTGCAAAAATACTATAAATCCGTGACTTTAAAAGTAAATTTTAGAATATGTGATTTATAAAAAATTTGGTTATTTTTATTTAATATGTTAAATTTATTCTATTAAAAGTTTGGTTTTAAAGGATTGATTATCATATTCTATTTGAACAATATAGGTCCCTTTTTCAAATCCTTTTACATTTATTATTTCATTGGAATTCACTAAATTAATTTTATTAATTGTTCTACCGAACATATCATAAATTGAAATTGTAACTTCTTCATTTTGATGGTTTTCAGGTAAATACACTGAAAAGTAATCTTTAGATGGATTTGGAAACAGTATAAAGTTAGCGTTATTATTTTCACCAATTGATAAATTACAATTGCTTGTGTCTCCGGGTATATTAGCATCCAGCCAAGCAATTCTTAAATTTATCCAGTCTTTAAATTTATTAATCTGACCTTCAAAAGTTGTAGGGTCATTATCAACTTCTGGAGCTCCTGTATTCAATCCTAGATTTCCCCAACGTTCAAAATGGCGTGCTTGTGCATCTTGTAATATTAGTGCAATTGAATCGATATAATTTAATAATGAAGTTTCGCTTAATAGCGTTAATCGTAATTCATTCCAACGACATCGCAACTCGTTTTGAAAGTTTGGATCTTGAAGCAAACGAACATACCAGCCAGTTGAATTATTATCAGGATTACAATTGTTTACTAAATGCGCCCAACCTGAACCATCGGTTGCTGAAAAAATGGAGCATTCGTTAATGTTTTTCCATGCCCAATCAAAATCCCAAACAGGTCCAGCTTTTAGTTTTGCTATACTTGTAGCGGCATCTTTATTTTTATAGAAATAACTACTTTTTTTAAACCCATCATTATTTCTAGATAACTCATTAATAATAAAATAATCTATAAATGAATTGGTGTCGATGTAATTTTGATAACCCGTTATAGTTGAACTAAAATTTGGACTATACAATACCGTTTCAAAGCTGTTTATAAACGTTTGAATATAGGTTTTTTGTTGTGGTGTAATTACATCTGGATTTGGATATTCATATACTAAGTGAACGTCGAGTTCGGGATGATCTATTGGATGAAAATTTAATAGCCAACTATCATTGGTGTCCCAATAATCATTTTTTAGAATATATCCACCAGTCAGATTAATTCCTGAATTTTCATCGATATCTAGCTTGGCAATGTCAACTCTGTTGTTATCACGTTTTATTTGTTCCATGAAAACATAAATGCCTTGATAACTTCCATTTACAACTACTTCACAAAATTTATGTCGAGTTGCATAATGTCCCATATTGGTGAATAAATTATAGGATAAAGTGTTTCGCATAAAAACTTTATCATTATAATTAGCAATTAAAACCCAATCATGTTCTTCTGGCATTCCTAAAAGTTCAACATCAAGTTCTGCATTTGCCGAATCTATTGTTTCAATTTTATAAGGTTTTTGAGGTAACGATTGAGAGTAATTACCGCGATATTCAATAAGTATATTTCCATTGTAATTATTAGGCGTATCGGTAACTAAATTTGTGTTTCCTACACCATTATCAATAATTCCCATAGTAGCATTTATAGAAGGTTCATCTACAATTTCAACTCCATTGGTGTTAATCACTATAATGGGTAAATTAGAAGATGTAAAAACAAAAGGAGTTGCAGCATTTTCTCCAAAAGTGATAGTCCAATTGATTACTTCTCCAGTATCTGCATCAGGATAGGTATCTATGATTCGTAATTTCCATAGACCATTTCCGTTTTGACCATTATTAACATTTCCAAGAGTTTCTTGTGGTTTGAATAGTCCAGAGAATGGTGCACTAGCAGTATTTATTGATGTTGGGGCCGATTGATTTAAACAGGTATTGGTAAAATTATCATCGCCACCGCCAATTCCAGAAACTAAATTGATTGAGGTTCCATCTGGAGCAACAAGAAAAATATTCAAATCAGAATCATAAGTATGTGAAATATCAAAACAAACTTGAGTTAATCCAAGAGTATTGTTTAAAGTTGAGGAACTCAAACTCGTAACATTTAAAATATATTCATTTGGTTGTCCATCATCTGTGATTGCACCCGTTGTACCCGAAAATGTTTGTGCAATTATTGAATTAAGAAAAAGTAAGAAATAGACAATTGGGAATATTTTTTTCATCTTTATTTGTGTTAAGGTTTTTTTTTAAAATGTAAAAATAGGCTATAAGTTGCAATAAAAAAATCCGCTTTGTATTTACAAAACGGATTTTACTATAAAATTTTATATTTAATTATAAATGTATCACTTCGCCATACGCATCAGCAACGGCTTCCATCACCGCTTCACTCATGGTTGGGTGTGGATGAATTGATTTTAAGATTTCGTGTCCTGTGGTTTCCAATTTACGAGCAACTACAGCTTCGGCAATCATATCGGTTACACCAGCGCCAATCATGTGACAACCTAACCATTCACCGTATTTGGCATCGAAGATAACTTTTACAAATCCATCAGGAGTTCCAGCCGCTTTTGCTTTTCCTGAAGCGGAAAAAGGGAATTTACCAATTTTTAGATCGTATCCTTTTTCTTTAGCTTGTTTTTCGGTTAAACCAACAGAAGCAATTTCGGGAGTAGCATAGGTACAACCTGGAACATTTCCGTAATCGATTGGGTCAACATGAAGCCCAGCAATTTTTTCAACACAGTTAATTCCTTCAGCAGAAGCAACGTGAGCTAATGCTTGTCCAGGAGTTACATCGCCAATAGCGTAATATCCTGGAATGTTTGTTTGGTTGTATTCGTTTACTAAAATTTTGTCTTTGTCAACAGCAATTCCTACTTCTTCCAATCCAATATTTTCGATATTGGTTTTAATTCCCACTGCCGAAAGTAAAATTTCTGCTTCTAAAACTTCTTCGCCTTTAGCTGTTTTTACAAATGCTTTTACGCCATTTCCAGTAGTGTCAATTCTTTCTACTGAAGAACTTGTCATAATTTTTATGCCTGCTTTTTTCAAAGAGCGCTCAAACTGCTTAGAAATATCTTCATCTTCAACTGGAACAACATTTGGCATGAATTCTACAATGGTAACATCGGTTCCCATGGCGTTGTAAAAATGAGCAAATTCAACACCGATAGCACCCGAACCTACGATAATCATCGATTTTGGTTGTGTTGGTAAAGTCATTGCTTGGCGGTAACCAATTACTTTTACACCATCTTGAGGAAGATTTGGCAATTCTCGAGAACGTGCTCCAGTAGCTATGATAATATGATCGGCAGAATATTCGGTTACTTTTTTAGCAGCATCCGTTACATCGACCTTTTTTCCTGCTTTTAGTTTTCCAAAGCCTTCAATTACATCGATTTTATTTTTTTTCATTAGGAATTGAACTCCCTTACTCATACCGTCTGCCACAGATCGACTGCGATTGACAACGGCTCCAAAATCTTTATCAAAGGATGAAATAGTTAATCCATAATCAGAGGCATGTTTTAGGTAATCAAAAACCTGAGCTGATTTTAATAATGCTTTTGTTGGAATACAACCCCAATTCAAGCACACACCACCTAAGCTTTCTTTTTCAATAACGGCTACTTTAAAACCTAATTGTGATGCTCTAATGGCTGTAACATATCCACCTGGACCACTTCCTAAAACAATGATATCGTATTTCATATTATATGGATTTTCTATAATTAATTTGAAGTTGCGAATTTACGGAAATATTTTAAAATAAAGTTGAGAAGTTAAAGAGATTGCAAAGTTTGCATTTTGTTTTATTTCTCATTCAAATTCCATACTTTTTTAACAATCGAAACAATGGTCGTGGCAATTATGGAACCTATAAACGCCAGAAAAATATCTTTTTGAGCGTCCCAAATATCACCTTGAGTTCCTAAATAAGCATCTCCTTGTGCTTTGAAAAAGACATCCGCAACGGCCCATTCTATCAATTCATAAAAAGCACTAATGGAAAGCGTTATCTCTATTGGTAAAGTCCAAGCTACCCAACTTGGGAATTTTAACCATTTTAAAAACATTTCTCGCATTGGATAGGCAAGCAAAAATCCGAAACTAAAATGCACTATTCTATCGTAATGATTTCGTGACAAATCAAGAGCATCTTTTAACCAATATCCAAAAGGATTTTCAGCATAAGTATATTTTGAACCATACACGTGTAAACATAAATAGAGGCAAATTAATAAATAACTCAAGTCACTAAATTGGAATTTTTTATGCGTAAAAATCAAAAAACCTAGGAATAGAAATACTAAGGCGTTTTCTAAAATCCAATTGGCGGTATCCGTGTTTCCCAAAAATGAATTGATCCAATTAATTAAAAAAAAAGCGATGAATACTTTAAGCCAAATATTGGTTTTTAATGGTACACGATTTTCTGATATTGTTATTGTAAATGCCATTAGAAAAGGTTTTTGATTTGTAAATATAGATGTTTTAACTTTCGATTTCGACTGAAAATTGGGAGTCATACAATTTTTTATAAAATCCAGAATTTATGTTAAGCAATTCTTGGTGTGTGCCTTGTTCTGCAATTTGCCCTTTGTCCATCACAATAATTTTATTGGCATTAACAATGGTAGCCAAACGATGGGCTATGACAATGGATGTTCGACCTTTTGTAATGGTTTCCGTCGCACGTTGAATGAGTTCTTCACTATACGAATCTATCGATGATGTGGCTTCATCTAAAATCAAAATACTAGGATTGGATGCATAAGCTCTAAGAAAAGCAATCAATTGACGTTGTCCTGAAGAAAGCATAACGCCACGTTCTTTAACATCAAAATCATAACCATCAGGCAAACTCATAATGAAATCGTGAACACCAATTTTTTTGGCAGCTATGATAACGGTTTCTCTGGTAATTTCAGGATTATTAAGCGTAATGTTATTAATAATCGTATCGGCAAAAAGGAAAACATCTTGTAAAACAATGGCTATTTGTTTTCGCAAACTTTCTAGCTGAAAATCATTAATATTTTGATCGTCTACATAAATTGTACCTGAGTCAATTTCATAGAAACGGTTTAACAGATTAATAATCGTAGATTTCCCAGCACCAGTAGAACCAACAATAGCAATGGTTTCGCCCGCTTTTACATTGAGGTCAATTCCTTTTAATACTTCTTCACCTTGGATATAGGAAAACCGTACCTTTTCAAAACGGATATCGCCTTTAAAATGATTGGCAATCACAGTTCCTTCATTTTGCACATCACTTTGAGTGTCTAATATATCAAAAACACGATTGGCCGCGATCATTCCCATTTGCATTTCATTGAACTTATCCGCAATTTGACGCAGAGGATTAAACAACATTCCGATGAACATGGTATAGGAAAACAAATCTCCAAAAGTGGTAAACTTATCACCATCAATAATATGAAAACCACCATAAAGCACAACCGCTCCTAAAGTTAAAGAGGAAATAATATCAGCAATAGGGAAGAAGATAGAGTTGTATAAAATGGTTTTTATCCAAGCTTTATTATGTTTATTGTTGATTTCTTTGAACTTTTCATACTCAATAGCTTCACGAGTAAAAAGCTGAACTATTTTCATCCCTGTAACGCGCTCTTGCACAAAAGTATTTAAATTGGCTACTTGATTTCGTACTTCTTCGAAAGCTACCTGCATTTTACGTTGGAATATTCTGGTAATGTAGACTAAAACAGGCATTGCTAAAATCACAATCCAAGTTAATTTCCAATTCATATAAAACATAAATAGTAGTACAACTATCATTTTTAGCATGTCACTTATAATCATGAATAACCCTTGACTAAAGATACGCGCTATTTGTTCAATATCAGAAACAGAGCGGGTTACTAATTGTCCAACAGGAGTATTGTCGAAATATTTCATTCGAAAACTGAGCAAGTGTTTGAACAATTTTGTTCGAATATCTTTGATAATATCTTGCCCTAGCAAGTTGGCCCAATACACAAAATAAAATTGCGAAATGGTTTCCAAGATTAAAATAATACCCATTAAAGCAACATACGTTAAAAGGCCATGCTGATCTTTTGGAGCCAAATAAGAATCTACTGTATGCTTTAATAAATAAGGTCGTAAAGCAGCGAAAACCGAAAGAGAAATAGCAAATACAATGACGCCATTAAACCGAAATTGATATGGTTTGGTGTATTTTAATATTCGTTTGAACAAATTCGTGTCGAATGCTTTTGCTTTCATTCAGATTTAATATTGTTTTTTAAAGGTTTCATGCAGTCGCTTCGCTCGTGTCATTCAGATTTAATATTTTTTTTTAAAGGTTTCATGCAGTCGCTTCGCTCGTGTCATTAAGATTTAATATTGTTTTTTAAAGGTTTCATGCAGTCGCTTCGCTCGTGTCATTTGTAATTGTGAGGAACGAAAAAATCCGTTCTATATATTTCTTTATTTTATATATTCGTAATCAATTTTTGTTAAATACAATCCATGTGCTGGGACAGAAACCCCTGCTTGATTGCGGTCTTTGCTTTCAAGAATGTTTTGAAAATCATGCAACTTTATTTTTTCTAACCCAATATTGATCATGGTTCCTACAATAGCTCGAACCATATTGCGTAAAAATCGGTCTGCGGTAATGGTAAAAATTAGTTGATTGCCGTATTGTTGCCAGTGCGCTTCCATAATTTTACAATTAAAGGTGTTGACATCAGTGTTGACTTTGGAAAAACATTCAAAATCGATATGACTGAATAAAAGCTTAGTGGCGGAATTCATCACGCCAATATCTAGCACTGCCGGATAATACCAACTGCTTCCGTTTTCGAAAACATTTTTCTGCGAGTGTATGTGATATTCGTAGGTTCTTTTGGTAGCATCAAATCGTGCGTGAGCGGTATCATGAACTTTGTGAAGGTTGATAATAGCGATGTCTTTGGGTAAAAAAGAATTGAGTTTGTGAATTAAAAAAGAAACTTCAATTTCAGTATCGAAATCAAAATGAGCAAACATTTGCTTGGCATGAACACCTGCGTCTGTTCGGCCTGCACCAACACTATCAATGGTAGTTTTTAAAATAGTGGTTAAAGCAACATTTAAAGTTTCTTGAACAGAAACCGCATTGGGTTGGTACTGCCAACCGTGGTAATAAGTTCCGTTATAGGCTAGTTCTATGAAATATCTCAATGTAAGTGTTCAGTGTTTAGTGTTCAGAAAATGCTGAATAGTGTTTATTGAACTGATTAATCTGCGGTAAATTTACAAAGAATTTAGGTTGGATAAAGGTTAAAGTTGCCTAAATAATTAACTTTGCATCTTAGTATAAAAAAGGAGTTGCTTACTTTGTTCCTTGTAATAATCAAATACTGAAACAAGTTTAGCATTGATGAAAAAAATTTTATTGCTTTCCGATACGCATAGTCATTTGGATGATGTTATTTTAAAATATGTCCATCAAGCGGATGAAGTTTGGCATGCTGGTGATATTGGTAATTTGGACGTCACGGATACTCTTAAAAAGTTAAAACCACTTCGAGCTGTTTATGGGAATATAGATGATGACAAAGCAAGAATGGAATTTCCATTAAACAACCGATTTTTATGTGAAGGAGTTGACGTTCTAATAACGCATATTGGCGGTTATCCGGGAAAATACAATCAAGCCATTAGAGCAGAACTACAAAGCAATCCACCAAAATTATTCATTTGTGGACATTCACATATTTTGAAAGTACAATTTGATAA
>CALQAH020000063.1:0-13968 GCA_943328505.2 Rhizobium sp. Q54 | reverse complement strand
TTTGTAACTAATGCACCACCTCCTGACGTTGTAATAATTTTATTCCCGTTAAATGATAAAGCACTAACATCGCCAAAAGTTCCGCACTTTTGTCCTTTATATTTACTTCCTAATGCCTCAGCACTATCTTCAAGTAGTGGGATTTTATATTTATTGGCAATAGCTCTTATTTCATCAACTTTATAGGGCATACCATAAAGATGAACAGGAATGATGGCTTTTGGTTTTTTTCCTTTTGAGATGCTATCGATTATGGCTTCTTCTAAAGCAACTGGACACATATTCCATGTTTCAGGCTCGCTGTCAATAAAAACTGGAATTGCTCCTAAATACAAAATTGGATTGGCTGAAGCCGAAAAGGTAAAACTTTGACAAATTACTTCATCACCAGCTTGAATACCTAATAATACTAACCCTAAATGAATTGCTGCTGTTCCAGAACTTAAGGCTGCTACATGAACATCATTGTTTAAATAGTTTTCTAAATCAATTTCAAAGCCAGTTACATTAGGTCCAAGAGGTGCAACCCAATTAGTATCAAAGGCTTCTTGAACAAACTTTTGTTCATTTCCACCCATGTGTGGGGAGGAAAGCCAAATTTTTGAAGTACTCATCTTTATTTATTATAACTAAAAAATATATTTGGGGTTTTTTTATTTTGATACTCTTTATAATCTACAATCTCTTCCAATCGATCATTGTAAATTGAGTATCCGTTTTCTTTGAAAAATTTTATTATAGTATCAGCATCACTCTGAATTTCAACCATTAGTTTTGGATGATGTTTTATAATAGTATTTTTAAATCCTTGTAAAACATTCCATTCAAAACCTTCTACATCAATTTTAACAAAATCAGGAAAACGGGTAGCCGTTTCATAATAACTGTCCAATGTGATTACTTCAACTTTAGAAACTATAATTTCTACTGATTTATCTGCAGACAATTCTCTGCTGTTTATAAAACCATCGAAATTTTCGACAAATGAATTATTTTGACCTGAAATTGGATCAATATAAAAATTCAATGTTTCATTTACATCGCCAGCACCTTTTGTAACAACAGTTGTGATTGCACTTAACTCATTTGGAAGATTATCTATATTTTTATTTAAATAAAATAAATTAGCATCACTCGGTTCAAAAACATCAACTTTCCCTTTTGTTCCCACTAAATCAGCATAAAAAGTTGTGAAATAACCAATATGACCACCGATTTCTAAAACATAATTATCTTTTTCAATCCATTTTTGAAAAACATTTATGGTTTCTTCTTCTCTCTTTTTTCCATAGAACCAATATCCTTTGTGATTATAGGTATTTAACAAAAAGTTTTTGTTAGTAAAATGATGTTTTATTGAAGTGTTGAAAGCGGTTGCTTTAAGCAATTTTAAAGATAATTTTCTAATTACTCCCATTGTTCTATTTAATTATTTTTATTAATTCTGATAGTTTTCGAACTGTTTTCGATGGCAAATATACTCTTTCTTTATCAAAAATTTGTTTATGAATGTTATTACCATCGTCTAAAATACAGATGGTTTTCCATGATAATTGGTTAGGTGTAAGAAAATCTTTTGAAACATTATCACCAATGTAGTAATATTCTTCAGTTGTAAATTGATGAAATACTTCGAAGTTTTTCGGATTGGGTTTTTCGGAACCGAATTCTTCGGATATCACAATTAAATCAAAAAGATTTTCTATTTCTAGAGCTTTTATTTTATTACGCTGTGTTATCGAATATCCATCGGTTATCATTCCAAGAAAATAGCCTTGCTTTTTAAGATCCGTTAAAATTTGTTTGGCTTCAGAATTGGAATTGAAATTTGGAAAATGATTGCGATACATTTTTATAAGCACCTGTTTTTCGACATTTATATAACGATTTTCTAAATTTTGAAAGACATTTTCTTTATTTTGATACCATTCAAACATGGTTTTAAAAAGTGATTCATCATTCGAATCCAGAAAATGGGCAATTTCCTCGAATGCCGATTTGAGATAATCAATTTCTTTAATTAACGTATCGTCAAGGTCAAAAACTATAGTTTTGGTACTCATTTAATGATTAAAATTATGAACTAAAATTTCATCGTCATATCGCAACATCATTAAGTTTTTCTCCCAATCATTATAAACTGGAATTGAATTTTCCTCTAACAAATACTCCTGAATTATCCATTTTGGAAAATTGGCACCCGCCAAATAACTCAAAGGATATCCACCACCAAAACGGGGATTAATTTCGATGCCAAATATTTTTTGAGTATCATTATTTACAAATACTTGCAATGTTATGCAACCTCTAAAACCATCTATGTGTTTCATTTTATCCCAAATTTCAGGAATGAAAAAGGTATCTTTTGTAACGGCTTTATTAACTTCACCATCACGAACTTCAATGCGTTCTCTTGGCACAAAACATTTCAAATCTGAGTTTTTATCATAATACAAATCGATGGTAAACTCAACATGTTTTTTGTGATCAAGATATTCTAAAAACATCAATTTATCGTTAGAAAAATGATACTCTGTAAGTTGACATTGTTCTTTAATAATGTAATTATCAACACTTCTACTTCCGTCAATTGGTTTAATATATAAAGGTAATTGGTAATTGTCTTTGGTGAATTCTTTAGCGCAATTAATGGAATATTTTTCAAAAAACTGATGCGTTAATCGTTTGTCTCTAAAGACTTTCATAATTTCAAAGTCAGAAATTACTATGTCTACCCCAATTTTTTTGAAGGTTTCAATATTTTGTGATAAAATCAATAATTCGGTATCAATAGTTGGAATTATGAGTTTTATTTTATTATCTAAAACCAATTTAATCAATATTTCAATATAGTTTGCATCGGTTACTCTTGGCACTTTAAAAAAACCATCCGAAACTCTGCAAGCTGAAGCGTAATCTGGATTGGCATCGGTGGTAAATACTTTTGCATTTGGGAATACATTATGCAATTCGGTTTTGAAAAAGCGCACTAGTGAAACTCTTCTTCCCGCTGATGTTATTAAAATATTACTCATTAATTGTCTCCATTAAAAGGTTCTTTCGTATTTCCGTCTTCAGCATTAATACCATCGCTTTTGATTACTTTTTGAATTGTTTTTAAAATGATTTTGCAATCTAAAAGAAAGCTTATATGATCAACATACCAAACGTCATATTCAAATTTTTTATCCCAAGAGATGGCATTTCTACCGTTAACTTGTGCCCAACCAGTGATTCCAGGTTTTACTTCATGTCTACGATTTTGAAAATCATTGTACAAATGCATATAATTCGTCAATAATGGTCTTGGCCCTATCAAACTCATGTCGCCTTTTAAAACATTCACGAGTTGTGGAATTTCGTCAAGCGATGTTTTCCTAACAAAACTGCCAACTCTTGTTAATCTAATTTCATCTGACAATAAATACCCATTGTTGTCTTTTTTATCGTTCATGGTTTTGAACTTCACAATCTTGAAAACTTTTCCTTTTTTTCCGGGACGCATTTGAAAAAAGAAAGGCTTACCATCATTAGCAAAATAGAGAAAAATAGTAATTATCAAAAAAATGGGACACAATACAATTAAGCCAATTAAGGCTGAAATAAAATCAATTATTCTTTTAAAAAAGTATCTATACATTTTGATTAAAGGAATTGTATTCTTCTAAAATGGCTTTCCAAACCACGTTTTGTTCGTAGCGGCTGACAATCATTTTTCGTGTATTTTGTCTCATTATTTCCAACATAGAATCATTTTCAATAAAACTATTCATCGCATCAAAAATAGCTTTTTCATTTTTAACGGGAATAATTTTTCCATTTTCACTTTCAATAATAATTTCATTACACCCATTAATATTAGTCACAATACTAGGTAAACCCATTGCTCCAGCTTGCATGACTACATTAGGAAATCCTTCGCGATAGGTTGGAAAAACCAAAGCATCAGAAACAGCAAAATAAGGTCGAACATCATATTGAAAACCTGTTGAAAGTATCGCATTATTGGTAGCAATTGCTTCTAACGTCTCTGGAAAAAGCGGGTCTAAATCGGCTTCATAATCGCCAACCAAAAGCAGTTTTATAGCATTGTATTTGTTATGTAGCTTTTGGAAAGCATTGACCAATTCATTAATGCCTTTATCTTTTACCAATCTACCCACAAAGATAAAGACGAAATCATTAGGCATAATTCCCAATTCGTTTTTTAAAGAAATGGTTTGTTGTTGCGTAAAAATTTCAGGATTGAAATAGTGGGTATCAATACCATTAGAACTCCCATTGGCAATTACTTTTAATTTGTTGGAATTGCAATACTTATTTTGAATGATTATATCTTTTAACCCTTTAGAATTGGGATAAACATGAGTCGCGCAACGGTAGGTTATTTTTTCAACAAAGTCTAAAAGTGTTCTCTTTTTGCCTTCAATTTCTAACAATGGAAGTCCAGCTACGGTGTGAAGTCTGTTGGGAACTCCAGCGAATTTTGCCGCCATCATTCCAATAGTCCCTGCTTTTGGCGTATGAGTATGGACAATAAAAGGTTTGGTTTTTTTGAAATAAAAAAAAAGTTTAATAAGCGCAAGAAAGTCTTTTATTGGTGTAATTTGCCTTGTTAAATCTAAATAGAAAGTGTCAACTCCAATTTTATTACCTAGGTTTTCAAGGTTTTCTTTTTCAGATGCAATGGCTACAATTTTATAATAATCACTCATAAATTGCAACTGCCCCGAAAGTAATTTTTCGAGAGAAATGGGAACAGTAGTAATTCGGATGAGGATTTTATTTGCCATTACAAAAGTTTTAATGTAATGTTATTGACTATTTCTTAAATAATAGGAAATAATATCTACTCTTAATTTAAAAACGACATCTACATATTCTTTATAGTAAGCGTCCCTAATAAATAGTTTCTTTTTATATTCTTTATAGGGAATGTTTTTAAATCTTTCTGGCAAACTAGGATTTAATTGATAGGATGGACTTACTTCCAATACTAATGGTATAGTATTTAAATCGTCGTTTTCCCACGTTATATCAAATGCTCCTGTAGGAAGTTTCATTTTTTGAAGAAATGATTTGATAAGTTCTTCCCATTGCTCTGGGAAGTTTCCAAACTCGGTTGAATTACCAAAAGAAGTAGCTGTTGGTTTCCATTCATCGGTTGAATTCACTCTCCAATAAAAAGACATGATTTTGTTATCCAACACAACAACTCTTAGGTCTTTTCGCATATTAACCAATTTTTGAACTATCGTTTTAGAATGTCCTTTTGCAAAAACTTTTTGTAACGTTTCTTCTAACTGAATGGCGTTATTAATCTTAGTAATTCCTCTTGACCCTGCAGAGTGAATTTCTTTAATTAAAACTGGAAATTCTATTTTCGATAGATCTTCGTTGTTATAATTTCTATTCACAATTAACGTTTCGGGATGTGAAATTCCTAATTCTTTGAATTTTTGTTGCATAAAAGCTTTATTCTCCCAATATTGAACTTCATCCGAATCGGGATAAAGTTTGTTTCCTTGTTGTTCTAATTCGTATACTGTATGATACAAGGTTGCAGAATAATTGGCTAAATTGTAGGGATTACAATTTTCAGATACCGTGTAGTAAATTTTTTTATTGTTGTACTTCCCAATATTTTTTCCAAAAACAATTTTAAATTTTATGTCATTTTGAACTAAGGCTTCAATTAATGCAAAATCGCTTAATAAATCATTGTGACGTAAATATCTTAAAAGTGTAAAAACTGGATTTGTTTTTATCCAAACAATTGATTCCGCATTACTATCATGGTTTTTAAACCATTTGAGTTTTGATATTTTAAGAAATAAATATAAAAAAGCTAATATTTTGGATGCTAATCGGTTTAATTTTTTCATTTTAACAGCTATTTTTAAACTAATTTGAATTCAGTTTTAAGATAAACTCATAATCAAAGTAATCTATTTTCATTTTTTTTACTTCACTTATTACCTCATGATAATAAAGTTCTTTCCCGTTTTCATGATTATAGGTTAAGTCATCAAAATAAGTAACAGCATAATTATTAGTTAAATATTTAAGATAAGTTAATTTATCATTGGGGTCATTGGTTAATATTAATAAGCATTCTGGTGTGTTAAACCCATTTTTTTGAAGCCAATCTTTTGTAACTTGATAGTCAATAATGTTTCTATTGCTTAAAAATATTATAGGCAAATGTCCATATTTTTCTTTTATATACTGAATCGTTCCCACGAGTGGTAACAGATTAAAAAAAAAGTTTTTTCTGTTTTTTTTAAAGTTTTCTATATTTTTCCATGTATCGGCAATTGTATTGTCTATATCTAAAACCAAATATGAGGTACTCTTTTTGGTTTTGATAAATGATTTTAATTTTGAATAAAAGTAGAACTTTATAAAAGGATTGTATAGTGCTTTTACTACTTTTCGCATAACAATTCTTTAATAGCTTTGATTATCAACAAATTTTCTTCAAATGAACGAGAAGCAATTCTAACAAACTCTCCTTCCAGTCCAATTTTATCTGAACAATCTCTAACATAAATGCCGTATTTCAGTAACAAACTAATTGTAAAATCAAAAGAGGACATTCCATTTTCTAATTCTACTAAGGCAAAATTGGCTCTTGAAGGATATATTTTTATACCTGGTATATTTTTAAGTTCATTCAAGAACATTAAGGTGTTCATGATGTATTTTTTCCTCTCAATATCGTACTTTTCAATAAATCCTTTTTCAGAATAAACTTTAAAGAAATAATTTGTCAATCCTGACACATTCCATAAATAACCGTTTTTTAATAGTTTTTCAACTTTATCGGCATTCATTACAGCATAACCAGCTCTCAAACCAGCTATCCCAAAATCTTTTGACATGCTTTTAACAATAATTAAATTGGTATACGAGTCTGTTAGCTCTTCGGAAGTTATTTGAGAAAGTTCAATATCTTCATAGGCAAAATGAATAAAACTTTCATCTATAATAACATTGGCAACTTCTTTAAGATTAGAAAGAATATACAAAAAATCTTCTTGCTTTAAATAACCACCATTTGGATTATTTGGATTGATGATAGCAATAGTATCTGGTTTTTCTTTTTTGATAAATTCAACATACTTTTTTGGATCGAGCAGGTATTCTTCTTCTTTTAGTAGCGGAAAATAAACAATTTCAATATCATCTTTCACAAACTCATAATAAGAAGAAAAGGTTGGCGAAATGATACAAATTTTCTTCGATAAAAAATTGTGCAAAATTCCCTGAATGATTTCTATTGCACCATTTCCAACAAATATTTTTTTGTAATCTACATTTATTGCTTTAGAAATATATTTAGCAACTTCACGGTTTTGAGGAGGATAAAATTCAAGTACATCACGAAGTTTATTATTATCTATCAAATCTTCATGAAGAAACTTCATAAATAAATCCGTAGCATATGGGTTGGATAAAAAACAAGCATCTACTCCTATTTTTAATTCAGGACATTCTTGCAATACAGTATCAATACTAGGGGAATGTGTTCCTGATTCATTTTTTAAGGCTTTGATTTTGTTGACAATATCCATGCTCAAAGTGCTTTCCATAATGCATTGTGGTATTTAAGTTTAAAATAAATTTGATGCAAATTTAGTTAAAATGATTTTAACAATTATTGATTTGTTTAAAAAGTAAAAAGGGTTTAAAAAAAATTATTCAAATCAAAAAGTTACTATCTAACTTCGATTTAAAAAATCAATTTAAATATATACTTTAGACATAAACAAATTTTATACTATATATTTAAGAAAACGTTACCTTAATTTTTTTTATTTCGTTTTGAATTTCCTAGTTTTGTTAAATTATTAATTTACTAGATTTAATCCCTTTATTTAAACCATGTCTAAAACAGCAATATTAGAATTTGATGGCCAAAAATATGAGTTTCCAGTTATTGTTGGAAGTGAAAATGAAGCAGCTATCGATATTGATAAACTCCGTGCCTTAACTGGTGCAATTACACTTGATCCCGGTTACAAAAACTCTGGTTCATGTAAAAGTGAAATTACTTTCCTTGATGGTGAAGAAGGTATCCTTCGTTACCGTGGCTATGCCATTGAAGATTTGGCTGATAAATCCGATTTTCTTGAAGTTGCCTACCTAGTTATTTTTGGAGAGTTGCCTACAAAAACGCAATTAATTCAATTTGAAACGGATATTAGAAAATATACTTTGGTCAATGAGGAAATGAAAAACATCATTGATGGTTTTCCAAAAACCGCTCATCCAATGGGAGTTTTATCAGCATTGACAAGTGCACTAACTGCTTTTAATCCTAAAGTTGTTAACGTAGATAATGAAAAAGAAATGTATGAAGCCATTTGCAAAACCATGGGTAAATTTTTGGTAATTGCAACTTGGACTTATAGAAAAATGATGGGTTATCCTTTAAATTATTATGATAATACACAAGGATATGTTGAAAATTTTATGCAATTAATGTTTAAATTACCTACCGGACCTTACAGTGCAAATCCGGTTGTAGTGGATGCTTTAGACAAATTATTTATACTTCATGCCGATCATGAGCAAAACTGTTCTACAGCTACAGTTAGAATAGTTGGATCATCTCATGCCGGTTTATTTGCTTCAATTTCTGCCGGTGTTTCTGCACTTTGGGGACCTTTACATGGAGGTGCTAATCAAGCCGTTTTAGAAATGTTAGAAGACATTCAAAAAGATGGTGGAGATGCAGCAAAATATATGGCAAAAGCCAAAGATAAAGACGACCCGTTTCGTTTAATGGGATTTGGACATAGGGTTTACAAAAATTTTGATCCAAGAGCACGAATTATTAAAAAAGCAGCCGATGAGGTATTAAGAACTTTAGGGGTTGATGATCCTATTTTAAACATTGCCAAACAGCTTGAAGAAGCGGCATTGGTGGATGAATATTTTGTTTCTAGAAAATTATATCCAAATGTTGATTTTTATTCAGGAATTATATACAGAGCTTTAGGAATTCCGACTGATATGTTTACTGTAATGTTTGCCATTGGAAGATTGCCAGGCTGGATTGCACAATGGAAAGAAATGCGCATCAACAAGGAACCAATTGGAAGACCAAGACAAGTTTATGTAGGCCATCCATTAAGAGATTTTAAAACAATTGATAAACGATAATTTTAATTCAATTTAATTAAGAAAACACTCTGCAATTGCAGGGTGTTTTTTTTTACAAAACTGTCTGGATTTTATTTTTTAAATACTAATTTTTACACTAAATATATATTGATAATAGCTCTTTTTAAAATTATATTTTGTAAGATATTTATATTACTCATGATAAAAATTGTGTATTTCATCGAATTTTTATGTGTATAATAGATTTTTTTAAAACAGATATATATATTTGAAATGTCAAAATAACACATGCGATTTAGTTAAACTATTAAAATTAATTTTAAACAATACAGCCTAAAATGATTCAAAATTTTAATATAAAAAATTGATTACTAATACTCCTTAATCGTAAAGTTATGAAAATGAAAACTACCCTTTTTTTTACAACGTTAATCTTCTTTGTAATAATTTGCAAAAGTCAGGCACAAGTAGATAATACTTTTGGTGGTGAAGGAACAGGCATAAACAATACCGGAGATTTTAATACAGGATATGGTAAAAATTCGCTAATTAATAATACCAGTAATAGCAATAGTGCTTTTGGAGCTTACGCTTTATATTTACCAACAGGAGGTTTTAATTGCGCGTTTGGAAACGAAGCCTTACGTTATAATGGCTTAGGGACACTTAATTGTGCCGTTGGAACAAGAAGTTTAATCAACAATAATTCTGGCAATAGAAATGTTGCTTTTGGTCACAGAGCTCTAGAAGCTAATAGTAATGGTAGTAACAATACAGCCATTGGATATGCCTCCTTATTACAAAATGTCGGGAGTGATAATATTGCTATAGGTTCTTACACTCCTAGAAGTTTACTCACTGGTGATTCAAATATATTTATTGGGACTGAATCTGGTAGTGGCTTATTAAACGGAAGTAACAATGTTTTTATTGGAAAAGTTTCTTTGTCGAATGACCCTTCAAACACATTAATCGCTGGAAATGACACTAACAAAACAATAATACTTGCCGATGGTGAAGGAAGACAAAAACTATTTATTCATAGAAATGGAAACGTTGGAATTGGCTTAGGAAATAATGTAATCCCTGTAAATAGATTAGACATAAAAGGCGGCGTAGTAATAGGAAAAAATTATACCCCAAGAGCAAATCCTACTCCAGTTAATGGTGCAGTTGCTCCAACAAATGGTTTATTAGTGGAGGGAAAAGTTGGTATTGGAAATGTGCTTCCAAATAATAAAGTTGAGATTACACATGGAACAAATGGAAATTCTGGTCTACGTTTTACCAATTTAACTAGCGATTTTGCTCCTTTATCTACAAATACATCAACTAAATTTTTAAGTGTTAACGCTTCAGGTGATGTTGTTTTACAAAACTTACCGAATCAAAGTTTAGTTACTAATTCATTAGTATCTACAAATAATTTAATGACTAGTACTGTTAATGGAGATGTTGCATCAGCAAACATTATCAATAGCATTACCAATTCAATTACTACAAGTAATCAATTAATAACAACAGTAAATGGAGTTGCAAGTGCTCCTGTAAATTTACCAGTATCAACTTTCACCGAAATAGATGGTAGCCTTACAAACGAGCTTCAAACACTTTCGCAAAGTGAGAATACCATTACGCTTTCTAATGGTGGAGGTTCATTTACTCTTCCAACTTTTACAGATACCGATGCTCAATCGTTATCACTAACAGGTAATAATTTATCCATTTCCAATGGAAATACGGTTGTACTTCCAACCTACACTGATGTTCCTCAAACCATCACACAAACGGGAAATGTAGTAACATTATCCAATGGTGGCGGATCTTTTAGCCTTCCAACTTACACTGATACCGATGCCCAATCGTTAACGCTTGTTGGAAATAATTTATCTATATCCAACGGAAATTCAGTTGTATTACCAACTTATACTGATGTTCCTCAAACAATTTCACAAACCGGAAATGTAGTGACATTATCAAATGGAGGAGGATCATTTAACCTACCAACTTTTACGGATAACAGTATATATGCAGCAGATGGAATTATAAATCAAGCAACTACCACTAGTAATAACAGAATAGTTGATATGAATAATAGTAATATTTGGTTCAATACCGCTAATAGCACTTCCAATGGTAAAATTTATCTTGGTGCAACATCCGTATATCCAAGTACTACCGGTAATTACAAATTATTTGTAGAAGGTGGCATATTAACTGAAAAAGTAAAAGTGGCATTAAGAAGTACATCCAATTGGGCAGATTATGTATTTGCTAAAGAATATAAATTAATGCCTTTGAAAGAAGTAGAACAATTTGTTACTATCAACAAACATTTACCAGGTATTAGTTCTGCAAGTGATTTAGTAAAAAACGGATTAGATGTTGCAGAAATGCAATCCAAACAAATGGAAAAAATTGAAGAATTGACCTTATACATTATTGATCAAAATAAATCTTTAGAACTTCAAAACAAAGCCATTGAAAAAAGTAATAAAGAAATTGAAGATTTAAAAATTCAAGTAAAAGCATTAATCGAAAAAACTAAATAATTATGTATAAGATATATAAAAAAGTTTTAATTTGGTTCGTGGTTTTGTATTCCACGTGCATTTCTGCGCAAGTAAATGAGTATTTAGATGCTGAAAACACTAGGATTTCTCAATCACAAAAAACGGAATTAGAAGTTCGAAAATTTGTAAGTGATAATTTTAAAAAATATAAATTATCACATGATGTAAACGATAAATTAATTCAACATCTTAAAGAAGAAGAAGAATTTACGGATGCTGAACTCAAAAATGCCATTAACAAGGAAAAAATATATGAGTTACGAAAATTGTTTTTTTACGAAAATCCAAATAAAAAAGAAAACTATTTAGCAAAACCAATACCTAATTCTCTTAGAGAGCAATGTGTAAATGGCGATTTCGAAAACAATACCGCTGGTTATACATTTTGGTCTGACCAACATCCTCAACCAGCATCTGGAACTGACTTTTTTTTTTCGTGTGCTACTCCAACAGCATTAACTGCTTCTAATGTAATAACACCAACCGTTAATGATTTTAATTCAACTATCACCTTAATTGATAATACTAGCCCAGGATATCAACAGTACGATCCCGTTCTTGCAAGTTTTGGCGTTAATGTTCCAACTTTAAATACTAATAGTGGAACAAAATGTATCAAACTTAACAATCAAGAAGGCTACGGCTCTTCGGACCAGACCACTGTGTCTCGTTATTTTCCAAACATAAATGAAGCTACTATTGAGTTTAATTTTTCATTAATAATGGACAACAAACCTGCTCATGGTCAAGATATTCAACCCTTTTTTAGAGCAAGAGTTTATGACCAATTTAATAATATAGTAGATGAATTTTGTATTGTTGCGAATCCCGAAAATTGTTTGTTTGAAGTTATATATGTTAGCCGAACAAGAAGAGTTCTTTATACCGATTGGATTTGCGCAAGACTAAATGTTGGTGAAATTTTAAACCAACCTGGAACCATTGAATTTACTGTTAGTGATTGTCAACCCTCAGCACATTTCGGAACAGTATACATTGATAATATTTGTGGTTTTACTTGTGCAACTCCGCAATTAGGTGCTTTAAATACTAACCCAATCAATATAAATTGTCCAGATGTTGCCAACAACGAACCTTTTCAAGTTTGTGGTACTTTCCAACCACCAGTAAATGCAACTTTAAATACAATTGTTTTGAATATCATGCAAAATGGAAGTTTAGTTGCAACCATTAACGCACCAACACAACTTACCGCTGATACCTTTTGCTTTACGGTATTTCCAAATTTACTAGGAGCTAATCCGTCAGGAGATTTTGAATTACTAACCACTGCAACATTTAATGTTAGCTGCCCAGCAGGAACATTTGTATATAGTATTAGTGATAATTCAGCCAATATTGGTCCCGACATAAGTTTTGTAGACTGCTGTATTCCTACGTTATACTTATCAGCTGCCGCAGCAAATAATCTTGATAATTTAGCGCCAATGGCAATTCGACAAAGACAAAGGTCTAATTGGATAATAGCTGCCAATATTGTTTCAGTAGGCGACAATGCTTTATCAAATGGTGTTATATATCACGCTGGAAATTTTGTGGAACTCACACCAGGATTCGAAGCCGAATTTGGTGCTCAGTTTGCAGCATACCCTGAAGGGTGTTCCGAAAATTACATTTATAAAAATGAAACACAAAACAATAATTCTATCAATACTATTGAGAAAATAACTGATGAAACTATTAACCTTGTGAAAATATCAAGAGGGTTTACAATTTATCCAAATCCTTCGAGTAGTACAATTGACATTAAAATGAAAGATAGCCAATTCAAAAAAGTGAGCATAACAACTATTGACGGTAAAATGGTTTACGAGAGAAAGGTTGAACCTACCGATACCACTCAAATAGACGTGAGTAGATATGCAAATGGTGTCTACATTATTAATATAACAAGTGAAGATGATGAATTACTTACCGAGAAATTAATTAAAAATTAAATTCATTAAATACTTATAAACAAAGCTTCTCATAATCGGGAAGCTTTTTTATATTTGTCCGAAGCCAAAAGCTATTTTATGTTACCACTAAATGTTAAAAATGAAACTTCAAGATTAAGAGCCGTAGTGCTCGGTTCAGCCATTAACAATGGACCAACACCCGCTGTTGAAGAAGCTTACGACCCAAAATCATTAGAACATATTCTAGCTGGAACCTATCCTGTGGAAGCCGATATGATAAACGAAATGGAAGCTTTCAACAACGTGTTTAAAAAATATAATGTCAAAGTGTATCGTCCCGAAAT
>CALQAH020000062.1 GCA_943328505.2 Rhizobium sp. Q54 | reverse complement strand
TTCCCTTGATTCAATTCGGGACGCCTGCTACAAAAAAACAGAAAAATTATGCCAAGATCAGTAAATTCAGTTGCTAAAAGAGCAAGAAGAAAAAAGATAATGAAGCAAGCCAAAGGTTTCTTTGGTCGTCGTAAAAACGTTTGGACAGTTGCGAAAAATGCGGTGGAGAAAGCAATGTGCTATGCTTACCGTGATAGAAAAGTGAACAAAAGAAATTTTCGTGCTTTATGGATTCAACGTATTAACGCTGGAGCTCGTTTAGAAGGAATGTCATATTCACAATTCATGGGAAAAGTAAAAGCTAACGGAATCGAATTGAACCGTAAAGTGCTTGCTGATTTAGCAATGAATCACCCAGAAGCTTTTAAAGCTGTACTTAAAAAAATAAAATAAACGTTTTATCAACTCAATTTAGGATTACTTACTTATATAGAATCCCATCCGCTAAAGTGTGATGGGATTTTTTTATGTCAAAATTCTAATTCCCAATTCATTTTAACATTTTTTTTACTACCAACCTGATTATTAACTTATTTTTGAATAAACTAATCAACTTATGAAAAAATTATTATTGGGTAGTTGTCTATTTCTCGGAATAACAACAATCAGTGCACAAACATTTTCAACAGAAAAAAAGAAAGACACTCAAGGTTTCTCATATGAAACTGTAAAAAATGACAAAACTGGCGTTAGAGTTTATACTTTAAAAAATGGATTGAAAGTGTATTTAGCTCAAAATACCGATGAACCAAGAATTCAAACCTATATTCCTGTAAGAACAGGTTCCAACAATGACCCAGCAGACAATACCGGATTAGCACATTATCTGGAACATATGTTTTTTAAAGTAACCAGTAAAATTGTAACTCAAGATTGGGCAACCGAAAAAAAACTACTTGCTCAAATTTCTGATTTATACGAACAACATAAAGCCGAAACCGATCCTGAAAAGAAAAAAGCACTTTATAAGCAAATTGATGAAGTTTCTCAAGAAGCTTCTAAATATTCCGTTGCTAATGAGTATGACAAGCTTATTTCTTCACTTGGAGCAAAAGGCACTAATGCTCATACATGGCTAAGCGAGACTGTTTATAAAAATAATATTCCAGCTAACGAGATAGAAAAGTGGATGATTATTGAAAAAGAACGTTTTTCAGAATTGGTATTACGTCTTTTCCACACCGAATTAGAAGCGGTTTACGAAGAATACAATCGTGCTCAAGATAATGATGGCCGCATAGTCAGTTATGAATTGATGAATGCTTTATTTCCATTAACACCCTACGGCCAACAAACCACTATTGGAAGACCTGAACATTTAAAAAGTCCATCAATGGTGGCAATCCATAATTATTTCGACACGTATTATGTTCCAAATAATATGGCTGTGGTTTTAGTAGGTGATTTGGATTTTGATAAAACCATAAAAATGGTCGACAACTATTTTGGCTCTTTTAACTATAAAGAACTTCCTATGAAAAAATTAGTTGTAGAACAACCTATGACTGCTATTGTTGAAAGAGAAGTAAAAAGTCCAACCGCTGAACGATTGAATATGGCATGGAGAACTTCGGGTGTGGGAACTAAAGAAGCTTTATTGGCAGATATCACTTCAAGTATACTTTCCAATGATGGGGAAGTTGGATTGATCGATTTGAACATTAATCAAAAACAATTAGCATTAAGCGCTGGTGCTGGTATGTCAACCATGAATGATTATGGCTATTTTTCTTTATCACTTTCAACCAAAGAAGGGCAAAGTTTAGAGGACGGAAAAAGTTTATTACTTTCTCAAATGGAAGAAATAAAAAAAGGAAAATTTGATGAATGGATGATTCAAGCGGTTATCAATAATATGAAATTAGATCGAATGAAAACCTTTGAATCTGGAGATGGTTTAGCTACCTCATTATACAATGCTTTCATTGAAGGCAGAAGTTGGGAACAAACTTTATCAGAAATGAATGAACTATCAAAAATTACAAAAACGGATATCGTAAAATTTGCTAATGATTTCTTTAAAGATAATTATGTAATTGTATACAAACGAAAAGGGATTAATGACAAATTAGTTCGGGTTTCCAATCCTGGCATCACTCCTATTCAATTGAACAGAGATAAACAATCGGACTTCTACAAAAACTTCTCAATGCAAACCTCGTCTGATTTAACTCCTGTTTTTGTTGATTTTAAAAAGGAAATTCAAACCAAAAAATTAAAAAATACCAACATTAGCTTTGTGAAAAACAATACCAATTCTATAGCAAGCCTCTATTATATTTTTAATATGGGAACAGATCACAACAAAAAATTATCAATGGCTATGGGATTATTGGATTACTTAGGAACTGACAAAATGAGTTCCGAAGATGTTAAAAAAGAATTTTATAAAATTGGAATAACTTACGGTGTATCAGCTGGGAATGATATCAGCTATATTACTTTAACTGGACTTGAAAACAATCTTCCTAAAGGCATTGAACTATTAGAAAATTTATTAAAAAACGTAAAACCAGATCAAGAGGTATATAATACTACCCTTGAGACCTTATTAAACACCAGAGCCAATGCCAAAAAACGTAAAGAAAGCATTGCTAGTGCCTTAATAAATTATGCTAAATATGGTAAAGACTCTCGCTTTAGAGACATTCTTTCTGAAAAGGAGTTAAAAGGAATGAATAGTTCTGAAATGACAAACATTTTAAAAGACTTAACCAATTTTGAACACCAAATATTTTTCTATGGGAATGATTTAAATCCAATTGTGGCTGCTTTAGAAAAAAATCACAATTTAAATGCCAACAAAGCTATTCCAACACCTAAAGTATACATTGAACCTGAAACTTCCAACAAAGTGTATTTTGCCAATTACGATATGGTTCAAGCAGAAATGACTAGAGTTGCAAAAGGAGAAAAATACAATGCAACAATTGGAGGTACTGTAAATGTTTTTAATTCCTATTTTGGATCTGGATTATCTTCAATTGTTTTCCAAGAAATTAGAGAATCAAAATCATTGGCTTATTCTGCTCGCGCATCTTATGGTATGGCAAACGACAAAAACCTAAATGACTACATGAGTGTTTCCATTGGTACACAAGCCAACAAATTGCCACAAGCCGTTGATGCCATTAATGTATTATTGAATGAGATGCCAAAAATTGAAAAACAATTCAACAATGCTAAAGAATCGAGTTTGAAACAAATTGCTTCTAGTAGAATTATCAAAACCAACATCTTTTTTAATCAAATGAATTTGAAAAAAATAGGTTTTGACTATGACATCCGCAAGGACACCTACAAAAATATTCAAAATCTTACCATGGCAGCAACCAATGAATTTTTTAACAAAGAAGTAAAAACCAAAAAATACAACACCGCAATTGTAGGTAAAAAAGAAAATCTAGATTTTGAATCTCTCAAAAAATTGGGTGAAATTGAAGAAATAACTTTAGAAGAAATTTTTAATTACTAGTTCCATCTATCATAAATAAAATAAGGTTGTTCATTAATTTGAACAACCTTATTTTATATAATTAAGATTCTAAAATCTATCCGAAAACTTCTTCGTTCTCACCATCATAACTAGCAAAAACAATACTTGGATGCGAGTCTTGATGAAACATGTTTCCGTTTTTATCGATGGCAATGGCTCCAGCAAAACCATCAAAAGGCACTAATTCTTTAAATGTTTTTTCAAAGGCTTTATCCAAAGTAAATCCATCTGTAACACGTGTGACGATTTTGGCAGCGACAGCTCCACTTACAATATCTTCGCCAACTCCAGTTAAACTCACGCCACAAAATTCGTTGGCATAATTCCCTGCAACAGTTGCCGAATCTGATATTCTTCCTGGCATTTCAAACCCTTTTCCACCTGTAGAAGTTGCAACTGCAATTTTTCCGCTGGAATCCAAAGCCACACAACCTACTGTTCCTGTTCCGGTTGCTTTTAATTTGGCTTCGTACTCTGCTCTTCGTTGAGGAATTTCGGTAGAGAATTTTTCAAAACCCTGTTGTCTTGCAAAATTAGTAGCACCACTTCCGCCTAAAACTTTATCTTCATAAGGCAATAATTTTTCGGCAACCTGAATTGGATTTTTAACTTCTTCAATATTAATAACGCCACTCATTTTTTGGGTTACACCATCCATTAACGACGCGCTCATTCTTATTTTTCCGTCGCTTTGAATTTGTGAACCAATACCGGCATTAAATAATTCATCGTCTTCCAAAAGAGTAACGGCATAAACTACCGTTTCCAATGCAGTATGAGTTTTTAAGTAGTCATAGGAATCCTTTACAATTCGCAATAAAGCGTTTTGTTTGGCTACTTTCGTTTCGTAGTTGGTTGATGATTCGGAGAAAAAACCGCCGTGGATAATTATTTTAGACATCTTAGATTATTTAGACTTCTTAGACTTCTTAGACTCCTTAGACTTTTCTTAATCTAAGAAGTCTAACTATTCTAAACGTATTGCGAACTTTTGATTGTCATCTTAAAAGTATCTAAATCAAAAGTGTCATTTTTACTCAAAACATGCGTCACTAAATGATTGATAGAAATAGGTTGACCCAATTCAACTTGCGTTAAATTAGTATCTTTAATCTCACGACCATCGACTAAAATTACAAGTCCAGAGCCAATGGCTTCCATTTGACGTCCATTGGTAATTAAAAGTCCTGTATCTTCTCCAAGTCCAATTCCTAACACTTTTGGGTTACCGACAACGGCTTGAAAAAGTCTTCCTATACGTCCTCTTTGTACAAAATGGGTATCAATAATTACATCATCGATCAATCCCAAACCTGACGTAATTTTAACTTCGCCTTTTAATAGAGCTTCTGAACTACTTCCTTGATAAATCATATTGTTAGAAGCTGCAGCTGCGCCAGCTGAAGTTCCGGCATAGATAAAATCTTCATTTCTGTATTTGTCAATTAAAACATCATCAAATAGAGTACCTCCTAAAATGGAAGTCAAACGCAATTGATCGCCACCAGTAAACATAACAACATCAGCAGCTTTTAAACGTTCCAAAACTTCAGGTTCCATGGCCTGCTCTCTACGCTCAATGTTCAATACATCAACATTAGTAGCCCCTAAATAGCTAAAAGCTTTCACATATTCTGCACCAATTTCCTTTGGGATTTTTGATGCTGTAGTAACTACTTCAACTCTTGATAATTCTTGCTTCTTGGATTCTTTGATAAGACGCTTCAAAATTCCTTCTTCAAAGAAATTTAAATTTTGTGGCTTATTTTTATCTAAATCGGTTTCGGTAAAACTTCCTTTGTCAACCGCACCTCCTATAATGATTAATTTTCCTCGTATGTTCATTTTGTAAAAATAGCTAAATCTTTAAATAAAGCAAATCAAAAGTATCATTTTGAAGCAAAACTTATCTTTACTTTTCAACAATCAAAGTTCAAATTATAATTTTATATTTTATAAAAAAAGAAAATATAATTAACTATAAAAAATTTGCTTTAGTAAAACAAATATTCCCTATTTTTAACAAAATCAATATCGTTTATAAAATTTAACTTACCTCAAGCATGAAAATATTAAAAGTTCAAGCACTTCGTGGCCCAAACATTTGGAGTGTTCAAAGAAAAAAACTAATCCAAATGAGATTGGATTTGGAAGAAATGGAACAATCTCCAACCAATAAAATTGATGGTTTTCGTGAACGTATTGAAGCCATGTTTCCCACAATGATTGAGCATAGATGTTCAGAAGGAACTCGTGGAGGTTTCTTTTCCCGCATAGAACGTGGCACCTGGATGGGTCATGTGATTGAACACATTGCTCTTGAAATTCAAACCTTAGCTGGAATGGAAACGGGATTCGGAAGAACTCGTGAAACCAAAACGCCTGGAATATATAATGTGGTTTTTAGTTATACAGAAGAAAACGTGGGTATGTTTGCCGCCGAAAGTGCTGTAGCCATTGCCGAAGCTTTGATCACAGGAACAGATTATGACTTAGATGGCGATATTCAAAAAATGCGTGAAATAAGAGAAAGAGTGCGACTTGGACCTTCAACCGGAAGTATTGTAGAAGAAGCTGTGGCTAGAGATATTCCTTGGATTCGTTTAGGAACCAATTCCCTCGTACAGTTGGGATATGGTATAAACCAAATGCGTTTCCAAGCAACTATTACTTGTAAAACAAGTAGCATTGCTGTTGATATTGCTTGTAATAAAGAACAAACCAAAAAAATGCTCGACTTGGCCTCCATACCAGTAGCCAATGGAGGAATTTGTGTTGATGAAGTAGATTTAGAAGAAACTATTAAAAAAATAGGTTACCCAATTGTAATAAAACCTTTAGATGGAAATCATGGAAAAGGCGCTTCTATTAATGTAAAAAAATGGGAAGATGCTGTTGAAGGTTTGGCGTATGCTAAAAAATACAGTCACCGTGTTATCGTTGAAAAATTTATCACAGGATACGATTTTAGAGTATTAGTTATCGACAATAAATTGGTTGCTGCGGCGAAACGCGAACCTGCCCATGTTAAAGGTGATGGAAAACAAAACATTCAACAATTAATTGATGCAACCAATTTGGATCCAAAACGTGGTTATGGTCATGAAAATGTATTGACACAAATTGACGTTGATAGAGACACCACTGATTTATTAGAAAAATTAAATTACACTTTAGAAACCGTCCCAAGAAAAGACGAAGTTGTGTATCTAAAATCAACAGCTAACTTAAGCACTGGCGGTACTTCTATAGATGTTACCGATATGATGCACCCTGAAAATATTTTCCTTTGTGAAAGAATTTCTCGTGTTATTGGCTTAGATATTTGCGGTGTGGATATCATGGCAGAAAACCTAACGCAACCTCTAAAAGAAAACGGCGGTTGTATTTTAGAAGTAAATGCTGCGCCGGGTTTCCGTATGCACTTAGCACCATCGGAAGGATTACCTAGAAATGTGGCTGCTCCTGTAATTGACATGCTTTATCCTCCGGGGAAACCGAGTAGAATTCCAATTATTGCCGTAACTGGAACTAATGGAAAAACTACTACAACTAGGCTTTTAGCTCATATTGTAAAAAATAATGGGTACAAAGTTGGATTCACCACTTCGGACGGAATTTATGTTCAAAACCATATGATGGAAAAAGGTGATACAACTGGACCTGCATCTGCTGAATATATTTTAAAAGATCCAACTGTGGAATTTGCAGTTTTAGAAACCGCTCGAGGTGGAATTCTTCGTTCTGGGTTAGGATTTAGCCGTTGTGATATTGGAATTATTACCAATATTCAAGAAGACCATTTAGGTTTGAGCGACATTCATACTTTGGATGATTTAGCTCGAGTTAAAGCAACTGTTGTAAAAAGTGTTAGAAAAGATGGTTGGGCAATTTTAAATGCTGAAGACGAACAATGTTTGAAAATTGCCAACGAATTGAGTTGTAACATTGCTTATTTCAGTATGGATGAAAACAATCCAACGATAAAAGAATTCGCCAAACTAGGTAAAATTGTTGCTGTTTATGAAAATGGGTTTATTACCATCAAAAAAGGAGAATGGAAAATACGTGTAGAACGAGCAACTCATGTGCCTTTAACAATGGGAGGGAAAGCGAAATTCATGATCGCGAACGTATTAGCTGCAACTTTAGCGAGTTATTTACAAGGATTTAAAACAGAAGATATTAGTTTATCGTTACAAACTTTTATTCCAAGTGCAGCTCAAACACCAGGAAGAATGAATATTTTTGAATTTAAAAAATTCAAAGTATTGATTGATTTTGCACACAATCCATCGGGTTACCGCGGAGTTGAAGATTATCTACAAAGTGTAGAAGCCACCAAAAAAATTGGAATTATTGCTGGCGTAGGTGATCGTAGAGATGAAGATATTAAAGAATGTGCTACAATTGCAGCACGAATGTTTGATCATATTATCATTCGCCAAGAGAAACATTTACGTGGTAGAACCGAAGAAGAAATTATTGGTTTAATCATGGAAGGTATTGACGAATCTGGAAGAACTATAACCCATGAAATCATCAAAAAAGAAGTAGAAGCTATCAAACATGCCATTGACAATGCTGAAGATGGAAGTTTTATTACTGCTTTAAGCGATGTTGTTACTAATGCAATAGAGATTGTTCAAGAATATTTGGATAAGGAAAGCGAAGAAGGAAATCTTTAAAGAATAAAAAAAGATTTTTTTATAATACTACTAAAAAGCCATCCGTCTTCTTTGTGATGGCTTTTTTACTATGTTTTCTGTTTTTTCTTCCTGGCAGCAGGAAACAAAACGTTGTTTAAAATTAATCGGAATCCAGGAGAATTAGGATGTAAGTCTAAAACAGTAGGTTCATCTCCTACTCTATGTTGATAATCTTCTGGATCGTGTCCGCCATAGAAAGTAAAAAAACCTTTTCCTTTTTGACCGTGAATATAACGAGCTTCTTCATTTAATTCATTTTCACCAAGTACTAAAACATTTGATTTTATCAAGCTGCGTTCAAAAGAAGTGGTTTGACCCATAAATCCTTTAACTAATTGTGTGTGGTTTTGACACAACATACTTGGAATAACATCCCATTTTGCAGAAAATTCCATTAAAGTAAAATAGTCTTTCTCCATAGGCATTCTTCTTTTTTCAGTCATGTCAATATCTGAAAACTCATAATGCTCTGGTTTCCTGTCTAAGATAAAATCTTTGAAAGCCATTGTTTTTGAAAAGTCAATTTTTGATTGATAATTGGCTTCACTATCGTCACCATCAAACATAGGTTCACAAATATCAACACCTTCTGCAGCAAGTGCAATATCAAAACTATCCGTTGCTGAACACATGGCAAACATAAATCCACCGCCAATTACAAAATCTCTAATTTTTTTGGCAACTGCTAATTTTTCTTCCGAAACCTTTGCATATCCTAGTTTTGTAGCTAAAGCTTCCGCATCTTTTTTCTGTTCGATATACCAAGGCGCATTTCGATACGCTCCAAAAAATTTGCCATATTGTCCTGTAAAATCTTCGTGGTGCAAATGCAACCAATCATATAAAATCAATTGATCTGACAGTACTTCTTCATCATAAATAGGAGTAAAAGGAATTTCAGCATAGGTCAAAACCATAGTCACAGCATCGTCCCAAGGCTGTTTGCCTTTTGGTGTATAAACAGCAACTTTGGGTGCTTTTTCTAAAACAACCGTTTCCATATTTTGTGCTGGACTGGAAATTTCATCCAGAATTTGATTGGCTTCACTATCGGAAAGAAGTTCAAAGCTAACGCCACGAATTTGGCATTCTTTTCTAATTTCGGGTGCATCAGGTAAAAGAAATGATCCGCCACGATAATTTAATAACCAACTGGCTTTGTATTTTTTATCCAAACACCAATAAGTAATTCCGTAGGCCTTTAGATGATTCTTTTGAGAAACATCATCCATTGGCAATAAAATAAAATTGGCTTTTACTGAAAAAGTAATCAGAAATATAAGGATATAAAGTAGTTTTTTCTGAAGCATTTCTTATAAATTTAGTACCAAAGATACTAGAAATTTTGTGAAGAAAAACATAAAAAAATACGGTCTAAATTTGAATTCTAGATGGGATACTATTTTTAGAATGGCACATCACTATCATCATCATTAGTGTTCAAATTACTACCGAAGGCTTCGTTGGGTGATGGCAAGTTTTTGGTTTGAAATGGATTATCATCATGGTTCATACGAGAAGGTAAATCGTCATAACTACCACCATAATCTTCTAGATTATCAAACTTTCCGAGATTTCCAATAAATTTCAATCGGATACTTTCAAGCGAACCGTTACGGTGTTTAGCAATAATAAACTCGGCTTGTCCTGCTGTTGGAGATTGTTCGTCATCATCCCATTCGTCAATTTTATAGTATTCTGGACGGTAAATAAAGGATACAATATCGGCATCTTGTTCAATGGCTCCCGATTCACGAAGGTCCGAAAGCAAAGGTCTTTTACTAGAACCACGCGTTTCAACAGCACGAGATAATTGGGAAAGTGCTATTACAGGAACTTCAAGTTCTTTGGCTAAAGCTTTTAAATTTCTAGAAATGGTTGAGATTTCTTGTTCTCTATTTCCACCACCTTTTCCATTGCTTCCGCCAGCTGTCATCAATTGAAGGTAATCCACAATAATCAATTTGATACCATGTTGTGAAGACAAACGGCGTGCTTTTGCTCTTAAATCGAAAATAGAAAGGGATGGTGAATCATCAATAAACAAAGGTGCTTTTTCAAGATTTTTGACCTTAGTACTCAATTGTTCCCATTCATGTTTTTCTAATTTTCCAGTACGTAACTTTTCAGAAGACAAACCTGTTTCAGAAGAAATTAGACGAGTAATTAATTGTACTGAAGACATTTCTAAAGAAAATAAAGCCACAGGTTGTCCAAAATCAATAGCGATATTTCTTGCCATTGAAAGTACAAACGCAGTTTTACCCATACCTGGTCGCGCCGCAATGATAATTAAATCCGAAGGCTGCCAACCTGAAGTTATTTTGTCTAATTTTTCAAAACCAGTTGCAATTCCGCTTAGTCCCTCTTTATTGGCTATTTCTTCGATACGTTTTTTAGCTTGAATCACTAAACTTTGAGCCGTTTCAGAGCTACGTTTAATATTTCCTTGAGTTACTTCGTATAGTTTTGTTTCGGCTTTATCTAACAAATCAAAAACATCCGTAGTTTCATCATAGGATTCTTCAATGATTTCAGATGATATTTTTATCAGACTTCGTTGAATGTATTTTTGCAAAATAATTCTAGAGTGAAACTCAATGTGAGCTGAGGATGAGATCTTTTGTGTGAGTTGAATTAAATAAAAATCGCCACCTGCTAAATCCAGTTTTGCACTCTTCTTTAGTTGAGCTGACACTGTTAATAAGTCAATAGGCTGAGAATCTGTAAATAACTGAAAAATGGCTTCAAAAATATGTTTGTGTGCGTCTTTGTAAAAAGCGTCAGGTTGCAAAATATCAATTACCTCATCAACCCCTTTTTTGTCAATCATCATGGCGCCTAAAACAGCTTCCTCCAAATCTAGAGCTTGTGGCGGTAATTTTCCTTTTTCAAGATTGATAATTGTGGTTTTATCAATTTTTATAGGATTCATATTTCTTAAATTTTCCATGTAGCGAAAGTAACCATTTTAATAAAAAAAAAGCGATAGAGTTATTACTTAAAAGTGTTTACAAGTTTCTTTTTTTTGTTAATAACCAAAAAAAAACCGCCTCGTTATTGACGAGACGGAATATCTATAAACTTGTAAGTTTTACTCCTTAAATTCGCCCATTTTGCTGTATTTATCCATCCTTTGATTGACTAAATCGGTTGTTGATAAATCTTTAAGTTCGTTGTAATTTTTCATAATATATTGCTCCACTGTTTTAAAAGCTGTAGCTTTATCATAATGTGCTCCACCAAGAGGTTCTGGAATAACATCGTCGACTAATTTTTGCTTTTTCATATCGGTTGAAGTCAATTTTAGGGCTTCTGCGGCCACCTCTTTATGCTCCCAGCTTTTCCACAGAATTGATGAACATGATTCAGGAGAAATAACGGAATACCAAGTGTTTTCCATCATTAAAACTCTATCGCCAACTCCAATTCCTAAAGCTCCACCGGAAGCACCTTCGCCAACAATTACGCAAATAATTGGCACTTTTAAACGTATCATTTCAAAAATATTTCTAGCAATAGCTTCTCCTTGTCCTCTTTCTTCTGCTTCAATTCCAGGAAATGCACCAGGTGTATCAATTAGAGTCAGTACAGGAATTCCAAATTTTTCAGCCATTTTCATTAATCGCAATGCTTTACGATAGCCTTCTGGATAAGCCATACCAAAATTTCGGAATTGACGCATCTTAGTATTGATTCCTTTTTGTTGACCCACTATCATAAAAGATTGGCCATCAATTTTTCCCAAACCACCAATCATGGCTTTATCATCTTTAAAATTTCTATCCCCAAAAAGTTCTAAAAAAGTCCCTTTTGTTAAATTGGTAATATGCTCTAAAGTATAAGGTCTGTTAGGATGACGAGATAGTTGTACCCGTTGCCAAGCTGTGAGGTTTTTATAAATACTTCGCTTGGTTTCTTCTAATTTTTTTTCAATTTGTTTGCAGGTGTTAGTAACATCTACATTGGATTCTTGACCAATAACTTGACATTTGTCTAATTGATCTTCAAGTTCTTTTATAGGAAGCTCAAAATCTAAATATTCCATAGTATTTGTGCGGTATTTGTTTGTTTAGAAAGGCAAATATAAAATTTTATATTGTGATAAAAAGCAATTCTTAAAGATTAGTTGTAAACATATTTGAAAAAAAAGAGTGCTATTTAACGACCTTTTTTTGACTTTTAATTATTGCATTCAAAATTACAGTGACTAAAATAATTAGTGAGCCAATGTAGAATTCCATACTCATTTTTTCTTTTTCTTTAAAAATTATTACAGCCAATAGTATTCCATAAATAGGCTCTAAATTAATGGTTAACATTACTGTGTAAGGACTCAAGTATTTCATTAATGCTGTAGAAGCTATTATGGCATAGGCTGTACAAATTGAACTTAAAATCATTAAATACATCAAATCATTTGTAGAAAGATGAAAAAAAATAGGTGTAAAACTATTGGATAAAAACAATAGTAAAGTAAAAAAAACTGCACCTCCTGATAGTTCATAAAAAGAAATTATTGCTGGATTATGTATTTTTACGAATTTACTATTTAACACTGTAAATAGTGCTGACAGAAAGGCACAAATCAAAGCATATACCATTCCTTCAATATATTCCCCGTGTACATTAAAAATAATGCACAATCCACAAACTACGAGTAATCCAAAAAATACTTCATACCAAACTATTTTTTTTCCAAACAATATTGGTTCTAAAAGCGAGGTAAAAAATGCACCCGTTGAAAGGCATGCTAAAGTGATAGAAATATTAGAAACTTTTATGGCTTTGAAAAAGGTTAACCAATGAAGTGCTATTATAAATCCTGTAATTAAAAATTTTAGTAACGTTTTAGTCGAAACTCTAAAAGGAATTTTTTTTATGAATAGATAAACCCAAATAAATCCAACTGCAAATAACATTCTAAACCAAACTAAAGGCAAAGCATCAAGAGAAATTAGCGTTCCTAAAACAGCTGTAAATCCCCAAATAAAAACAATAAAATGAAGATGAAGGTAATTTTTTAGATTATCGTTTTGCATTTCGTAATAGATAAATCGCTAAAATTCCAAATGAAAAATTAGGAAACCAAACAGCAATCAATGGAGGAATACTTGATTTTTCGGCTAAAACACCAAAAATTTTATCAAAAAACACAAAAGCAAATGCAAGAACAATTCCAATTGCTAGATTCAAACCCATACCACCTCTACGTTTCATAGAGGATACTGCAACAGCAATAATGGTTAAGATAAAAGCTGAAACCGGAATGCTATATTTTTTATACAAAACCACTAAATACGTATTAATATTAGATGACCCACGTGCTTTTTCTTTATCAATAAATTTGTGTAAATCTCTTAAATTAAGAGTCTCAGCAATATAAACTACTGGCGTTAAATCTTCTAAATCAAATTTAAAAATAGTATCTTTTTTATCACCCGCTTCAATAGTATCGCCAAACTCACCTACTTTCCTTTTGGTATAATTATATAAAGTGTAATTTTTTGTTCTTTCATTCCATTTAATGCGACTGGCAACCAATTTATATTGTAATTTATTGTCTTTGAATTTTTCCATGGAGAAATTAAAAGCCATTTTGGAAGCTTCATTAAAATTGCTCACAAAAATATACTCGTCTTTGCTAATTTGGCGAAACACATCGGAGTTGTCCCTAATTTCTGCAACGCCATTTCCAATAAGATACGTATACCTAAAGTTTTTGAAACCTGCACTAGCATTTGGAACCAAAAAAATACTCATTACCAAAGCAAATAAGGAAACAATTGTTGCTCCAATAATATAAGGTCTTAAAAATCTTGAAAACGAAATTCCAGAACTTAAAATGGCAATAATTTCAGTATTATTGGCTAATTTTGAGGTAAACCATATTACGGACAAAAAGAGAAATATTGGAAATAAAAGATTGGCAAAATATATGGTAAAATCAAGATAATACTTCGCT
>CALQAH020000061.1 GCA_943328505.2 Rhizobium sp. Q54 | reverse complement strand
GCCGTAGGTAATGGATTTACAATTAATTGAAAACTTGTAGTTCCATATATTGTCGTATTTGCATTTTCCTCCATCCTAATATAGATGGTTTGAGGATTCGAAATATTAGGATATGCATTTATTGGATTTATTGGTAATACATCATTCTGAGCATCTAATAAACTTAAATGATAGGAAACTGTGAAATCAGCTTGAGGAAAAGTTGCACCTAATGCAATTGTAGTTTGTGGTGTTAAATCAAAAATTCCTAATCCATCATTAAAAGGTGCAAGGTTATCACAAATAGTAATGTTTGGTGGAGTAAAAGGTACAACACCACATACATTTAATATTAAATCAAAGGGTTTAACAATAATACACCCAAAAGCACCAACATAAATAGCGACATAAATTGTTTGTCCTGCACTATTAAAAGTAGTTGGATTTAAAATAGGGCTCGATAATGTTAAAGCATCTGCACTATTTATATGATATGTAATTTCGTAATCATTAGGATCTAAAGCACCTAAAATAACATTTGTGTTGACAGTCAAATCAAAAATATTGTCACCAATACAATGTGTAATATCATTTGGAGCGGCTGTGATATCAGGGTTCACCGTTAAAGTAACTTGTGAAGTTGCCGTTTGTGGCACACTACAAACATTGTATACTCCTTGAACTGTATATGTTGTGGTTGATGGTGGACAAACTGTGATTGATGGTCCAGTTCCAATTAAAGTTGGACCCTCGTACCAATTAATAGTTACAGGTACATTCGGACCTGTAGGTGTAAAACGCCAAGCTTCATTAAATGCCGACCAGTTACCCGTATTTCTTCCTGGCGGAGTATATCCAATAGTTCCTGCAGCATTTTGAATACCGATTACCCCACTTCCACTGTTCCATCCTGTACAAGGAACCCTTCTTTGCACATATACTTCAATAATATTGGAAACTTCATATAAAACCATTTGTGAAGTTTGCAAACCAACACCATTTCCACAAGAAAATTGAGCAACACTATCAAAGTTTACAATTAATTTTCTACAAGGATAGGTACCTAATAATTTCCAGTTTACACTTGTAACAGCCGGAGCTGTAGGAGCTACAGCAGGATTTAAATCTTGGTAAACTCCATAAATAGCATTTAAAATTGGAAAACCAGCTCCAGGTACTGTTGCAGTATATGCCCAAGGACAATTTCCTGGCGAAACATTATTATTAAAGGAAATAACACCGTTTGTACCAACTTGAGCCACGTTATAATTTTGATTAAAAAAACAAAAATTAAAAGGTAAATTAATTGGAGACGACCATATATCATCTACAGTGATATTCACTTGATTATATGATGGGTCATTAAATAATGCTTGAGGACAATAGGGTATTGAAGTAACGGCATAACTAGTTGTTGAAGGTACTGGAGATATATTAGCCTCTAAAATTCTACATTCACCAGCTGCACATAAAGTCGTATCTAAAGGTAAACTCCCAAAACCGGGAACTGTTCCTACGGTAGCACATCCGTTAGGCACAACAATTATAACTACCGATATTGTAGTGTAATCTCTATCACATTGAGTTATAAAATTTTTGACATTAGTTAAATTATAGGTTGTTACCGTATTTAATGGTGGTGTAATAAAGGTTCCTGTACCCAAAGGACCAATATTTCCAACATACGTATTTCCAATAGTATTAGATATAGTAACAGATGAGTTTGGCGTACCTGTTAAATTAAGAATTGCTGTATTTCCAGGGCAAATTGTAGCTGTATTAGAGGCGGGTGTTCCTACTGTCATATTGGCAATTGGCAAAAGATTTACAGTAACTATAACCGATTTTGTGATTGTACAAGCACCAACTGTAGAAGTTGCTGTATACGTAGTTGATACAATTGGCGCAACGGTTGGGTTGGCAACATTAGGAGTAACTAATGTTGGATCAGCAGGCACAGCAGTCCATGTATAACCGGTTGTACTCCCGCCAACCATTAGTTGGGTTGAGTCTCCAATACAAATCGGGACGTTATTATTTACAGTTAGCGCTGGGCCAATATTTGCATTTGTTAATGTAGCAGTAACAGCTGCAGTATCGGTAACTGAAACCGTATAAATTCCAGGAGGTAAATTAGTGAAAATTCCAGTTGCATTATTTTGAACTACAGGTCCAGAAATTGCATAATTTACATAGGGAGGCGTTCCATTAAATCCGGTAACTGTTAATGAACCATCTGTTGCAGTTGCGCAGGCCGCATTGGTAACATTATAAGAAACTATCAAATCATCGGTTAAAAGCATATCATCGATAGCAAAATCATTACCTACAGCATTTACATTTATATTCCATAATTCAATTGTTGCTGTAGTTGCAGTGGCAACAAAAGTATACACTACATGACGCCAATTTTGAGAAGGTAATGGCGCTAATGTAGCACCTGATATTAATGTTGGTACACTACCACCTGTTAATTGAATTGAAATATTTGCTTGCGTAGCAGGGTTAGTAACTAAAGTCGATACCGATTTAATCCAATAACTAAAAGTATACGTTGTACCTATTATAAGTCCATTTACACCAGCACCTGTTCCGCCAGCTCTCCAAAATCTTGGGTTTGTTGCATTAGTAGTACCATCCACAACTAACATTTTACCGTTTCCAGTAGTATGATCACCGGCAAAAATGAAATCGGTGGTGTTTATGGTGTAAGGTGAATTGATTACGGCAAAGTTTCCCGGAGCAGTGGTCCCAGCATAAGGCACTGTTAATTGAGTATAACTTACTCCATTAGTAACAAAACCAGTACCTGAACTGCCACTTTCAAAACCCGGATTAGTAAGTAAATTTTGTGAATATAAAGACCCTATAAATAGGAAAAATAATAGTAGAGTAATTTTGCATTTCATATGATTGGATTTTTGGAGCGAAATGTACAAAAAATTAATAAATAATTAGCCTATAATTTAAAAAAACTTAATATAACTGTGGCATAAGAGGATGTTTCGAAATTAATTATTTATCTTTACCTCCTGTAAAATTAAACACCGTATAATTAATTATATTAATGATAAATAGCGACGATTTTCACGAAGAAATAGGAAATAATCACATAGGTTCCCATGCAAAAAACCCTATCCGTAAAGATGCTTTTGATATTTCAGATGACCAAAAAATAGAATTAATAAAAAAAGATGTTGAAAACATTCTTGCTACACTTGGAATGGACTTAACAGATGATAGTATAAAAGGAACACCCAACCGAGTTGCAAAAATGTTTGTTAAAGAAATATTTGGTGGCCTCAATCCTAATAAAAAACCAAATTCTTCTACTTTTGAGAATAATTACAATTACGGGGAAATGTTGGTTGAAAAAAACATAACGCTTTATTCAACCTGTGAACATCACTTATTACCAATTATAGGTAAAGCTCATGTAGCGTATATATCAAATGGATCTGTTGTTGGTCTTTCCAAAATGAATCGAATTGTAGATTATTTTGCTAAAAGACCTCAAGTTCAAGAACGATTGACGATGCAAATTGTTGAAGAACTTCAAAAAGTTCTAAATACGGATGATGTTGCTTGTGTAATTGATGCCAAGCATTTGTGTGTTAATTCTAGAGGAATTAGAGATACCGAAAGTAGCACTGTAACCGCTGAATATGGTGGGAAATTCAAGAATGAAGAAACGCGAAGAGAATTTTTAGATTATATTAAATTAGATACTAAATTTTAATTTAAAACACTTATAACTAGCCCTGATTGAAGTGAAAATCCTTTTAGGATTTCTCTTGACCGAAGAGAAAGAAAACCTAAAAGATTGCAACGAAAAGCAGGATAAAGCTTCAAAAAAAAATGCAATTATACAAAAGCCAAAACATAAAAATATACAATTCTCTTTCGGGAGAAAAAGAAGCCTTTACGCCTATTCATGAGGGAAATGTTGGGATGTATGTCTGCGGACCAACCGTTTATAGTAATGTTCATCTAGGGAACGTTAGAACTTTCATGTCTTTTGATGTGATTTTTAGATATTTATTGCATTTAGGATATAAAGTTCGTTATGTTAGAAATATTACCGATGTAGGACATATAGTAGATGATATCGATGAAGGCGAAGATAAAATTGCTAAAAAAGCTCGCGTAGAACAATTGGAACCTATGGAAATTGTTCAACGTTATACAGTTGATTTTCACAATGTCTTAAAAGAATTTAATTTTCTTCCCCCAAGTATTGAACCCACTGCTACTGGACATATCATTGAACAACTTGAAATCATTCAAAAAATAATGGATAATGGTTTTGCTTATGAAGCCAATGGATCTGTATATTTTGATGTAGTGAAATTTAATATTGACAACAATTACGGAAGATTAAGTGGTCGGAATATTGACGATATGATTGCTAATACTCGTGATCTTGATGGACAAACCGATAAGAAAAACACTCAAGATTTTGCGCTTTGGAAAAAAGCTGAACTCGAACATATCATGCGTTGGCCATCACCTTGGGGAATTGGATTTCCTGGTTGGCATTTAGAATGTACAGCTATGAGTACAAAATATTTAGGTGAAATATTTGATATTCACGGAGGTGGAATGGACTTAAAATTCCCTCATCACGAATGTGAAATTGCACAAAACGAAGCATGTACTGGTAATAATCCCGTAAACTATTGGATGCATGCTAATATGCTGACGTTGAATGGAAAAAAAATGTCGAAGTCAACTGGCAATAATATTTTACCAAGTGAAATATATACAGGAGGAAGTCCGTTTTTAAGTAAAGCTTTTTCGCCAAACGTTGCACGATTTTTTATGTTACAGGCACATTATAGAAGTAATCTTGATTTTACTGACGATGCTATTCTTGCAGCAGAAAAAGGATTTAATCGTTTTATGGATGGTATAGAAACCTTAAAATCACTCCAACCAAGTAGTACTTCAACTCTAGATATTAAAACATGGAGACAGCATTGTTATGAGGCAATGAATGACGATTTTAATTCTCCTATTTTAATTGCTCATTTGTTTGAAGGCATACGATTTATTAATGTTGTTAATGATGGTAAAGAAACATTAAATAATGACGATTTAGTTTTGCTTACTGATACAATACGGACATTTATTTTTGATGTATTAGGAATAAAAGATGAGAAATCAGTTGGCAATAATTCTGAGAAATTAGATGGCGTGGTAGAAATGTTAATTCAAATGAGAAAAGAAGCCCGTGTGAATAAAAACTTTGCATTATCGGATCAAATTCGGGATCAACTTTTAGCACTCGGCATACAATTAAACGACGGAAAGGAAGGAACTTCGTTCAGTATTCAATAATTTTTATGTTAAAAAAAATAGTGATAGCGCCTCTTTTATTTCTAATTTGGTTTTATAAAGCAGCTATTTCTCCTTTTACCCCTGTAAGTTGTAGATTTGACCCCTCGTGTTCTAGTTATTTTATAGAAGCATTAAAGATTTATGGTTTATTTTATGGAACTTTTTTAGGTGTTAAACGTATTTTAAGTTGTCATCCATGGGGCAAAACGGGTTATGATCCAGTTCCCAAAAAAAAGTGTTCTCACAAAATTTAGTATTTTTATAGCATACTTTAAAAGGGTATTCTTTATTTTTACATTTATTAATACATATAATCTAGGAAATTATGATTTGGAATCCGTCAGAAGGAATTGATTTGGGATTTTTTGTTATTCGCTATTACAGTTTAATGTTTGTAATTGCGTTTGGTCTAGGTTGGTATATCATGAAACATATCTTTGTAAAAGAAGGAGAAAGTATTGAAAAGCTAGACACTCTTTTTATATGGACTGTAGTTGCCACATTGGTTGGTGCTCGATTAGGACATGTGTTTTTTTATGATTGGGAATATTTCAGAAATCATCCTTCTGAAATTTTATTGCCATTCCGTTTTAGTCCAAAGTTCGAATTTACAGGCTTTCAAGGATTAGCAAGTCATGGAGCTGCAATTTCAATTATAATTACGATGTATTTTTACAGTACAAAAGTTATTAAAAGACCCATACTTTGGGTTTTGGATAGAGTTGTAATTCCCGTAGCTAGTGGTGCAGTTTGTGTGAGATTAGGCAACTTTTTCAATTCTGAAATCGTTGGTAAAGAAACCAATTCATCTTTTGGAATAAAATTTATTAGAGATTATTATTCCCAAAAAGATGCCATAAATGCTACAAAAACAAAAAATCCAAATGAGGCATATAATGCTATTGTAAATGACCCCCAATTTGTGTCTTTACTAGAAAGAGTTCCTGCAAAATATCCTGCGCAATTATTTGAAGCTTTTTTATATATTTTTGTATTTGCAATTTTATTTTTTTTATTTTGGAAAACAAAAACTGCTGAGAAACATGGATTATTGTTTGGTTACTTTTTAGTTCTTTTGTGGTCGGTTCGTTTTGTAGTGGAATATGTAAAAGAAAGCCAAGGCGGAATTGAAGAAAACTTTGGTTTACTTTCTACTGGGCAATGGCTGAGTATTCCATTTATTTTAGTTGGAATATATTATATTTTTATGGCTGAAAAACCTATTAAAATATAAAAAAGAATAACATTTATAAATAAAAGGGAAAGTTCAACAAATGTACTTTCCCTTTTTTAGTTTACTACAACATATAACTCCACTTAAATTGTTTAGTTGAATCGATTTTCGATTGCAATACAGTCATTAAAATGTAACTCGGTATTGTATCCTATTAACTATTAATCACGCAATATACCTTTTCATATTGATTAAAAAATTTGGATTAACAAACCAAATAAAAAGCCCGAAGCAATTAAGTCTCGGGCTTTTATCATTATAAATTACTTTGAATTATACTGTACCAGTATGTCTGCTTTCTATTTCTTCAATATCTTTTTGTTTCATAGTATCAACCAAAACTGGAGTTGCAATGAATAAAGATGAATAAGTTCCCACTATAATACCTACTAACATCGCGAAGATAAATCCTCTGATTGATTCACCACCAAATACAAACATAATCGACAATACTAAAATCATCGTTAATGATGTATTTACGGTTCTTGATAACGTAGTATTAATAGAAGCGTTTACAATTTCTTTGAAATTCCCTTTTCTATTTCCACCAAGGAACTCTCTAATTCTATCAAATACAATTACGGTATCATTCATAGAATATCCAATAACAGTTAGAATTGCTGCAATAAAATGTTGGTCCATTTCCATATGGAAAGGAGCGTATTTATAGAATATGGAATAAATACCTAAAACAAATATTACGTCATGCACAACAGCTGCTAATGCACCAAGTGAATACTGCCATTTACGGAATGATATCACTAGATACAAACCAACCACTAACATTGCTCCAATAACTGCCCAAAACGAATTGGTTTTGATATCCGCAGAAATTGAACCTTCCACTTTAGAGGCTTGCAATACTCCTAATTTTTTACCTTCGTATAAATTGGTAAATTGATCGTAACTAATATTTTTATAATACTTACTTAATGTAGCATACAACTTCTCGTTAACTTCTTTATCAACATCAACACCTTTATCATTAATTTTATATTTTGTAGTAATTCTTAATTGATCACTATCACCAAAAATTTTAGCTTCAGCACTACCAAATACATTAGCAGCCGATAATTCTTCTGAAATTACTGATGGCGTAACAGGTTTTTCAAATTTAACTTGGAATGTTCTTCCTCCAACAAAATCTACACCTTCATCCAAACCATTAATATAGAATGAAATACAGCTAATTACAACCACTGCAGAAGAGAACATATACGTCCATTTTTTAGCTCCAAGGAAATCAAAATGGAAATTTGTAAACCAGTTTTTAGACATTGCCGTTACAAAAGTTAAATTAACTCCTTTAGCAGCAGCTTTATCTAAAAATATTCTAGCAATAAAAATAGAAGTGAATAAAGAGGTTGCAATACCAATTAATAAAGTAGTAGCAAATCCTTGAATTGGTCCTGTTCCAAAAATGAATAAAATGGCACCTGTCAAAACGTGGGTTACGTTGGCATCTACAATAGAACGCATGGCACCTTTCCAACTGTATGAAGCTTTTATAGATTCTTCTAAAGTTTTACCAGAACGCAATTCTTCTTTGGCACGTTCGTATATAATTATATTCGCATCGACGGCAGTACCCATTGTTAATACAATACCTGCAATTCCAGGTAAAGTTAAAACAGCACCTAAACTCGCTAAAATTCCAAATAAGAATAATAAATTGACTAATAGTGCGATGTTAGCATACCAACCTGATCTTCCATAATATACAATCATCCATAAACAAACCAATAGTAGTCCAACGATTGAAGAAGTTGTACCGGCATCAATTGCTTGTTGACCTAATGATGGTCCAACAATTTCTGATTGTACAATTTCAGCAGCAGCAGGTAATTTACCAGCTCTTAAAACATTGGCTAAATCTTTAGTTTCCGAAATATCAAAAACTCCAGAAATCTCAGATCTTCCTCCAGCAATTGGACCAGAAGAAACACCTGGCGCTGAATACACAATATCATCAAGAACAATAGCTATATTACTTTTTTGAGAAAATGCTTTTCCAGTCATTTCTTCCCAAGTTCTTGCTCCTTGTCCATTCATTTGCATCGTTACCGATGGCTTACCCATTTGGTCAAATGAATCTCTAGCATCAACAATTACACCACCACTCATTGGAGCAAGATTATCTCTATTTCCTTTTAAAGCATAAAGTTCAACTGTTTCTGTTTCTTTTTTAGTTTTCTCGTCAATTTTACTAGTCGGTTTTCCCCAAACTATTTTGGCGTAACGTTTGTCAGCGGGAAGCAAAGCACGAATTTCTTGTCTTTTTAAATAACCATTAATTACAGCAGTATCTTTTGTGTTTACAATGGCAATAACAGGTCCGCCTCCTTGAGCAACAAACTTGTCGAATATAGGATTATTTCCTTTTTTAGCTGCCGTAGAATCCGTAGACTCATCTGTCAATAATTTAGAAAGTGTATCTCCAGGAACAGCTGTAGCTTTTACTTCGTCTTTTACAGTAGCTTTCAAAGCTTCGTTAGCCGATGAAATGAATCCCATCATTTCTTCTGCTTTATACGTTTCCCAAAACTCTAATTGTGCAGTACTTTGTAATAATTTCTTAATTCGATCCACATCTTTAGCACCTGGCAACTCGACTAATATTCGACCTGTTTGTCCTAATTTTTGAATGTTAGGTTGTGTTACACCAAATTTATCAATACGTTTTCTTAATACGCCAAAAGCACTTTCTACAGACTCATCAACTTTTTTAGTGATAATTTTTTTAACTTCATTATCAGTCATATTAAAATTGATAACATCTGCTAAATTTCTATTGGCAAAAATATCTGGCGAAGCTAATTTTGTAGTTTCGTTTGAAACTTTATCAAACTCTGTAAAAAAAGCATCTAGGTAACTTTGATTTCCTTGTCTGTTTTTTGTAGCATCTTCAATAGCTTTGTTGAAAGCTGGATTTTTAGAATTATTAGATAATCCTTTCAAAACATCTTTAACCGATATTTGAAGAATTACATTTATTCCACCTTCAAGGTCAAGACCTTTATTAATTTGCTTGTCTTTAACTTCATCGTAAGTAAAGAAATCAAGAAATACTTTCTCTTTTCCAATAGAGTCTAAATATTTAATTTCTTTATCAGGATTGGTTCCTGCAAAAGTTTTTGCATCACTTTTTACTTTGTTAGCCACAAATGTGAACGAAAGTTGGTAGATACTCACCAATGCAAATAGAATTGCAAAAAATTTAACTAGTCCTTTATTCTGCATTATTACTTAAAATTAATTAATTTTTGGTTTGTTGCTGTTTCTAAAAAAACAAAATAGCTTGAAATTCAAAACATTAGAGATTAAAGCGTTGAATTTACAAGTATTCCGTTTTTTACAAAACGTGCAAATATATAATTCTAGATAGGATTAACCAATTATTTATTGATTAATATCAAAAAAAGGACTGCAAAATTCGCAGTCTTTTGATTTAGTGTCTATAATTTTTATGCTAAAACTGATTTTAAATCAGCATTCATATTTCTAACAGCATCAGCACTTTTGTGAAAAGCTGCTTTTTCGGCATCATTTAATTGAATATCGACAATTTGCTCAATACCATTTTTACCAATGATGCAAGGCACTCCAATACAAATATCACTTTGTCCATATTCGCCTTCAAGGAAAACAGAACAAGCTATCATTTTCTTTTGGTTATTCAAAATACTATCCACCAAATACGCAACTGAAGCTCCAGGTGCATACCATGCTGAAGTTCCTAACAATCCTGTTAAAGTGGCTCCTCCAACCATCGTATCGGCGGCTACTTTTTCTAATTCGGCAGCTGAAAGAAATTCCGAAACTGGAATTCCATTATAAGAAGCTAAACGTGTTAAAGGAATCATCGTGGTATCACCATGACCACCAATTACCATTGCAGAAACATCATTGGCTGGTTTGTTTAATGCTTTTGACAAATAATATTTGAAACGGGAACTGTCTAGAGCACCACCCATTCCAATGATTCTATTTTTTGGTAAACCTGTAGCTTTCAAAGCTAAGTAAGTCATAGTATCCATTGGATTTGAAACAACAACTACGATAGTATTTGGGGAATGCACCAAAACGTTTTCCACCACCGATTTTACAATCCCAGCATTGATACCGATTAATTCTTCACGGGTCATTCCTGGTTTTCTGGGAATTCCAGACGTAATTACTACTACATCGCTATTGGCTGTTTTAGAATAATCATTCGTGATTCCGGTAACTTGAGTATTGAAACCTGTGTTAGTAGCACACTGCATCAAATCCATTGCTTTACCTTCGGCAAAACCTTCTTTGATATCTAATATTACTACTTCACTAGCAATTCCTCTATAAGAAATAACATCTGCACAAGAAGCTCCTACGTTTCCTGCTCCTACTATTGTAACTTTCATTTTTTTATAATGTTAATTTGGTTATTTGTTGATTTGATTATTTGTGCATTTCATTATCGCTTAAACTAAAGTTTGAATAACCGAATAACCAAATCCACAAATAAACTATTACGCATCAATTTTAGCATAAACTGCATTCTTCTCAATGAACTCTCTTCTTGGTGGAACCTCATCTCCCATTAGCATCGAGAAAACTCTATCGGCTTCGGCCAAACTATCAATATTTACTTGTCGTAATGTTCTATAGCTTGGATCCATCGTAGTTTCCCACAATTGCTCTGCATTCATCTCTCCAAGACCTTTATAACGCTGGATAGCAGCACTTCCTCCCATTTTCTCATTTGCAATATCGCGCTGATCATCATTCCAAGCATATTCTTTCTTATTTCCTTTTTTAACTAAATATAAAGGTGGTGCAGCGATATAAACGTGACCTCCTTCTATCAACTCTTTCATGAATCGGAAAAAGAAGGTTAGTATTAAAGTAGAAATGTGACTTCCATCAACATCGGCATCACACATAATAATCACTTTATGGTAACGCAGTTTTTCTAAATTTAAGGCTTTACTATCCTCGGCAGTTCCAACAGTTACACCTAATGCTGTAAAAATGTTTCGAATTTCTTCGTTTTCAAAAACTTTGTGATGCATCGCTTTTTCTACATTCAAAATCTTACCCCGTAAAGGCAAAATAGCTTGAAAAGCTCTGTCTCTTCCTTGTTTTGCAGTTCCACCTGCCGAATCTCCCTCGACAAGATATACTTCACATTTTGCTGGATCTTGTTCCGAACAATCGGATAATTTTCCCGGTAAACCTCCACCGCCTAAAACGGTTTTACGTTGTACCATTTCACGCGCTTTCTTGGCAGCGTGACGCGCTTGTGCCGCTAAAATTACTTTCTGAACAATGATACGGGCATCATTTGGATTTTCTTCCAAATAATTTTCTATCATATCTCCAACAGCTTGACTTACTGGCGATACAACCTCTCTATTTCCAAGTTTTGTTTTCGTTTGTCCTTCAAATTGTGGCTCAGCTACTTTCACGGAAATAATCGCAGTCAATCCTTCACGGAAATCATCTCCGGAAATTTCAAACTTCAATTTATCCAACATTCCAGACGAATCGGCATATTTTTTTAACGAACGTGTAAGTCCCGTTCTGAAACCTTGTAAGTGAGTTCCTCCTTCGTGAGTATTGATATTATTTACGTAAGAAAAAATATTCTCAGTATAACTGGTATTGTAAATCAAAGCAACCTCAACTGGGATTTCTCCTTTTTCGGAATCCATAGAAATTACATGAGAAATAATTGGCTCACGGTTACCATCCAAGTAGCGAATGTATTCTTTCAAACCTTCAGTAGAATGGAAAATCTCTTGAACAAAATTTCCGTCTTTATCCAATTCTCTTTTATCGGTAAAAGTGATGGTAATTCCTTTGTTTAGGAAAGACAACTCACGCATACGCGCTGAAAGAGTATCATAAGTAAAATCAGTGGTTTGTGTGAAGATTTGACTATCTGGATAAAAAGTTACAATAGTTCCTCTTTTAGTAGTTTCGCCTATTTGCTTAACTGGATAAAGCGATTTTCCTCTTTCGTATTCTTGTTCGTATATTTTTCCATCTCTGTGAACCGTAGCACGCAAATGTTTTGACAATGCATTTACTACCGAAACTCCAACACCGTGAAGTCCACCAGAAACTTTATACGAATCTTTGTCGAATTTTCCTCCAGCACCAATTTTAGTCATTACAACTTCCAATGCCGAAACGCCTTCTTTTTTATGAATATCCACTGGAATTCCTCGACCGTTATCTTCAACGGTAACCGAACCGTCTTGATTGATTGCAACACCAATAGTATCACAATGTCCACCCATGGCCTCGTCAATAGAGTTATCTACAACCTCATAAACCAAATGGTGTAACCCTCTTACACCTACATCTCCAATGTACATCGATGGACGCATTCTAACGTGCTCCATTCCTTCTAATGCTTGAATACTATCTGCTGAATAATTGTTCTTTTTAATTTCGTCGCTCATAATAAAATATCGTAAAAAATCTGTTTTTTGTCTAACACGCAAATATATAAATTCGAGAATGATATCAAGTGAAAAATAGGGGTTTTAGTAGTGAAGTTATTAACATTTTGTTGATTTATTTTGGATACATTTTTACTCCTGTTCCAAAAGAGTTTGGATAGACAATTTTTCCAAAATCAAAAGCGACACCTTCAGCAATATCTTGACTTAGAAGCAGTGCACCATCGGAGTCGAGATATTCCAATAATGGGGCAATTTGCACCAATCCTGAAATACCAACAGTGGACTCTGTCATGCAGCCGGCCATGGCCAATAATCCATTTTTTCTAGCCATTTTAATCATTCTTAACGCTGGAGTAATGCCACCACATTTCATCAATTTGATATTAATACCATGAAACAATTCGCTGCACAAAATAACATCTTCTTCGCGTTGGCAACTTTCATCTGCTATTACCGGCAAAACCGATTCCGATTTGACTCGTTTCATACCTTCTAAATCTTCCGCTTTTAAGGGCTGTTCGATAAATTCTACATTCAAGGATTTTAAGATAATTGAATTCTTTATGGTTTGCTCAGCTGTCCAAGCACAATTGGCATCAATTCTAAACACTGCATCCGTAATTTTGCGCAGGCTTTCTATAATTTGGATGTCATTTGGCGTTCCTAGTTTTATCTTATAAATGGGCCACGGTTTTTCGATGATTTTTTGTTGCATTACTTCCGTCGTATCTAATCCAATAGTATACGATGTTAAAGGTGTTTTTGCATTCGTATCCGACCAATAACTTCGTAATGGTTTTGAATTCTTTCGAGCATAGTAATCCCAATAGGCAATATCTACAGCACACAGAGCAAAAAAATCTTCGGGAACTAGTGGTGCTAATTGTTGCCATAGTACTTCAGGATGAATTGCATCACAACAATCAACTACAAGTTTAAGTTTCAATATACTTTCAGTAAGCCGTTCTTGAGTACTGTGATAATATGGATTGGCAGTGGCTTCTCCATAACCTGAAAATTGACCGTCGGTTATACAAACCACTACCGTTTTTTGAATGGTTACTGTATAGCGAGAAATGGTAAAGGGATGTTGCAAAGGCAAATCGTAAAACTGAAAAGTGAGTTTAATCATTAATTAAAATATTTACCGCAAATTCGCGAATTTCTTTAAACTTATATTACTTAATTTATATTTGTTAACCCGTTGGGTGTAATTAATGAAAATCTATTAGTACTGCATTTTTTGCTTGAAATTTATATCCAATTAGAACAAAAATGTCAGTCTGAGCTTGTCGAAGACATTAAAAAGGATACATTTCGACAAGCTCAATGTGACAATTTAGT
>CALQAH020000060.1 GCA_943328505.2 Rhizobium sp. Q54 | reverse complement strand
CATATGCTTACGCCAAACCAAATGCATCTGCAAAACAAACTAATAATGAAAACCTATAAAACTAAAAACAGCATCAAAAACGTTTTTGATGCTGTTTAATTTATCTATTTTTGTCTAATAATCTGTATCGATTATTTAGGACTAGTCAAGGTGATATTCATCGATTTCAAAGATACAAAATGTAGTGGTTTGAAAAAAATTTTTACTTTTGATTAAACCTTTTAGTTTTATCAACGTCTTATCAAGAAACTTAAAAAAAACACAAATATGAAAGCAACAAAAATTATTTTAGGATTGGCTTTAGTTTTAATGACTTTTAGCTGTAACAAAGAAGACAATACTGGGTATGTAAATGCTGACGATGCAAAAGCAAGCGCTCAAATTGATGCCATGAATGATGATGTTTCTAATGTTGTTGAAGAACAAGAAGCAAATACGTATGCCGACGCTACAAATGGTAGAATAATGGATTCAGGAAGTTCTAAATTGACAGCTTGTGCTACTATTACAAGAGTTCCTGCTTTTGGAACGCCTATAACTGTCGGTCAAACGGTAACTAAAACTATTGATTTTGGAACAGGTTGTACCTTAAATAATGGAAATGTGTTGAGTGGAATAATCACAATTTCTTTTGTATACCAACCAGAAGCAACTTCTCATATTATTACGTATACTTTTAATAACTTCTACCATAATGCTATTAAATTTGAAGGAACAAAAACATTCACTAGAGTAATGATGTCGACAGCTGCTAATCCTGATGTGCATCCTGTAGTTACCATGGTTTTGGATTTAACAGTAACAATGCCTAATGGAAATGTGTATACAAGAGAAGGAGAGCGTGTTAGAGAAATTATTGAAGGATATGGTACAGAATCTTGGACAGACAACATTTATAAAATTACTGGAAGTTGGGTTACAACAGGACCAAATGGTACACAGACGAGTACTATTACGACTCCGTTACATGTTAAAATGAGTTGTGTAGCCGTAAACAAACCTTTAATTGTTTCAGGAATTATTACCATTGTTAGAAATGGCAATACAGCAACACTTGATTATGGCGATGGAACGTGTGATAATTTAGCAGTTTTAACGGTGAATGGAAACCAATACAATATCATTATTGGAAATTAAGAAATAGCTTTTTCATCTTACTAAAAACGTCCCGATTTGTTTTAAATCGGGACGTTTTTTTTATGCCTCTTTATTGGCCAATTGACCGCAAGCAGCGTCAATATCTTTACCTCGACTGCGTCTTACTTTGGCAACAATATCGTATTTTGCTAATGCTTTGATGTAATTGTCGATAGCTTCATCCGAGGCTTGCTGGAATTCCCCATCATCAATAGGATTGTATTCAATTAGATTGACTTTGCAGGGAACATATTTACAGAATTTCACTAGTGCATCAATGGCTTCCTGATTGTCGTTGATGCCTTTCCAAACCACATATTCGTAGGTGATTTTGCATTTGGTTTTTTGATACCAATATTCCAAACTTTCTCTCAAATCTGCCAAAGGAAAATTGGAGCTAAAAGGCATTATTCTCGCTCGTACACTATCAATAGCGGAATGTAAAGAAACTGCTAGTTTGAATTTTACCTCGTCATCGGCCATTTTCTTAATCATTTTTGGAATCCCCGAGGTGGAAACCGTGATTCGTTTGGGTGACATTCCCAAACCTTCGTTGGAAGTAATAAGAGTAATGGCTTTCAAAACATTGTTGTAATTCATCAACGGTTCGCCCATTCCCATAAAAACAATATTGGAAAGTGGTCGGTTGTGATATAATCTGCTTTCCCTATCTATGGCAATTACTTGGTCGTAAATTTCCCCAGGTTCCAAATTGCGCATTCTTTTTAATCGTGCTGTAGCGCAAAAATTACAATCCAAACTGCATCCTACTTGGCTCGAAACACACGCTGTAGTTCGGGTGTTGGTTGGAATTAAAACACTTTCTACAATCAAACCATCATGTAAACGAACTGCATTTTTTACCGTTCCATCTTCACTGCGTTGCATGGTATCCACCTTGATGTGATTAATGACGAAATTGGTTTCCAGCATTAATCGTGTTTCTTTGGAAACATTGGTCATATCTTCAAAATTGTGTGAAGCTTTGCTCCACAACCATTCAAAGACCTGATTGCCACGAAAAGCTTTGTCGCCATGGGCTACAAAAAAATCCCGAAGTTGCTCTTTTGATAAAGAGCGAATATCTTTTTTCTCGATTTCCATGGCGCAAAGGTAAGTTAAATTGTTAATTTGTACTTTTGTAAAAAACAAAATTATGCATTTCATTTCCCAAGAACTAGAAGATTATATCGAACAACATTCGCAAAACGAACCTGAATTATTGGTGCAATTAAATCGTGAAACCTATCAAAAAGTGTTGCAACCACGAATGTTGAGTGGACATTTTCAAGGCAGAGTGTTGAGTATGTTGTCCAAGCTAATTCGACCACAGAACATTTTGGAAATAGGAACGTACACAGGTTATTCGGCTTTATGTTTGTGTGAAGGCATGCAAGAAGGTGGTGTTTTGCATACTATTGATATTAAAGAAGAATTGGTTGATTTTCAAAGAAAATATTTTAACAAATCGGTTTGGGGAAATCAAATTCACCAACATCTTGGCGATGCTTTGGACGTTATTCCAACCTTAAATTTAAAATTTGACTTGGTTTTTATAGATGCCGATAAAGAAAATTATATCCATTATTTTCATCTCATAGTTCCTATGATGAACAAAGGAGGCATTATACTTTCGGACAATGTTTTGTGGAGTGGGAAAGTAATTGAGGCAATAAAGGACAATGATTTGACTACAAAAATCTTACTAGAATACAATCAGCTTTTAAAAAATGACGCTAGAGTAGAAACAGTGTTGTTACCCATTCGGGATGGCTTAACGGTTTCTAGAGTATTATAATTAATACAAACCCAATTTGTATTTCTTTTGAACGTTTGCAAAAAGTTCATAAAAAATCACACCAAAAGTGGCTCCAAAAACATAACCCGTAAGTACGTCAAGTGGGTAATGAAGTCCAAGGTAAATGCGGCTGTAGGCAAAAATCAGTGGAAATAAAAACAGTAAAAATGCGTACTTGTAATATTTTCTAAAAAGGAAGAATACAAAAACGGTTGTTGCCATGGAGTTGGTTGCATGACCGGAAAAAAAACTAAAGGTGTGACTAGTTTTTACAATTCGAATAAATTGATTGATTTCCAGATTGTTACAAGGTCGTAATCGTTGAACAGAATTTTTAAACAGGTTGGCAGTTTGATCACCTACTAAAATTAAAACAGCAAGGAATCCAATTACAATAAAAAGGTTTTTCCAACCTATTTTTTTAAATAAAAGATAGAAAACAACTAAAAATAGTGGAGTCCAATTTAATTGTTTAGTGATTAATAGCCACAAACCGTCAAAGCTTTCGGACCCTAAACTATTCAAAAAAACAAATGCTTTTTTGTCTAATTCAATTATTTTTTCAAGCATTATAATTGTCTTTTAATGGGTCCAGTTAATTCTTCAATATCTTGAGTAGTCTTTTCCAAAGGAGCAGTGATATCAGTATCTAAACTTTCTTTTACTTTTTCTACTTCGGTTGTAAATCCACTCGTTAATTCTTTAAAGGAAGTGTCAATGCCATTAGCTTCGGCACCTTTTTGGATTTCATTTTTGATTTCGTTTGTAGCATTTTTCAATTGTGCCATTCCTTTTCCCATAGCCCTAGCAATATCTGGGATTTTATCCGAACCAAATAACATTAGAGCAATGAAAATAATAAACATCAATTCGCCACCACCAATTCCAAACATAATTTTTAATCTTTTAATTTCTACAAGGCAAAGTTACAAAGTATGTTAATCAAATTTCGATTTTACTTCAGTTTTTGGCCAAGTATTATTTGAAGTATCGATATCTGCAGTTTCTAGTTTTGGATCAACTACTATTTTTGTAATTGCTTTTTGAGTTGCAAAAGTTCTGTTTACTTCTTTATCGTTCATTCGCCATATTTGTGCCGGAAACACATGATTTTCAGTCGTTCCATCTTCAAAAGTTAGTTCCACAAGAATGGGCATTACTAAAGCTCCAGGTTTATCAAAAGTAACTTGGTAAAAGTATTTTGGTTCGTTTAATTTTGAGCGTTCTTCAGCCGTAAAATGCTCTGTTACATAGTCATCCAAAGCTTTATAATCAGTAATTTTGAATGGCTTATTCATTTCAGGTTTATAATCCTCACTACCATCTGATATCATGTATACCATAGGTCCAGGATTGGTATCACGACGACGTCTGGTTTTTAAAAATTCTGTTACTTCCTTAGAAGGTTCATTGCTCACAAAATATTTTTTTACTTCTTTAATTCCAATATCATTGGCATCGGTAGTATAAAACCAACCTCTCCAAAACCAATCTAAATCAACAGCAGAAGCATCTTCCATGGTTCTGAAAAAATCTTCTGGTGTTGGATGTTTAAATTTCCAACGGTTGGCATAGGTTTTAAAAGCATAGTCAAACAGCTCGTGTCCCATTACTATTTCACGAAGAATATTTAAAGCAGTTGCTGGTTTTCCGTAGGCGTTATTTCCAAACTGACGAAGGCTTTCTGAGTTGGACATTATTGGTTCTAAATTTTTTTCATCGCCACTCATGTAGGGTACAATGTTTTTTGCGGGTCCGCGACGTAACGGAAATTTTGGATCAAAAGTAGCTTCGGCTAAAAATTCCATAAATGAATTCAATCCTTCGTCCATCCAAGTCCATTGACGCTCATCTGAATTGACAATCATTGGAAAGTAATTGTGTCCAACTTCGTGACAAATTACGCCCAGCATTCCGTATTTAGTATCGTCGGTATATTTGCCATCAGCACCTGGACGACCAAAATTCCAACAAATCATAGGGTATTCCATTCCTTGATCTCTGGCATTGATAGAAATAGCTTTTGGATAAGGATAATCAAAAGTATAGCTTGAATAACTTTTTAAAGTGTGTGCTACCATCCTAGTGGAATATTGTTCCCAAAGCGGGTTTCCTTCTTTTGGATATAACGAAATCGCCATTGCAGTGGTGCTTCCTGTTTTAACAGCCATGGCATCATAAATGAATTTTCTTGAGGTTGAAATTCCAAAATCGCGAACATTTTCTGCTTTGAATTTCCATATTTTTTTCTTGTCTGAAAATCCTTTTTCTGCAGCTTCGGCTTCGGCTTGTGTAACTACTATTACGGGATTATCGAATGATTTTTCAGCTTGAGCATAACGCGCTAATTGTGCAGCGGTAAAAACTTCATTTCTGTTTAATAAAGTTCCGGTAGCTTCCAATATATGATCAGCAGGAACGGTAATGTTGACTTCGAAATTCCCAAAGGGTAAAGCAAATTCTCCGGAACCCCAAAATTGCATATTTTGCCATCCCTCAACATCATTGTAAACCGCCATTCTTGGATAAAATTGGGCTAAAACATATAAATTATTACCGTCTTTATCAAAATGTTCGTAACCTGAACGACCGCCATCTAATAGATAATTATTGATATTGTACCACCATTTTATAGAGAATGATATTTTTTCGCCAAACTTCATAGGTTTTTGCAATTCAATACGCATCATGGTTTGGTTGATGGTATAATTCATCGGTTTCCCATTTGCATCTTTGATGTATTCAATGTTAAATCCACCATCAAAATCGGCTTCTAAGTACTTTCTTGAAAATGCCTGGGCAGAAGCTGCTGGATCAGTTTTATTGCTTTCCACTAATGGCGACAACGATTTTCTGCTATTTTGATTTTGATCCAATTGCATCCATAGATAATCCAACGATTCTTTGGCGTTATTATAATAGGTAATGGTTTCGCTTCCATATAACTTTGTATTTTTATCGTCGAGTTCTATATCAATTTTATAATCGGCTCTTTGTTGATAGTATTCTGGACCTGGTGCGCCAGAAGCGGTACGATACATATTTGGCGTTGCCAACAAATCATACATTTGCTTGAATTTGTCAGGATTTTTTTCACCTGGAACTTTAGCTTTAGAAGTTTCTTGAGCTAACAATATACAAGTTGTAAACAATAATGTTACAGAAAAAAGGAGCGTAATTTTTTTCATAAAAATAATTTTAAGCCTTAAAAGTAAATTATTTTTATTGAGAGCAATAAATTAAAGATTATTTTAACATTCCATTAGTCTTTTCTGAAGTTAATAATAGGCTGTCTTTTTCACCATTAAGTTTTGACTGAATGATATTTTGTTGTTCGGAATAGATTTCTGTGATGATTGAATTTTGAACTTCTATATTTTTAACTTTTGAAATGTCTTTAATATTGAGGTAACAAATTAGCACATTGTTTTCTACTTCTTTACTAAGGAAATTCATGGGTTTGAATTGTCCATCAACTTTTATAGTAAATTTATCGGCTAGGTATTTTTTTAATAACACAACATCTTCCGGGCTTTCTTTTTCAGTGCCTATATGTGTTTTCTTTTTGTACTTGAATTCTAAAGCATCATTCAAATCATCAGAAAAAATTCTTGTTGTGATTTGTATCATTTTTTTCTGTGGCGCATAATTGATTTGATAAATAGCCACATAAAATTTATGTAATGTCATTGAACTTAGTCCAATGAATAAGACAAATAGAAAAGTATATTGAATTTTTTTATTCATTTTTAATTTCTAAACATTTTCATCAAAATTCCAAAAGCACCACGGATAAAACTTGCACTAGTAACCACTTTCACCACTGATTTTCCAATAACGCTTGCCGTGCTTGGTTCAGAACTTTTTGTTTCTTTCTCTTCTGCTTCAGAAGCGATAGTTGCCTGTTCTACTGCGCTTTCTATTTTCTTAGTAAGTATTTCATAGGCACTTTCACGATCAATAGCTTCTGAATATTTTTTAACTAATTTTGATTTTGAATTGATTTCCATAATTTCAGCATCGGTTAAAACATCCATTCTACTCATTGGTGCTCGAAGCATTGTAGCTGCCAGAGGTGTTGGAATTCCTTTTTCATTTAATGCTGTAACCAAAGCTTCTCCAATACCAAGACTGGTGATGATTTCTTCCGTTTTGTAATAATCAGATAATGGATAATTATCGGCAGTCAATTTAATAGCCTGTCTGTCTTTGGCTGTAAAGGCTCTCAAAGCATGTTGAATTTTTAATCCTAATTGCGCTAAAACACTACTCGGAACATCCATTGGATTTTGTGTTACAAAATAAAGACCAATTCCTTTAGAACGAATTAGTTTAATAATGGTTTCAATTTGGTTTAATAAAGCATCACTAGCTTCATTAAAAATTAAATGCGCTTCGTCAATAAAAATAACCAGTTCGGGTTGTTCGGTATCCCCTTTTTCGGGCATTTGTTGATAAATTTCGGCTAATAAACTCAACATAAATGTGGAGAATAATTTGGGTTTGTCTTGAATATCAGTCAAACGAATGATGTTGATGTAACCTTTCCCGTTTTGATCAAAACGCATCAAATCATCAATTTCAAAGGACATTTCGCCAAAAAAGATATCGCCGCCTTGTTGTTCTAATTCAATAATCTTACGAAGAATAATTCCAGTTGTTGACGTTGAAATTTTACCGTAACTTTCTGTAATTTCATCTTTTCCCTCTTCGGTGATGTAATTAATTACTTTTTTAATGTCTTTTAAATCTAAAAGAGGCATTTTGTTGTCGTCACAATATTTAAAAATTACGGATACCACACCAGCTTGGGTGTCATTTAAATCTAAAATCCTAGAGAATAAAACAGGTCCAAACTCAGAAACAGTTGCCCGAAGGCGAACGCCATTTTGTTCCGAAAGCGACATTAGTTCTACCGGAAAACTCGAAACAGTATAGGGAATATTTATTTTAGCATGACGTTCGGTTATAAAAGGTTTCTCAACACCTTCTTTGGCAATTCCTGAAAAATCACCTTTAATATCCATCATTAAAACAGGAATTCCAAAAGCGGATAGTTGCTCGGAAAATACTTGAATGGTTTTTGTTTTTCCGGTTCCAGTAGCTCCAGCAATTAGGCCATGTCTGTTTAAGGTTTTTAATGGGATTTTAACTTGAGCATCGGCTATGGCTTCGCCATCAAGCATTGCACTTCCTAAAATAATACTTTCAGCTTTAAAAGTATACCCGTCATTAATATGTTTAATAAAATCTGCTTGATTTGCCATTTTTAAAAATATTTACTGATTGACTTGATTTCAATTATTAATACATCGCAAAGTAAAACTATTTTAAAAAAAATGAAACTTTAATTTTTAAAATACGTTTAAAAAAAAGTTTAATTTTATAATAGTTTAAAACTTAAATACAAAATTTATACTATTAAGATTGTTTTTAACGTTTTAGTAAATAATAAAACTTAAGGGCATAAAAATTCAATTCACAACAATTCAGCAACTATTTATTTAAGTTGAATTAACCTAGCGTTTTCAATGATTTTAAATTCGTTTGGATTAAAATCAAAAAAAGTTTTTTTATTTCAAGTAAAAAATTAAATTTGCTCTCAATGAATTTTATTTACAACTAAAAACTTATAAAAAATTAATTAAAACTATTAAAAATTAAGAAAAAATGGCAAACGTTAAAACACAAAGTAGTTCAAAAGCTGGAGGATTGGTCTCAGCAATTATTATTGTTGCATGTATATTTGTAGGACTGTTGGTATGGAAATTTCTAATGGGAGCTTCAGCAAATTTTGAAGGAGGAGATGCAGAAAAAGGACATCCATTGAACACATTAGGAATGGTTTATAAAGGAGGTTTTATCGTTCCTGTGTTGTTAGGGATGTTGTTAATGGTGATTGTGTTTTCAATTGAAAGATTTTTTGTTATTGCAAAAGCAGCAGGGAAAGGAAATCTTGATACTTTTATGAGTACAGTACAAGCAGATATTAAACAAGGAAAAATTGAAGAAGCTATTGGAACTTGCGACAAACAACAAGGTTCTGTGGCTAACGCTATCAGATCGGCTCTTGTAAAATATCAAGATGTTAAGAAAGAAGGATTCAACAGCGAAGAAGCTTCTGAAACAATTCACAAAGAAATAGAAGAAGTTACTTCACTTGAAATGCCAATGTTAGAAAAAAACATGACAATCATATCTTCATTAGTATCTTTAGGAACTCTTGGAGGATTACTTGGAACGGTATCGGGAATGATTAAAGCATTTGGTGCATTAGCTAGCGCAGGAACGCCTGACCAAGCGGCTCTTGCAACCGGTATTTCTGAAGCATTGATCAATACTGCAACAGGTATTTTTACATCGGTATTAGCCATTATTGCTTACAACTTTTTTACTTCTAAAATTGATGATTTAACATACTCTATCGATGAAGCAGGTACTACAATTGTTAATACCTACAGACATTACAGAGGAAGTTTAAAACAATAATAATTTTTTTGATAGCAATATCAAATTATATATAAAAGATAATGGCTAAAATAAAAATGAATAAAAAGTCAACATCTACCGATATGACGGCGATGTGTGACGTTGCGTTTCTTTTGCTTACGTTCTTTATTTTGACCGCTACAGCTAAAGTGCCTGAAGTATTGCCAGTGGACACACCAGCATCAACTGTTCAAACTAAATTACCAGAAACAGATTTAGCAACTTTAACAATTGGAAAAGGCACTGTATTTTTTGACTTAAAAGGTAGAGAAATTCGTAAACGAACTCTGGAATTAATGGGTCAAAAGTACAAAGTTGAATTTTCGGATGCTGATATGGATAAATTCGCATTAATGGAAAGTTTTGGAGTGCCAATTCAAAGTTTAAAACAAATTTTGGATATGAAAAGCGCCGATAGATCTAAAGCAGGACAACCTGGAATTCCAAAAGATTCTTTAGATAATCAATTAGCAGATTGGGTACAAAATGCCCGTATTGCGAATATTGAAATTAACGATAAAGAATTGCAAATTGCCATCAAAGGTGATGCCAAAGAAGAATATCCAGTAATTAGAAAAGTAATGGATATTTTGCAAGAACAAAAAATCAATAGCTTTAGTTTGGTTACTGGTTTAAGAGGTAAAGAAAAATAATTTATAAAAATACACTAAAATGGCTGAATTAAATACCGACGGCGGTGGAGGCAAAAAAGGTAGTGGAAAGGTAAGAAGTAAAAAACAAAATTCGAAAGTAGATTTAACTGCTATGGTGGATTTGGCCTTCTTATTGATTACTTTCTTTATGTTAACCACTACGTTGTCAAAACCACAATCCATGAGTTTGGGGTTGCCAGATAAGGAAGACGATCCTAATAAAAAGAAGGATATAAAAGTAGACGAGAATCGTACGATGACTATTATGTTAGGGGATAACAATAAAATAGTTCGTTATGTTGGTTTATTAGCAACACCTGTTGCTGGTGGAGCACCAAAAGATTTTAATTATGGTAAAGGAGGAATTCGTGAAGAATTATTATCCAGAAAGAAATTAGTTTTAGAATATTCTGCAGCTAAGGGCAAACCAAAAGACGGGATAATTGTAATTATCAAACCAAGTAAGAAATCGAATTATCGAAACTTAGTGGATATATTGGACGAAATGGTGATTGCAGGTGTAGAAACCTATGCTATTGTTCCTGAGTTTTCAACCGAAGAAGCTAAATTGTTAGAAGGAAAGTAAGAAGCAATTCTTAAAATCCCAATAACCTAATAATATAAAGAGTATGAAATTAGATTTATTTAAAAGACAATGGCTTGAAATCGTTTTTGAAGGACGTCACAAAGGTTATGGTGCTTATGAATTAAGAGCTTCAAATCCTAAAACTACTGCAAGAGCAATGATTATAGGTGCTGTTATTTTTAGTTTTGCTATTGCTGCACCAATGATTTACGATATGCTTCCAGATATGTCAGATGCAGATGCCAATACCGATGTTAAAATAACAACAGTAAAATTACCGCCAAAAGAAAAGCCAAAAGAAAACTTACCTCCGCCACCGCCACCGCCACCAAAAGTGGATCAGGTTAAATTTGTAAAACCTGTGGTTGCAAAAGCGGAAGAGGTTGTAGAAGACCCACCAAAAATCGAAGAAATAAAAGATAAGAAAATTGGTGCCGAAACTATAAAAGGAGATCCAGATGCTGAATTGTCTGTTGAGCCAGTTGGAACGGGACAAGTAACCGAAGAAGATAATGGCATTTATAATTTAGCAGGTATCGAATTAAAACCTGATTTCCCTGGTGGAATGGATAAGTTCTATAAATTTATTGGTAAAAATTACCAAGTTCCAGAAGAAGAAGGGTTAAAAGGGAAAGTTTTTGTTTCTTTTGTTGTTGAAAAAGATGGTTCCCTTACAGATATAAAAGTAATTAGAGATATTGGTTATGGCACTGGAAAAGAAGCGATGAGAGTTTTAAAATCTTGTCCTAGATGGAATCCTGGAGAACAAAATGGTAAAAAAGTTAGAGTTTTATATTCACTGCCAATTTCTATTCAATCAGCAGAATAATGCTTAAAAAGACTTTAGATAATTTTCAGAAGAAATCGCTTAAAGAGCGGTTTCTTCTCGTTATAGGAATGATGTTTTTTTTGATATATTTAACTTTAGGGTTAATTATTATCTTTTGGGATGAACTACCTTTGTCAATGCCATACAATTATAGAGTAGCTTTTGGCGTTATACTAATACTATATTCTTTTTTACGCTTTATCCGTTTCTTTAACAAAGAAGAAAACAACAATGAATAAACTAGTTAAAACAATTGTGGGGTTTCTATTGATAACCTTTCTTTTCATATTTTCATGTCAAAAGAAAGAAGATAATGAAGAAACCATTTTAAAAGGAAAAGCAACCCTATATGTTGACGAATCCTTGGTGCCAATTGTTAAAGATGAAGAGGCTGTTTTTGAAAATCAATATGATGCAAAATTACATTTGGTTTCAAAATCAGAAACGGAAGTTTTAAACGCTCTTTTAAACGATACAGCAAAAATTGCAATTTTAACTAGAAAGTTAAATGATAAAGAATTAAAGGTTTTTAAATATAAAAAAATAAATCCAAGAATAACGCCATTTGCAACAGATGCAATCGCTTTTATTCGAAATAAAAGTTCTAAGGATACGCTTATAGCACTACAAGATGTATTTGATTTCATGAATGGTAAAGAAGTAAAATCCATAAAAGGGTTAGTTTTTGACAATCCAAATTCTAGTACAGTTAGTTACATCAAAAAGATTTTGGGTATAAAAGAAGCCACTCAAAAAAACATCTTTTCTTTTAAAACCAATAATGAAGTCATAAAATATGTTTCTGAAAATGACGGAATGATTGGTGTTGTTGGAATTAACTGGATATTTCAACCAGAATTAATAATGCAAGAAACAGTTGATAAAGTAAATTTGTTGAGTGTAAAAGGAGTCAATTCAAAAGAGTACATCTACCCAAGTCAAGACAAAATCGCTGGCGGATATTATCCTTTGGCACGTGAATTGTATATCGTGAATTGTCAAGGATATACCGGACTTGGAATGGGATTTGCTTCCTTCCTCGGTGGAGAAAGAGGACAACGAATCATATTAAAATCAGGATTAGTTCCAATTCGTTTTCCCTCCAGAAAGATACTTACAAGAAAAGAAATTACAAAAGAAATAAAATAAATACCAAGATGAACAAGATTAAAATTTTAAGTTTGGCTTTAGTAGCAACTACTTTAGTAGCAAAGGCACAAGATTTAGAGCCAGCAAAAAAAGCAATCGATGCAGAACAATTTGAAAAAGCTAAAGCAATGCTGAAATCAATTATTGTTTCAAAATCAACTAATGGAAAAGCAGCTTTTTTATTAGGAAATATTTACTTAAAACAAAACGTAGCCGACTCTGCTAAAATATTTTTCGACAAAGGACTTGCTTCAAGTGATGCATCTAAATTTAATACAATAGGTTTGGCGCAAATTGATTTAGACAATAAAAATACCAGTGCAGCACAAGCAAAATTAAATACGATTATAGCTGGGTTAAAGAAAAAGGATGTTGAAGAATATGTTTATTCCGCTAAAGCCTATATGAACTCAGATTACCCAGATTATAAAAATGCTCTTGCAGTATTGACAAAAGCGGTTGCCGTAAATCCAACCGATGCTCAAATACAATTAACATTAGGAGATGCTTATTATGGAAATAAAATGCAAAACGAAGCCTATGCGGCTTATAGAAATGCATACCAAACTGATGGGTCATTATTGAGAGCAAAAATGCAATTGGGTGTTTTGTTAAAAGGAGCTAAAGCCTACACTGAGGCTGTAAAAGCATTTAATGAATTAATTGCCATTAACCCAAATTATGGACCAGTATATAGAGAATTGGCTGAAACCTATTATTTATGGGGAAAAAACGAACCAAAAACGTATACTGAAAATATTCAAAAAGCATTAAGCTTTTATGAAAAATACATGAGCTTAACAGATTATTCATTATCATCTAGAATGAGACATGCTGACTTTTTAATCATCGCAAGAGATTATAAAGCATTGGAAGTTGAAGCTAACAAAATGAAAGAATTAGACAATGTAAATCCTAGAATTTTACGTTATTTAGGGTACTCAGCTTTTGAAAACGGGAATGTAGACGTAGCCTTAAAATCGTTAAATGATTTTATTTCAAACCCTGCTAATAAAGTTATTGCACGTGATTATGCTTATTATGGTCAAGCCAAAATTAAAAAAGGCACCAGTGCCGATGGAAAAACAGTGGATCCAATTGTATTAGCGGAAGCTATTGCAGACATTAAAAAAGCAATTGAAATTGAACCTTTAATGGCAAATGAGTTAAACGAATTAGGGAAAAAGTATTTTTCTCAAAAAATGTTTAGCGTGTCAAGTCCAATTTTTGAATTGGCTATTGCTAACCCAAATTCAACCAATTTCATTGAAGACAATGTATATTATGGTTTATCTGTGTATACTGAAAACAAAGCAAAAGATGCAGCGACAATGGATAAAGTTGCCTTAGCAAAAGCAGATGTAGCTATGGATACTGTAATTGCTGCTACGCCAAATTATCAAGAAGCGTATTTGTACAAAGCAAGAATCAACAATACTCTAGGAAATGATGAAATCATGGCAGCAACCTATCAAAAGTATTTAGATGTAGTAACCACTAAAGGCCCAGAGGAATTAGCTAAAAACAAAACAAAAGTGATGGAATCCTACAACAATATGGCGTCACATTTTGCTAACAATGACGTGCCAAAAGCAAAAGAATTGTTAAACAAAACTTTGGAGCTAGATCCTGCGAATCAATATGCTTTGGATGCTTTGAAAATATTAAAATAAATTATACCATTTGACTAGTCCTAAATAATCGATACAGATTATTAGACAAAAATAGATAAATTAAACAGCATCAAAAACGTTTTTGATGCTGTTTTTAGTTTTATAGGTTTTCATTATTAGTTTGTTTTGCAGATGCATTTGGTTTGGCGTAAGCATAT
>CALQAH020000059.1 GCA_943328505.2 Rhizobium sp. Q54 | reverse complement strand
TCTGTTGATTGATAGTGAACTTCCTGCACCACCGCTTCCCCATGTTTGTACATTAATTTCAGTAACTCCTGCTGGAACACTAAATGTTCCTGATGTTGTTGGGGTTGTGTAAGTTATTGGACTCGTTTGACCAAATCCTAAAGATGTTGCAATTAAAGCAATTACAATAAGAATTTTTTTTTCTAATTTGAGTAATAATTTTTTCATAACCTAGGGCATTGGTTAATGATTTGTTATTTTTAAAGCGTTTTCACACTTCATATATTATTTGAGACTTTAAAAGTATTTTTTTTTGTCAATATAATCGATTAAATACGCATATAATCGATGTAGTACTTAAATTAACATATAAATTAAGTATTATACTTACAAAAAAATAAATTAATATTTAATTTTTATTAAGTAGGCTGAATAGAAAATAGCTAAAGAGAAAGTAATAAAACAGAAAAAGGTCTGGAAAAATCCAGACCTTGATAATTTTATAAAGATAGATTTGAACTCTAGACCTAAGGGTTATAAAGTTTGTATTTTATAGAAAATTTAACCCTTTATATTATTGTTTTATAGAAATCGTGTACCGTTTGGTGTACTGATTAAATTAATTGTTACTTCTTAAAAACGGGAACTTTTATATTGTTAACTTACTCTTATATTGTATGAAATTTTTAATTCATAAATAGTATTCTCTCAATCGTCCAATACAACGCAACACAAGCAATAACTGTTGAAATTGGATAAATAATCCGTTCTTTGTACCAAATTTTATTAGAAAACCATTTACTTATCAAGAAATAAGCTGCTAGAATAATAGTAATTTGTCCTAGTTCTACTCCAATATTAAAAGATAAAAGTGATGTGAAAAATTGTTCTTTTGGAATACCAATTTCTTTTAAGGCGGATGCAAAACCTAAACCGTGAATTAATCCAAAAATAAAAATCAGTAAATAACGTAAAGTACTCTTTTTAATAATGAAAATGTTTTCAATGGCTGCATAAAGTATTGTCAATGCTATTAATGGCTCGATTAGATTAGCATTATAGATTACTATTCCGGAAGCTGATAATCCCAATGCTAAACTGTGTGCAATGGTGAAAATAGTGCATTGCAACAACACCGTTTTCAGTTTTGAATTGTAGAAAAACAAACATAAAATAAATAAAATATGGTCAAAGCCTATTGGAATTACATGTGTAAAACCTAATCCTAAATAGTTTATGAAATTATCCAAAAGATTATTTTATTAATTTTATTGATGGGTTGGTTTGACCATTTATTCGCAAAAAATAATTTCCTTTTGGCAAACTTGAAAAATCTTGGTTCTCAATATTTTTTCCAATAAATACATATTGCCCGATTTCGTTGCATAATTGATATGTTTCATTTTCGGCAGTATTTTCAATTGTTATTTTTGATGAAAATGGATTTGGATAAACCTTAATTTTAGATTTTAAATCTATACTATTCAATCCCAAAACAGCAGGATTTCCTCTCACACAAATCGTATAATTGCTATTGGTTTTGGTGTCATAAGTAGTGATTCCGAATTGCGTATTGCAGTACCATGCTTTTGTAGTTTGATTAGGTAAACTTGTCGAGCTCCAATAATTTCGAGCTCCAATAGTTGGAAAAAAAGTAGTGCTTACGGATGGATTTATAGTGCTTTCATCGTTGAGTGATTGCAATTCTTTGATATTAGGCAATCGCCAATCGGTTGCACTTGCCAACGCAAGGTTTTCGGCATACGACAAGGCATTTTCCCATGTTAAAACAGAAGTGTTGGGGACTTTTTGCCAAATTAATTGTGTCAAATTATCGGTAATGGTTCCGTTTACGTTATTTGTAAAATGATTAGCAATTATTGTGGGAGCGGCAATATCCCTAACCGCGCGAACGTGGAATTTGAATGTTCCGCCTGCACTTATGGTTTCTGATTTGGGTTTGTTTCCGATTCCGCCACCAGCATTAGTGCACCAAACTTTAGTATTATCTCCCGCTTGAAATGCATTTGTCCACCAATATTCTGCAACGCTAGCCGTGAAAAAAGTTGTGTTCATTGCTGGATTATTATTTTGATGATTCAAAATACTAAAACTCTCCATCGGATTTGGTAATCGCCAATCGGAAAATCCGCCAAGAACCAAATTATCAGCATAAATAAATGCATTTTCAATGGTCATTTCACCACCATCTGTTTGTTCCCACATTAGTCCGGTTACATTATCGGTAATCGTTCCGTTGCCGTTATTGATATAAGAAGGAACATTAATAGTGTAATCATTGTCCTCACCAAAAGTATTTGTATAACTCAAATTTTGTCCGGTATCTGGAAGCAAATTTATCGTTTTTGTAACACTTTGCGCAAAACCATAAGTCGTGAACAATAAAAATACTATAGCTTTTCGCATACTATTTCACTATTAGTTTTTTGGCTACCACCGAATTTGAAAACTGAATTTTTACAAAATAAGTTCCTTTTGATAGATGTTTGATGTCTAAATTTGAAACAAATTTGGGTGTTTTAGAAACCAAAATTCCTTTTAGATCATAAACTGCTATAGTTTTAACATCGCTTTCTAAACTATTATTTCCTAGATTTATTTGTAAAATATCGGTAGCCGGATTTGGATAAATCGTGATGTTTTTTTCAATCGCTATAAAATAGGCAGCTCCTAAATTTGGTACTGTACATTGTGCTGGACCATTGTAATTAGTGGTGATTGTTCCGGTTGGGGTTACATATTTAAAAGTGTAAAGTCCAGCTGTTGTTGCTGTATAATTTGTAGCATAACCAGAAACGCCGTTTAAGGAATACAAAGTATTATAGCCATTATTTGCATTGGCAACACAGGAAGTGATTAACGCACCGCTTAAAGGAGTCCAGTTTTCGGTTCTTACTGGATTTCCTTGTGGCTGTGGAATGATTTGCAAACTAGCATCTTCGGTAACTTGACCCACCATGTTTCCTATCATGTAGGGCGCATTAGCCGTTCCGTGGTAGTGATAAATTCCATTTGAACCGTAATGGCCGTGATTGGCATCAAGAGTTGCCATTGTAGAACCGTCGGGCTCTAAAGTTCCGTAAACGGCATAACCATCAAGCCCAAATGCTATTGGTAAATTATATGTAGTTTGCCCTAAAGTTATTAAATGCAAAGGAGCTGTATGGTAATGATAATCATCGCCACGACCACAATGTCCGCCATAATTATCGAGTTGTCCGTCAAGGAAAGAATCAACTCCTGTATTAGTATGGTAATTAAAAATAGGAACGCCATTTACTGCCATTGCTATTGCTCCTTTTGTAAAATGGGTTGCTGAAACCGGAACTGGCGTTGCCGCCAAAACTGGATTTAAAGGAATTGTCCAATGGCTTGTATTAATATAACATTTAGAAATGGGAACTTGCTGCTGCCAACCGTGATTAGAAATACCAACCATCATAGTATGATTTGGAATTCCAGTGGAGTTTACATAAAAATAATTCGCATCATAAGTAGTGCTAACCGTCGATGAGAATGGTGCAAAAGCTGATGTTAAAAAAGCTGGATCTGTAATGGAAAGTGTTTTTTTTGCAAAACTAAATAAGGTAAATAGTATACCACAAAAAACGATAGGCATTGCATATTTCCTTTTGTTTTTATCCGCATATTTGAATAGTAAAATTGTAAAAAGCAACAAGGATAAGCCAATAAAAATAAATTTATAATTTAATGTTGTTGGATTTACAAGGCTATTTTGATTGCTATAAGTGGCATTGAGGGTGGCTACTTTTGTTTCTCTTTGCAAAGCATATTGTTGGTCTTCTTTAGATAAGAAAGCCAATGGAAAGTGCAAAACGTTATTATTGGCATCCTCAATATACACATTTCCATTTTTGAACATTGTGAAGGAACCATCGATGTAAATGTTTTCTTTTTGTATGTTCCAATGTCTTAAAATTTGATTTTCATAATTGACAATATGCGCAAAAATGGAGTTGCAACATAAAAAAAATATTAGTAATTGTATGCTTTTCATAGTTTATGGATTTCATTATCTGTTTAGAGGTATATTATTTGGTCTGAAATATGCTCTTATTTCTATTACTAAATTTTGAAATTTATCGAGTTGTTCTTAATTACAAATCGCTTTCATTTTTTTGGATTGTTTACTATGTAATAATTCAATTTTATATTTGTTTTTGCAACAAGTTTTTGAGTGATTAATTTGGGAATAATGTTCTAAATTATGCATTAAATCGAGAACATTTTGTAAATGTAGAAAAATTTTAGACATAAAAAAACCGTTTAGACTAACTAAGCGGTTGATTTTCTTACTTTCAATTTTGTAGCGAGAGGGAGATTTGAACTCCCGACCTCAGGGTTATGAATTTCATATTTTATGACATTCTAACCCTTTTTATTATTGATATGTAGAAAATCGTGTACCGTTTTGTGTACTCAAATTATACCGCAATATAATCATTTTTTTAAATGATTATAATTCCATTTTCTTTTTCATCAATCAGGTAAAAAGATTTAATGATTAAAATAAGCCTTAAGAAAAGTTAACATAATTACTTTTTTAAATAGTATAAAATAAAAAATCATATTTTTACACTTGTGAAATTAATAACCCTCATATTATCATGCTACCTAATAGCACTTTCTTGTATGCCTTGTGCAGATGGTGAGGCATTTTTATCACTCAAAAAAGAAACTATAAGCAATCAATCTATTCCACACCACGACAATGATGTTTGTTCTCCTTTGTGTGCCTGTAGCTGTTGTGGGTGTCAAGGCTTTTCGCTAAGCAAGTCTTTCACATATAGCCTGATTTCAATTAAGACTACAATTGATAAAAAAGTGCCCGAATACAAATCAGTTTTTGCTTCCAATTTCTACGGAAGTATTTGGCAACCACCGCAAATAGTATAATGAAACCCGAGTAATTTCGGGTTATAGAGTTGTGGACTTTCCACAGTATTCAATGGGCATTAGTGCCTAATTACTTATTCATTATACTATAACAATGATAAATAAAATCATTAATTTTTCCGTAAACAACAAACTCATTACAGGCGTTTTGTTGGCGATATTTGTTTTGTTTGGCATTTATTCATTCACACAATTAAGTGTGGATGCTTTGCCCGATGTAACTAATAATCAAGTGCAAGTAGTTACAAATACACCCAATTTGGCTACCCAAGAAGTTGAACAGTTTATAACTTATCCGTTAGAAACCGAGTTCAAATCATTGTCCGATATGGTCGAATTACGAAGCACAAGCCGTTCGGGTTTGTCGGTAATTACGATTGTTTTTAAAGACAATGTCCCAGTTAATATTGCTCGTCAGCGAGTAGATGAAAAAATAAAAACGGCTACTGATAATATACCTAAACAATACGGCACACCCGAATTATTACCACCAACAACAGGACTTGGCGAAATCTTTCAATATGTTTTAGTACCACAAAAAGGATATGAAGAAAAATATGACCTATCCGAATTAAGAACCATTCAAGATTGGATTGTACGCCGTCAATTACTGGGAACAGTTGGCGTGGTTGATGTAAGTAGTTTTGGTGGTAAACTAAAACAATACGAAGTCTCCGTAAAACCTGAACGCCTTTCAGCTAATAATTTAACACTAATAGATGTGTTTGATGCGTTGCAAAATAACAACGAAAACACTGGTGGGAGCTACATTGATAAAGGTCCAAATATCTATTTTATTCGTGGAGAAGGACTGATTCAAAACCTTGAAGACATAAATAATATTGTAGTAAAAAACAATTCAGGCGTTCCCATTTTAATAAAAGACATTGCCGAAGTTAAATTTGGCTTTGCCCCTCGTTACGGAGCAATGACAAGAAACGGAAAAGGCGAAACCGTTGGTGGAGTTGTTTTAATGCAAAAAGGAGAAAACGCAGTACGAGTAATTGAACGGGTAAAGGAAAAAATGAAATCCATTGAAAAATCTTTACCACAAGGCGTGAAAATCGATGTATTTGTAGATAGAACCAAACTAATTGAGAAAACTGTTAGTACGGTTTCAACTAATTTATTAGAGGGAGCATTAATCGTTATTTTAGTTTTGGTTTTGTTTCTTGGCAGTTTGCGAGCAGGTTTAATTGTAGCTTCTGTCATTCCTTTAGCGATGCTCTTTGCCATAATTATAATGAATATGTTCGGGTTAAGTGCCAACTTAATGAGTATGGGTGCTTTAGATTTTGGGCTTATTGTTGATGGTGCTGTAATCGTGGTCGAAGCCACTTTGCATATTTTCTCAAAGCATTACAAGAGCAATATTCTTTCTCAAAATCAAATGGATAAAGAGGTAATCAAAAGTTCATCAAAAATTATGAGTAGTGCCATATTTGGGCAAATCATTATCTTAATCGTGTACATTCCATTGTTTGTTTTAAGTGGTGTCGAGGGTAAAATGTTTATGCCAATGGCTCAAACTGTTAGTTTCGCTATCGTAGGTGCATTAATCCTTTCGCTTACTTATGTGCCTTGGGCTAGTAGTCTTTTTTTAGACAAAAAAGTTAATGACAAACCCAATTTTACCGATAGGTTTATCAATAAATTAAACAATTGGTACCAGCCTTATTTGGTTAAAGCTTTAGAGCGAAAGTTTGCAGTTATCGGAGTTGCAATATTCTTATTTATAGCATCACTATTTATTTTCAATTCATTGGGTGGCGAATTTATTCCCGAATTAGACGAAGGCGATTTTGCAATGAATTACACTATTCGTCAAGGAAGTAGTTTACCTCAAAGTATTGAAGTCGGTACCCAATTGGAAAAACTTGCGCTTACATTTCCGGAAGTTAAAGAAGTAGTTGGCAAAATTGGAAGTAGCGAAATTCCAACCGACCCAATGCCTATAGAAAGTGCAGATTTGATAATGGTAATGAAAGACAAAAAAGAATGGACAACCGCACACAACAAAGAAGATTTAGCCGAGAAAATGAACGAAAAATTAAGTCAAATACCAGGTTGTAATCTCTCTTTTGAACAACCCATTCAAATGCGTTTCAATGAACTGATAGCAGGAGTTAAATCGGATATTGCTATAAAAATATTTGGCGATAATTTAGATAAATTGTTTTCAGAAGCAAACAAAGCAGTTCCAATTATTAAAGGAATTGATGGATTAACCGATATAAAAGTAGAACAAGTTACTGGTATGCCTCAATTGGTTGTAAAGTACAATCGAAATAAAATTGCTCAATACGGTTTGAATATTTCTGATGTAAATCGAATTTTAAATACGGCTTATGCAGGTGGAACGACTGGCGTTGTATATGAGGGAGAACGAAAATTTGATTTAGTAGTTCGTATTCCTAAAAATCAAAACACGGATATTGATGCTTTAAAATCATTACTAATTCCAACTCCAAAAGGAAATCAAATACCATTAAACGAAGTCGCAGAAATTACTTTTAAAACAGCACCATCACAAATAAGCCGTGAAAATGCAGAACGCAGAATAGTAATTGAAGCCAATGTTCGTGGTCGTGATGTAGAAAGCGTAGTCTTGGAAATCCAACAAAAATTAGAAGCTAAGTTAAAACTACCCGAAGGCTATTTTATTACTTATGGTGGACAATTTCAAAACTTGCAAGAAGCAAAAGGGAGATTGCAATTAGCTGTTCCTGTTGCGCTTTTACTTATTTTCTTTTTACTCTTTTTGTCGTTCCGTTCACTTAAAGAAGCCACTATTATTTTTTCAGCTATTCCTTTGGCATCCATTGGCGGAATTATCGCTTTATGGGTTCGTGGAATGAACTTTAGTATATCGGCAGGAGTTGGGTTTATTGCGCTCTTTGGAGTAGCAGTTTTAAACGGAATTGTTTTAATCAGTTACTACAACCAATTAAAAGAAGAGGGTGAAGACAATCTTTTAAAACGCATTTACAAAGGAAGTAGCGCAAGGTTAAGACCAATTTTAGCTACGGCAACTGTCGCTTCATTAGGATTTTTACCAATGGCATTAAGTACTAGTGCAGGTGCAGAAGTGCAAAAACCATTGGCGACTGTTGTTATTGGTGGTTTGCTTACTTCTACGCTATTAACATTATTTGTTTTACCAGTTTTATATTATTTAGTAATGACACCAAAAAAGATAAAAGTAAATCCAAAAATTGCAACAATTGTTGTGCTATTTATTAGTTGTTTTTCTTTCAATGCCAATGCACAAACGCAAACTTTCACATTGCAAAATGCGTTGGATTTAGCAACCAAGAATTATCCAACGTTGCAACAAGCAACTTTACAAACAGAGCAACAACAAGCATTAACCAAAACGGCAACTATTCTCGACCCATTCAATATCAATAGTAATTTAGGGCAAATCAACAGTAAATTGTATGATTATAATATTGGCGTTTCACAAGGTTTTAAATTATCAAACAAAGCCGATAGAAACTTATTAAATCAAAATGTAGCAGTAGCAAAATCCTTTGAAGCAGTTACAAAAAATGAGTTGATAAAAAACGTGTCAAATGCTTATTTCAATTGGCTTTACAATGTGCAACACTATAATTTATTGCTCGAAACGGATAACATTTTTGCCGATTATGAAAAATATGCCGATAAGAAATTTCAAGTTGGCGAATCGAGTAAATTGGAAAAAATAAATGCCTCTTTGCAACGCAAAGAATTAAAAATGCAACTGGCTGAAGCCAATTCGCAAGTACTGTTTTATTTGACTGAATTGCAAAAATGGACACGAAGCAACGAATCCTACCAAGCCCCAACGAAATATGATGCTTTGCCCGAAATTAATGTAAGTGATAGTACATTGGTCAAAAACCATCCTGTTTTACAATTTTTGCAACAGCAAATTATCGCTAAAGAATTAGCCATAAAATCCGAAAAAGCAAAAGCAAATCCATCTTTCAATTTAGGTGTAAATACACAAAGTTTAGACAAGGAAAATCCGTTTTATTATGGTAGTGTGGGTATCAATATTCCTTTATTCAGAAACGGAATTAAAGCCAAAACACAAGTTGCAAAATTGGAAACCGAAATTGCAAAAAAGGAATTGGATAAATCACAACAGGAATTAGCAACGCTTTTTTTGCAACAATTTCAACTGCAAAAACAATATTCCGAGCAACTTAACTTTTATAAAACAGAGGGTTTACCAATGGCAGAAACCATTGTAAATTCTGCACAACGGCTTTATAAATCGGGAGATATTGGCTATATCGAATATACCCAAAACCTAAAAGATGCCAATAAAATAAAAACTGATTATTTGATTGCAATGAACAATTACAATCAAACTATAATCAACATTCAATATTTATTAAACAAATAAAATTCTAATGATGAAAAATAATATAGCAATCTTAATCCTTTTGCTTTTGGGCGCAGTTTCTTGTAAAAAGACCGACACACAAGCACCAAAGGAAGCTGAAACAGAAAAAACTACAACAGCAGTAGTAACGTTTACCGATGCACAAATAAAAGCCATCGATTTACAGTTGGGCGCTTTTGAAAACAAGAACCTAACAACAACCCTAAAAATCAACGGAAAATTATCTTTACCACCGCAATATCAAGCTCAGGTAAGTATCTTGACTGGTGGAGTTGTGAAAAATATTTTTGTTCAAGAGGGCGAGTTTGTCAATGCAGGAAAGACTTTAGCAACAATCGCCAATACTGATGTGATACAATTGCAACAGGATTATTTAGAGAACAACGCCAATCTTACCTATTTAGAAAAAGAATACCAACGCCAAAAAGAGTTGCGTGATGATAATATCAACGCAGGAAAAACCTATCAACAATCACAAAGAGAATTACAAATTGCACAAGCCAAAAAAGAGACATTGAAATCTAAATTGGCTCAATTAGGAATTAATGCCAATAATTTATCTTCTAAAAATATCGCTTCAAATATTGCTATATCAGCACCGATAAGCGGTTACATTCAGCATATCAATTTAAGTATGGGTAAATTTGCCGATGCAAACGCTGTACTATTTGAAATCATCGACAATCGATTTTTACATTTAGATCTAAAAGTTTTTGAAAAAGACATTCACAAAATTAAAATCGGACAACAAATAGAGTTTAGCGATGCTAATGATGTTTCTCATTCGCACCCAGCTAAAATTTATGCTATCAATAAAGCTTTTGAACCTAACGAACAAGCTATAATAGTTCACGCCAAAATAAACGAAACCACCGAAACAATTTTACCCGGAATGTATGTAGAAGCAAGAGTGAAAATCGATAATGCTAATACAAAGGCACTACCAACAGAGGCAATTGTTAATAATGGAAACGACCATTTTATATTTGTAGCAACAGGCAAAAACACCTTTCAACAAATAAAAGTAAGCATTGGCGCAACCGATTTGGGCTATACAGAAGTAAAAGTAATCGATGAAGTTCCTGCAAACGTAAAAGTAGTTATCAAAGGAGCATATTATCTTTTATCAGAATTAACAAAAGGTAGCGGAGAAGAATAGTAATTAATTAAAAATAATAAAAATGAAGAATGTATTAAAATCAGCACTAGTATTAATTACTGTATTTTTAATTTCAAATGCAGCGATTGCACAAAAAACGAATCAGAAAGCGGTTATAAAAACAACATTGCATTGCGACCATTGTAAAGAATGTGAAACGTGTGGGCTAAAATTTAAAACAGAAATGTTAAAAATTAAAGGAGTAAAGATGTATGAGCTAGATGATAAAAAAATGACATTTACAGTATATTACAATCCTAATAAGACTGATTTGCAAACTATAAAAATTGCAATTTCAAAGTTAGGTTATGATGCCGACGAAGTAAAGGCAACATCAGAAGGTTTAGCAACCTTAGATGGTTGTTGTAAAGTTTAAAATAGCCTATAAGTGAAATCGATAACAAAAACAGTATATGTTCTCTCTATTGTAAGTCTTTTTACTGATACGGCAAGTGAAATGCTATATCCAATTATGCCTATCTATTTAAAAACAATCGGATTTTCAATTGTTTTAATAGGAGTTTTGGAAGGATTTGCAGAAGCTTTGGCAGGATTAAGTAAAGGGTATTTCGGAAAATTATCTGATAATTCAGGAAAACGAGTTCCATTTGTGCAACTGGGTTATGCGTTGAGTACGATTTCAAAACCCATGATGGCAGTTTTTACATTTCCATTATGGATTTTCTTTTCACGAGCAATTGACCGACTTGGAAAAGGGATTCGTACTGGAGCAAGAGACGCTATTCTTTCAGATGAAGCCACATCCGAAACCAAAGGAAAAATTTTTGGATTTCATCGCTCAATGGATACTTTAGGAGCTGTTATTGGACCACTATTGGCGTTAGTGTATCTGTATTTTTATCCACAGGACTACAAAACACTTTTTTATATAGCATTTTTACCCGGACTAATTGCCGTCTTGGCTTCATTTTTTTTAAAGGATAAAAACAAAATACATCCAAAAGAAAAGAAAATAATATCATTTTTTTCCTTTCTTAATTATTGGAAAACTTGCCCGCAACAATATCGTAAAATTGTAATCGGATTGTTGGCATTTACGTTGTTTAATAGTTCTGATATTTTTCTATTACTAAAAGCAAAACAAGTAGGTTTAAATGATGCATCCGTTATTGGTGTTTATATTTTTTACAATTTAATCTATGCGCTTTGTGCCTTTCCAATTGGGATTTATGCTGATAAAATTGGCTTGAAAAAAATGTTGGTCTTTGGTTTGTCATTATTTGCAATAGTATATTTTGGAATGGCATTTAGCACAAATTTATATGTAATTGCTTTATTGTTTTTCATTTATGGTGTTTATGCCGCAGCAACTGAAGGAATTTCAAAAGCATGGATTAGTAATGTGTCAGAAAAAAAAGATACTGCAACCGCAATCGGAACCTATTCAGCATTTCAAAGCATTTGTACAATGTTAGCCAGTACAATAGCAGGATTAATTTGGTGTCAATTTGGTGCTAATACAACTTTCATAATTACTGCTATAGCAACGGTATTTATTACTCTTTACTTCACATTTTTTATAAAATATAAAACAACATAAATGGCACACCAACACAAATACGATGCAAACGGCAAACAGCTTTGTTGCACTTTAGAAGAAAAAATTCATCATAAAACAGACAAACAAACTGGTTGTTGCACAACACATAATGACCACGACCATCCTGACGATGACGGACACGACCATTCAGGAACTGACCAAACCACATTGCAAATGTTTACTCCTGCAATTATAAGTTTTACATTATTACTAATTGCAATTGGTTTTGATAACTTTTTTCCACAAACTTGGTTCACGGGTTGGGTTCGAATTGCTTGGTATATCATCGCTTATACTCCTGTTGGTTTTCCAGTTCTCAAAGAAGCTTTTGAAAGCATTGGCAAAGGCGAAATATTTTCAGAATTTCTATTGATGTGCATCGCAACAATCGGAGCGTTTGCTATTGGCGAATATCCTGAAGGAGTAGCTGTAATGCTGTTTTATGCAATTGGCGAAATTTTCCAAACATTAGCCGTACAAAGAGCAAAATCTAATATCAAACTATTACTAGACCAACGACCAGACGAAGCAACGGTTTTGATTAACGGAAATGCAACAATCAAAAAAGCTTCTGAAATTACCATTGGCGAAATCATTCAACTGAAATCAGGCGAAAAGTTAGCATTAGACGGAAAACTTTTAACCGATAATGCCACATTCAATACATCGGCACTAACAGGCGAAAGCAAACCCGACACCAAACTAAAGGGCGAAGCGGTTTTGGCAGGAATGATAAACTTAAACACGATTGCACAGGTTGAAGTTACAACCGCTTACACCGATAGTAAACTGTCTAAAATACTCGAAATGGTGCAAGAAGCTACAGCCAAAAAAGCACCGACAGAATTGTTCATTAGAAAATTTGCCAAAATTTATACTCCAATTGTAGTTTTTTTGGCAATTGCAATTTGTGTTTTACCGATACTATTTGTCGATAATTATGTGTTTAGAGATTGGTTGTACAGAGCATTAGTATTCTTGGTTATTTCGTGTCCTTGTGCATTAGTTATATCAATTCCGTTAGGTTATTTTGGTGGAATTGGTGCAGCGAGTAAAAACGGAATTCTATTCAAAGGTTCGAGTTTTCTCGATATAATGGCATCTATCCAAGTGGTTGTTATGGATAAAACAGGAACGTTAACTAAAGGCGTTTTCAAGGTTCAAAAAGTAGTAGCCGTTGATATTTCCGAAGCCGATTTAGTAAAATTCACGTCAGCACTCGAAACTAAATCAACGCATCCAGTCGGAACTGCAATAATAGAATATGCAAAAGGAACAGAAAAAAATGCAACTGTTACCGATGTTGAAGAAATTGCAGGACACGGACTAAAAGGGAAAGTGGACGGAAACGAAATCTTGGCAGGAAATGTAAAATTGATGAAGAAATTCAATATCAGTTATGATGTTGAAATCGACAATACACCATTTACAATTATCGTTATTGCAATCAATCAAAAATATGCAGGATATTTTCTAATTGCTGACGAAATCAAGGAAGATGCAAAAAAAACAATAGAAAGTTTACATAGAATAAACATTAAAACCGTAATGCTCTCGGGCGATAAACAAGCCGTTGTAAGTGCAGTTGCTAAAGAATTAAATATAGATTTAGCACACGGCGATTTATTACCCGAACATAAAGTTGAAAAAGTCCAAGAGTTTAAACAGCAAAATCTAAAAATTGCCTTTGTTGGTGATGGTGTAAATGATGCGCCTGTAGTTGCTCTTGCTGATGCAGGAATTGCAATGGGTGGTTTAGGAAGTGATGCAACTATAGAAACTGCCGATATTGTAATTCAAAACGACCAACCTTATAAAATCTTTACAGCTATTAATATTGGTAAAAAAACAAAACAAATTGTTTGGCAAAATATAGGTTTAGCATTTACAGTAAAAGCAATTGTTTTGGTACTTGGTGCAGGAGGATTAGCAACTATGTGGGAAGCCGTTTTTGCAGATGTCGGTGTAGCGTTGTTAGCTATCTTAAATGCGGTAAGAATCCAAAGAATGAAGTTTTGAGTTTTTTTTCAATTATTTGAACTAAAGAATGTTGAAAGCTGTGTTACTTAATTGCAATACGGCTTTCAATAATTTTAGGAAAATCACTATTGAGATTATCTATTGTGCTGTTACATTTTTCTAATCCCATTTCCTTTTTCATCGATAAGGTCAAAAGTTTCAATTAGTGAAATTATAGAGGGATTTATTTTTGATAGCATTTGGATTTTCTTTTCAGTTTCAGATAAAACAATTTCAACTTTATTTTTACTAGCATTCTTTTTCATTGCAAAGTAAATATCCGCTAAATCTGTTCCTGTTTCAAAATCCGAGTTCTCAATTATTGAACTGCATTTGATTTTAAAACCTTGCTTTTGCAATTCGGTTACTTTTGTATTCCAGTCATTAAATTCTCCTTTATCAGGATAAACCACAATATTTTCGTTTTTGATTGGCTCTAACAATTGCAATTTTAAGTTTTGTTTGCTTCCTGTTGCCATCCATAAATATTCGGGAATAAATAGGCTCATTATGATTGCAGTTTTTTCAGATTCAACAATTGCAATTGTATTGCAATTATATTGCAATGG
>CALQAH020000058.1 GCA_943328505.2 Rhizobium sp. Q54 | reverse complement strand
GGTTGTTGACATGCTGGCGGTGGCGCACAAGTTACATTGGCAGCCCAGCCCGCAGCAACAGTAGTTGCATTGGATACAAAAACAAATGTCAAACAACCACTTGTTGCACTTGAACTAAATGTTGGTGGAATAGTTGTTCCTGAAAAAGCCCCTAATAGTGTTGCAGAAGCATTGTCGCCGTCATAAATAGATAAAATATCTGCCCCTAATTCTGTAGTAAAAGAAGTAAAAGCTACTGTTACTTTATCTCCAGGAGTAACTGGACATATTGTAATGGTATTATTTTCATTATTACCATAGTTGGCGGTAGTACCTCCAGTATCTACATAATTTCCACCACAAACCGGTGGAGCAATTAAGGTAGTAAAATTGGCGGAAGGACCAGCCCAAGCACTCGCATAACCGCTAGGGCTACAAAGTGCACGAACATAATATTTATAAGGTGTGTTTGGTGTTAAACCGGTAACAATATAAGGAAGTGCTAAACTATATACTGTTCCAACTCCAGTTGGAGTTCCAGCAGCAGCAACAATTTCTATTTCCCATGAAGTAGCTCCACTTGGATTAGCCCAGTTTAAACTAGCACCGTTTTGTGTAATACCGGAAGACACAAGAGTCGTTGGAGCTGAACATCGTGAATTAACACTTACATCATCGACTAACCAACGATCACTTAAAGTAGTTCCTGTCTGATTGACAACCATTACAAAAGCAACATAAACATCTATTCCATTGTAAGCACTTAAATCTATAACCTTTTCTTCACATACATTAAAAACAGCTGTAAGCTCAGCTTCAGTATATTGTTGAACTAATGTGTATGAAGATGGATCTGTTTGATTTGCTGATGCTGGAGCAATTTTTATTTGATAAATTGTTCCTTGATTTCCACTTTGAAACGAACGTGTTTTAAAATGTAGTTCCCCATTTGTTGGAACTGTAAAGGCAGGTGTTGACAAATAATCTTCGGAGGTATTTCCCGCTCCGATATTTTCATTTCTCATATACCCTATTAAAGTTCCTGAGCAAACATTGGTTGCACTTGTTCCCCAACGGTAGGTTAACCCTACTCCGTTATCAAAAACAGCCCAGTTGCCAGTTCCTAAGGTCCAGTTAGTAGAAGGTAATGGATCAGGGGTTAATGTTCCTGTTTCGAATCCTTCTAATGCTAATTGTGAATAGCCTGTTATAGAAACTAATAACATCAAAAGTAATAATGTAATTTTTTTCATGAATTGAAAATTTAATTGGTTTAATAGTAAGCTTTGTGATTTTTGAGTTCCAAATTTAGCAAAATTTATGAAAATATTAAGTTTTTTTTCTTTTTAATATAAAAACCTAAAAAATTAATACATATAATGTGTTGAAAATAATATCTTTCCAATGATAAATCCTTTAGATTTGCACTATAAATAAGTATATGTTAGAAAAACAAATTATTACATTTGAAAAAACGATAATCGTTGGTATTATTACACAAAATCAAAGTGAAGATAAACTTAAAGAATATCTTGATGAGCTTGAATTTTTAACATTCACTGCTGGTGGAGAAGTTATAAAACGCTTTTTTCAAAAAATGGAACGCCCAAATCCTAAAACGTTTTTAGGAACAGGTAAAATGGATGAAATACATCTATATGTCAAAGAAAATGATATTTCTACCGTTATTTTTGATGATGAATTATCGCCTTCTCAACAAAAAAATATTACCAAATTATTAAACTGCAAGGTTTTAGACCGAACCAATCTTATCTTAGATATTTTTGCACAAAGAGCAGAAACATCCTACGCCAGAACCCAAGTTGAATTGGCTCAATGTCAATATTTACTGCCTCGCCTTTCAGGAATGTGGACGCATTTGGAACGTCAAAAAGGAGGAATCGGTATGCGTGGTCCTGGAGAAACTGAGATTGAAACCGATAGACGAATTGTTCGAGACAGAATTGCATTATTAAAGGACAAAATAAAAATCATCGACAAACAAATGTCGGTCCAACGTGGCAATCGTAGTGCAATGGTTCGAGTAGCTTTAGTAGGTTATACTAATGTTGGAAAATCAACTTTAATGAATGTTATTAGTAAAAGTGAGGTTTTTGTAGAAAACAAGTTGTTTGCCACTTTGGACACAACGGTTCGTAAAGTTGTGATAAAAAATCTGCCTTTTCTGCTTTCAGATACTGTAGGTTTTATACGTAAATTACCAACTCAACTTGTCGATTCATTTAAAAGCACTTTAGATGAAGTGCGTGAAGCGGATTTGTTATTGCATGTTGTAGATATTTCTCATCCCGATTTTGAAGATCATATTGCTTCTGTAAACCAAACATTGATGGATATCAAAAGCAACAACAAACCAACAATCATGGTTTTTAATAAAATTGATGCTTTCAAACATTTAACTATTGAGGAAGACGATTTAATTACCGAAAAAACAAAAAGGCATTACTCACTGGACGAATGGAAACAAACTTGGATGAGTGATGTTGGTCAGCAAAACGCCCTTTTTATTTCGGCAACCCATAAAGAAAATTTTGAAGAATTTAGAGAACGGATTTATGAAGCAGTACGGCAAATTCATATTACTCGTTTCCCTTATAATAAATTTTTATATCCCGATTACAAGGACGTAATTGAAGATGTTGAATAAAAAAAGCCTTGAAAATTTATGGCTTTTTTTACTTTTAGAATGTATAATTAACTCCTAATCCAAATACTTCTCTAATTTGAACTTCCGATTTTACTGGATTAGCATTGTCATCATAGATTGCTTGGAAAGCTATATTAGCCGATATATATTTATTCACTTTCATCACCAAATTCATTTGGTAATCAACATCAACATTTTGGGGATTGTCTAAATAGTTAGAATAAAGGTTTAAAATATTCTCCATAGAAACATTATCCATTAAATTTAATTTATAATACACATTTAATGCGGCTCCAAACTCAAAACGCGAAGTTTCTCCTTTCTCAACACCAAAAGATGGGCCAGACTCTGTAAAATGTTTGTGAACAAATATCATCCTGGAAGTTGCTGGTGCTATATTTACTTTTAAATTATCACTTTTTTTCCACAATAATCCTGGTCCGACTTGCAAATAAGCAGGTGAGAAAAAGTGAGATATTTTTGTTTTAGTAGTTGGTTCCAAACCTGTATCCATTTGAGTTTTAAAGTTCAAAAAACCTGAATAATACCAATTTCCAGAACCTATTTTTTTTCCAAAAAGAGAAATGAATTCAATTCTGTCTTCTGTTTTAGTAATATCTTGATTTTTAAGCTTTGTTAAACCATAAGCTGCTATAATTTTGTTATCCCAAATTGTAGTTTTTGTACTGTAATTGAAATCATAATTAATACCTAAATTTCCAGCAATACTAGAAGTTCCTCCTCCTAACCAAGCATTATTAAAAGAGGATTGATTAAACAAGAAAACAACATTTCCACTGCGCTTCCATCCTAATTTAGTAGTATCAATGGCTTTCCCAGCTGTTTTTACAACTTTGTCTAAACCGTCTTTTTCGTTAGTTTGAGCATATAAATTGCTTAATGCCAACACCATAAATAGTGAAAGTAAAAAAATTTTCATAATTTCTATTTAATTTTTTTAGAGGCGAAAATATAAAAATTGTTTTTTATTTTAAGTAAAAACGGGAGTGTTTTTATACTTTTTTTGAAGATTTGTATAACGGCACTGCTGAACATGCTTCACCGTACATAATGCTTTTAGCAAATGGAAAAAGATTTTGAGCTGCTAAAACATAAGCACTCTCAGGAACTGGTTTTTTAGAACACCCTTTTATTATTACGGGTTTGTTTTGGTATTTTGAAAAATCAATGGTTGGAAGAATTTCTTGGTACAACGCAGTTTCTAAATCATTTATGGTACCACTTATGATTTTTTTAGCAAAAGGAGTGACTTGAATTGTAACTAAAACAGAAGCCCAAGCAGGAATAATAGCATCGGTGGAACAATGTATCGCAACAAAATGATCTTGATATTGTTTCCAATCATGATTTTTTAATGCATCTCGAAAGTCTTTTTCTTTTAATAAAAACCCTTCCAAAAGCCATTGCGAAATATCGATTTGTGTTCGAATTCCTTTTGGATAATAGTCTTCCAAATCGAATACTTCAAGCACAGAACTGGTAACTCTATTTACAATTTCATCCATATTAATTAGTGCTTAGTGTCCAGCATTCAGCATTCAGTGACAAAACTGCCAACTGCTACTGCTTACTGAATACTAATTTATAACATTCCTAGTTCCAATTTTGCTTCTTCACTCATTAAATCTTTACTCCAAGGTGGATCAAAGGTGATTTCAACTTCACAGGATTTGATAGTATCTATTTTGGCAACTTTTTCTTCCACTTCTCTTGGCAATGTTTCTGCAACGGGACAGTTTGGAGAGGTTAAAGTCATTAAGATTTTTACTTCATTATCTTCATTGACCATCACATCATAAATTAATCCTAACTCATAAATGTCCACAGGGATTTCTGGATCGTAAATTGTTTTTAATGTCTTTACAACGCTGTCTCCTAGGTTTATAGTGTCGTTAAATTCTTCCATTGTTTTAATTTTTTGCATTGAATGCTAATGCATACATTTTTATTTGTTTTATCATTGATACCAAACCGTTGGCACGTGTTGGGGAAAGATGTTCTTTTAGTCCAATTTCATCAATAAAATCGGTGTTGGCTTCAAGAATATCTGTTGCTTTTTGATTAGAAAAAGAACGAATTAATATTCCTATAATTCCTTTGGTTAAAATGGCATCACTATCGGCAGTGAAAACCAATTTATCACCATTTTGTTGGGCATGCAACCATACTTTGGATTGACATCCCTTAATAATATTGTCTTCTGTTTTATATGTATCGGCTATAATCGGCAGTGATTTTCCAAGATCAATGATGTATTCATACCGTTGCATCCAATCATCAAACATCGAAAACTCATCTACTATTTCGTCTTGTATTTCTTTTATTGTCATCTATCTGAATTCCGTTTTATTCTTATTTGACTAATGAATTAATTTTATTAACAAATTTCTCAATTGCCGCTGGAGGAATTCCATGGTCAAAAGTAGTTGATTCATATAGTTTTTCCTTAAAAGTAATTTTTAAAGTTGCATTTGCTGCACCATCATAAAATCGTTTTTCTGTAGGTGCTTTTAAATTGGGAAGTTCATTTAAATTAACTTCATTAAATGCAACAACTAGTTCCTTCCAATCTGCTTCAGAAATAGAAATGGCTTCTGGCATTTTAGAAAGTTCTCTATCCTTAGAAACTCCAATTTTTTTATTTTGAATGACAATTTTTTGATAAAATCCTCTTGTATTTGCTACGTATTCAATTAGGGTATTTTCCATATCTTGTTTTACAGCGGTAGTAGATTGTTCTGCTGCTTTCTTTTGACAATTGCAACTAATACATGTAAAATAAAGTAGTCCTAAAAATGTAATTGCTTTCATATTTGTAAAATTTTAAGTTAACATTGTTTTTGCTTTTTTCAAGGCTTCAATCATTATATCAATTTCTTCTTTGGTATTATAAAAAGCAAAACTTGCTCTTAATGTTCCTGGTATTTTAAAGAAATCCATAATAGGTTGCGCACAATGATGGCCCGTTCTTACCGCTATACCTAGTTTGTCAATAATAGTTCCAATATCATAAGGGTGAATCCCATCAATGTTAAACGAAATTACGGAAGTTTTTGCTGTTGCTGTTCCAATAATTTTCAAGCCTTCAATTTCTAATAATCTTTTGGTTCCATATACTAACAATTCGTTTTCGTAGACTGCAATATTTTCAAAACCGACACTATTCATGTAGTCAATTGCAGTTCCTAACACAATTCCACCAGCAATATTAGGTGTTCCTGCTTCAAATTTATGAGGCAAGTCAGCGTAGGTAGTTTTTGCAAATGTTACTTCTTTTATCATTTCGCCACCACCTTGATAGGGCGGTAATTTATGCAACCAATCTTCTTTTCCGTAAAGAATTCCAGTACCCGTTGGCCCACAAATTTTATGACCCGAAAATACATAAAAATCACAATCTAATTCTTGAACATTAGGAACTAAATGGGGAACAGCTTGCGCACCATCAATTAAAATTGCAGCACCAACTTCGTGTGCTTTTTTAATCATATAAGCTATAGGATTAATGGTTCCCAACGCATTAGAAATATGATTTACTGCAACCATTTTTGTTTTTTCAGATACTAGTTTATCAAATTCAGCAAGAATTAATTCACCGTTTTCATTCATTGGGATGACTCGCAAAGTTGCACCAGTCTTTTCACAAAGCATTTGCCAAGGCACAATATTACTGTGATGCTCCAATGCAGAAACCAAAATTTCATCACCAACTTTTACTATTGAAGCAAAGCCGTTGGCAACAGCATTTATTCCGTGAGTGGTTCCAGAGGTAAAAATAATTTCATGGGAATGTTTTGCATTGATATGCTTTTGAATTTTCCCACGAGAAATTTCGTAAGCATCGGTTGCCAATTGGCTCAAAGTATGAACGCCACGATGGATGTTGGCATTTATCTCTTGATAGTACTTTGAAATCGCATCAATAACCACTTGTGGTTTTTGTGATGTTGCTCCGTTATCGAAATAAACAAGTGGTTTCCCATTTACCTTTTGAGAGAGTATTGGAAAATCAGCTCTAATTTTTTGTAGGTCTAACATTTTATTATTTAGAAAAATTCTAAATACAAAAGTAATATAATTGACTTGGAATTAAAACAAACAAAGGTTAATAATTGTACAAATAAAAGTTTATTGCTTTTACTTATTTTTCAAAATCCTGTAGCTGGTTTAAAATCACAGTACGAACGGCTTCTTTTATTGTTTTCTTTTGTTCTGTTACTTGAGCGGTTGTTTCAAAAAATTTATGAATTTTTACGCGCATTAAACCTGGGCTTCCACTAAAAAAAGTATAAGAAAATCTTTTTTTATTATCCCCAAATGTGATGGGAACAATGGAAAGTTGATGCTCTAAAGACAATCGGAATGCGCCATCTTTAAATTCGTCCAAAAGTACACTCTCATCATCGGGCACACCTCCTTCTGGGAAAATACAGATACTTAACCCTTGATTTATTCTGTTTTGTGCTCTTTCATAAACTGCCATTCTGCTTTTAGAACTGTTTCTATCCACTAAAATACAGGTGCGTTTATAGAAAAATCCAAACAATGGAATTTTGGCTAATTCCATTTTCCCAACAAAAACAAAAGGGTTTTTTACCACCGAGAGCATCAACATAATATCGGTCATTGAAGTATGATTGGCAACAAACATGTAACTTTTACCTTCAATAAGTTCTTCTTCTTTCTCCAATTTTATATAAAAACCCATTCCGAATAAAATGAATTTTGCCCAAATTCTTGCCATAACAAAAAAATAGGGATACCATTTTTCCGAAAGTATGGAAATAAAAAGAAACGGAAACATCACCACTATAGGAATCGCCATTAGAATATAAAACCAAATGCGATACAATGTCCAAAAAATGATTTTTAGTAAACTCATATTGTCAAATATAAGGAAACGTATCTAAAAATTAATACAAAGGTTTAACTTTGCGGTAAAATTTATCCTAATGTCAAAAATATTAACTGGAATTCAAAGTACGGGAACTCCCCATTTGGGAAACCTTTTGGGCGCTATTATTCCGGCAATTGAATTGTCTGAAAACCCAACAAATGAATCGTTTCTTTTCATCGCTGATTTGCATTCGATTACTCAAATAAAAAATGGACAAGAGCTGCGACAAAACACCTACAGCACTGCTGCAGTTTGGTTAGCTTGTGGTTTGGATGTCAATAAAGTAGTTTTCTATCGACAATCCGACGTGGTGCAAACCACTGAATTATCGTGGTATTTGAGTTGTTTTTTCCCATTCCAACGTTTGACATTAGCCCATTCCTTCAAGGATAAAGCAGACCGATTGGAAGATGTAAACGCAGGGTTGTTTTCCTATCCTATGTTAATGGCTGCTGATATATTGTTGTATGATGCCAATTTTGTTCCCGTTGGAAAAGATCAGTTGCAACACATCGAAATCACGCGCGATGTAGCTTCTCGTTTTAACCATCAAATGGGAGAAACCTTTGTAATTCCAGAACCAAAAGTTCAGGAAGCAACCATGTATGTTCCTGGAACTGATGGGTTAAAAATGAGCAAATCTCGTGGGAATATCATCAATATTTTCTTGGATGACAAAGCCTTGCGCAAGCAAATCATGAGTATTGAAACCGATAGCACACCGCTTGAAGCGCCAAAAAATGCAGATATGTGTAAAATTTTTGGCATTTATAAGTTATTGGCCAACACAGCACAATTGGAAGAAATGCTTGTAAATTACACCAATGTTAATCAAGATTTTGGTTATGGCCATGCCAAGCAAGCCTTGTTTGAATTGATTGTAGAGAAATTCCAAACCGAAAGAGAGAAATACAATTATTACATGAACAATCTTCCCGAAGTGGATGCACTACTCCAAAAAGGCGCTACAAAAGCGGGGATAATTGCTGATGGCGTTTTGAAAAGAGTACGAGAGAAATTGGGATTTGAGTAAAAATAGTTTTTACCCCTTAACTTTCATTTCCGAAACCTTATAGGTTTTCCCATCGGCAACGGCTTCTACAAGTTGGGTTAATTTTTCTGGCGTTTGGATAGTGGCGTCAAATTCTACTATAGCTTCTTTTTTATCAAAATCAACAGTCGCATTTTGAACACCGTTCATTTCAGTTAATTTTTTTTCAATGGTTTTTGCACAACCCACAGCACAACTCATTCCTTCAATGTGAAAAGTTGCTGTTTCAGGTTTTACTGCAGCAACCATTTCTTTTTTCTCAGATGAAGCATCCATAGAAGCACTGTCGGCTGGCGATTTACTTGCGGTATCTTTGCAGCCAGCAAAAAGCAACGTTGTTAAGGCAATTGATACGAATGATTTGGAGAAAGTCATAATTCTAATTATTAATTTGGTACTGTTTGACAAAAATAGCGAAAAATAAAATCGGTAAATCATAAAATAATTACAAAATTTGTAAACTAAAATATCCCAATGGTTTCAAAACAGTTAAAATGGATTTTGCTTATTGTTCTTGCTTTAATTTGGGGAAGTTCTTTTATCCTTATTAAAAAAGGATTGCTTGCCTTAAATCCGTTTCAATTAGGATCGCTACGGATCGTTTTTTGTGCTATTTTTCTGTTGCTCATAGGTTTTAAAAGTTTGACAAAAATTCCGCAATACCAATGGAAATATATTGCATTAACCGCACTTTTTGGCACTTTCCTTCCTGTCTATTTATTTTCTGTAGCACAAACACAAATTAGTAGTTCCGTAAGTTCCATCTTAAATTCATTAACGCCTTTAAATACATTACTTGTAAGTGTGTTTCTTTTTGGTTTAGGGTTCAAACGAATTCAATTTATTGGCGTAATCATTGGTTTAATTGGAACCGCAATTTTGATTTTAAATGGTAATCATCACAATGTTCATCAGAATAATTATTATGCGTTTTTGGTCATTACCGCCTCCATTTGTTATGCGATAAATGTAAATTTGATTAAGAAATACTTATCCGATTTAACTCCTTTAAGTATTACAACGGGTAATTTTTCGGTGATGCTTATTCCTGCTTTAACCGTTTTGTATTTTGCAAATTTTAGTGAAATTATCTATTTTAAAGAAACGCAACATGCTATGGTTTTTATTCTTGTTTTGGCGATAGTAGGAACGGGAATAGCCAACATTCTGTTTTTTAAATTAATACAAATGTCATCTCCTGTTTTTGCTTCGTCAGTAACCTATTTAATTCCGGTTGTAGCTTTCTTTTGGGGAATGGTTGACAATGAAATGCTAACACCTATACAATTTATAGGTGCTTTTGTTATTTTAATTGGTGTTTATTTAGCGAATAAAAAATAATTTACTCCAAAAAAAAGACCCTCATTCCTGAAGGTCTTTTTAATTTATTATGGAAATTATCTATTGGAAATCGGTATCTAAAACGCCTTCGTTAATTTTAACCTCGGACATTTTGAAATCCAATTCAAATCCTTGATTGATAATGATTTCATAAGGAACTTTTACTCCTTTTACTACTCTGTAATCAGTATAAGTAGTAGTAACAGTCATTTTTTTATCTCCTTTTTCAACAAGTTTTGATTCAAAAACTTTTAAGCCAGAAGCTACATCATAATAAAGGGTTGTTTTGCCATTTTTAATCATGTAGGCTTCGCTTCCGTTTAATGTCTCTATTCCATCCAAAACTAAATCGGTTCTTTTAGCCAAAAGCAATTCTTCAAAAGTAGTAACCGAAGATTTCTTTTCAGCCAATTCTTCGGTGGTTAATTCTTTTCTAACCCCTTGATTAACGCCATAACCCCCTTTTTCATTGATTACTTGTTTTGATAATTCTCCCATTCCTTCCATTTCAATACTAAAGAATGATTTTCCTTTTACATCTTTCTTAGAAGTATATTTTAATGGCGCTGGAGCTTGAGGAATTGTTGCTGAACCCGTTGAAAAAATGGTTTTTACTGTTGCAATAGCTTTCTCTCCACCAATGGCTTTGATACAATTATCCAAAACGGTTTTTACCGTAACACCTGCTGGAGCTGGTTTTTTCATTGCTGGTTTTTCGGTTGGATTTCCAAATTTATCAAAATAGAACATTGGAATTTTTAATTTTTCCAAGCCAGCAATCACTTCAGAACCTTTCCCAACAACCAATATTCTGATATTATCTTCCAAGAAATATTTTTGAGCAACTCGCATGACATCTTCTGGAGTAACTGCGTTTATATTTTTGATATAATTTTCATAAAAATCTGCAGGCAACCCTTCTGTTTGAATGTTTAGTGCATAACGTGCCACTGTAGTAGGTTTTTCAACTTGCATTACAAATCGTCCAACATAACCCGCTTTAACATTGTTTAAAACCTCATCGGTTACTTTTTCACTTCTTATTCTTTTGATTTCTTTTAAAAATTCAACAACCGAGCTATCGGTTACTGCGTTTCTTACTTGAGAATTAGCTCTAAATTTACTATACATGTTTTTATCAACCCCAACACTTGAGCGTGCACCGTAGGTCCATCCGTGGGCTTCTCTTAAATTCATGTTCAAATAACTATTGAAATCCCCACCAAAAACTTGGTTTGCCAAAATAACAGGGAAATAATCTGCATCTGTCATTTTTAAATTTACAGTATTCAACAATGTAATTTCAGATTGTACTGCATTAGGCATGTCTACAAAGTTAATTTGTGTATATTGAACATTACTCGGATTTGAATAAGTCAATCTTGGAGCAGTTGCTTTTGTCCATGAACCAAATAATTTTTCAACTATTTTTTTTGTGTCTTTATATTTCACATCTCCAACCACAACTAAATAAGCATTTTCTGGAACAAAATAACTACGGTAGTTTTCTTTAACATCGGCTAGAGAAACATTATTAATAGTTTCTTCGGATAAATATTCTCCTGCTGGATGCGTTTTAGTATAAGCCAAAACGTTTTCAACTCTTCCGGCTACAGCAGTTACACTCTTTTCTTGCGTTTTTAATCCTTCAATTAATTTGTCTTTTTCTTTATCAAACTCTTCTTGAGTAAAGTTAGGAGACAAAGCACCTTCGGCCATTAACTCTAAAATTCTAGAAGCATATTTTGACAATCCACTTGCGGCAGCTCCTGAAGAAAAGAAACTTATATCAGCTCCTAGAAAATCAATTTCTTCATTGAAAGCATCTTTAGGTGTTTTCATAGAACCGTTTCCAATCAAACTACTTGTCAAATCATCAACTCCTTTTTTAGTACCCTCAGCAAAAGGCGCATTGTCTAAAGTTAAACTGAAAGCAACTCTTGGAAGTTTATGGTTTTCTACTATTAAAACTTTTAACCCATTTGGTAATGTAAAGGTTTCTGGTTTTTTTAAATTAATACTTGGAGCTAGTCCTGGTTTTGGCTGTTGTCTGTCTTGTGCTTGCATAATTAAGGTTAAAAACAAGCTTGATAATACTATTATTGTTTTTTTCATGATACGTTATGTCTTAGTTTTGAGCTTTGTCTTTTGCGGGTACATAATCCAATATCAATCGTTGATTTGGATTTAAATATTTTTTGGCCACGGCTCTAATCTCTTCACGAGTTATAGAACGGTAGATTTCAATTTCAGTATTAATTAAATTTACATCGCCATGTAACAAATAGTATGTAGCTAAATTTTCTGCAACACCTTCAATAGAGGAATTACTATCTACATAATTGCTTTCGTTGATGTTTTGTAATTTTTGGAAGTCCTTTTCAGAAATCAAATCGGTTTGGATTTTTACAATTTCTTCGTCAATTTCTCTAACTAAGTCGGCGGCTGTATTTTCTCCTTGTGGCATTCCATAAAGAATATATTGACCATAATCTTCTTGGCTGTAATTAAAAGCTCCGATTTGTAAAGCCATTTTTTTATCGTCAACTATTTTTTTGTACAATTTAGAACTTTTCCCATCACTTAAATAGGTCGAAATCATATCAAAAATTCTTGAATCTCTTGTTTTCATTGACGGTGTTCTGTAAGAAGCAACGACCATTGGTTTTTGAATATTTGGATCTTCGTAGGTAGCATGCTGCGTTTCTGTAATCGGTTCTTCAACAAAAGTTTGTTTTTTAATTTCAACGCCTCTTGGAATTGGCCCAAAATACTGTTGAACCCATGCTTTTGTTTTTGCCATATCTATTTGACCCGCAACCACTAAAACAGCGTTGTTAGGTGAATAGAATTTTTTATTAAACGCTTGAAACTCTTCTAACGTTGAAGCATCTAAATGTGCCATTGAACCAATTGTTGCCCAACGATAGGGATGTACTTTGAACATGTTTTTCTTTACCTCAGCTAAAAGACTTCCATAAGGAGCGTTATCAACACGCAATCTTTTTTCTTCCTTTACCACTTCATTTTGAGTATCAACACCAATTTGATTGATTACTGGATGCATTAATCGTTCTGATTCCATCCATAATCCAAGTTCGGTATTATTAGATGGGAATACTTCAAAATAATAAGTTCTGTCTTCGGAAGTATTGGCATTATTTGTTCCTCCGTTTGAAGTAACAATTTTAAACCATTCTCCTCTTTTGATATTTTCCGTTCCTTCGAATAATAAATGTTCGAAAAAGTGAGCAAAACCAGTTCTCTCTGGGTTTTCATCTTTTGAACCTACATGATACATTACAGAAGTAATGACTACTGGTGCTGATGGATCATTGTGTAAAATTACATGCAATCCGTTATCCAGATCGTATTCCTCAAAAGCCACCTTTTGAGCAGAAGCAATTCCTCCCATCATAAGCATTGTACTTAAAGCAATTAATGATTTTTTCATAAAAAATTGAAATTTTCTTGTTGATTGTAAAGTTTGTATACTAAACCTAAAATTTGTTACACCAAAAATACTTTATTTATTAATACTATTAAATTATTTAAGCTGTTGATTTTTAATAAATATTTTTTTGTAGTTAAGGTTGCAGATATGATATATTGTTATATATTTGCAAACTTAAAAAAATTAATTAAACAACATTTGTTATGTACGCAATCGTAGAGATAGCAGGGCAACAATTTAAAGTAAGCAAAGACTTAAAGGTTTATGTTCACCGTTTGACTAATGAAGAAGGTTCAAAAGTTTCTTTTGACAAAGTTCTTTTATTAGATGATAATGGCAATGTAACTTTAGGCGCCCCAGCTATAGAAGGTGCTTCAGTAGAAGCCAAAGTGTTACAACACTTAAAAGGAGATAAAGTAATCGTTTTCAAAAAGAAAAGAAGAAAAGGTTACAAAAAGAGAAACGGTCACAGACAGTATCTTACTCAAATTGTAATAGAAGGTATATCTGCAACAGGTGCTAAAAAAGCAGCACCAAAAAAAGCAGTAGTTGAAGTTGAAGCTCCAGCCGTCGAGGAAGAAGCTCCAAAAGTGAAAAAAGCTCCAAAAGCTAAAAAAGAAGATACTCAAGAATAATAACACTATAAAACTTATACGTCATGGCTCACAAGAAAGGTGTCGGTAGTTCCAAGAATGGTAGAGAATCAGAATCAAAACGTTTAGGCGTTAAGATTTATGGTGGTCAAGCCGCTATTGCTGGGAACATCATCGTAAGACAAAGAGGTTCAAAACACAATCCAGGTGAAAATGTTTACATGGGTAAAGATCATACTTTACATGCTAGAGTTGATGGAGTGGTTAAGTTCCAGAAAAAAGGAGATAACAAATCATTTGTTTCTATACTTCCGTTTGAAGCATAAGCATTTATTTTCTTTACACTATTAAAAAACCCGATTCAATGAGTCGGGTTTTTTGTATCTATTTTTATCACAGTTGTATATGGTTTATAATTTCACCATTTCCTCACCCTCTAATTTTAAAGTATTACCATTAATAGTAAAACTTTGTGTGCCAATATTATTATCCTCAAAATTTGCAATTCCATTTCCTTTTGAATACGTATAAGTGAAATTATATTGTTGAGAAATATAAGTTCCAGCCACAGTAGTTTCAGCTTCTAAATTTCCAGTGGTTGAGGTTTCAAAAGTTAAATGGAAATCTATAATAACAACTTGTCCTGATTGATTCGCGGTTTCTTGTCGGTACCATACCGTTCCCACGGTACTTTCAGGATAAGCATTTGAATTATCATCTTTGCTACAGCTTAGGAATAAAATGGGGCAAAAAGTTAAAAAAAGGAGTACAAATTTTTTTTTCATTTCTATATAAAGGTTATATTTTGCCTACTCCAGAGTTTTGTTGGCTTTTCGGCAAGTTCCCAACGTACATTTGTTTCTTTATTTAAATTGCATGCTAAAAATAGGTAAAAATTAGGATAGAAAGTTAGATTTTTGACTAGTCCTAAATAATCGATACAGATTATTAGACAAAAATAGATAAATTAAACAGCATCAAAAACGTTTTTGATGCTGTTTTTAGTTTTATAGGTTTTCATTATTAGTTTGTTTTGCAGATGCATTTGGTTTGGCGTAAGCAT
>CALQAH020000057.1 GCA_943328505.2 Rhizobium sp. Q54 | reverse complement strand
TAAAAAACTCAATCTATTGCACATGAATCCAGGTGCGGCAGGAATTTACGGATTTCATCAAGTACGAACGATGTTGCGTTTTGAAATTGATGGCGATAAAATTCAGCAACTTGAAATTATTGAATTAGGGAATAGAAGATAATGTTTTTTAAATTATAGGTACTTGAATTTGAACATTTGTTCCCGTACCTTTTACATATGTAATTGCAAGTTTACCTTTAAGATTGTTAATTCTAGCTCTAATTTGTGTCAATCCAAAACCTTTATTGCTTTTGTCTTTTGCAATTTCAAAACCTTGACCATTATCAGAAACGGTAATAATTAATTTTTCATTTTCTTTATTAATCCATCCAGTAATACTTAATGATCATCGGTTATATGAATTTTAATTTTTTGCAAAATATTATAATTGCTTATTTAAATTTAGTACAAAAAGATAATAATGATGACCCGTTGGGTGTAATTATTTTTTATGGCTAATTTATACTAAATTGTCACATTGAGCTTGTCGAAATGTATCCTTTTAAATGTCTTCGACAAGCTCAGACTGACATTTTTGTTCTAATTGGATATAAATTTCAAGCAAAAAATGCAGTACTAATAGATTTTCATTAATTACACCCAACGGGTTAAAGATGCTATTTTTCTTAAAAAAATAAAAAAACCCAAACATTATGTTTGGGTTTTCTCAGCACTAAATAAACTAAGTTTAAAGGTTTATCGCAATCGATCTACAGATTTTACGAGATCTTCATCCTTTTTGATAGCTTTGTTGGCCAAAACTAATAAAACGATAGAAACAATAGGTAAGAACATCCCAATACCTTTCTCAGAAACCGAAGCTTCTCCAGATAAATTTAGCGTTCGATACACAAATAATCCTAATAAAATTAAATTAAATATCATATTCAATCTGCCTAAAACAAATTGTTGTTGTCTTTTTTTAAAAGATAAAATACTCAATAATGAAAAAGTTGTACTTAATCCAAATAACGTTACATAAGAAAAATCAGCCATGAAAAAATAATCTTTTCCATCCACACTTTTCCATAAAGGAAAGACAAAGGGTAAAACGCCAGAAAATAATAGCGCAAGAATAAGATATATTGTTTGAATTCGTTGTAACATTGTTATGTATTTGTCGCACAAAAATATAATTTCTTTTTTAAAATACTATTGCCTGATTAAATTTTATTCGTATTATTGCATAACAAATCCGTAAGTACTTCATCCTTCGGAACATTTAAAGTAAAAAAACTACCACAATCACATTGCTTTCAAATTCACTAAAAAATATTATACTGAACATTTATGTTTGATATTTCCGCACTCAAAGAAATGAAGCTTTCTGAGCTTCAAGATATAGCTAAATTAGCTAAAACTATTAAAACGACTGGTGTTAAAAAAGATGCTCTTATTCAGCTAATTTTAGAACAACAAGTTAAATCAGATCAGCCAAAAGTTATCGATAAGCCCATAGAAACTCTTGCGGAATCAAAGCCTAAAAGAGCTAGAATTTTGTCTGAAAAAACAGTGCCTGAAAACAAGGTTCAAAAAGAATTGTTTTCAAGCGAAATTCTTGATGAGGTTCCTGCTCCAAATAAACCAATTTCTATTGCAGAAAAGCATCTTAATAAAACTTTAAAATTTAAAAAACCAATTGTGATTGCTCCAAGTTTGGATGAATCCAAAACGGAAGAATCATCTGAAAACATAAGTAAAGATTCTGGGGAAACTGCAGAAAATAAAACTACTGAAGAACCAGCGCAAAATTTACCCAACCAAAACCCTAACCAAAAGCATAAAAATAATAATCCAAATGGTAACCAAAATGGTAACCAAAATCAAAACCCAAATTTCAAAGGGAAGAAAAACAATAACTTCCGCGATTCTGATTATGAGTTTGATGGAATTATTGAAAGTGAAGGCGTTTTGGAAATGATGCCTGATGGCTATGGTTTCTTACGATCATCGGATTATAACTATTTAGCTTCTCCTGATGATATCTATTTATCAACGTCACAAATTCGCTTGTTTGGATTAAAAACAGGTGATACCGTAAAAGGAGTTGTTCGACCTCCAAAAGAAGGAGAAAAATTTTTCCCATTAGTTCGTGTTTTAAAAATTAATGGTCACGATCCACAAGTAGTGCGTGATAGAGTTTCTTTTGAACACTTAACTCCAGTGTTTCCCACTGAGAAATTTAAATTAGCAGAAAGAGGAAGTTCCATATCAGCTAGAATTATTGATTTGTTTTCCCCAATAGGAAAAGGGCAACGTGGAATGATAGTGGCGCAACCTAAAACAGGTAAAACCATGTTGTTAAAAGATATTGCCAATGCCATTGCTGCCAATCATCCTGAAGTATATTTAATAGTGCTGCTTATTGACGAACGTCCAGAGGAAGTTACCGATATGCAACGAAGTGTTCGTGGCGAAGTAATAGCTTCAACGTTTGATCGAGAACCACAAGAGCATGTTAAGATTGCCAATATTGTACTTGAAAAAGCAAAAAGATTGGTGGAATGTGGTCATGATGTGGTCATACTTTTAGATTCAATAACACGTTTGGCTAGAGCTTATAATACGGTACAACCAGCCTCTGGAAAAGTATTGAGTGGCGGTGTTGATGCCAATGCACTTCAAAAACCAAAACGATTCTTTGGTGCAGCTCGAAATGTAGAAAATGGAGGTTCACTGAGTATTATTGCAACTGCATTAACTGAAACAGGTTCAAAAATGGACGAAGTTATTTTTGAAGAATTTAAAGGTACTGGTAACATGGAATTGCAATTGGATAGAAAAATTGCAAACAAACGAATTTTCCCTGCAATTGATTTAACTTCTTCAAGTACACGTCGAGACGATTTATTATTAGACGAGAAAACCATAAAGCGAATGTGGATCATGCGCAAGTATCTTGCAGACATGAACCCAGTAGAAGCTATGGATTTTATCAATGATCGCTTTAAAAAGACTCGAAACAACGAAGAATTCCTAATATCAATGAATGATTAAATAAAAATCCCATCCGTTTATAAAAGATGGGATTTCTTTTCAAATAGTTGTACTTCAAAAAAATATAGATTTTAAAAGTGTTATTAGACGATGTTTTTATCGATGAAAGTCTAACCTAATGTGATATACAGAGTATTTTTTCCTTTCAACGATTTTTATATATTTAAGAAATTATTAATTATATGTTTGACATGAAATTAATACCTCAACCTCTATGGAAACGAAGAATATTTATAGCCCTATTTTTAGAAAAGATTATTTAGTTGGTTATTCAAATGGATTAAATCCATTTATACAGGTTAATCCCAAGAGTAGTAAAGCGCTACTCTATGGTTTTAATTCGGGAAGAATGGATTATGAAAACATGAATGGTTTTATCGTTGATGGAATTCCGGAACTTATTGTAACTATTAAAGTTTTAGAAGATTTTCTTTTAGCAGGAATACTTGGTTTAAGTATAGAAACCGAAGGATATACTATGTTTCAACTTAATGTCATTTCAAAATGGTATCAAAGTGGAGTAGAAAAATACGATCCTAATGAAAGTATTTGCCTTTTTGATATACTGGAACAAAATGGAATTTCAATGAATTAATATTAAAACTATTATTTCTTCTTCAATACTTTATATTCTTCATAACACTCGCTTATGGCATCCATGATTTGTAAATCATTAGCAGTTTTTATAAACGATTCAGAATAGTTGCAACGTTGGAGTATTTCGGCAATTTCTTTTTTATCTACACCAAGAAGTACCGCTATGGTTTCTCGATCAAATTTGGATTCTAAAAGTCTTCTAACCGTATCGTCTTTCTTCATGGCTTTTAGTCGCTTGAGCTCTTTTGGTTTTTTGCCAAAAAAATTATAAAGCATGTCTGCAGGATTAAAAATTGAGCCTAAAACTCTCGAAAAAGCATTGGGCGAACTTTCTCCAACCTCATATCCTTGTGGTAAACCTGATATACTATAACGATAATTTTCTTTTTCAGGAATAAGTTTGGAATCAACTTCGAGATAACCTGTTAGGTCGTATTTTCTCACTACAACTTCTTCTAAAGCAATGGCTTTTTCTGTTAATTGTATTTTGGCATCGCCATTTTTCACCCAGTCATTAGTTACTCTAACTCTCAAAGATTGATACCCTAATAATGTAATATGTATGGTATCATTTACAGCAGCTTCAATTTCAAAATAACCACGAGCATTCGTAACAGAACCTTTTACTTTATTAATATTTATAACATTGGCGTTAGAAATTGGCAATAAAGTATTGTCGTTTATTATAGTTCCAGTTACTTTTTGTGCTAAAGTTTTATCTTGTGCTTGAGTGCCAATTGTAAAAAAAAATAAAAAGAAAACTGCAAAATATCTCATAGCCTATGTTGAAGGTTTAAAAGTATAAAACTCTTTTAAGATATTTTGCAGTTTGATATATAATTACAAGAAAATTAACAAATATTGTTATTCTTTTCTTGGTCTTCTTGGTCTTGGTGTATCACTTGAGCCTTCAGAACGTCTTGGAGCTCTACTTGTAAATCCACTTTCACGTTTTGGAGCGTCTGATGATCTCGTTCCAAATCCACCTTCTCTTCTTGGAGCATCTGATGATCTTTGCGTAAATCCACCTTCTCTTCGCGGTGCCGAACCTCTAGAAAATCCACCTTCCCTTGGAGCCGAATTTCTGTCACTTCTAAATCCACCTTCTCTAGGAGTTGAACTTCTTTCGCCTCTAAAGCCTCCAGAACTTCTTCCTCCAAAGCTTCCGCCCGAACTTCTTCCGTTGTGGTCACGTCTTCCGCCACCATCATTTTTAGAAATTTCAACATTAATTCTGCGTCCTTCTAATTGAACGTTGTTTAATATTTCCATTACTTTATCAGTATGCTCAGGATCTGTATTAAAGAAAGAGAATCCTTCTTTTACGTCAACTTTAAATACGTCATCACGACCAAGGTCTAATGTTTCTTTCAAATAATCTTTCAAGGTCATCCAATCGAAATTGTCTCTTGAACCAATATTTACAAAATAACGAGTTGCTCCATTATTGTTGTTTTCTCTTGGTTCACGATCATCACGTTCACGTCTGTCAGAACCTGATGATTGTTTAGAGATGTCTCTGTTTTTCTTGTAGTAAGCAATGAAACGGTTAAATTCAACCGATACCATTTTCTTAATCAATTCTTCTTTGGATAAACCGTCTAAAACCTGATTGATTGCCGGAAGGTAGTTATCAATTTCGTGATCTACTTCGGTGTCTTTAATTTTATTGGCTAAGTGCAATAATTGGATTTCACAGATTTCAATTCCAGAAGGAATGGTTTTCTCTTCAAATTTTTGTTTGATGATTCTTTCGATAGAAGAAATTTTACGCAATTCGCTTTTAGTCACGATTACGATAGAAGTTCCCAATTTTCCAGCTCTACCAGTTCTTCCCGAACGGTGATTGTAGGTTTCAATTTCGTCAGGTAATTGATAATTCACTACGTGTGTAATGTTATCAACGTCAATTCCACGAGCCGCAACGTCTGTCGCCACCAACATTTGGATTTGTCTTCCTCTAAACGATTTCATTACACCATCACGTTGTGCTTGTGATAAATCACCATGTAACGCCGCAGCGCTATAACCATCTTCTATTAATTTTTCAGCAACCGCTTGTGTATCCCGTTTTGTTCTACAAAAAACTACAGAGAAAATGTCTGGATTAGCATCGGCTAATCTTTTCAAAGCTTCGTAACGGTCACGTGCATTTACCAAGTAAAATTCGTGAGAAACGGTGGCCGAACCTGAGTTTTTAGTACCAACAGTAATTTCCTGTGGATTGTGCATGAATTGTTTTGCAATTCTAGATACTTCCGCTGGCATAGTAGCCGAGAATAACCAAGTGCTTTTTTCGTCTGGAGTTGTTGATAAAATGTTCACGATGTCTTCATAGAAACCCATGTTCAACATTTCATCTGCCTCGTCAAGTACACAATAATTAATTTGAGAAATGTTTACCAATCCTCTGTTAATCATGTCTTGCATTCTTCCTGGAGTAGCCACAATAACTTGCGCGCCTCTTTTGATGTCTCTTGCCTGTTCTGTAATACTTGCACCACCGTAAATGGCTACCACATTAATACCTTTTTCGTATTTGGAGTAGTTTTTCATTTCGTTTGTAATCTGCAAGCATAATTCGCGTGTTGGTGATAAAATTAACGCCTGTGTATTTCTATTGTTAGCATCAATTTTTTGAATTAGCGGAAAACCAAAAGCTGCCGTTTTCCCTGTCCCTGTTTGAGCCAGCGCAACTAAATCTGTGTCTTTTTCCAATAGCATTGGAATCGCTTTTTCTTGTACTTCGGTCGGATTCTCAAATCCTAGATCGATAATCGCACGTTGTAGCGATTCACTCAATCCTAATTGTTCAAATTTGTTCATTATTTATTTTTAAATTCGGTGCAAAGGTAAGCCGAATTAATCATATAATCTAATGCGAAATTGAGTTTTAATATTTTATTATTATTTGAAAATCAGTAAGTTACTTTTTTAAGAAGTCTAAAAGCTGTTTTGTAGCTAGTCCGCGATGACTAATTGTTGCTTTTTCCTGAAGAGAAAGTTGTGCAAAGGTGTGTTGATAACCTTCCGGTTGAAAAATGGGATCATATCCAAAACCTTGATTTCCAAGCTTGTCATTTATAATAGTGCCTTTTATAATTCCAGTGAATAAATGTTGCTTTCCGTTGAGGTTTAAAGCAATTACGGTTTTGAATTGGGCATTTCGATTAGATTTACCTTCTAAGTTCCCTAGTAATTTATCCATATTGTCATCGGGATTTTTTTGTTCCCCAGCATATCGAGCCGAATAAACGCCAGGTTCTCCATTCAAAGCTTCTACTTCCAAACCGGTATCATCGGCAAAACAGTTGTAACCATACTTTTGGGTTACATAATTGGCTTTTAAAATAGCATTGCCTTCAATAGTAGCTGCAGTTTCCGGAATTTCTTCGTAACAACCAATGTCTGAAAGGCTTATGACTTGAATGGTATTTGGTAAAAGAATTTGAATTTCTTTAATTTTATTAGCATTGTTGGAGGCGAAAACGAGTTGCATAATTCCATTGAATTTTGATTCACAAATATAATAGATGCTAAAACGATAAAACATCTTTTTATAATCTTTAATTTGAATATTTTTATTACTACTTTTGCATCGTTTTAAAAAACCAATTTTATCATGGTAAAAGATTTATTCGAAAGAATACAAAACAATAAAGGTCCGCTAGGAAAATGGGCTTCTCAAGCCGAAGGTTATTTTGTTTTTCCTAAGTTAGAAGGAGAACTTGGACCAAGAATGAAATTTCACGGAAAAGATATTTTAAACTGGAGTTTGAACGATTATTTAGGACTTGCCAATCATCCAGAAGTTCGTAAAGCCGATGCTGATGCAGCTATTCAATATGGTGCTGCCTATCCGATGGGTGCCCGAATGATGAGTGGTCATACTGCAGTTCATGAGCAATTAGAAAATGAATTGGCTGCTTTTGTAATGAAAGAATCGGCTTATTTGTTGAACTTTGGCTACCAAGGTATTATGTCTACTATTGACGCTTTGGTTACTAAAAATGATATTATAGTTTACGATGTTGATGCACATGCTTGTATTATTGATGGTGTGCGTTTGCATATGGGTAAACGTTTCACTTATCGTCATAATGATATTGAAAGTATGGAAAAAAATCTGGATCGTGCTACAAAAATGGCAATGGAAACAGGTGGCGGAATCCTATTTATTACTGAAGGTGTTTTTGGGATGCGTGGTCAACAAGGAAAGTTGAAAGAAATTGTTGCCATGAAAAAAAAGTACAATTTCCGATTATTGGTTGACGATGCACATGGTTTTGGTACTTTAGGAAAAACAGGTGCTGGTGCAGGTGAGGAGCAAGGTTGTCAGGACGGTATTGATATTTACTTTTCTACATTTGCAAAATCAATGGCAAGTATTGGTGCTTTCATAGCTGCGGATGCAGCAATTATTGATTATTTAAAATACAATCTTCGTTCACAAATGTTTGCCAAATCATTACCCATGATTCAAACACTTGGAGCTATAAAACGCTTAGAATTGTTAAGAAATCATCCAGAATTGAAAGACAAACTTTGGGAAAATGTAAAATCTTTGCAATCTGGTTTGAAAGCTAGAAATTTTAATATTGGCGACACTAATACCTGTGTTACTCCAGTTTATTTAGAAGGGAGTGTTCCGGAAGCTATGGTGATGGTCAACGATTTGAGAGAGAATTATGGAATTTTCTTGTCGATTGTAATTTATCCTGTAATCCCAAAAGGGATTATTTTATTGCGAATGATACCAACATCTTCTCATACTTTAGCCGATATTGATGAAACACTTACAGCTTTTGAAGCTATTCGTGAAAAATTAGTGAATGGAACGTATAAAGAAATTGCGGATAGAACAAAAGTTGATTTAGATGCATAAGTAATTTTATAAAATTACAATGCTTTTCTATACGTTCTTCTTTTGCAATGAATAGTTGGATTGAAGTTTTTCCATAAGTTATGTATCGCATGATTTTCTTCTAATTCGGGTGTTCGAATACAATTTACGATTCCTTTTTTTGAAAATGTTTTAAAATATTCATCAAAAATGATTGCAGTAACTCCTTTGCTTTGGTATTCTGGGGCAACTCCAATTAGGTAGAAAACCACATCTTTACTTTCTTTTTTTGCTTTTAATAAATGGTAAAATCCAAAAGGGAAAAGTTTACCTTTTGCTTTTTGCAAAGCTTCTGAAAAACTTGGCATAACAATACTGAATGCAACGATATTATTATCTTTATCCATTACAAATTTTATGTATTCAGGATTGATAAAGCTAATGTATTTTTTCTTGAAATATTCTTTTTGAATATCGGTTATAGCTACAAAAGATGACAATTCGGAATAGCTTGTATTGAACAAATCAAACATCTTGTCAATATAGGGAAAGATATCTTTATTTCGAGTAAAGTTTAACGCCCGCAATTGGTAACGCTTTTTAATCAATGGTACAACTTTTAAAAAAAAATCAGTGGTTACATTTGAAAAAGGAAAGATGCTTTCGATATATTCTTTCTCCTTAACATACCCTAATTGTTCTAAATGGTCTTTATAATATGAATTATTATACCATGTTATCATCGTCCCTATTTGGTCAAAGCCTTCTGTTAAAACCCCCACTTTATCTAAGTTGGAGAAACCCATTGGACCTTCTACATACTCAAGTTGATTTTCTCTTCCGTATTGATATACTTTTTCCAAAAGGGCTTTTGTTACTTCAAGGTCATCAATGACATCCCACCAACCAAAACGGACTTTCTTTTTTTGTTGATCATTAACTTCATTCCAATTGATTATAGTTGCAATTCTTCCAACAATTTCATTGTTTTTGTAGGCCAAGAAAAAAGTAGCATCTGCAGATTTAAAAGCGGGATTTTTGGTTTTATCAAACGATTCTAATTCTTCCTTTATTATTGGTGGTACCCAATAGGGGTTATTTCTATATAACGAAAAAGGGAATTTCACATACTCTAAAAGTAACTTTTTGGTATTTGCTTCAACAATTGTAATCATTAAGGTTTTGTTTTTTCTAATTCTACTTCGTCTTTTCGTTTTTTACCTTTTTTACTTTTTTTAGATTTTTTGTCTTTACTTTTTTTCTCATCTATAGCATGAGTATCTCTCAGTAACACATTTTCATAGTTTTGATCAAATCTCCATGAAATTCCAATGGCTCCAAAAATTAACTCTGGAGTATATTTAACATTCTTGCTGATTGAAGCGTCTATTTGAATATTCTCTCTAACAAGATAGGCCGCTCCAATTCTTAAAATATTGTCTGCATAAAAGTCACTTTTATATCCTTGCATTTCTAAGAATCCTGACCAACGCGCATTCAAACCACGGGTTAAAGTGGCTACAAATCCCAAACTTGGATATTCGGTTGTGAATTTATCGGCAATAATATTGGTCACAAAAACCCATCTTGTGCCAATATGATTTTGAGTAATTAACATTATTTTGGGGCTAATTTTTTTATCACCTTCAAATGTATAGGGATTATTACCTATTTGTATATTAAAACCAGCATATACACTAACTGCGGGTATCAAATCTTTAAAATTAAATTTATTACTATGATTGGCTTTCCAACTGTATAGATTGGGTTTATCTTCTTTTGAATTTTTAAAAGGGTCGAAAACTAGGTATTTAGCACCAATAGTAGTTTGTTTTAAACCTGATCTGTTTTCAGAGATATCAGCTTCATAGCAATCTTTTTGATATTGTAAATCAAGTATCATTTCAAATTGTTCAAAAAATGCGCCATATCGTATACTCAAATCTGTTCCAAAACCTTTCGCTTCATAATTCAAGAGACTATGGTTTTCACGAACAGCATAAATACCGGCTTCGGCTTGAAAGACAGTTTTACCTACCGAAAAGGCCGACATCGATTCTCCAGGTCTGTTAGAATTTATAACATCGGTGTATTGAGCATATTGTGTAGCTGTAATCATTAAGAAACCTACAATAAGCATCGATTTTATTTGTGACATAGATATCGTTTTTTTAATTTAAAAAATGGTCTTTCAAAAGTAGTATATTTTATTATTTATTTAAGAACCTAAACCGATATTTGATTAACAGAATTTAGTATTTTTGACAAAAATTATTTTAATATGGAAACCGCATTATTCTCAGGATTCATAAAAGTCTTATTCTATTTTTTTGCTTTTTATTATGCGCTTAAATTTTTAGCTCGTTTGTTTTTGCCTGTTTTAGCTAAAAAAGTAGTGGAAAAAGCATCACAACAATTTCAAGAGCAACAGCAAAAAGCTACTAATCAATATAATACTACTACTAATCAAACTACTACATCCGATAAGCCTAAAGAAAAGAAAAAGGTAGGTGAGTATGTTGATTTTGAAGAAATAGAATAATTTAGTGCTCAATGTTCAGTAATTAGTGTTCAGTTTTGAACAATAAACTATAAACCATTAACCAAATTAAATGAAGCAATTTCAAAAGTATTCTACTCACTTATTAGCCATTTTAGGTTTTGTCCTGATTTCCTTAATTTATTTTTATCCGGTTTTGCAAGGCAAAAAAATATTTCAATCCGATATTGTTCAATATACAGGGATGGCAAAAGAGCAAAATGATTTTAGAGCTTCAGAGAAAACGGAACCGTTTTGGACCAATTCTGCTTTTGGTGGAATGCCAACGTATCAAATGGGTGCCAATTATCCGAATGATTATATTGGTAAATTAGACGATGCACTTCGGTTTTTGCCTCGTCCTGCAGATTATCTTTTTCTTTACTTTTTAGGATTCTATGGCTTATTATTAGTTTTCAGAGTTGATCCTTTGAAAGCCTTTTTTGGCGCTTTAGCCTTTGGATTTTCTACCTATTTAATTGTAATTCTTGGTGTGGGTCATAATGCCAAAGCTCATGCTATTGCCTATATGCCGCTTGTAATTTCTGGATGTATTTTAGTTTTTAGGAAAAAGTATTTACATGGTGGAATACTCACTATGTTGGCTGTGGCTCTCGAGATCAATGCCAATCACTTTCAAATGACCTATTACTTATTGTTCCTTTTAGGGATTTTGGCAGTTTATTTTATCTATCCAATACTTAAGAATAAAGAGTATAAAGATTTAATGAAGATTGTTGGGGTTTTTATAGTGACATTAGTTTTAGCGATTGGTGTAAATGCTTCAAGTTTATTAGCAACTAAAGAGTATGCCGATTTTAGTATGCGAGGCAAAAGTGAATTAACTTTTAACGCCGATGGTTCTAAAAATGAAACTACTGCTTCAATGTCAAAGGAGTATATCACTGAATACAGTTACGGGATTGCAGAAAGTTTAAATCTTATTGCGCCAAGACTTTTTGGTGGTTCAGGGAATGAAAATGTTGGAACTGATAGTAAGTTGTACGAATTTATAATAGATCAAGGTGCCTCACCTGATGAAGCTAAACAATTTGTGGAATCTGCACCAACGTATTGGGGAGATCAACCCATAGTTGCTGCTCCTGCCTATATTGGTGCTATTGTTTTCTTCTTAGCAATTTTAGGTTTGTATCATGATAAGCGTAAAATTAAATATGCCTTTCTTGGAGGTGCAATTTTAGCATTATTGCTTTCTTGGGGTAAAAATTTCTCAGGATTGACCGATTTCTTTATTGATTTTGTTCCCATGTATGATAAGTTTAGAGCAGTTTCGTCAATACAAGTCATTTTGGAATTATGTTTTCCGGTATTGGCAATAATGGGATTACAATCTTTTATGTCTGAAAAAGAGAATCAGCAAAAATCATTACTATATACAGCTGGTACATCCATTGGATTAATAATTTTATTGTTTGTTTCTAAAAGCATGTTTGCTTTCACATCTGAAAGTGATGGTTATTACCTTGAAGCCTATGGTAAAGAAATGGGAGCCGCTTTTGTTGCCGCTTTAAAAGCTGATAGAGCAAGCTTATTTTCGGCTGATTTATTGCGTTCTGGATTTTTTATGACGGTAGCTTTTGGAGCACTTTGGTTTTATTTAAAGGGTAAATTAGCACAGAATACAGCCATTATTATTGTTGGGGTTTTTATGGTTGGCGATTTGTTTTTTGTCGATAAAAATTATGTTAGTAACAATCCGCAACAATTTAAAAGTGCAATAGAAGTTAATGAACCTTTTCAACTAACTACAGCCGATGAAGAAATTTTAAAAGACACAACTGTCTTTAGAGTATATGAAATACAAGGTCGTTTGCAAGGACGAACTTCCTACTTTCATAAATCGGTTGGTGGATATAGTGCTGTTAGACCAAGACGTTACAACCAATTGTTTGATTACATCATTGATAAAAAACTCTCTGATATAGGAAGTAGTATCAATCCTGAAACCATGTCATTAACCAAGAATATTTCGATCCTTAATGCGTTAAATGTCAAATATTTATTAGTTCCCACAAAAGATAATCAAAACGTGCCAATTATAAATCCATTTATTAATGGAAATGCTTGGTTCGTATCTGAATTAAAAGCAGTAGAAAATGCTGATGAAGCAATAAAAAAATTGGATAAAATTGACACCAAAAAGATTGCTGTATTTCAACCAGAACCTTATGCAAAAGGTATTTCTACAAGAAAATTTGTAACAGATAGCTTAGCCTATATAAAACTTACTTTGCACAAGCCAAACCATTTACAATACATTTCTAAGAATACTAATAATGATGGCTTTGCTGTGTTTTCTGAAACTTATTACAAGAACGGTTGGAAAGCTACCATTGATGGTAAAGAAGCTACTATCGTTAATGTAGATTATGTTTTACGCGGGCTTGAAATTCCAAAAGGGGAACACCAAATTGAGTTCAAATTTGAACCACAGATTGTGAAAACAGGAGGAATGATTGCATTAATCTCCTCTATTGGAATGATACTACTAATTATTGGTGTAGTTTATTTTGAGCAAAGAAAAAAGAAAGAAGTCTAAATGTCTGAACCAAAAAAACTTTTAATCATCACTTATTATTGGCCACCAGCTGGCGGTCCAGGAGTACAACGGTGGTTAAAGTTTGTCAAGTATTTACCCGATTTCAATATTCAACCCATTGTTTATATTCCTGAAAATCCAACATATCCAATTGTTGATACTGGTTTGGAAAGCGAAGTTTCTTTACAAGCAATTATTCTGAAGAATAAAATTTTAGAACCCTATCAATTAGCGTCTTTTTTTTCTAAAAAAAACACTAAAAAAATTAGTTCTGGAATTATCCCTAATCAAAAGAAACAATCTTTTTTGGAGAAAACTTTCCTATGGATTCGGGGCAATATTTTTATTCCAGATGCTCGTTTTCTATGGGTAAAACCATCTGTAAAGTACTTAAAAAAGTATATTGACGAAAACAATATTGATACCATTATTACATCTGGACCACCGCACAGTTTACATTTAATTGGATTACAATTAAAAAAGGATAGGAATATTAAATGGCTGGCTGATTTTCGGGATCCATGGACTACTATTGGCTATCATAAAGCATTAAAGTTATCTTCATACGCAGAGAAAAAACACAAACAATTAGAGTATCAAGTTTTGAATACTGCCGATACCATTATTGTAACTAGTAAAAGCACCAAATCCGAATTTCAAGCAATAACTTCCAAACCGATAGAAGTAATTACCAATGGGTATGATGTTGAAAAAGTAGCTAAATATTCCTTAGACAAAAAGTTTTCTTTAGCGCATATTGGTTCGTTCTTATCCGAAAGAAATCCGAGAATTTTATGGGAAACTTTACAAGAATTGATAAATGAAAATGAAACTTTCAAAGATGATTTTCAACTAAAATTAATAGGCGCAATTAGTCAAGAAGTTTTGGATACACTATCGGAGTTTCATTTGCAAGAATATGTTCAAAATTTAGGGTATGTATCCCACCAAGAAGCGTTGGAGCATCAACGAAAATCACAAGTATTATTATTAATAGAAATTAATTCGGAGGAAACCAAAAGTATTATTCCTGGGAAGTTATTTGAATATATTGCTTCGGAAAGACCTATAATAGCTATTGGTCCAAAGGATTCAGATTTTGCCGAAATAATTACTACAACAAATACGGGAGTTTTTTTTACATATAATGAAAAAGTAAAATTGAAAGCGTTACTTTTAGAGTATTACAATCTATTTATAAATCAAAATTTGAAAGTAAACCCGATAGGATTGCAACAGTATTCGAGAAAGAATTTGACAGAACAATTGGTGAAAATTATAAACTAAATGGGAATAGTAATCAATCAATCCATAAAAAATACTATTATAACCTATATAGGTTTTGGGATTGGAGCTGCCAATGCACTTTTTATGTATCCCCATTTTTTAGGAGAAACTTTTTATGGTTTAACGGGTTATATTCTTTCCTCTGCCAATATTATTTTTCCACTGATGGCTTTTGGTGTTCACAATACTTTAGTTAAGTTTTTTTCACAGTACAAAACCGAAAAAGAAAAAGGGGAGTTTCTAACTTTTGTGATGATATTACCTG
>CALQAH020000056.1 GCA_943328505.2 Rhizobium sp. Q54 | reverse complement strand
TTAAACCTTTTTGATTAGAAACATATTTGCACGAATAATGTTTTTCTAATACTAGTTTTACGCATTCAAGTTTAAACACATAATCATATTTGACTTTTCTTTCCATAAAAATACCCCCAAATAGTGTCTAACTTTTTGGGGGCAGTCTATTCAAAAGGGAGTTTTATATATTAGGCTTTAAACTTTAATGGTAAGTGCACCACTTTCTTAGTTTCGAAAAATTCGTTTTTAAAAAATTCTGAAATATTATATTCCGTCGCTTTTGGAAAATCTGCTAATTCTTGAGTTAAATCGCCCCCTTTTAAATATAGAATGCCATTTTTCAAGGCATGTTTGTTTTGCTTTTTGATTTTGTCTTTTATCCAATAAACAAAATCGGGCATATTGGTTACGGCACGGCTTACTATAAAATCATAATCGCCTTTTACATTTTCGGCGCGCATTTGTTCTGCTTTTACATTTTTTAATGCTAAAGCTTCTGCAACCGCTTTCACCACATTGATTTTCTTCAAAATCACATCAATCAAATAAAAACGTGTTTCTGGAAAAAGAATAGCCAATGGAATTCCTGGAAAACCTCCACCTGTGCCAACATCAAGCACATAAGTTCCTGGTTCAAAAGGTTGGATTTTGGCAATTGCCAATGAATGTAATACATGTTTTGTATATAATTCATCAATGTCTTTTCTCGAAATCACATTTATTTTAGCATTCCAATCTTGATATAATACTTCTAGTTTTTGAAACTGTAGTATTTGATTGTCAGTTAAATCGGGGAATTGCTTCAGAATTTCTTCCATGAATTATTTTTTTAACAAAAGTAATACTTTAGTGTTGAAATATTTATCACAAATTTGTGAAAGAAAAATTTATAATAATTACATTTGACACTTATTAAATTTATATGATAAATACACCTCCAACTTTTGCAAAACAAGACAATCTGAAATTTTTCAAAACCTTAAACTCAAGAGTTAACAATTATTTTAAAGAAAACAACATCCCAAAAACTGGAAACTGGAAAATTCACTTGAAAACTATTATATTGTTTTCAATATTTCTTGCACCTTACTTTTTGATTTTAACGCTTGACATGCCCATTTGGCTGCAATTACTATTAAATGTTTTAATGGGAATTGGAATGGCTGGAATCGGAATGAACGTAATGCACGATGGAAATCATGGTGCCTATTCTTCAAAATCTTGGATAAATAAATTCATGGGTGGAAGCATATATGTTTTGGCAGGAAATGTTTATAACTGGCAAGTACAACACAACGTTTTACACCACACTTACACCAATATTTTAGGTCACGATGAAGATTTAGAAGCAGGTAGAATTATCCGTTTTACTAAAAATGCAGAGTGGTTTCGTTTTCATAAATTTCAACATTATTATTCTTTCATTTTGTATGGTTTGCTTACCTTCAATTGGTCACTTACAACTGATTTTAAACAAATGAGAGGCTATTTAAAAAGAAAATTGTCTTATGGTGAACCACAAAGCCCAACAAAATTATGGACCGTTTTAGTAATTACTAAAATAATTTATGCTATGATTTGGGTTGTTTTACCCATACTTTTTGGCGTTACTTGGTGGAAAGTTTTACTAGGCTTTTTTGTAATGCATTATGCCGCAGGTATTATTTTGAGTGTGGTATTTCAATTAGCACATGTTGTTGAAGAAACTGCCAATCCTGTTCCAAATGAAGATGGCGAAATGGAAAATACTTGGGCGATTCATCAATTGTATACTACTGCAAATTTTGCTCCAAAAAACAAAATTGTAAATTGGTTCACCGGTGGTTTAAATCATCAAATAGAACACCATCTATACCCACACATTAGTCATGTTCATTATGGTAAAATTGCAGAAATAGTTAAGGAAACCGCCAAAGAATGTAATTTGCCTTACCATGAATTTAAGACAATGCGTAGTGCCGTTATTGCGCATTACAGACATTTAAAAGACTTAGGTCAAAAACCCCAATTAGCCTAATAATTTATAAATCAAACCCTTCAATGAACCCATTATCGGACAGGATTAACAAATTATCAACGTCGCAAACTCTTGCAATGGCAGCATTAGCTAGAGAATTAAAAAGTCAAGGAAAAGATATTATCAGTTTAAGTTTGGGCGAGCCTGATTTTAACACTCCTGATTTCATCAAAGAAGCAGCCAAAAAAGCAATCGACGAAAATTATTCAACGTATTCTCCTGTCGATGGTTATATGGAGTTGAAAGAAGCGATTTGTAGAAAATTCAAAAGAGATAACAATCTTGATTACAAACCTGCCAACATTGTGGTTTCAACTGGTGCAAAACAATCCTTATTCAATATTGCTCAATGCATGTTGAATGATGGTGACGAAGTAATTCTGCCAGCTCCTTATTGGGTTTCCTATTTTGAAATCATTAAAATGTCAGGCGGAATTCCCGTTGAAGTTCCTACTTCTGTAGAAAGCGATTTTAAAATTACCCCCGAACAATTAGAAAAATCCATTACACCAAAAACCAAAATGATTTGGTACAGTTCTCCTTGTAATCCAAGTGGTTCTGTTTATAATCGCGAAGAATTGACGGCATTGGCTAAAGTTTTAGAAAAACACCCAAATATTTATATCGTTTCTGACGAAATCTACGAACATATCAATTTTTCAGGAACCTTTTGTAGTATTGCCTCCATTCCTGGCATGTTCGAAAGAACAATTACTGTTAATGGTGTAGCCAAAGCATTTGCGATGACTGGTTGGAGAATCGGTTATATTGGCGCGTCCGAAATTATTGCAAAAGCATGCACTAAAATGCAAGGGCAAGTTACTTCTGGTGCTAACTCTATTGCGCAAAGAGCAACCATTACAGCCGTTGATGCTGATCCAAGTGTGCTTAATGAAATGGTAGCGGCATTTAAAAGCAGAAGAAATTTAGTTGTTGGATTAATCAATGCAATTCCAGGTTTAAAACTCAATGTGCCCGAAGGTGCATTTTATGTTTTTCCAGATGTATCCTCCTTTTTTGGTAAAACATTAAAAGGAACTAAAATCAATAATGCCGATGATTTTTCGATGTATTTACTAGGAGAAGCTAATGTTGCAACGGTAACGGGTGACGCTTTTGGAAATCCAAATTGCATACGTTTTTCTTATGCAACCAGCGAAGAATTACTAACAGAAGCCATGCGCAGAATTAAGGAAGCTCTAGCTTAAAAGACAAATAATACCGACACAAATTTCACAAATTATCACAAATTAAATCCGTGTAAATTTGTGAAATTTGTGTTTAATAAAAATAATTAAATGGCAAAAATCCTCTTATTAGGTTCCGGAGAATTAGGAAAAGAATTTGTAATTGCAGCCCAACGCATCGGTCAAACCATCATTGCTGTGGATAGTTATGAAAACGCTCCAGCAATGCAAGTCTCTCATAGTTTTGAAGTGATTAATATGCTTGATGGAGATGCTTTAGACCGCATTGTAGCCAAACACCAACCCGATTTTATTGTTCCCGAAATTGAAGCCATCCGAACCGAACGTTTTTATGAGTATGAAAAAAAAGGAATAACTGTTGTCCCTTCAGCGAAAGCGGCCAATTTTACGATGAATAGAAAAGCTATTCGTGATTTGGCTTCTAAAGAATTAGGGCTGCGAACTGCCAATTATCGTTATGCTACTACTGCGGAAGAATTGCAAAAGGCTGTTGCCCAAGTTGGAATGCCTTGTGTGGTAAAACCATTAATGAGTTCTTCTGGTAAAGGACAATCCACTATAAAAACCCATACCGATATTGAAAAAGCATGGAATTATGCTGTAGAAGGTTCTCGTGGCGATGTGGTAGAAGTGATTGTAGAAGCCTTTGTCAATTTTAATTCGGAAATTACTCTATTAACGGTTACACAAAATGACAATCCAACATTATTCTGCGCACCTATTGGTCATCGACAGGAACGTGGCGATTATCAAGAGAGTTGGCAACCTGCTTTAATTTCAGAAACTGCTTTGCAAGAAGCCAAAGAAATGGCTGAAAAAGTCACAAAAGCACTTGGAGGTGCAGGACTTTTTGGCGTTGAATTTTTCTTGACAAACGAGGGAGTTTACTTTTCCGAATTGTCTCCAAGACCACACGATACTGGTATGGTAACACTTGCTGGCACACAAAACTTCAACGAATTTGAATTGCATTTGCGTGCTGTTTTAAGTTTGCCCATTTTTGAAATTACTCTAGAAAAAGCGGGGGCAAGTGCGGTGATTTTAGCATCTGAAAATTCGAATAATCCAACTTTTTCTGGAATTTCTTCAATTGCTGCACTTCCTAATACAGATTTTCGTATTTTTGGGAAGCCAACATCAAGACCTTATCGGAGAATGGGAATTGCTTTGGCTTATGATTCTTTGGAAACGCCAATTGAGGAAATAATCGAAAAAGCAAAAGCTGCTGCAAAATTAATAACCGTTAATTCTTAAAAAATTATGAAAAAATTTATTACTGCAATCTTTATCCTGACTTTTAGTTTAGGATTTGCGCAAGACAAAAAAGAACAACCAAAAACACAAATTGTAGAAGCTTCTTGTGGTCAATGCCAATTCGGTATGAAAGGCAAAGCTGGTTGTGATCCTGCAGTTCGAATAGATGGAAAAACCTATTTCATTGACGGTACGGACATCAACAAACATGGTGATGCTCATGCCGCAGATGGTTTGTGTTCCACTATCAGAAAAGCCGAAGTTGTCGGTGAAATTAAAAACGACCGTTTCTTGGCCATATCATTCAAATTGCTTCCAGTAGAAGAGCAAGATGAACATAAAGGTCACAATCATTAAAACATAGACGGTCTTGTAATTACAAGACCGTTTTCTTTTACACTAGTTTCAGTAACTTTTATTGTATTTTTGAAACATGAGCTTAATTATACAAAACATTTCAAAATACATTTCTTTAACCTCAGAGGAAGAGCGCTTATTCCTATCTAAAATCGAAATTACAAAGCCAAAACCATAATCTTAAATGCTGGAGAAGTTTGCAAACATTCCTATTTTGTAAATTCGGGCTTGTTGCGAAGTTTTAATATCAATTACAATATTGTTTTGCATGTTAAGGCCAGTGGATTGGCGATAGGTATAGCTTACTTTCTCAAAAACCTGGAAACTTATTTATAGAAGTTCTAGAAGATGCCGAAGTGGTTTTATTATCCAAAGAAAACCAAGAAGTATTATACAATTCGATACCAAAACTAGAACGTTTTTCAAAATCCTAACTGAAAATTCCTTGGTTGCTAATCAAGAACGCTTTGAAAAATTTTGCAAAAAATATACAACTTTAATTCAAAAAGTACCTCAAAAGCAAATTGCTTCCTATATTGGCGTCACGCCTGAATTCTTTAGTAAGATGAAGAATAGGATGTTTCGTAAATAATTTTTTTACTGAACACTACAACTGGATGCGGAACACCTTTTTCTTAATCTACATTAAGTGCTCACTGTTTTTCCTATTCGTAAATTTGTATCAAAATAAATACTAAATTTATAAACTATGGAAAATACAGTGCTTCACAAAGCAAATACAAGAGGACACGCCAATCACGGTTGGTTAAATGCCTATCACAGTTTTAGTTTTGCCAGTTGGCACAACCCAGAAAGAGTTCAGTTTGGTGTACTTCGAGTTTTAAACGATGATACCGTTGCTGCTGGAATGGGTTTTGGAACGCATCCACATGATAATATGGAAATCATCACTATTCCATTGGAAGGTGATTTGGCTCACAAAGACAGTATGGGAAATGCTGCTACAATAAAAACAGGTGATGTTCAAGTGATGAGTGCGGGAACAGGAATTCAACATAGCGAATTTAATCCAAATCATGACCAACAAACTAAATTGTTCCAAATATGGTTGTTTCCTAAAGTGAAAAATGTAGCTCCACGTTATCAACAAATTACGTTGGACACAAGTGAACAAAAAAATAATTTTGCTCAAATTCTTTCTCCAAATGAAAACGATGAAGGAGTGTGGATACATCAAGATGCATGGTTTCATTTAGCAGATTTTGATAATGGTTTTGCTAAATCATATACAATCAAAAAAGAAGGAAACGGCATGTATGTTTTTGTTATTTCTGGAGGAATTTCTGTTGACGGACAAGCATTAGAAACCCGTGATGGTTTGGGAGTAACCGATTTTGAAACATTAGAAATCAAGGCAACAACTGACTCAAAGTTTTTATTAATGGAAGTTCCGATGAATCAATAAATAACCGCAAATTTGCAGTAGAGTAAAAAAAATGACTAAAAAAATTATTGCCCTTGGCGCTTCATCAAGCAAAAATTCTATTAATAAACAATTGGCAACTTATGCAGCAAATCAATTTGAAAATTCCAAAGTTGTCGTTTTGGATTTGAATGATTTTGAATTACCTGTTTACTCCACTGATAAAGAAAAGGAAACAGGGATTCCACAATTAGCGATTGATTTCTATACAAAATTAGGTTCCGCCGATTTAATTATCATTTCGTTTGCAGAACACAACGGTTCCTATTCCGCTGCTTTTAAGAATATTTTTGATTGGACTTCAAGAATTAATTCCAAAACATTTCAAGAAAAACCAATGCTTTTATTAGCTACTTCTCCTGGACCTCGAGGTGCAAGTACCATTTTAGAAATTGCAAAAAATAGATTCCCTTTACAAGGAGGAATCGTCAAAGGAAGTTTTTCTTTACCAAGCTTCAATAATAATTTTAATGCAGAAAGCGGAATTTCAAACGAAGATTTAAAATCACAATTAATGGAAATTGTCAATAGTATTGAATTCTAATAAAAATAGTATTTTTGCTTTACAGAGTTACAAATAGGTAAACTAAATCCAGAAACAACACTTATGAAAGCATACATATTCCCAGGTCAAGGCGCTCAATTCACAGGAATGGGCAAAGACTTATATGAAAATTCCGCATTAGCTAAATCACTATTCGAAAAAGCAAATGAAATACTAGGTTTCCGTATAACGGATATTATGTTTGAAGGTACAGCCGAAGAACTTAAAGAAACCAAGGTTACACAACCAGCCGTTTTTTTACATTCGGTTATTTTGGCAAAAACCTTAGAGAATTTTCAACCGGAGATGGTTGCAGGTCATTCTTTAGGTGAATTTTCGGCATTAGTTGCTAATGGCGCATTATCATTTGAAGATGGATTAAAATTAGTTTCAAAACGTGCTTTGGCTATGCAAAAAGCCTGTGAAATAAAACCATCAACAATGGCTGCCGTTTTAAATTTAGAAGATAAAATAGTAGAGGAAATTTGTGCTTCCATTGATGGGATTGTTGTGGCTGCAAATTATAATTGCCCTGGACAATTAGTGATTTCTGGTGAATATACTGCAGTGGAAAGAGCGTGTGAAGCCATGAAAGAAGCGGGTGCCAAACGCGCTTTAATTTTACCTGTTGGTGGTGCTTTTCATTCACCCATGATGGAACCAGCAAGAGAAGAATTGGCTGCAGCTATTGAAGCAACTACTTTTTCAACTCCTATTTGTCCAGTATACCAAAATGTAACGGCAAGTGCTGTTTCTGACGCTAACGAGATTAAGAAAAATTTAATCATCCAATTAACTGCGCCTGTACGTTGGACACAATCGGTAGAACAAATGATTCAAGATGGCGCAACTAGTTTTACCGAAGTTGGACCAGGAAAAGTATTGGTAGGATTAGTTAATAAAATAGACCGAGAAGTAGAAACGATTTCTGCTTAATCCTAGTAGATGAAAGGCCTTTCCGAAATCTTAAAAAATACCGAATCAGCGAAAGTGATTTCAAATAATATTGATTATGCTGATTATGTTTCTTTGGATTTGTCGGTTACCAATAATGATTTAGCCAAGGAAAAACTAGAAACTGCGAAGGATTACGAGCAATATATTCAGAAATATTTAGAAAAAAATAACGCGAAGATTGCCTACGGAGGTTACAAGGAGCGCCGAAATTTGTATCAAAGAAGCCCTGTTTTTAACCATCAAGATAACGATGAACGCAACATTCACATTGGATTGGATTTATGGATTAACGAATCGGCTCCGGTTTATGCTGCTTTAGAGGGCACCATACATAGCTTTCAAAACAATGATGCTTTGGGTGATTATGGTCCGACGATAATTTTACAACATCAAATTCAACATTTTACTTTTCATACTTTATATGGTCATTTGAGTTTGGATAGTTTAGATGGAAAAAAAATAGGTAACTTTGTAAAGAAAGGACAACAAATAGCTAGTCTAGGCCTTCCTGAAATAAATGGTGATTATGCGCCACATTTGCATTTTCAAATCATTATTGATATGGAGAACAAAGTTGGTGATTATCCGGGAGTTTGCAATCAAAATAGATTAGCATTTTATTTGGAAAACTGTCCTGACCCAAACCTATTGTTAAAAATATATTAATCCTTAAAAATCACTATTATGAAAAAAACATTCCTAGGTTTTGTTATTCCAAGCATGATATTAATTTGCTTTATAGTTTCGTTTACGCTTGTTTCCTGTAAAGATGAAACTAAGGACAAACTTGAAGAAGCTACTGAAGCAGTTTCAACAGATGTAAAAGATGTAATCGATTCTACAAAAGTAAAGATGGAAGCCAAAATAGATTCAGTAAAAGAAAAAACCAAAGCTGAAATTGACAGTGCAAAGTTAAAAAGCGCAAAGAAATTAGAAGAAGCGGCAAAGAAACTTAAAGAAGCCGTTAAGAAATAACAAAATCTAAAGTCTACACATTATTGTCCTGACTTATCTTTTTTCTTATAATTAATTATAAAGACTCCACCAATTATCAAGAGTGTTGCTACAATAAAATCAGTTGTGATTACTTCATTCAATAGCAACCAACCCAGAAAAACTGCAATTATTGTATTGATATAATTTAAAATAGATACTTGCAAAGCAGTTACTCGTTTTAAAGCGTAATGATAACAGAAAAAAGCCAAAACTGATCCAAAAACTGCCAAGTACAATGTTGCTATCATACTTCTTGTACTCCAATTATGTACATTAACATCCGAAGAAAAGATAAAAGCTAAAACCAACTGAATTAGGGTTGCAATCGAAAATTGATAAAACAAATTCAAGGCAATATTATTGGATTTATGGGTATGTTTTTTAGAAAAAACCGTACCTGCAGACCAGCTCAATATTGCAATACTTAAAAAGAGCATTCCTGTTTTGTAATTAGGATCCAGTATATCGCCCAAACCATCTCTGAAAATAAATACTACTCCAAGAAAACCTAAAAGAACACCGATTAAACCTTTGATACTGGGTTTTTGCAATCCGAATAAAATACTACCAATAAAGATAACAACGGGAGACAGTGCACTCATAATTGAAGTCAAGCCACTTGGTAACGATTGTTCGGCAATTGTTGTAAAACCATTGGCAACGACAATCATTAAAACGGCAGGAATAAATTGGTATTTAAAATTCTCCCAACCAATCCATGACAGTTGTTTTTTAAAAAGCAAAATAATTAAAATAATAAGCGCAGCAATCCCTTGTCTGATTGAAGTGATAAACCAAGGAGGCATGGTTTCAACAGCAACGCGAATTCCTAAATAAGTAGTTCCCCAAACCCCCGAAACAACAATTAAACAAAGTAGTAATTTTAAATCGGGTTTTTGGTTCATCCTATTTTATATGATCTTATGATTGCCTTCTTATTTTCTGTTCCCATTTCCAAGCACTTGCCAAACTATCTTCCAAATTGGATTGTGCTTTCCAGCCTAAAATTGTATTCGCTTTATTGGTATTGGCATAAGCAGCAATAACATCACCTTCTCTTCTGCCCACAATTTGATAATTTAATTTTTGTCCAGAAACTTTTTCAAAAGCAGTAATTACTTCAAGTACTGAACTTCCGGTTCCGGTTCCAAGATTGAAGATTTCTACTTTCTCTAAATTCTTTTTATTTAACAATCGCTGTAAAGCGATAACGTGTGCTTTTGCTAAATCAACAACATGGATGTAATCCCGAATTGCAGTTCCGTCTGGAGTTGGATAATCATTACCGTAAACCGATAATTTTTCACGCATGCCAATTGCAGTTTGTGTAATATAAGGCACTAAATTTTGTGGTATTCCAAGTGGCAACTCTCCAATTTCAGCAGTTGGATGAGAACCGATTGGATTAAAATAGCGAAGTAAAATTGAATTAATATTGGTGACTTTAGCAACATCAGTAATAATCTCTTCGCCAATTTGCTTGGTATTACCATAAGGCGACATGGCAACTTGAATTGATGCGTCTTCGGTAATTGGCATTTTTTCAGCTTGACCGTAAACCGTGCAAGAGGAACTGAAAATAAAATTGGCTTTAGGCAACTCCTTCAATTCTTGTAAAATATAAACCAATGTATTAATATTGTTTTCATAATACAATAAAGGGTTTTCCACACTTTCTCCAACAGCTTTTGAGGCTGCAAAATGGATTACACCCACAACATCATCATGCTTTTTGAAAAAACTTTGTACGGACCTTTTATCGCGTAAATCCATTTTCTCAAAAAGAGGTTTTTTTCCTGTGATGTTAAAAATTCCATCCAATACTTTTTCGTCAGCGTTGGAAAGATTGTCAATTACTACAACTTCAAAACCTTCGTTTTGCAATTCTACAACTGTATGAGAACCAATAAATCCTAAACCACCAGTTACTACTACTTTCATATTTTTTTAGATGTTAGATGATAGAAAAAAGATAATAGATATGTCCTATCTAAATCATTTGTCTATTCTCTCTTTGTCTGTTATCTCTTTTCTCCTAAAAACTCTAAAACGCTATCCGTTATAAATTTAATTTGCTCATCATCCAATTCTGTATGCATCGGCAGAGAAATAACTTCTTTTACCAATTGATTAGTGATTGGAAAATCTTCTTCTTTATATCGTGCATCAACATATGCTTTTTGGCTGTGTAATGGAATTGGATAATAAATGGCGCATGGAATTCCTTTATCTAGTAAATGCTGCATCAAACCATCTCTATCGGCATTAATAATTCGTATTGTGTATTGATGAAAAACATGGCAATCACAAATATCGCAAATAGTTGGAGCAATAATGTTTTTGTTCCCTTCAAATGCCTTTGAATATTTTCGGGCTACGTCCTGACGTGCTTTCCCATAACTGTCTAAAAGAGGTAATTTAACATTTAATACTGCTGCCTGAACGCTGTCTAAACGAGAGTTCACGCCCACCACATCATGATGATAACGCACATACATTCCATGATTTACAATCCCTCGAAGTGTGTGAGCCAAGGCATCATCATTGGTAAAAATCGCTCCGCCATCACCATAACATCCTAAGTTTTTAGATGGAAAAAATGAAGTCGAAGCTACATGTCCAATGGTTCCTGCTTTCTTTTTAGTACCGTCAGAAAATTTACAATTCGCTCCAATAGCTTGTGCATTGTCTTCAATTACAAATAAATTATGTTCTTTGGCAATAGCCATAATAGCTTCCATATTGGCAGCACGACCAAACAAATGAACTGGGATTATCGCCTTAGTTTTTGGCGTAATGGCTTTTTTAATAGCCTCAATAGAAATATTCATATTGTGTACCTCAACGTCAACCAAAACAGGAGTCAATTGTAATAAAGCAATGGTTTCAACGGTTGCGGCAAAAGTAAAATCAGCTGTAATTACCTCATCACCTGGTTGCAAACCCAAACCCATCATTGCAATTTGCAAAGCATCGGTTCCGTTAGCACACGGAATAACATGTTTTACTCCTAAATAGTCTTCTAAATTTTTTTGAAATTTATGAACTTCTGGTCCGTTAACATAGGTTGTTGTATCTAAAACTTCTTGAATAGAAGCATTTACTTGGTCTTTTATTTTATCGTATTGACTTTTGAGGTCAACCATTTGAATTTTTCTCATTGGAAACTAAATTAAAATCAAGCAAAACTACTAATTTAATGACTTACCACAATGAAAATTCTATAAACTAATGTATTTTAGCAACACAAAATTTCACTGATGCTTTTCATATATTCAATTATAGTAGTTTTAGCTTCCCAACTTGTTAAATTATTGGTACTATTTAGTCCAAAAATAAGACTTTTTGTGGAGGGCAGAAAAGGTGTTTTCTCGTCCTTAAAAAGTAAAATCAAAACTAACGATAGAACAATTTGGTTTCATGCGGCTTCTTTAGGCGAGTATGAACAAGGCCTACCAGTGATGGAAGCCATAAAGTTAAAATTCCCTAATCATAAAATCGTGCTCACCTTCTTCTCTCCTTCGGGTTTTGAAGTTCGGAAAAACAATACCGTCGCTGATGTCACTGTTTATTTGCCTTTGGATACCAAAAAGAATGCTGCTACATTTCTAAAATTAGTGCATCCCGAAATGGTTTTCTTCATCAAATATGAATATTGGCCCAACTATTTAAACGAACTCAAAAAACTCAATATAAAAACCTATTTAATTTCTGGTGTTTTTAGAGAAAACCAAATGTTCTTCAAATGGCATGGTGGATTTTACCGAAATGCTTTAAAAACTTTCGATTCCTTTTTTGTACAAAATGAAAGTTCGAAAAAACTGTTGCAAAGTATCGGTTTTACCAATGTAAAAATAGCTGGCGATACGCGTTTTGATCGCGTGGTTTCGATTTTGGAACGTGACAATTTATTAGATTTTATTGAACAGTTTAAAAATAACACAACGACTATTGTTGTAGGAAGCTCTTGGCCAAAAGACGAGAAAATACTAGTTAATTTTATCAATCAAAATTCAGTCAATATAAAATTCATCATTGCGCCACACAATATAAAAACAGAACAAATTCAGGAATTACAACAAGCAATAACTAAAAAAACGGTGCTTTTTTCAGAAAAAGAAAATAAAAACCTAGCCGATTTTGATGTTTTTATTATTGATACCATTGGTATTTTGACTAAAATCTACAGCTATGCCGATATTGCCTATGTGGGTGGAGGCTTTGGAAATCCTGGCGTTCACAATATTTTAGAACCTGCTACTTTTGGTGTTCCCATTATAATTGGACCAAATTATTCTCATTTTGCCGAAGCAACTGCCTTGGTAAATATAGAAGGTTGTATATCCATTTCAACACAAAATGAATTGAATGAAACGCTGTCTAGTTTAATTTCAAACGATGATGTTCGCCACGAGAAAGGACATATTTGCAGCACATTTGTGCAAATGAACAAAGGCGCAACAGGAATAGTTTTAAAACATATTCTTAACGAAAACATAAATTAGTTCCAAAAAAACTTTAAAATTATATCTTTCAACTCAAATTAAATCAACGCTTATGAAACTTTTAAAACTACTTCTATTAGTATTTGTCATTCAAACGCAAGCGCAACAAGGCGGCATGTGGGTACCGTCTTTGTTAAGCGGGATGAATGAAACCGAAATGAAAAATTTGGGAATGAAAATTTCCGCTAAAGACATTTATGATGCCAATCATTCGAGTATAAAAGATGCAGTTCCTCAATTTAATGGCGGGTGCACTTCGGAAGTGATTTCAGATAAAGGATTGATTTTAACCAACCATCATTGTGGTTTTGATGCCATCCAAAAACAATCCTCAGTGGAGCATGATTATCTAACCGATGGCTTTTGGGCCTATAAAATGGAAGAAGAGTTAGTCAATAAGGATTTGAATGTTATGTTCATTGTTCGTATTGAAGATGTAACTTCAAAAGTACTAGATGGTGTTGCGGCTCTTTCTTTAGAATCAGAAAAACAAAAGAAAATTCAAGAAAATATTTCAGCTTTAAATTTATCATCACCTAAAGAAGCGTGGCAAGAAAACAAAATCAGAACATTTTATGATGGCAACCAATACCTTTTGTTTGTGACAGAAACATTTAAAGACATCCGCTTGGTTGGTGCGCCGCCAAGTTTAATTGGTAAATTTGGTTCGGATACTGATAATTGGGTATGGCCGAGACACACTGGAGATTTTTCATTGTTTAGAATTTATGCCGACAAAAACAATCGTCCTGCAGAATATGCGGCGGACAACGTGCCTTATAAACCAAAACATTTTTTACCCATTTCGATTTCCGGACTAAAAGAAAATGATTTTACCATGGTAATGGGCTATCCTGGTACTACTAGAGAATATTTACCTGCTATTGCAGTGGAACAAATAGTTAATGATTTAAATCCTGCAAAAGTTGCATTGCGTGATGCCACTTTGAAAGTACAGGACGGATTTATGAGAAAAGACAATGCTATTAAAATTCAATATGCAGCAAAATATGCAACAATTGCCAATTCATGGAAAAAATGGATAGGTGAAACAAAAGGATTGAAAAAATCAGATGCGGTTACTCTTAAACGAAAATTTGAAACCGAATTTCAAGAAAAAGTTAGTAAAGCAGGAAAACAAGCAGAATATGGAAATATACTTTCCGATTTTGAAAAAAATTATTCTGAAATTAAAGATTATGCTTTAGCTCGAGATTATTTTACAGAAGTAGCGTTGCGTAATACTGAAATATTAGTAGTCGGATACAAACTTTACCAATTAGAACAACTGCTATCTTCAAAAGGAGAACAAGCATTTACAGATCGAAAAAATAATCTTTCAAATGGTATTGAAGATTTTTATAGAAATTATAATGCTATTGTGGATAGACAAATTTTTGAACAATTAATCAATTTATACGCTACTAAATCACCACAACAATTTTTACCCTCTAGTTTAAATACTATTGAAGCTACTAAATTAAGCGCTGAAGTTTTTGATAATTCAAAACTAACCTCTTTAAATGGTTTTAAAGAATTACTAAATGGCGATACTAATACCATTATTGGAAATATTAATAATGACAAAGGATATCAATTAATCAAATCAATGGCGGATTCCTATACTAAAAATGTATTACCAAAATATGATGAATTAAATTTAAAAAATATAGCTACACAAAGAACCTATATGAAAGGTATTTTGGAATTTTTCCCAAATAAAAGAATATTTCCAGATGCCAATAGTACTTTGAGAGTTACCTATGGTAAAATTAAAGGATACCAACCCAATGATGCGGTTTATTACGAACCGTTTACCTACCTCGATGGTGTGCTTGAAAAATATGTCCCAGGTGACTATGAATTTGATGTTCCAAAAAAATTAATTGATTTATACAATACCAAAGATTATGGAATTTATGGAGTAAATGGAAAAATGCCTGTTTGCTTTATAGGTACCAATCATACTACAGGTGGGAATTCTGGAAGTCCAGCAATAGATGCAAAAGGAAACCTGATTGGTTTGAATTTTGACAGAGTTTGGGAAGGAACTATGAGTGATATTTACTATTCACCAGACATTTGTAGAAACGTAATGGTAGATCTTCACTATGTTTTATTCATCATTGATAAGTATGCTGGAGCTAAAAATATAATTAATGAGTTGAAAATCATAACTTCAACTAAGAAAAAATAAATTTTCATAAAGTAACTTTTTGGCACAATAATTGTAAACAATAGAATCGAAGTAAAATACAGGTTTTTGAAAAAAAATTAAAAAAAAATTTTTAACTATTAAAAAATTTATATCTTTGCCTCGAATTAATAATTAACCTTTTATATTAAGTAAGATGAAAAAAGTATTTTTAAGTTTAGCTATCGTTGCTGCATTAACTGTAGTATCTTGTAAACAAGCTGATGCTGCTGCTACTGAAGCTGTTGACACAACTGCTGTTGAAGCTGTTGATACTGCTGCTGTTGTTGCTGACACTGCTGCTGTTGTTGCTGACACTGCTGCTGTTGCTGCACCTGCTGCACCTGCTGCAAAGTAATTTTAAAAATTACAGAAAAAATTTAAGCCACGCCATG
>CALQAH020000055.1 GCA_943328505.2 Rhizobium sp. Q54 | reverse complement strand
TCCCACACCTAAATTACCAACATTCATATTGTTTAGTGTTCCTCTTACTTTTAAATTCCCATTTACATCCAATTTCTCAGATGGCAAATCGGTTCCAATACCAACATTACCCGTATTGGTATTGTGTATTGCAGTCGGATCGTCTGCGATTGTCTCAAAAACAGTTCCGCCACTCTTAGCAGCATACAAGGCATATGGCACACTAGCCATTTGCTGGGTTCCGGTGATGGAATAGTTACTACCACCTGTTGGGTCTATTTCGGTTTTGATAAAGTATGGTCCGGTTGCCCAATCAATTTCGGAAAAAGAGCCAGTAGTGGCATTACCAGTTCCTATTTGTAGGCTTATCAAGCCGTTAGTATTGGTGGTAGCACTTTGGGTTTCCTCATACACAGCGATGCCAGATTCATTGCCTTGCAATACACTAATTTTAATGCCTACTGGAGTGTTCGCCAACAAAGCATTGCTGCTGTTACGAATGACTGACTGGTAACTCATTTTTTGTGGCGCTTGGGCGGTGGCTTTTTGTGTTAAACTAAAGGCTACTACTACTAAAATTCCGATGAATAAATGAAGCTGTTTTTTCATGATTGTTCTGCTAAATTATTTAATTCTGTTTTAATTCAATATTTAATTGAATCACAAATAAAAGAACATATTAAAGGGTCTGCAATTAAATGTTACGAAAACATCATTTAATGACACGAACGCATCATAGCATACAAAAAAAGCCGATGAAATGCATAGTTAGTATTTTAAAGCATAGTATGATAGCGGATTATATTTTTTGAAGAAGTGTTTCTCTAACCACTTTGGAAATAGGAATTGTTAGCTGGGATATTAGCAAATATTTTTTGTCAATTTTAGTCACCTGCTTAAACATTTGTGATGTAGAATCTGTTTATTTTTAAAATTGTTTTGCAGGAAGTAAAGCAATCATTTGGCTGGTGGAATAGTGCACCACTATTGTTTTTCCACAAATAAAATGAATATCAAAATAATGATGGTCATTTTTTAAATAGACAATATCATCCAATACTACTTTTTCAAAAGCAATCCCTACTTTTAAAGCTATATGTTTGGGCGGGTTTCTTTCTGTATTTAGAATAGTGTTAAAGTTGTTCAAACCAATTTCAATTGCCAAATATAAATCGTGTTGCGAAAACGGTTTTACTAAAAAAGCCAATGGATGGATTGCTTTTGCTCTAGTAATAGTAGCAGTGTCGCTATTGGCAGTAAGAAAAATAATAGGTAACCCGTTGGGTGTAATTATTTTTTATGGCTAATTTATACTAAATTGTCACATTTAGCTTGTCGAAATGTATCCTTTTTAATGTCTTCGACAAGCTCAGACTGACATTTTTGTTCTAATTGGATATAAATTTCAAGCAAAAAATACAGTAATAATAGATTTTCATTAATTACACCCAACGGGTTAATAGGTACATTTAAACTATCTTTTATTTCTAACGCCAAATCAATGCCGTCTTTTACTAACTAATCCTTCATTCCTTGGTGAATTTTTGAATTATTACTTTCAAGTGTGGAAATTCTTGCATTAGATTTTTCCTGTTTGCCAATTCAAAATCTGCGAAGTCAAACCCTGGCGCTACAGTGCAACTTACTAAAGAATAACCCTTTAGCCGCATGACACTTGAAGCAAACCAAGTATTGGCTGGAATTGTTGCTTGAGGCACTTCTCCATTTTCAAAACTATTTCCCAAAATAATGGTGTTTATAACACCCTCTTTTATAAATACAATTTCTAAGGGTTCTCCTTGATGAAAAAACCATAACTCATCGGATTGAATACGATGAAATAAAGAGAGGTTGTCATTTTCAAGCAGAAAATAAATGGCAGTACTTATATTTCTAATTGTATTTTGATCTGTTGTTAGGGAACTTGAAGATCTGTAGGTTTCTTTATAAAACCCACCTTCAGGATGCGCGAGTAATCCAAGCTTTTGAACTATTTCTTTACCATTCATATTAACTAATTATTATTTTTAAAATAGATATAAAATCATACAGAATCATTAATTTTTAACAAATTACCCTCTTGGAAGGGATATTTGTTTAAAGATGGAAATCAACTACTTGCATGGCTTCCAAAAAATCGATAGCTTTAACTTCCTCAAAAAAATCTATTTCTTTTTCGTGAGGAAGAAAATCAGAAATTATTCGGACAATAAAATCTTGTGGTTTTTTTAAATACATAAAAGTATAATCTTCCATGTTCACCACTGTTAGTGTGGCTAAATCGGTTGTTCGTACAAATTTATCGGAAGTCAGAGAGGATAAACAAGGGAGATTTAATTTTGGCTCAGACAGTATTGCTTTACCATTTTCAAATAGCGCTCCTTCATAACCATATAAAGAGGAATTTGTAATTTCTATGGGTTTCCCTAATTCAAAATGCAAAGGCAACTCTTTTTCTTTCCCTACTAAAGCGGCAAAACCCATTAAAATACAAACATCATGAAGGGGTAAATGCATCAATGCTTTCGCTACGCTCTCCCGCCCAATGCCCGAAACAACAACTTCATAATGATGTTTCAAATCAGGTATACGAGACAAAGCATCATATACTTTCTCTTGTTCTATTTCCATTGGGGTAAGAATAATAATTTTCATATTTAAGGACGCGTTATTGGATTAAGTACTAGTTACTATCACAATACATGATTAGCAATTGAGTCATTATAGCGCAACAAAAATAAACTTATAAAAAATAAAAAGCTATTTTTGATTTTATAAAAAAAATATTCCTTTAACTATAAAACCAAAATATATGAAGACAATTATAGTAAGTTTACTAGTATTCATTTCTTTTTCAGCCTCTAGTCAAGAAAAAAAAATCTTTAGGATTTACTTTAAAGACAACACTACTTTGGATGTTGTAAATCCTATCAAAGTGATGGATAATGTTAATTACACGACTTTGGATGGAAATTCAGGAACAATAGAAAACAGTAAGTTTTATAATATTAGGTCCGTTTCCAAATCTAATGTTGAAAATTATGCTCCAATAAAGTATGTATACTGTGAACTCGTGGGAATTGACAATAGAAAACTATTTAGTTTCAAACAAAATTTAAATGTTTTAGTTGATTATGGAGATTCAGAAAATGAATTTGAAAGCGGATATATTATTGACGAAAAAAATGGAAAAGCCAAAACGTTTTCTTCTATGGTTCAGGCTATGAACTATATGGGGCAAAATGGTTGGGAATTTGTTCAAGCATATACAATTTCAGAAGCATCAGGCGGACAAGTATACAGATGGTTATTGAAAAGATCTGTGAAATAAAACCGATATACTAACAGCAGATAATGCAATTGCATAATGTTCTTACTAATTTTACATGCAAATAGACTGCAGTAAAGTTAATTTTGTTGGAAATATCAATTAAATATTTAATTTTGTTTACCAATAAAACAATCAATGACCCGAATTACCTACAATTATTTAATTGCTTTCCTTCTGTTTTATTCAGTAGCAAGTGGTCAAAAAAAATCTTTACTTACAAAATTTACTTCTGAAAAAATTACCATTGACGGGAAATTTGATGAAAAAGCATGGGATAAAGCTGAAATCGCAACCGATTTTGTTATGATTGCTCCCGATAACGGAGTTCCAATTCCCCCAGAAAAAAAAACCGAAGTTAAAATAGTTTATACCAATGACGCATTATATGTTGCAGCAAAGCTATTTGACAATGAACCTAATAAAATTTATAAAGAGTTAACAACCAGAGATAATTTTGCAACGGCGGATCATTTTGGTATTCAAATAAATGGTTATAATGATGGACAGCAAGAATTTCGTTTTTTTGTAAGTGCATCAGGTGTGCAAATTGATATTGTTTATACCGAAGCTAATAACGAAGATTATTCTTGGGATGCTATTTGGGATGCAAAAACTCAAATCACCGATTTTGGTTGGGTAGTAGAAATGAAGATTCCCTATGCTGCCTTACGCTTTTCATCAGAAAAAAAACAAACTTGGGGATTAAATTTCTATAGAGAAATCAAACGATTTAATCAACAATATTCTTGGAGTTTATTAGACAATAAAATTCGAAACGAAAGTACACAAGCTGGAATCCTTGAAGGCATCGAGAATATTATAACTCCCACTCGATTGTTCTTAATCCCCTATTCATCTTACTATTTAAATGCCAATAAATTTGAAAAAACAAAGGGTGAACTCAAAGGTGGTTTGGATATTAAATATGGTATTAATGATGCCTTTACATTAGACGCTATTTTAATACCTGACTTTGGTCAAACAAAATTTGACAATGTGGAATTAAACTTAAGTGCTTTCGAACAACAGTTTAGTGAAAACAGGCCTTTTTTTACCGAAGGAACAGACTTGTTTAACAAAGGAGATTTATTTTATTCTAGAAGAATTGGAGAAAGTCCAGGGATTGAAATTGCAGCTAACGAAACTATTGACGAATATCCAAATAACATCAAACTTATCAATGCTTTAAAGGTTTCTGGCAGAACAAAAGGTGGTTTAGGAATTGGTGTGTTAAATGCAGTAACTGAAAACACAACAGTAAAAGTAACCAATACAGACACTAATGAAACCAAAAATGCCATCCTTTCTCCATTATCCAACTACAATGTTTTTGTATTAGATCAACGCTTCAATAAAAATTCATCTGTAGCATTAGTAAATACCAACGTTACTAGAAATGGTGAATTTAAAGACGCTAATGTAACTGCATTAGTATTTGATTTGAATACCAAAAAAAACACCTACAATCTTTCTGGAAATTATAAGTACAGCTATGTCAATAACACGGGTGATTTAGAGAATACAAATGGATTTGTATCCGGATTAAATTTTGCTAAAACAAGTGGTAAATATCGCTATTCATTTGGTGGTGACTATATTTCAGAAGATTTTGATAATAACGATTTAGGGATCAATTTTCAAACTCATTTTCATGCGCTTTATGGAAATGCAAGTTATAGAATATTAAAACCAAACAAAATTTTTAATACATTCAATTTAAATTTTAATGCTTACTCTGAATTTGATAATAGAACTGGGAAAATTCAAGGTAATAATTTAAATGTAAATATTAATACATCAGATTTAAAAAATGACTATTATGGATTTGGTATCAATGCCAGACCATTAGAAATATATGATTTTTATGAACCACGTTCAAGTGATGATAAAAGATTTGTTATTTACCCTGAAAATTTTGGTGGTTGGTTCTTTTATTCTTCCAACTATAATCGAAAATTTGCACTTGATTTTAACCCTTCTATTGCTTTTGTAAATGAAAAAGGCAGAGTCAATTATGGCTTTATGATAAGTCCAAGATATCGTTTTAATGATCATTTATTATTGGTCTATTCCTTTAATTTCTCTCGTCAAAATAAGAATATTGGTTTTGTAGATTTTGATGAAAATGACAATACCATATTTGCTCGAAGAGATAGAATTAATTATACCAACTCTATAGAAGGAAAATACAGTGTGAACAATACAATGAATTTCAATTTAGCAGTTCGTCATTATTGGTCCTACGCAATAAATCATGACTTTTTAACTTTAGAGAATGATGGTACTTTTACAGATAATTTAATGTATTCCAAAAACAGAGATTCCAATTTTAACACCTGGAATTTAGACTTGTCTTACTCTTGGTGGTTTGCACCAGGAAGTCAAATGTCGGTTTTATACAGAAATAATTCAGCCCTTTTTAGCAGAGAATTTAATAGAAATTACGATTCCAACTTTAAGGATGCCATTGATAACCAAAATCTGAATCATATTTTTTCCATAAGTTTCCGATATTTCATCGATTATAATTCTTTAAAAAATACTAGAGTTATCAAATCTTTTACAGCTCCAAAAACAAAAACCCGATTTTAATTACCAAAAAATAGGATTACCTTTGTTTAAAATAATTTTCGATGAACAAAAAAGTAATCCTCATGATTCTCGACGGTTGGGGGAAATCTCCCGACCCAAAAGTATCAGCAATTGACAATGCCAATGTTCCTTTTATAAATTCCTTATATAAAAATTATCCAAATGCGCAACTTCGAACCGATGGTTTAAACGTTGGTTTACCCGAAGGACAAATGGGAAATTCAGAAGTAGGCCACATGAATCTTGGAGCTGGAAGAATTGTGTATCAAGATTTAGCAAAAATAAATTTAGCCATTAAAAATGACACACTACGAAATGAGAAAGTGCTAGTCGAAGCATTACAATATGCTAAAACTAATAATGTAAAGCTACACCTACTCGGATTGGTTTCTGATGGTGGCGTTCACTCGCACACCTCCCATTTGAGAGGATTGATTGATAGCACTCAGGAATTCGGATTGCAAAATGTGTTTGTTCATGCTTTCACTGATGGACGTGATGTGGATCCAAAATCGGGGCAACAATACATTCAAGATTTAGAGAATTACATAGCAAAAACAACCGTTAAGATTGCTTCTGTGGTTGGACGATATTATGCAATGGACCGAGACAAACGTTGGGAACGAGTTAAACTTGCATACGATTTATTAGTTAATGGAAAAGGTCAACATTCCAAAAATAGTGTTCAAACTATTGATGAAAGTTATAAAAATAATGTTACCGATGAATTTATCAATCCAATAATTGTAGTTGATGCTAACGATAAACCATTAGCTACAATAGCAGAAAACGACGTTGTGATTTTCTTTAATTTCAGAACCGATAGAGGAAGAGAATTAACTGAAGTACTTTCCCAAAAAGACTTCCACGAATTCAATATGCACAAACTCAATTTATATTATGTTACCCTAACCAATTATGATGAAACGTATCAAAATATAAAAGTGGTTTACAATAAAGATAATATCACAGAAACATTAGGTGAAGTATTAGAAAAAGCCCATAAAAAACAAATCCGAATGGCTGAAACAGAAAAATATCCTCATGTTACTTTCTTCTTTTCAGGCGGTCGAGAAACTCCATTTAATGGCGAAACTCGCATTTTACGAAACTCTCCAAAAGTAGCTACCTACGATTTACAACCCGAAATGAGTGCCTTTGAACTAGCCGATGCATTGGTGCCAGAACTTGAAAAAGGGGAAGTTGATTTTGTTTGTTTGAACTTTGCCAATGGCGACATGGTCGGACATACAGGAATTATGGCAGCGGCAATAAAAGCATGCGAAGCGGTTAATACTTGTGTCGAAAAAGTAATTACAGTTGCACTAAAAAATAATTACACGACTATTGTTATAGCCGATCATGGTAATTGTGAAACCATGATTAACCCTGATGGCTCACCAAATACAGCGCATACCACCAATCCGGTTCCGATTATTCTCGTTGACAAAGAACTTAAAACAATACATAATGGCGTTTTAGGTGATCTTGCTCCAACTATTTTAGAATTAATGGGTATTGAAAAACCTAAGGTTATGACGGGGAAATCATTATTATAACCCGTTGGGTGTAATTATTTTTTATGGCTAATTTACACTAAATTGTCACATTGAGCTTGTCGAAATGTATCCTTTTTAATGTCTTCGACAAGCTCAGACTGACATTTTTGTTCTAATTGGATATAAATTTCAAGCAAAAAATGCAGTACTAATAGATTTTCATTAATTACACCCAACGGGTATTATTATAATAATATTTTAATAATTATAAAGTAGCTGTAAACTTTAGCTTTCCAATCTTTTTAAGAAAAGAACGCGGTAGTTTACAACTTTCAAAATTTAAAATTCAAGATGCTCAATTTGAGCTAGATTTAGAAAAAGTAGTTTTAAAAAATAAAATTAATGCGCAGCAAACCGAAATAAATTCATTAGTAAAACAAAGAAAATTAGTCTCAGAATTGGTTTTTGATTATTCAACGATGCTAACTTCAGAAGAACGATTATTTTCTTTCGGTGAAAGTTCTATTTTTTTGATAAATTCTCGTGAGAATAATTTAGTAGCTTCACAATTGACAGAAATTAGTTTAGAAAATCGCTATTTTATTTCCAAAGCCGAATTGTTTAAAATCATGGCAAATCCAGATTAATTTGTTTAAAATAACTACTTTTGCCAACTGACCCAAACCGCCATAGCGCGGAACAGAACGAAGTTAAAATTACAATGTTATGATTATCCAAAAAACAAGAGAACAAATAGAATTAATGCGCGAAAGTGCGCTTCTTGTATCCAAAACTTTAGGTATTATTGCCAAGGAAATGGTTCCTGGTGTAACGACTTTATATATCGATAAATTAGCCGAAGAATTCATTAGAGACCATGGCGGAATACCTGGATTTAAAGGATTGTATAATTTTCCAAACACCCTTTGTGTAAGTCCAAATTCACAAGTGGTTCATGGTATTCCAAATAACATCCCATTAGAAAACGGTGATGTAATATCAGTAGATTGTGGTGTTTTGAAAAACGATTATTATGGCGATCATGCCTATTCTTTTGAGATTGGAGAAGTAAATCCAGAAACCAAGAAATTATTACAAGTTACCAAAGAGAGTTTGTATATTGGGATTCGAGAATTCAAAATCGGAAATCGTGTGGAAGATGTAGGTTGTGCCATCCAAAAATATTGCGAAAGTCATGGTTATGGAGTAGTTCGTGAATTGGTGGGTCATGGTTTAGGAATGAAAATGCACGAAGATCCAGAAATGCCAAATTATGGCAAAAGAGGAAGAGGCAAATTATTTTTAGAAGGTATGGTAGTAGCCATTGAACCCATGATTAATATGGGTACCAAAAATATCAAACAATTAAAAGATGGTTGGACAATTCTAACCGCTGATGGAAAACCAAGCGCCCATTTTGAGCATGATGTTGCCTTGATTGACGGTAAACCCGAATTACTTTCTACATTTCAATATATCTATGATGCATTAGGAATTGTGAGTGATGAAGAAGATGAATTTAGAAAACAACATTTAGTACTTTAACACTTATTTCACAAATTATCACGAATTTAATTAACTTTAAAAATTTCACATACAAATAATCATCAAATTAATGAATGAGATTTATTTAAAAGAGGAGTGTTATATAATAATTGGAATATGCATGGAGGTACATAAAATTCTTGGTAAAGGTCATGGTGAAATTATTTATGGAGATGCTTTAGAATATGAATTTAAAAAAAATGAAGTCCAGTATAATAGAGAAGTAAAATTCAACATTTCATACAAAGATATTATTTTACCTCATCATTATTATTCGGATTTTGTGATTTTTGATGAAATTATTTTAGAAATTAAAGCAATTAAGGAAATTACAAGTAGTGAAATAAAACAAACATTAAATTATTTAGCAGCTTCACAAAACAAATTAGGATTATTAGTGAATTTTGGTGAAGACAGTTTAAAATATAAAAGAATAATTCTCTAATAACAATTCAAAATTTTTAAAAATCATATAAGTACAATTTTAATTTGTGAAAATTTGTGAAATTTGTGTTTAAATTTTATCTCATGAAATCTGTTTTTAAATTCATCCTCAATACCATTCCTCGTCCGCTATTAATTCGATTGAGTTATGTTGCACGTCCAATTTTAGCTTTACTATTAAAAGGAAACACCTTTACTGATCCTATTGATGGAGAGAGTTTCCGAATGTTTTTGCCTTATGGATATGGAAATCAAAGAAACAATGTCTTATCGCCAAGCACTTTATCTTTAGAAAGACACCGGTTATTGTGGCTGTATTTGCAAAACGAAACTGATTTTTTTACTTCAAAAGAAAAGAAAAAAGTATTGCACTTTGCACCGGAACAAGCGTTTTATAAATTGTTTAGAAATCAGAAGAATTTAGAATACACCACTACCGATTTACTTTCTCCTTTGGCTGATGTAAAAGCCGATATTTGCAATTTACCTTTTGAAGATAATCAATACGACATTATTCTTTGCAACCATGTATTGGAGCATATTCCAAATGATACAAAAGCCATGCAAGAATTGTACAGAGTCTTAAAACCGGGCGGAATGGCTATTCTGCAAATTCCACAAGATTTATCAAGAGCTACAACTTTTTCAGATGATACCATAACAGATCAAAAAGAACGTGCAAAAATTTTTGGCCAATACGATCATGTTAGAATTTATGGAAGAGATTATTTTGATAAATTAAGAACAATTGGTTTTAAAGTTGTTGAAGTAGACTATACATCAAAAATTACCATTGAAATAGTAGAAAAATATTGTTTGGCAAAAGGCGAGATTTTACCAGTTTGTTTTAAATAGAATTTAAAACTTGGCAACATTGTAGCACATAAAATTTAGTATATTTACGAATCTGAAAGTTTAAATTATGTTAAGAAACATTTTGTTTATTGCTTGTTTGATTAGTTTTTCTAGCATTTTGAATGCTCAAGAAGAAAAAGAAATAAATCCACCTTACAATATTAGGACAGTTACTTTTGTTCAAAATGGACAAAATACAATTCCAATATTCCGATTGGGCGATTCTTTTCAACTACAATTTGATGATTTATATGGTCATGAAGATAATTATTATTATCAGTTTGTGCATTGTGATTACGATTGGAAACCTTCTCAATTGTCAAAAAATGAGTACATCAATGGTTTTGAAGATCAGAGAATTCAGGATTACACCAACTCATTAGCGACATTGCAAATTTATTCTCACTACACCGTTTCTTTACCCAACCGTTTAACACAACTTAGGGTAAGTGGCAATTATATCATTAAAATTTTAAATGAAGATCGGGAAATAGTTTTTTCAAGAAAATTTATAGTATTTGAAAATCTAGTTTCAGTTCCAATGCAAGTCAAAAGAGCTCGAAATGTAAATGCAAGTTATAAGAAACAAAATATTGATTTTGCAATTCGTTCTCAAACCATCACTTTTCAAAATCCATTAAAGAATGTAAAAGTGCTTTTATTACAAAACGGAAAATTTAATAACGCAATTACTAATGTTAAACCTCAATATACTATTGGAAATGATTTAATATACAAATACGATACTGAAACGCAATTTTGGGGTGGAAATGAATACTCTAATTTTGAAAATAAAGATATTAGAGCTTCTAACAATAATATTAGCCATATTGATTCTAATGGAGGAATATATAATTCGCACCTCTATACTTCCGAAGGAAGAGCCAACAAACCTTATACCTTTTTTCCAGACATTAATGGGAATTTTGTAGTTAAAAATATTGGTGCGCAACGAGATGAAATAGAAGCAGATTATAGCTGGGTATTTTTCACCCTCTCTGCTCCTACTTATTTTGGTAAAAAAGACATTTATATCACTGGTATGTTTAATAATTACGACATTAGTCCTGATAACAAAATGGATTATGATGCCAAAAAAGGCGTATATGAAAAAGCGATAATGATTAAACAAGGCTTTACAAATTATCAATATACGATTGCAGAACCTAACGGGAAAATTGATGAAGAAAATGCCATCGATGGTAATTTTTTTGAAACCGAAAACAATTATTTTGCTATAGTATATTATAGAGAAAATAATCAACGTTATGATAGAGTAATTGGCAAAGGAGTAGCTACTTCTGTTACTATTACCAATTAATAATTTAACAGTAGATTTACAATATAATTGCTATTTTTTGTAAATTTGACAACGAAAAACAATTTACTTAAATGGTTTCACAAATAACACAAGGTATTAAAATTTCAGTTTTGACGACTTTTGAGGGTACATACTTCAAAAATCACAAGATTCATTTTGCCTTTAGTTATGAAATTACCATTGAAAACCATAGTAAAGATTCGGTGCAACTTACTTCACGCCATTGGGAAATATTTGATTCTTTAAATGATATTGAAATTGTAGATGGTGAAGGTGTGGTAGGTAAAAAACCGGTTTTAAAACCTGGTGAAGCTCATACTTACAGTTCAGGTTGTTTACTTTCCTCACCGTTTGGTTCAATGAGTGGTTATTTTAATATGATTAATTTTACTTCAACGAAAAAGTTCCAAGTTATTGTGCCTTCTTTTAGATTGAGTGCTCCCTTTGCATTGAATTAATATTTACATTTTTATAGGATTTCCATCTACATCGTAATACTCATATTTAAATTTTAATTTTCCTTCAATTTCTTCAACTATAACATTCATTTGATAGAATCCTTGGCTCCATTCCACAATGAGGTGATATGAATAATCACCAACGCCAAAACTACTTGGAAGATTACTAGTGTAAATCATTTTTTTGGATTTAAGATTTAAGGTATTAACCTCAATATTGTCGTAAAGACCAATTTCACTTGCATCGTCAGCATGGCTACTGCCTTTATGTTTTTTGGTTTTAGTTTTGGGGTCATTATAAATATCTTTAATAGAGAAAATAACTTCTTTTAAAGAACTTTTACCAACATTTAAAAGAGCAAAACGAATTTGATGGTTATACATTAATTTGTGCACTTTTTTCTTGTCATGATGGGTATCATCATCTTCAGCAATATCGACATTAGAAATTTCTACAATGGGCAAATTTTGACCCGCAACTTGTCCAAGAGATTCTGATTTAAATTGTTTTAATTTTAATTCCGATTCAACAATATTTTTTGATTTTACTTCTAATTCTTGGTTTAAAGTTTCTATTTTTTGTTTAGCATCTTCTAATTGTTTCTTTGCATCACTTTCATTAGTATTAGCATTAAAACTACCTCTATAAAGGACAAAAATGGAAAGTCCTATTAAAACACATCCGAAAAATGCTAATAGTATGGTTATCATAAGCGTTCTCTTTTTCATTATAAAAAATTGAATATAAGATTAATGTTATCCTCTTTTACTCGGTATAAAAATATAATAAATTTTAGTATTTCACACATTTATAAAAACAATAAAATGGAAGTTTTAAAACGCCACATTCCATCTAGGCAAACGACCGTTTTCAGTTAAGAAATTTTGCAAAAGTTGTGCTTCAACAAAAGTAGGAATTACAGCTGTTTTTGCATTAAAAGTTTCGTGCCAAAAAATTTCTAGCTGGGCAATTTCTTCCTTTTTCATTTGAGCAGGCCAAGAATATTTTCTTCCCGTTTTGGCAAATTGTTGACCATTGACGATTTTATCATAAAGCCCGCCATTTTTACTTTTTAATGTTCCATCATTTTGGACAGTTCCCGTTGAACCAATCATTATTAACTCTTTTTCCTCACCATTGATAGCAAACACATAGAAAACGCCACTTCCACTATTGGATGCATTACATACTTCTTCTAAATTTTGAACGGATGTGAATGTGAAACTACCACCTGTTTTGAACTTTTTTACTTCTTTATACATTATTGTTTAATTAAAAAAGCTCCACAATAGCGGAGCTTTGGAATTTGTTATTAATATTTAGTTTTAACCTAAAACTTCTTTTACTTTTTTTCCTATTTCAGCTGGAGAATCTACTACGTGAATACCACATTCTCTCATGATACGTTTTTTAGCTTCAGCGGTGTCATCTGCTCCACCAACAATTGCACCTGCATGACCCATTGTTCTTCCTGCAGGAGCGGTAACTCCGGCGATAAACCCAACAACTGGCTTACGATTTCCATCAGCTTTTATCCAATGTGCAGCATCCGCTTCCAATTGACCACCAATTTCTCCAATCATTACAATACAATTTGTTTCTGGATCGTTCATTAATAATTCGACAGCTTGTTTGGTTGTAGTTCCAATTATTGGATCACCACCAATTCCAATAGCGGTAGTAATTCCTAATCCTTGTTTTACAACTTGATCTGCTGCTTCATACGTTAATGTTCCTGATTTTGAAACAATTCCTACTGTTCCTTTTTTGAATACAAAACCTGGCATAATACCAACTTTTGCTTCACCTGGAGTAATAACACCTGGACAATTTGGACCCACTAAACGGCAATCTCTTCCTTTGATATAGTCATTGGCTTTAATCATATCAGCCACTGGAATACCTTCTGTGATAGTGATAATTACTTTTATACCAGCATCGGCAGCTTCCATAATCGCATCAGCAGCAAAAGCTGGTGGTACAAATATGATAGTCGTATCGGCTCCTGCTTTTTCAACAGCATCTTTTACAGTATTAAAAACTGGTCGGTTTAAATGAGTAGTACCACCTTTTCCTGGCGTAACTCCACCAACTACGTTAGTTCCATATTCAATCATTTGCTCGGCATGAAAAGTTCCTTCACTTCCTGTAAATCCTTGAACTATTATTTTTGAATCTTTATTAACTAAAACGCTCATGTTTTTAATATTAAATTAGGTTTGAAAAATTGTGTTGCAAAAGTATAAAAAAGTGGTCAGTAATTTGTGTTCTCCTAACAGTTTTTATTAGGATAATTGACTCATTTGATAACCACGATATAATTTATCATTTTTAAGTTCCCAAAGAACAATAAAATGAGCCAAAAGCATTTCTTCCCTAGGGTTTTCAATAGTCTTCACATAATGCGCATAACGAACAGAAACGGTATTGTCTTCCGCTATTATATGAGTAATTTTTGATTTGGAACGAATATACGCTTTACTTAAATCGGTACTCAAGACAATAATATCATCATAATTAAGTTTTAAAAAACCTTGAGTACTATGCCATTCCAAAATAACTTCAGGATGTAAAAATTCTTTAACCAAATTGGGTTCGATTAAAACATCGGATTTATAAAAATTTTGAACTATTTCTTTTGTGTTCATACTATTATTTTTTTGAAAGTAATTCGGGTATTCTTTTAATATAAGCGAGTTGCTTTAGTTTTTCACGAGATTCTTCTACTGGAGTTCCAAAATAAGATTTTCCGCCTTCAATAGATTTTGTTACACCAGTTTGTCCCAAAACAACTGCTTTAGCGCCAATTGTAATACCACTAGTAGTTCCAACTTGTCCCCAAAGTGTAACTTCATCTTCTATGATTACACAACCTGCAATTCCAGTTTGAGAGGCAATTAAACATTTTTTTCCAATAACTGTATCATGTCCAACATGCACTTGATTGTCAATTTTTGTTCCTTCACCAATTGTTGTATCTCCTGTAACACCTTTATCAATAGTACATAAAGCACCAATACCAACATTGTCTTCGATAACTACACGACCACCAGAAAGCAATTGATCAAAACCATCTGGACGTTTTTTATAATAAAATGCATCAGCTCCTAGAATTGTTCCTGAATGAATAATGACATTATCACCTATAACAGTATTGTCATATACAATTACATTGGCATGCAACAAACAGTTTTTACCAATCACAACATTATTTCCGATGAAGCAATTGGGTTGAATAGTGCTACCTACTCCAATTTTAGCAGAAGAAGAAACACTAACATTTGCTGCTATAAATGGTCGAAAATGTTTGGTTAACGTATTGAAATCTCTAAAAGGATCGTCAGAAATTAAAAGCGATTTTCCTTGCGGGCAATCTACTTTTTTATTTATTAAAACAATAGTAGCTGCAGATTGTAAGGCTTTATCGTAATATTTTGGATGATCCACAAAAACAATATCTCCAGCTTCAACAACATGAATTTCATTCATACCATGTACAGGAAAATTGGCATCACCAACAAATTCACAATTTAGTAAACTGGCTATTTCTTGTAAGGATTGAATTTTAGGAAATTTCATAAATTTTATATGCTGTTCTTCGAAGTCTAATTTTTATAAGCAATTATTTTACACGTTCCATGTAATTACCATTAGATGTATCAATTTTAATCTTATCTCCTTCATTAATAAATAAAGGCACATTTACAATAGCGCCAGTTTCAACAGTAGCTGATTTAGTAGCATTTGTAGCTGTATTTCCTTTTACGCCTGGTTCAGCATAAGTAACTTCTAATATAACTGAAGAAGGCATATCTACGGATAGTGGCAAATCGGTTTCGGTGTTGATACTTACCATTACATTCTCACCTTCTTTTAATAAATCTGGTGAATCAAGAATGTTTTTGTTCAAGGAAATTTGCTCAAAAGATTCCACATTCATAAAATGATACAAATCACCTTCAGGATATAAAAATTGAAATTTATGATTTTCAACACGAACTTCTTCAATTTTATGACCCGCCGAAAAAGTATTATCTAATACTTTACCATTAGACAAACTTCTTAACTTTGTTCTAACAAAAGCTGGTCCTTTTCCTGGTTTCACGTGAAGAAATT
>CALQAH020000054.1 GCA_943328505.2 Rhizobium sp. Q54 | reverse complement strand
GTAGCAAAAATACACTATTCTTTGAAGTTTTACAAAGTTTTTTGAGGTGTTGCTAAATCTGTTAACTCAACAATCCCTATATTTATTGGGTTCGCTGAGGTTTTTTGAGGTTTATTTAGGCATAGCGATATTTGTCCTTGTAGACCAACAAAAAACTCCTCAAGAAATTGAGGAGTTTTTTTATTTTTAGACGAGTAGTAAATTAGATTTTTATTTTTGAGTTAGGGATTTCTATTCCTTTAAAAAAATCTTCTAAACTGACATCGAGCAACCTGCAAATTTTAATTAATGTTTTTAATTCAAAATTAACTCCCGTTTCTAATCTCCAATAGGCGGAACGACTCATTTCTAAATCGAAAGCAATATGTTCGTAATTAGAATAACCTTTTGCTTTTCTTAGTTCTTTTAATCTTAATGCAATTGCATTAAGCTCTTCTTGATTGGGTTTTGGGGTTAAATTTTCCATACACAAAACTCCTTATTTTGTATTTTCTATAGTACTCTATAATGTAGTACACTATATTATAGAATTTTTATTACATTTGTTTTTAAATTTAAAACGAACAACATGAAAAACAAACTACTATTACTAGCTATGGGTTTTGCTTTAACTGCCCAAATAATTTTGGCGCAAGTACCATCTTATGTACCAACAGATGGATTGGTTGGATATTGGCCGTTTAATGGGAATGCAAGTGACGCAAGCCCTAACGCAAATAATGGAACAGTTAATGGGGCAGCTCTTACGTTAGATAGATTTAGCGATACGAATTCTGCTTATAGTTTTGATGGGAACTTAAGTTTTATAGGTGTTCCATTAATAAATCTTAGCAATAATAATTCTATTACTATTTCTGCTTGGGTTAAACCAATAAGTTTTTCTGGAAATTTCACCAATCATCATATTCTTAGACAGGACGATGGAATTACTGGTATTGATTGGTTACTTTCTTTTCAAGATAATGGAAATTTAATTTCATTTGGACTCGGAATTCAAGGGCAACCTTATGATGAATTAGATATACCAATTCAATCAATATCATACTTAAATAGCTGGCATCATATTATAGCTACTTATGATGGTAATACTAAAAAAGTCTATTCGGATGGAATTTTGATTGGATTTCAAAATAAAACAGGGCAAATTACTTATACTTCACCAGGTACTTTTGCTATAGGTTCTGCTTGTGCCTTTGATTTTTGTGTAGAAAAATTTAATGGTCAACTAGACGATATCGGTATTTGGAACCGTGCCTTAACCCAAAACGAAATTAACCAATTATATAATTCTACAAGCCAAAATGAATGCCAATCTTTAGTCATAAACACGGGGGTTTTAAGTTTTAATCCACCAACTTACAACAACACCGTTACCATTTATCCCAATCCAGCTAATGACTTCATAACAATTGATTGTGGTAATTTAGCGAATGTATCGGGCTGGACAATTAAAATAATTAATACGTTGGGTCAAGAAGTGTTTAGTGGTGCTATGAATACACAACAATATGTTGTTCCACTTAATTCATGGAGCGGTCAAGGTGTTTATTTTGTAAAGATTTATGATGCGTCAAACAACTTGTTAAACACAAAGAAAATCATATTGCAATAAGAAGTAGTTTTTAAAACGACAAAACTCCTCAATTTCTTGAGGAGTTTTTTTATTTTTAGACTTTTTGTAATTAGATTTTGAAAGTAATCACAGGAAGTGATGAATGGTTTACCAGGTCTTCGCTGATACTTCCGTTAAAGAAATGGGACAATCCTTTTCTTCCGTGTGTACTCATTCCAATTAAATCGGCATTAATACTATCGGCAAAGTTTAAGATTCCTTTTTCAACATTGGTTTCGTTGTAAATGTGTGTTTCAAATTTGTTGATAGTAAAATTGGCAGCAAATTTTCTCATTATTTCTTCAGAAACAGGAGTAGATTTAAAATTATTTGGAGTGGTAATCATTACTAAATGTAAGGTTGAGTCAAAGCGATTTGCAAATTCAACTACTTTCTCAAAAGGCTTTTTAATTTCATCTGAAAAGTCAGAAGCGAAAACAAAATCAGCTACTTTGAAATCTGGTTGCTCTTTTTTAATTACTAAAACGGGTACCTCTGAATTTCTGACTACTTTCTCTGCGTTAGAGCCAATAAACATTTCTTTAAAACCACTAGCACCATGAGAACCCATAATAATTAAATCAACATTGTTTTTCTCGCTAATTTTCATGATGCCTTCAAAGGCCATTTCAAATTGAATAATTTCAGAAACATTAATGCCATCTAAATAATCCTCATCCATTAAATCTTCTAATTTTTTGATTGCAGCGTTTTTAAAAAACATTAATTCTGGAATAATATGTCCACTTCCAATGGCATCACCAGCTTGATGAGGCAATTCAAGCATGTGCAATAATATAATTTCGGCGTCATTTTTTTTGGCAATTTGCGCAGCAACTTTTAAAGCGAATTCTGCGTTATCTGAAAAGTCAGTAGGGATTAAGATTTTTTTCATAATAATAAAATTTGGTGTGTATGTTTGTTATATTTAGTAGAATAAAAGTACATTTTTTTTTTCATTTAGCAATGACTATTTTGATTTATAAAAAAATAACTATATTTGCACCGTTATTTACAATACAAAATTAAATAATGAGGGAAGCAATGCTTCCCTCTTTTTATAAAACTATGACATTTAAAGAGAAAGTCGGTCAATTACTAGAAGATATTTTAAAAGAAAAAGCATCTTTATTTTTGGTAGATGTAACGATTTCAGATAGTTATAAAGTGACTATAGCTTTAGATGATGATAACGGCGTTAATTTGCAAGACTGTATTGATGTAAGTCGTGCAATTGAAAATAATTTAGACAGAGAAGAACAAGATTTTTCTTTAGAAGTAGCTTCAGTAGGAGTTGGTTCGCCACTAAAATTAATACGTCAATACAAAAAAAATGTGGGGAGAATGCTGATTGTAAAATTAGCAACAACAAAGATAGAAGCTGAGCTAATAGAAGCAAATGATGAATCTATTACCCTTGCCTGGGAAGCAAGAGAACCAAAGAAAATTGGAAAAGGAAAAGAAACGGTTCAAAAAAAACAAGTTATTCCTTATTCAGAAATAAAAGAAGCAATTGTTACAGTAACATTTAATTAAAATTTTGGCATGGAAAATATTGCATTAATCGAATCATTTTCAGAGTTTAAAGACGACAAACTTATTGATCGAGTAACGCTTATGGCGATTTTGGAAGATGTGTTTAGAAACGCATTGAAAAAGAAATATGGTTCAGATGATAATTTTGATATCATTATCAATCCTGATAAAGGGGATATGGAAATTTGGAGAAGAAGAATCGTTGTTGCCGATGATGATTTGGATCTAGAAAATGAAGAAATTACATTAACCGAAGCACAAAAAATAGAACCTGATTTTGAAATTGGTGAAGAAGTTTCGGAAGAAGTAAAATTAATAGATTTAGGAAGAAGAGCTATTTTAGCTTTACGTCAAAATTTAATTTCAAAAATACACGAACACGACAATACTAATCTTTACAAACAATTTAAAGATTTAATTGGTGAAATTTACACTGCTGAAGTGCACCATGTTCGCCCAAGAGTTGTGATTTTGGTTGACGATGAAGGAAATGAAATTGTTTTACCAAAAGAAAAACAAATTCCTTCCGATTTTTTTAGAAAAGGTGATAACGTTCGTGGGATTATTGAAAGTGTTGAATTGAAAGGAAATAAGCCTCAAATCATCATGTCAAGAACGTCTGAGAAATTCTTAGAAAAATTATTCGAACAAGAAATTCCTGAAGTTTTCGACGGACTAATCATGATTAAAAAAGTAGTGAGAATTCCTGGCGAAAAAGCAAAAGTTGCCGTAGATTCTTATGATGATAGAATTGATCCAGTTGGCGCCTGTGTTGGAATGAAAGGATCAAGAATTCACGGAATTGTTCGTGAATTAGGAAATGAAAATATTGATGTTATTAATTATACTAGTAATATTCAATTGTTCATTACAAGAGCTTTAAGTCCTGCAAAAGTTTCAACAGTTAAAATTAATGAAGAAACAAAACGTGCCGAAGTATTTTTGAAGTTAGATGAAGTTTCAAAAGCAATTGGACGAGGAGGACACAATATTAAATTAGCAGGTCAATTAACAGGTTACGAATTAGATGTTATCAGAGAAGGAAGTGTTGCCGAAGAAGATGATGTTGAATTAACTGAATTCACCGATGAAATAGATGGATGGGTAATTGATGAATTCGCTAAAATAGGATTAGATACCGCAAGAAGTATTTTAAATCAAAATGTAGCGGACCTTGTTAGAAGAACCGATTTAGAAGAGGAAACTATTCTAGAAGTAATGAGAATATTGAAAGAAGAATTTGAAGAGTAAGCTTTCGCATTAAGTTAAAAAAAATTAATTAGATTTTATGTCTGAAGAAAAAATTATTAGAATAAATAAAGTTTTAAGGGAATTAAACATCTCTTTAGAAAGAGCTGTGGATTATCTTAAAGATAAAGGTATTGCTATTGAAGCAAGTCCAAACACAAAAATTTCTGATGATGTATACAATATTCTTTGTGGACAATTTGCAGGCGACAAAGGAAACAAAGAAGCCTCTAAAGAAGTAGGCGAAGAAAAAAGAAAAGAAAAAGAAGCACTTCGTGTTGAGCGTGAAAAGGAAATTGAAGACAAACGCAAACACGATGAAGAGCGTCATAAACTTGAAGTAATTAAAGCTAAAGTTGTCGTAACAGCACCTAAACAAGTTGGGACTATTGATTTGAATCCAAAACAGGTTATAAAACCAGTTGTTGAAACTCCAAAAACAGTAGCCGAAAAGCCAATTATTAAAGAGGAAGTTGCTACACCTAAAGCAACAGCTGAAAAAGAAACCCCAATGATTTCCAAATCAAAACAGAAATCTATTGAGAAACCAGTAATTGCAGCAGCTACAGAAGAAACTCCAGTTGATGAAACGTTTACAACCCAATATCAAAAATTATCAGGAGCAACTTTAACAGGTCAAGTTATCGATTTAGCACAATTTAATAAGCCTAAAAAGAAAAAAGAAGAGCCTAAAAAAGACGCTAAAATTGCACCTGCAACAGGTCAAAACCCAAATCAAGCCGCCAACAATAATAACAATAACGCCAATAAGAATAAAAGAAAAAGAATTCCACCAAAACCAGGAGATCAAAGACAAATTATTACTCCGGGAGGTAACGCTAGTGCACCAGGAGCTCCAAGAACAGGTGGAGGTAAATTTGTTGCAAAACCAGGATTTGTTAAAGGTGCAAGACCAGCAATTGTTCAAAAAGTTGAGCCTACTGAAGAGGAAGTTAAAAATCAAATTAAAGAAACTTTAGAAAGACTTCAAGGAAAAGGAAGTAAATCTAAAGCAGCAAAATACAGAAGAGACAAAAGAGATACGCACCGTCAAAAATCAGATGACGAGCAAAGAGCTATTGATGAAGGAAGTAAAACGATAAAAGTTACTGAATTTGTTACTGTAGGCGAAATTGCAATCATGATGGATGTGCCGATTACAAAAGTAATCGGAACGTGTATGTCATTAGGGATCATGGTAACACAAAACCAACGTTTGGATGCAGAAACATTGACAATTGTTGCCGATGAATTTGGATACGAAGTGGAATTTATTACCGTTGATATTGAAGAAGCAATTCAAGTAGTACAAGATAAAGAAGAAGATTTAGTTTTTAGAGCACCGATTGTTACCGTTATGGGTCACGTAGATCACGGTAAAACGTCTTTACTAGATTATATTCGTAAAGAAAATGTTATTGCAGGAGAATCGGGGGGAATTACACAGCACATTGGTGCTTATGGAGTTACTTTGGATAACGGTCAAAAAATTGCCTTTTTAGATACACCAGGACACGAAGCCTTTACAGCTATGCGTGCCCGTGGAGCTCAAGTTACGGATATCGCTATTATTGTAATTGCTGCAGATGATGACATCATGCCACAAACTAAAGAAGCAATTTCTCATGCTCAAGCAGCTAATGTTCCTATCATTTTTGCTATCAATAAAATTGATAAACCAGGCGCTAATCCAGAAAAAGTAAAAGAAAGATTAGCAGGCATGAACTTACTTGTTGAAGATTGGGGTGGAAAAATCCAATCACACGATATTTCTGCAAAAGTAGGAACTGGGGTGAAAGAACTTTTAGAAAAAGTATTATTAGAAGCCGAACTTTTAGATTTAAAATCGAATCCAAATAAAGCAGCCCAAGGAACAGTTGTAGAAGCTTTTCTTGATAAAGGGAAAGGATATGTGTCAACTATTTTAGTACAACACGGAACACTTAGAATTGGGGATTATATGTTGGCTGGAAAACATCATGGTAAAATTAAAGCCATGCATGATGAAAGAGGAAATATTGTTACTGTTGCCGGACCTTCAACACCAGTTTCTGTATTAGGATTGGATGGAGCTGCAACGGCAGGGGATAAATTTAATGTATTTGAAGACGAAAAAGAAGCAAAACAAATTGCCTCAAAACGTTCTCAATTGATGCGTGAACAGTCAGTACGTACACAACGACATATAACTTTAGATGAAATTGGACGTCGTATTGCCTTAGGTCAATTTAAAGAATTAAACATCATCCTTAAAGGTGACGTGGATGGTTCTGTTGAAGCCTTGTCTGATTCATTCTCTAAATTATCTACCGAAGAAATTCAAATCAATATTATTCATAAAGGAGTTGGAGCCATTACAGAAACTGACGTAATGTTAGCTTCTGCTTCGGATGCTATTATTATTGGATTTAATGTTCGTCCTGCAGGAAACGCGAGACAATTAGCAGATAAAGAAGAAATTGATATCCGTAATTATTCAATTATTTACGATGCTATCGATGATTTGAAAGATGCTATGGAAGGTATGCTTTCACCAGTTATTAAAGAAGAAGTTACCGGAACAGCTGAAATTCGCGAGACATTCAAAATTTCTAAAATTGGAACTATTGCGGGTTGTATGATTACAGATGGCAAAATCTTTAGAAACTCTAAAATACGTATTATTCGTGAAGGGGTTGTTATTTTCACAGGAGAATTGACCGCATTAAAACGTTTCAAAGACGATGTGAAAGAAGTATCTAAAGGATATGATTGTGGTATCCAAATTAAAGGTTATAACGACATAGAGCAACTAGATATTATTGAAGCTTTCCAAGAAGTGGAAGTAAAGAAAAAATTGAAATAGTATTTAATTTATATAAAAAAAAGCCTCGCAATTGCGAGGCTTTTTTTAAAGTTATTGAAAATGATTTATAAATTCTAAAATAATATTTTCTCGAATTTTAATTTCATTATTTTCATAAGAAATCGGCTTACTTTGTTGATTTCTAATTAAAAATAGATGTAGTTCATCGATTTATTTATATAATGGTTAAAATTTTAGATGATTAATTAAAAATAATTATACTTTTGAATATTCTAAAATTTTAATTAAAACTAAACCATTATGAAGTTCAAATTACTTTCTATTGCTCTTATTGCAATTACAAGTGTAGCTTTTGCTCAAAACAGAAACACTGTTTGGAGTTCAACTACTAAAAAAGCGAACATGATTGCCCTTGAAAGCAGAATGCAGTTGCCCGAAAATCATCTTTTTGATTTGAATCTTAACATGTTGAAACAAAGCATTGTCAACTCACCAAAAAGAGAAGCAAAAAATTCAACAGTAATTATTTCTTTACCAAATGCTGAAGGGATTTTAGAGGGTTTCAAAATTTATGAAAACTCTAATATGGATCCAGCACTTGCGGCTAGATATCCAGAAATTAAATCCTATGTTGGAATTGGAATTGATAATCCAACCGCTACAGTTTATTTTAGTGTATCTCCACTTGGATTTAAAGCAATGACTTTAAGTGCAGACAAACCAGCAGTATTTATTGAGCCAATATCTCAAGATTTAGTAACCTATTCTGTATATAAAAAATCAGATAAAAAAGCGAGTTTAACGCCTTTTGAGTGTAGTGTTATTGATGTAGTTTCTCCACAAATTGACGGAACTGCTGCAAGACCAAATGCAGACGATGCTACTTTGAGAACATTTCGTTTAGCAATGTCTTGTACAGGTGAATATGCAGTTTACTTTGGAGGAACAAAAGCATTAGCTCTTGCCGCAATCAATGCTTCAATGACTCGTGTAAACGGTGTTTTTGAAAAAGATTTTGGTGTCCATATGAATTTAATTGCCAATACTGATTTAGTGATTTATACAAACGCTTCTACTGACCCATATGCTGCTGCGGCAAGTATGTCTCAATGGAATGCTCAATTACAATCTACATTAACCTCAGTAATTGGAGAAGCTAACTATGATGTTGGTCACTTATTTGGTGCTACTGGCGGTGGTGGAAATGCAGGCTGCATTGGTTGTGTTTGTACAAATGGTTCAAAAGGAAGTGGAATTACTTCTCCAGCTGACGGAATTCCTGCTGGAGACAACTTTGATATTGATTATGTAGCACACGAATTAGGACACCAATTTGGTGCTAATCATACTTGGACTCATGGTGGAAACGAAGGAACAAGTGTTCAAATGGAACCAGGTTCAGGCTCAACAATTATGGGTTATGCTGGAATTACTACACTTGATGTGCAACCACATTCAGATGCTTATTTTCATGCAGTCAGTATTCAACAAGTAACAAATAATATAAAAACTAAAACCTGTCAAACCAATATTGCAACTGGTAACTCAGTACCTACAGCAGGTGCAGGTCTAGATTATACTGTTCCAAAAAGCACTCCTTTTATGCTAACAGGTACAGGAACCGATGCTAATGGAGATGCGCTTACATACAATTGGGAGCAAATGGATTCTCAAACAACATCCGCAGTTCCAAGCGCAACTAAAACAACAGGAGTGAATTTTAGATCCTATAATTCATCTACTTCTTCAACTAGATGTTTTCCTAAAATGTCTTCAGTTTTAACAGGAGCAACAACTACGGCAGGAACGGAACTTACAGTTGAGGCATTATCCTCGGTAGCTAGAACATTAAACTTTAGAATGACTGTTAGAGATAACAGAGCAGGTGGGCCAGCAAACAATAGTGACGATATGATTGTAACTGTTAATGCTACAGCAGGACCATTTTCGGTAAGTGCTCCTAATACAGCAGTTTCTTTCGTTGGAGGAAGTTCACAAACTATTACTTGGGCAGTTGCTGGTACAACTGCAAATGGTGTAAACTGTGCAAATGTTGATATTCTTTTATCTACTGATGCTGGTACAACATGGTCAACTTTATTAGCGGCTACTCCAAATGACGGAACACAAGCAGTTACTATTCCAAACACACCAGGAACTACTAACAGAATCATGGTTAAAGGAACTAATCATATTTTCTTTGATGTCTCCAATACAAATTTCACAATTACTGCAGGCTCAACAGATACTGTAGCACCAACTGCTGCAACATTAACAGCTTCTGGAACTACAACTACTACAACAAACCTATCTTGGTCTGGCGCTACAGATAACGTAGCAGTAACAGCGTATGATGTGTATCAAAATGGCGTGTTTAAAGCTACAACAGCTACAACAACATATGCAGTTACAGGCTTAACAGCAACTACAACGTATACTTTTACAGTTAGAGCTAAAGATGCTGCAGGAAATACTTCCGTAGATAGTAATGTGGTAAGTGTAACAACTTTAACTCCAGTTCCTGACACAACTGCTCCTAATGCTCCAACTTTATCCGCTTCAGGAACTACTCAAACTACAACCAATTTATCATGGTCTGGTGCAACTGATAATGTAGCAGTAACTGGATACGATGTTTTAAGAAATGGCGCTTTAATTGGTTCTACAACTACTGCAACTACTTTTGCTGTAACTGGTTTAACCGCTTCAACCGCTTATACTTTTAATGTAAGAGCTAAAGATGCTGCCGGAAATATTTCTCTTGACAGCAATAGCGTTACTGTTACAACATTAACTCCAGATACAACAGCGCCATCAGCACCGACGTTATCGGCTTCTGGAACTACCTCTACTACAACAAACTTGTCTTGGACTGGTGCTACAGATAATGTGGCTGTTACAGGATACGATGTCTACAGAGGAACAACTTTAATAGGTTCTACAACTACAGCAACTACTTTTGCAGTAACTGGTTTAACCGCTTCAACAGCTTATACTTTTAATGTTAGAGCAAAAGATGCTGCTGGTAATATTTCAATAAACAGCAATACCGTTTCTGTTACCACTTTAGCAGCTTCAACAGTAACTTATTGCACATCTCAAGGAAATAGTACTGCTGACGAAAAAATTGGTAAAGTTGTTTTCGGAACAATAAACAATACTTCAACAGGGACTGCTGGATACGAAAATTTTACCGCTCTTTCTACAAATGCTGTAAGAGGAACTGCATATACAATTACAATTACACCATCATGGACAAGCACTGTATTTAAAGAAGGATACGTAGTATGGATTGATTATAATAAAGATGGTGACTTTTTAGATGCAGGTGAAAAAGTATGGACAAAAGCAGCTTCAACTACAACGCCAGTAACTGGAACTTTCACAATTCCTACAACTGCAACTTTAGGAGCTACTAGAATGAGAATTCAAATGTCTTACAACGCAGTACAAACCTCTTCATGTGCAGCATTCTCTTTTGGTCAGGTAGAAGATTACACTGTAAATATCTCTTTAACTGCCAAAATTGATGAAACTTCTAACGCCGGAATTTCATTCAACCTATTTCCAAATCCTGTTAAAGGGGATATATTAAATATTTCAAATCTTGATATTGCTTCTGAATATAGAATTTTCAATATGTTAGGACAAGAAATCGGAAACGGAAAAATTGAAAATCAAAGCATCAATGTTGGTTCATTGACATCTGGAACGTATTTAATCGAAGTTTCAAATGCGAATGGTAAATCTTCAAAACGCTTTATCAAAGAATAGTTTAGTTTTTTAAGTTAATAATGATTAAAGCCATTCAACAAAATGAATGGCTTTTTTTTATGAATATATTTAGTACTTTTAAACTTTAAAATTAATCACTTCAACAATGAAAAAAATAGCACTTATACTAGCACTTACAATGGGTTTATCAGTTTCAGCACAAAAGGTTATGACACCTGAATTACTATGGAAATTAGGAAGAGTTTCCGTTTTAGGAATTTCAAAAGATAAAAAATCTGTTGTTTATAAAGTGTCAACACCTTCAGTACAAGATAACAAATCAAATTCAAAATATTATACAGTACCAGTAATTGGAGGTAATCCAACTGAAATAAAAGAAACAAAAGAACTTTTAAACGACAAAAATGTTTCTCCAGACGGAAAATATTTAATTTATAATGAAGAAGTAAAAGTAGAGAATGTTCATGGTAAAGATTTTTATCCAGAGTTAGACAAATCTAATGCCCAAATCTATAATGGACTAGATTATCGTCATTGGGATACATGGAATGAAGGGAAATTTAATCATGTTTTTTATAAGGAGAATAAAGATGGTGCCATTGGAATTGATATTTTAAAAGGAGAAAATTTCGATAGCCCACAAAAACCTTTTGGTGGAGATGAAGATTATATTTGGTCACCAGATAGTAAAAGTATTTTGTATGTGTGCAAGAAAAAAGCGGGAACACAATACGCCATTTCAACCAACACCAACATTTACGAATACAATCTTGAAACCGGAAAAACGACCAATAGAACCGAAGCCAATCTGGGTTACGATACAAATCCAGCTTTTTCGTCTACAGGGAATTTAGCCTACCTACAGATGAAACGCGACGGATATGAAGCCGATAAAAACGATATTATTGTAGATTTCAAAGGCTTAAAAATGAATCTAACAGTTAATTGGGATGATTCTGTTAGCAGTTTTCAATGGAGTAAGGATGGCAAAAAAATATATTTTATTGCTCCTGTTGATGGGACATTACAACTTTTCGAAGTTAATTTCCCTGGGCTTACAAAAATTGCAATTACGGTAACTCAACTTACTAGCGGCTATTTTGATGTTCATGACATTGTAGATATTACGGGTGACAATGCTATTGTAACAAGAACTGATATGAATCATGCTTTAGAAATTTATTCATACAATTTTAAAAGGAAAACGTGGAGTCAAATTACCGATACCAACAAAGAAAACTACAAAGACCTTTCTTTAAGTACAACAGAAAGACGTTATGTTACTACCACAGATGGAAAAAAAATGTTGGTTTGGGTGATCTTACCTCCAAATTTTGATACAACAAAAAAATACCCAACACTATTGTATTGTCAAGGCGGACCACAATCTGCTCTAACTCAGTTTTACTCTTTCCGTTGGAATTTTCAATTGATGGCAGCAAACGGATATATTGTAGTAGCGCCAAACAGGCGAGGAATGCAAGGACATGGAGTAGAGTGGAACGAAAAAATATCAGGAGATTGGGGAGGACAAGTAATGGACGATTATCTTTCTGCTATTGATGATGTTTCTAAAGAAACGTATGTTGATAAATCACGATTAGGATGTGTTGGCGCAAGTTATGGAGGATACTCTGTGTTTTATTTAGCTGGAATTCACAACAATCGTTTTAAATCTTTTATAGCACACGATGGCGTTTTTAATACCCAAAGTATGTTTGGGACTACCGAAGAAGTTTTCTTTAACAATTGGGATTTTGGTGGTGCTTATTGGGAAAAAAACAATAAAGTTGCTCAAAAATCATACACTACATTCAACCCTATTACTTTAGTTGACAAATGGAATACACCGATATTAATTATTCAGGGAGGTAACGATTTCAGAGTGCCAATTGGACAAGCACAAGAAGCATTTCAAGCAGCACAATTACGTGGTGTAAAAAGCAGGTTCTTATACTTACCCGAAGAAAATCATTGGGTTTTAAAACCTCAAAATGCCCAAGTTTGGCAAAAAGAGTTTTATAAATGGTTGAAAGAAACGCTATAGGTTTTAAAAACTAGCTAAAAGACTTTCGATACTTTTTACATCAATTTTACAAATTTGCTGTAATTCGTCAATCGTTCCCTGTTCAATAAAAACATCAGGAACACCAAGTGTTTTGATTTTGGTTGGATACTCATTTTCAAATGCAAATTCAACAATTGCACTTCCAAAGCCGCCTTTAATAATGCCATCTTCAATCGTGATGATGGCTTCATAGGTCGCGAAAATTTCATGTAACATTACTTCATCTAAAGGTTTTACAAAGCCAAAATCATAATGTGCAAAATCATCGGCATTATCAATATTTTCGAGCGCAAGTGTTACATTATTACCAATAAATCCAGTTGATAAAATAGCAAACAAGTTTCCTTCTTTAATCAAATGAGCTTTCCCAATTTTAATTTTATCAAATCTGCAATCTGCAATCTGCAAACTAAAATCTTTGTATTTCCCTCTTCCTCTTGGATATCGTATCGCAATAGGATTTGACAAACCCAATTGTGCGGTATATAAAATATTGCGCAAAGCCATTTCGTCTTTTGGAGCGTAAATGATGAGGTTAGGAATACATCTCAAATACGCCAAATCAAAAACACCGTGATGCGTTGCACCATCTTCGCCAACCAAACCTGCTCTGTCTAAACAAAAAACTACAGGTAAATTTTGTAAAGCCACATCATGTATCACTTGATCGTAAGCACGTTGAAGAAAAGTAGAATAGATGTTGCAAAAAACTACCATTCCTTGAGTCGCCATTCCAGCCGAAAGAGTTACAGCATGTTGTTCGGCAATACCTACATCAAAAGCCCTTTCGGGAAAGGCATTCATCATAAATTTCATCGAACTTCCACTTGGCATTGCAGGTGTGATACCAATAATTTTAGGATTCTTTTTTGCCAATTCCACTAGTGTTAAACCAAAAACATCCTGGAATTTTGGAGGTAAATGGTCTTCCAATTTTTTATGAATTTCGCCAGTGGTTTTATCAAATTTTCCAGGCGCATGGTATTTCACTTGGTCGGCTTCTGCTTGTTGTAAACCTTTACCTTTGGTAGTTATAATATGTAAAAACTTCGGGCCTTTTACTTTTTTTAATCGTTCCAATTCCTTGATTAAACCTTGAATATCATGTCCGTCAATTGGTCCGGAATAATCAAAATTCAGAGACTTAATCATGTTGTTTTGCTTCGGATTTTTACCGCTTTTAACGGATGTTAAATAGTTTTTCAGTGCCCCAACGCTTGGGTCAATTCCAATAGCATTATCGTTTAAAATCACTAGTAAATTAGCATCGGTAACTCCAGCATGATTCAAACCTTCAAACGCCATTCCGCTTGCAATAGAAGCATCGCCAATAACGGCAATATGATGTTTGTTTTCTCCTTTCAATTGAGAAGCAATCGCCATTCCCAAAGCCGCCGAAATAGAAGTAGAGGAATGCCCAACGCCAAAAGTATCATAAACACTTTCGCTACGTTTGGGAAAACCAGATATACCGCCAAGCTGACGATTCGTATCGAATTTTTCTTTTCTTTCGGTTAAAATTTTATGCCCGTACGCTTGATGTCCTACGTCCCAAACTAACAGATCTTCGGGTGTGTTAAAAACATAATGCAAAGCAATAGTCAATTCTACAACACCAAGGCTAGCGCCCAAATGCCCTTCTTTTACCGAAACAATATCAATAATAAAATCGCGCAATTCTTTTGCCAATTGAGGCAATTGCTGTTCGTCCAATTTTCGTAAATCGGTTGGGTTATGAATATGTTTGAGTAAATTTTTTGACATAAAGCAAATGTACAATTTGAAATTGTATTTTTACAGTATAAATTTATTTCAATAACCAGATAACCTCCAACGAAGGCACAAAAAATATTAGTGCATTCGTGGCTCAATAAAAAAATGGAAAACATTTTCACCGACGAATATTTCATGAAAAAAGCATTGCAGGAAGCGGAAACTGCTTTTGAAAAAGGCGAAATTCCTGTTGGCGCTATCATTGTCATCAACAATAAAGTCATTGCCAGAAGTCATAATCTCACCGAAATGCTCAATGATGTTACGGCTCATGCTGAAATGCAAACCATTACAGCAGCCGCTAATTATTTGGGTGGAAAATATTTAATCGGTTGTACGCTTTACGTCACTTTAGAACCTTGTCAAATGTGCGCGGGTGCTTTGTTTTGGAGTCAAATTTCTAAAATAGTTTTTGGTGCTAAAGACGACAATCGTGGATTCCAAACTTTAGGAACACAATTACATCCAAAAACTGAAGTAATTCAGGGTATAATGGCTAATGAAGCTTCTGAAATCATGAAACGTTTCTTTGCGCAAAAGAGAAAATAAATATTCTCGAGAATACTATAAATTTAATTAGTTTTACAATACTAAAAGTGCTTTTTTAATCGTTTAATTTAAATAATTTATAAAAAGAAAATGAAAAAAATAAAATCATCAATTATTATTGGCGTTGCCATTATCATAACAGCTTGGATTTTAGGAAAATCTTTCCAAAACCGAAACGATAATTTAGATTCGATTTCAGTAATTGGATTAGGAACCAAAGATTTTATTTCGGACGAAATACTTTGGTCTGGGAGTTTTAAATCAACAAGTATGGACATTAAAACGGCTTATAATAAAATTGTATCCGATCAAAAAATTGTAAATGATTTTTTTGTTTCAAAAGGATTTAAACCCAATGAATTTAGTTTTGGAGCTGTTAATTTTCAAAAGAAATTTAGAGAAATTCGAAGTGAAAACACCGAGAATACCTATCAAACAAAATACGAACAAGTTTTTGATGGTTATGAAGCCACGCAAACCATTTCTTTTTCTGCTAAGAAGAATGACGATTTGATGAAACGCATCGAAAGTGTATCGAGTAAAACTTCCGAATTGGTGAATTCAGGGATTGAGCTTTCTTCCAATTCCATTCAATATACCTATTCCAACTTGCCAAGTTTAAAACAAAGTTTAATTGAAAATGCCACAAAAGATGCCAACGAACGTGCTACAAAAATTGTAAAAACAGGCGATGGAAATTTAGGAAAATTAAAAAGAGCCAGTATGGGCGTTTTCCAAATTACGGGTCAAGGCTCTACCGAAGATGATAGTTATGGCGGGATTAACGATACCTACAGTAAAAATAAAACGGCAAGAATCACCGTTCGATTGGAATATGAATTGGATTAAGCTTCCAATGTTTTAAGCATAAAAAAACCGTCTCGTTAAATTAGACTGCCCCCAAAAAGTTAGACACTATTTGGGGGTATTTTTATGGAAAGAAAAGTCAAATATGATTATGTGTTTAAACTTGAATGCGTAAAACTAGTATTAGAAAAACATTATTCGTGCAAATATGTTTCTAATCAAAAAGGT
>CALQAH020000053.1 GCA_943328505.2 Rhizobium sp. Q54 | reverse complement strand
TGGAAAAATAAATCAGTTTGGATGGAAACGGTCCAACTTTTTTTGTGAATATCTAACCCAATGAATATCTTTGGATTAGTTAAGGCATCATGTAATTGCATAATCTTTGTTTTTAGGAAACTCAAATTTATGCTTTTACATAGATGCTTGGCAATATGGCGGGATTAGGCTGAATTTAAAGATGGTTTTGTACTTGGGAAATTAGTCGTTAACCGAAAATTTGGGCTTCCTTAATCCGCCACATCGCCAAGCGGCCAAACGTTAGCAACAATAATATTTGGACGTTCAGTTTTAAAAAACTACTTTTGATACTATCAAATGATATTATCAATGAAACCACCTTATGACATTACTCCGAGAATTTTAAAATTAATTACTTCTATTTCTGAAAAGCTTGGAGAGGTAAATGCTAACTATCTGAGTAAACAATCTCCACAATTACGAAAACAGAATAGAATCAAAACAATACATTCATCTTTACAGATTGAAGGTAATACATTAACTGAAGAACAGATTACAGCATTAATAGAAAACAAAAGGGTTATTGGTCCTGAAAAAGATGTTTTAGAAGTTTTAAATGCAATCAAAGTTTACGAAAAACTCAATGAATATAGATACTATTCAGATAAAAGTTTCTTAAAAGTTCATCTTGCATTAATGAATGGATTAATTGAAAGTGCTGGAAAATACAGAAATCAAGGAGTCGGAATTGTTAAAGGAACTAAAGTTGAACACATTGCTCCTCCTTTTGAAAATGTTCCATTCCAAATGAAAAATTTATTTGAATATCTTAAAGATTCTGATGAATTGACATTAATAAAAAGTTGTGTTTTTCATTATGAAATGGAATTCATTCATCCTTTTTTAGATGGTAATGGAAGAATGGGAAGATTGTGGCAAACTCTAATATTAATGAACGAATATCCAATATTTGAATTTTTACCTTTTGAAACTTTGATTAGCCAAACACAAGATGAATATTATAAATCTCTTTCGCTAAGTGACAAAGCTGGAAAATCAACATTCTTCATTGAATACATGCTTGATGTAATAAACAAATCTCTGGAAAACTTACTTAGTTATAACAGCCGAACTTTAAAAGATATTGATAGATTAGAATACTTTTTGAGACTTGGAGTAAAAGAATTTACTCGAAAAGATTATATGAATACTTTTAAAGATTTGTCATCAGCAACTGCAAGTAGAGATTTGAAAAAAGGAATTGAATTACAACTATTTGGAAGTATTGGGAATTTAAACACAACAAAATATATTATAAAATAAATTACTGTTGCTAACAGCGGTTATGAACTATTGCTGCGATTTGTGCTAGTGGAAAAAATAATTTTCATAACTTCTTTTCTAGTAATGGAAACTAAAAGTTTCCAAAAGCCGCAACAAGCTCTAGCAAGGAAACGTTATGCAACATAATCACTCACTCCCGTAAATGAAAGGACATGAAAACAAAACTTTTAATTTTAGCATTCTTTACAACTTTTAGTTTCAACACTTTTGGACAAAACAATCCTGTTCAAAATTTAACTTTTACTCAATCATATGAAAATATGCATAATTTATTTGAGTTAGATTGGGATGAACCTGACCAACCACACAATGAATTAATTGGATATAATATATATCGAGATAATGAATTCTACAGATTTCAAACTGAAAAAACTTTATATTATATATATGCACCGTTGTATGGTTACGTTTCAAATGATACTGGAGAATTTCTTTTGTATAGTAATGGTTCTGGCTTCGACATACATGTAACAGCTGTTTATAATCCTGGACAAATTGAGTCAAATTATTTGCAAACGGTTCATTCTACTGGAGTTGCATTAAATACAACTAATTTTACTCAAAGTAAATCTGTAATATTTCCTAATCCGACAAATGGGATGTTGAATATTGAAAATAAAGATTTAGAAAAAATTGTTCTCTACGATATTTCAGGCAAAATAATTAGTGAATTTGCTCCTGTTTCACAAATTGATTTGAGTACTGTAACGAAAGGTATCTACATAATAAAACTCTATTCAGAAAAAGAAATTATTACAAACAAATTAGTAATTCAATAAATTCCAATACGCGCGATTTAGGTTTTAGATTTTACTCAAAGTTGGTTTTAACTTGCAAGTTAAGTTTTTAATCGATAATTTTGGTTATGCTAATTCCAAACGACTTGGAGTGGATGAACGTTAGCGATAATTTGTAGAAATCAGAATACTAATTAGTAATATTAATTTGAAAATAAAACTATGAAAAAAGACAAGATTATAACAAAAACAGAAGATTTAGTTTATTTAATTTTATCTATTCTTGCTATATTATTCATAGTTTTTGAGACAGTAGATTTGATTTATATTTTTTATAAAGAAGTAAGCAGATTTAAATTTGCAAGCGAAAGACCATTGGGACTTACCGGTGTTCCAATATTCTTCAATATTTTAATTACACTTGAAATCTTAGAGACATTTAAAAATCATCACAATACTATTTTGAGTAAAGTGAAAATTATATTATTAATTGCAATCACAGCAATTGTTAGAAAAATAATAACCCTTGATATCAAACATTCTGATTACTTCATGCTTATTGGAATTGCAATATTGATACTTTCTTTTTGTGTGGGATATTATTTTTTATCGAAGAAAGAAAATGTTGAATAATCATCCAAAATATTTACCCTTAAAACAAAACCAAATGAAAAATAAATTTAAAAAAATTACCGCTCTTACGTTAGCATTTCTTATGTTTAGCACTAGTGTTTCTCCTTGTACAGGAATCACATTAAAATCAAACGATGGTGGATTTGTTGTTGCAAGAACGGTTGAATGGGCACTTAACGATGCACAACACAATAAGATTTTAGTTGTACCCCGCAACAAAAAATTCATAGGGCAAACTCCTGAGGGCTTTAACGGAAAAAAATGGAATGGAAAATATGGCTTTGTAACGCTTACAGCATATGACCAACCCTACGGACCAGACGGATTAAATGAAGAAGGATTATATGTTGGCGTATATTATTTACCCGATTTTGCTGAATATGCAATTTATAATAGTAAAAAAGCGGAAAATTCAATGAGTGTAGGCGACTTAATGCAGTGGATGTTATCTTCGTTTAAAACAGTTGACGAAATTATTGCGAACCTAAAAAATGTTATAGTAGTAAATGTCGACAATAAAGAGTTTGGAGGTGCAGCACTTCCTTTTCATTTTAAAATTGTTGATCCAAGTGGTAATAGTAAAATAATTGAAATCGTGAATAATGGTGAAGTAAAAATATATGACCCCTATATTGGTGTGATAACAAATTCTCCTACTTACGATTGGCATTTAATAAATCAAAGAAATTATCTCAATCTATCGTCAAATCCTAATAGCCCAATGAATTTCGATGAATATAACTTAAAACCATTGGGTGGAGGTTCAGGTTTGATTGGCTTACCTGGAGACTTTACTCCACCTTCAAGATTTGTGCGAGCCGCAGCTTTTACAGCTTCTTGTCGTCCATTAGAAACGTCTCTCGATGCTGTTTTTGAATCTTTTAGAATATTGGATAATTTTAACATACCACTAGGCGCTCAAGTGCCAAAAGAAAATTTGCCAACTGACATTGTAAGTGCAACACAAGTTACTTCTGCATCTGACTTAAAAAATAAAGTGTATTACTATCATACAATGTGGAATAGACAGATACGAAAGATTGACTTAAAAGCGATTGATTTTGCCTCTGTAAAAGAGCAAATAATTGATGATGATGAAGCGAAAACAAATACTGTTAAAGATGTAACTCCAAAATTGAATAGCAACAAGAAATAAAAATTAAATTAACTTATAAAAAATGTCATATTTAAACGAAATAGCTGCTTGGAAAATATCAATTTTTATACTTTTAATAGTTCTAACTTCAACTTTACTTGGAAGTTTTGTTGGAAAATCAAAAAAGATAAAAGGAGAATATTTGACAGAATCAAGTAATATTTATGGTTCCCTTTTTGGTTTACTAGCACTAATATTAGCCTTTACCTATAGTATGAGTATAGACAGATATGACACTCGTAGACAAATTATTGTTCAGGAATCAAACACAATTAGCACCGCTTTACTTCGTGCTGACTTGTACCCAGAAAACGAACGTTTATTGTTTAGAAATGATTTCAAAAAATATATTAAAACCCGTATTAATTATTTTAAAGTTGGCGTTGACTTTAAAAAAAGAGAACAGATAAATATAATTAGCCACTCCCTCTCTAGTGCATTGTGGAATAGAGCTACTAGACTTTCACACAATTATTCAAATACAGACGCAACTCGGCAAATGATTCCAGCACTGAATGAAATGTTTGATATTACTACAACGAGATTAACTGCTGAAAACGCTAAAGTTCCCGACAGCATTATTTTGTTAGTCTTTCTCTTAGCATTTATAATTTCTTTTTTCTCTGGTTATTCATCAACTTTAAAAGGAAAAATTGATTGGTTTGGTAATCTTTGCTTTGGTGTGATGATTTCACTAACAGTATTATTTATTTTGGATTTAGATAGACCTTATAGAGGTTTAATTACATTAGATGAATCAAATAATAGTATAATTGAATTACTGAATTATTTCAATTAAATTACGCCTGACCATTATTAGTTTTTTCTTTTTAGGTTGACTTTTAGGTGGTATATTTTACTCGGCAGTAAATCTTTATGTATTAGCAATTGCAGGAACAATTTTACTGATTGGAATAATATATGACAACTTAAAACTGAAATTCCTATTGAGAAATAGAAATTATAGCGATGAAACGTAAAACGAAATAAAAAAAGCCCTTCAAGAAATTTATGGGTATGTAAAAATATGGAGCTTTGCACTTTATAAAAAGGGCAGAACTCGCTGTCAATGTAGTGCTTCAAAATCCCTAACTTTTTTTAATTGCGAAATGCGCACTATCTGTTTCTCAGGTATTAATTAATTTATTATATTTGAATATAATTTAAAAACTATATTATGAAAAAAATAGTACTCCTAATTATTTTGCTTTTTTTAACCTCTCAAATAATCAAAGCACAAACCGTCGTATTAGATGCAAATGGTGTTACCATTAAATGGACTGGCACTGATGTTCCCACCCAATACTTTGTTCAAGCAAACCCAAGAGGACCAATTGAATGGTTTGCAATTGTTAATAATTTAACTAAAAGTAATATAACTAATTATGCTAGAAATATTCAATCGGGCATAACTTATTTTACTCCAACGGGAGAATCAATTCCTATTCCTTTTAATAATATTGTGACAACTCTTGTGGATGATATGAATAACATGTTTAATTCCGCTTCTTCCTTTAACCAACCTATTGATTCTTGGGATGTAAGTAGTGTTTTTAACATGAATAATATGTTTATTAGTGCTACTTCCTTTAACCAACCATTAAGCTCTTGGGATTTGAGTAGCGTTACTAATATGGGTGCTATGTTTAGGAGCGCTGCTTCATTTAACCAACTAATTGGGTCTTGGGATGTGAGTAGTGTGACTAATATGTCTAATATGTTTGATAGTGCTTCATCCTTTAACCAACCAATCGGCTCTTGGAACGTCAGTAATGTTACCAATATGAATAATATGTTCGTTGATGCTGCTTTGTTTAACCAACCAATAGGTTCTTGGGATGTGAGTAGCGTTACTACTATGGTTGGTATGTTTATTTTCACTTCTTCCTTTAACCAACCTATTGAGTCTTGGGATGTAAGTAGTGTTGTTAATATGAATAATATGTTCGTTGGCGCTAATTCCTTTAACCAACCAATAGGCGCTTGGGATGTGAGTAGCGTTACTAATATGTCTAATATGTTTGCTAATGTTATCGCCTTTAACCAAAATATAGGAAATTGGAATGTCGGTAATGTTACTAATATGAGTAGTATGTTTGTGGGGACTCAACTTTCTAGAACTAATTATGACGCACTACTTATAGGATGGTCAACTATAAGCCCAAATGAAATTCCTTTAAAACCAAATGTTATTTTTTCGGCTGGTACTTCTATTTATTGCAATGGTGCAGCAGCCAGAACTTCTATAATTAGTAACTATGGATGGGCAATCACAGACGCTGGGCTAAATTGTGGATTAAGCACAGAAACATTTGATACAATTAGTTTAGAACTATATCCTAATCCGGTTATAAATGTCCTAAATGTAAAAATTGACTACAATCTTATCAATCAGCCTTATAATGTAGTTGATGGTTTAGGAAGAGTTGTTTTAAATGGAAAATTTAACGAAGTTGATGCCAAAATCGATGTAGAGCTATTATCAAAAGGTATTTATTATCTAAAGGTTTCAGATAATAACGCAAGCAAGTTTATAAAAGAGTAAATCCAAAGAGCAACCATAACAGTTGCTCTTTTTTTATTAGAATGATATCCAACTAACTTTTGTGAGCCAATTAATAAAATCTTATATTTTACTTTAATAAAAAAAATGTTTTTAAATTAAACCTTTCAGAAATGAAAGGTTTTTTTTTGATAAATATTTATATACATTAAAAGTTTGAGTCTTTTAATATAAATAGCTTTTCTATTACTATAAGATTTATACTTATTAATTAATAACGATTAGGTAAAAAATAAATTTTTTCAAGAGATTTTATATAAATGCTTTTATATTATTGAAAGAATTATATCTAATTAGTATTGAAACATCTCATATATCTAAACACAAGCAATCATTAAAATAGCATAAAAACTATAACATTCCATTATATTTTCTAATAAACCATTCTGCTGCAAGTGACATAGCAATTAAAACCAACAACCAAATCCAATCAATCAATGGTGTTTTGGTAACAATAGCTTTTTCAATGGCTTTGTATTGAGTAGCCTCTAATAGTAACTTCACCAATTTTTCAACTTGATTTGGCATATAAATAGTGCCTTTTGTCTGAGATGCTAATTGATTTAGTTTTACTAAATCTGGATTTACAAATTGTTTTTCAATATCAAAATCTAACACTTCAAAATTACTAGAATAAGTAGAATTAGAATTTAATTCTTTAACAATAAAAGCATAATTACCAGCTGCTAAACCGTCGAGATTGGTTTTGAATGCGTTGCTAGTTTTTAATAAATCATATTGTTTACTTTCTTTTGTTTTAGTATTGGTAACCGAAATAGTTAAACGAGCTTTTTGATCCAATTCATAATTTTTATTGAAATACTCAGCACTAATTTCAATCGATTCACCCGAATTATAAAAACGTTCATGATTGACTACCAAAGATTTCCTTGCATTATTAGTAGCCAAAAATTGAATCGTTTTATCTACAAAAACATCAAACTCTTCAAATGATTTTTTATCTACAAAACTCTGTGAACGCCATTTCCAAATGTTTTCTCCTAAAAGAAATGCGCTACGTTTTCCTTGAGTATCTGAAAAGGCCATTAAAGGCTGATTTGTTTCAATATTTCTAATCTTTGAAGAAAGTAAAACAGTAACATTTTCATTGACTGATATGCTTCCAAATGCGTTTTCCAAAGGAGGGAATTGTTCAAAACCTATGTCATCCAGAGCAAAAAGATTAAACTGAGGTTCAAATGCTGCTAAATAATTTTCCTTTTGAGAACTCATTTTAAACAACAAACTATGCTGTTGTTGGTTTAAAAATCCATAATCAGTTGTATTTCCAGTAATAATCCAAGTATTTATTTTAGAACTAATATTGGAGTCAAAAACGGATTTAAATTCAACTGTAGGTTGGTATAAAATTAAAACATTGTAATTCTCTAACGACTTCACTTCGTTAGGTTTAAGTATCGTTACTTTTCTTTGTGCATTAGTTTCAATACTGCGCTTTATCGCACCTAAATCAGGATGATTAATAGATGAAATGAGTGCCACTTCAGTTTTTTGATCAATTACTTCTACAGCAAAATTCTTGGTATTGTTATAGCTATTTTTTTCTTGTTCTTTTGAAGATACTACTGCTTTAAAAATTTGTAACCCTACTTTGTCAGCGGGCAATAATATAGTTAAAACAATCGATTTTTGACTCGGTGAAAACGCAACGGTTTGTTCACCATAGACCGAGTTTCCTTGTAAAACTTTAAAACTTGCTTTGACACTTTTGGTTCCAGCATAGTTTAAGAATACTTCTACTGGAAATTTATTTTTATGAAACGCATATTTATTAACGTTCAACTGACTGACTTTTAAATCTAAATAAGTGGTTGTATCACCTACAACCAATGGATAAACTTTGTTTTCTGGATTAAATCCAAAAACATAATCTTCACCCGATGTTTGGTTTCCATCGGTTATTAAAACGGTTGGAAAGGTTTGATTCTTGTATATATTTTTAAGGTTCTTTGCAACGGCATCAATATTGGTTTGGCGTCCTTTAAAATCAATAGTATCGGTAGGTTCAAAATCTTCATCAAATTGATAGGTTTGCAGATTGTATTTTTCTTTAAGCGCTGAGTTTTCCGAAAGTTTTTTGAAAAGATCTAATGCTATTTCATTTGCTTTTAAATCCGTAATCGAACTCGAATTATCAATTACTATCGGCAAAGGAGTTTTGACAACTTCAGAGGATTTGTTTGAAATTATGGGGTTGATTAATAAAACCAATAATCCTAATATGGAAAAAAAACGCAAAAACGCCAACAATAAGGTTACTTTAGACTTATTGGCAACTTTATAAAAGTATTGAAAAAAAGACAATCCAGCAGCAATAAGTAGTGATACTAGTAGTAATAAGATTGTTGTGGTTGTCATGTTGTGTTTTAAAAAATAGTTGTATTTATTTCGATTTATTGTTTGATAGTAACTTTGAAATAAATAATACTCCAGCAAGTGCTTCAGCAAGCATTCCAATAATTAAAATACTATTTCCACTAATTCCAAAACATTCGTTATGTGTGATTTTGAATAATGCACCAATAACGGTAATAACCATTCCTGAAATTAAAATTGCAAGTATATATTTGTTGTTCATCTCGTTAAATTAAGTAAGCATTCCTCCACAAACATTCAATACTTGTCCAGAAACATAAGCGCTCATATCTGAAGCAAAGAATAAGCAAGCATTGGCAACATCTTCTGGAGTTCCACCTCGTTTTAGCGGAATAGAATCTCTCCAACCTTGCACCACATCTTCATTCAATTTTGCAGTCATTTCGGTTTCAATAAATCCAGGAGCAATGGCGTTACATCGTATGTTTCTCGAACCTAATTCAAGTGCAACCGATTTTGTAAAGCCAATCATACCTGCTTTAGAAGCAGCATAGTTAGTTTGTCCAGCATTTCCCTTCACTCCTACTACTGAACTCATATTAATAATGGAACCTTTTCGGTTTTTCAGCATTATTTTTTGAACCGCTTTAGTCATATTGAAAACCGATTTTAAGTTGATTTCAATCACTTTATCGAAATCTTCTTCGGACATACGCATCAAAAGATTATCTTTTGTAATTCCAGCGTTATTGATTAAAACATCTACATTTCCAAATTCAGCTAAAACATCGTCAACCAATTTTTGTGCTTCATTAAAATCGGCAGCGTTTGATTTATACCCTTTTGCTTTAATCCCTAAAGCAATTAATTCGTTTTCTAAAACTAAAGCCGATTCTGCAGAAGAACTATAGGTAAACGCTACATTCGCTCCATGTTGAGCAAAAATTTTAGCAATTCCACTTCCAATTCCTCTACTAGCACCAGTTATTATGGCAACTTTTCCTTCTAATAATTTCATTTTTTAAAAAGTTTATTTTAATAGTCCAAATATAGAATAATTTATACTTAGTAAAAAATTACATTTATAATTAAACCTTTATTATTATTGCAAGTCGAAAGCACTGAACCTATTTTCTAAAATGACTCAAAACAAAGATAATTTTGAAAAATTATACCATGATTTTAATAATCTTGTGTATACCATTGCTTTGAATTATCTTCAAAACATAGAAGATGCTGAAGAAATCACGCAAGATGTATTTCTTCAAATTCACCAATCGCTGCATAAATTTGAGAATAAATCGGAATTAAAGACATGGATTTATAGAATCACCATCAACAAAAGTTTGGATTTTATAAAAATGAAAAGCAGCAAAAAACGGTTATTTATTTTTGGAAATAAAAGTCAAAATGAAGCTGAATACCTTAATAGTTCCAACTTTGAACATCCTGGGGTTTTGATGGAAAATCAAGAAAATGCTAAAATCTTATTTCTTGCCATTACTAGTTTAACCGAAAATCAAAAGACCGCTTTTATCCTTTCAAAAGTAGATGGATTGAGTAATCCTGAAATTGCGTCTATTATGGAATTGAGTATTTCATCCGTAGAGTCCTTGGTTTTTCGAGCAAAAAATACCTTAAAAGAAAAATTAGCAGAAAAATTCAAAGAATATCGCAAGAAATAAAAACAACTTTCGTCTAACATATTAGAATTGATTGAAAATGGAAAAAGAAAACTGGATTAATGAAATTTTGAATAGCACCAATGGAATGACACACGTTGCTCCTAATGAAGGTTTATATTCTAAAATTGAACAAAAAATATTCTTGAATAAGAATGTAGTTTCTATAAAAACGGTTTGGTTAGTTGCAGCTTCTATAGTCGTTTTAATTTCTTTAAATATAAGTGCATTGCAAAATAAGAAAGTTACAACCAATGAAACTTCAGAAGCAATCATCGCATCAACATTAAATCAAAGTAATCAATTGTATTAAAGATTATGGAAAAAACAAAACTTTTAACAATTGCAGTCCTATCATTGTTAGTACTCAATTTAGCTACTTTAGGGTTTTTATTGCTTTCAGGTCCAAATGGAAATCACCATCAACAGGGACAAGGTCCAGAAGGCAGGTTAAAACCTAAAGAAATTATTATTGAAAAATTGCATTTTGATGTCAATCAACAAAAAGAATACGATAAATTGATTCAATGGCATCAAGGGGAAATTAAAACTATCGAAGATCACATTAGAGAAGCAAAAGATGCCTTGTATCAAATTTTATCGTCTTCAGAAATCAATATAAAATCTAAAGATAGTTTAATAAATGCTTTGTCTTTACATCAAAAAGAAATTGAAATTACCCATTTCAAACATTTTGAAGACACAAAAAAATTGTGTCATAAAGATCAAATAGAAGATTTTAACACTTTAACAGAAGAACTCGGGCGACTATTTTCGAAAGGACGAAAGCCACCACGAAGATAAAAACATGATTAAAAAAAAGCTTATCTATATAGTATTACTACTGTTTTGTTGTAAAGGAACTACACAAAACAAAGTTGATTCATTATATTTAAATTTTACTATTCATTTCAATCAACAACTTCTAGAATTACACAAACAATATATAACATCCAAAAAAGACACTATTGCTCTTGATACTTTTAAGTGTTATATTTCTTCTATTCAAATTCAATATGATGACAATTCCCTGTTTTCAGAAAAAGAGAGCTATCACCTACTCGATTTAGAAAATCCAAATTCTTTGCAAATCCCAATCACACCAACAAATAATAAAATCATTTCTAAAGTTATTTTCAATATTGGTGTAGATAGTATTGCCAGCACATCTGGCGCAATGGATGGCGATTTAGATGCTACAAAAGGTATGTATTGGGCATGGCAGAGTGGTTATGTAAATTTAAAAATACAAGGTAAAAGCTCGAGTTGTAAAACCCGCAAGAATGAATTTCAGTTTCATATTGGTGGCTACATGAAGCCTAATTATGCAATAAGAAGAATTGAGTTAGTTCCGAAAAATCAAAATCTAGATCTTATAATTGATATCGCTGAGTTCTTTTTTAAAATAGAACTCTCCGAAACAAATTCTATCATGATTCCAAGTAAAAAAGCTATGGAATTAGCAGATATAAGTATAAAAATGTTCAAAACAGAATGAGATTTAATATAAGAAATATACTTTTTATTGGACTTGTAGTTTTCATTTCTTTGGCATTTGTAAAGAAATTGTCTAATGATGTTTATTTTGAAGTGCCTAAAGGTTGGCCTGAACCTCATTACAATTTCAAAAAAAATCCTTTAACCGAAGAGGGTTTTCAATTAGGAAGACGCTTATTTTACGATCCTATTTTATCTCGAGACAGCACCATTTCATGCGAAAATTGCCATATACAAGCTTCAGGTTATACACATATTGACCACGAGTTAAGTCATGGAATCGATGGTAAAATTGGTACACGCAACTCCATGACATTAATGAATTTGGCTTGGTCCAAAAGTTTTATGTGGGATGGAGGTGTAAATCATTTGGATGTACAACCTATTGCACCTATTACCAGTTCTGTAGAAATGGATGAAACAATGGATAATGTTGTTAAGAAACTTCAAAGAAGCGAAAAGTATAGAAACTTATTTTTTAAAGCTTTTGGCACTTCAGAAATTAAAGGGCAGCTTGTTTTAAAAGCACTATCACAATTTGTTTTGAAAATTGTTTCAAGTAATTCAAAATATGATAAAGTGATGCGGAATGAAGCAACTTTTACGCAACAAGAACAAAAAGGCTATGAATTGTACAAAACCAATTGTGCTTCATGTCACATCGAACCTTTATTTACCAGTGAAAAATTTGAAAATAACGGATTGCCTATAGATACTACTTTAAATGATATAGGGAGAATGAAAATCACCAATAAAAAGGAAGATTATCTTCGATTTAAAGTGCCAACGCTTCGCAATGCTCATTTTAGTTTTCCATTTATGCATGATGGCAGATTTAAAACCTTGACTGAAGTTGTAAAACACTATAATTCATTAGGAAACGATAAAAATTTACCCAAACAGTTGTCAAAACCGATGAATCTGTCCGATAATGATAGAGTAGATTTAGTAGTATTTTTAAATACATTGACCGATATGGATTTCCTTTCAGACAAGCGTTTTAAATATCCTATAAAATAATTTAAAAGAAACACAAGAAATAAAATTTTCTTGCGTCTAATAATCTAAACATAAAAATTAAAATATGAAAAAGAGCATTTTAATTGCTATTACGTTGTTTACAGTTGTATCAAATGCCCAATATAATAACATTACTATTCCGGAAGCTTTATACGGTACAACTTTTAATTTAAACATTCACGAATCTATAAGACAAATTAAAACTGGAAATCAAACGGTTACTGGTTCTATAAACAATGAAACTTTTTGGGGTCCAACATTGTTTATCAATAAAGGAGCTGCCGTAAGCTTTAATGTGACAAATAATTTAAATGAATCAACAACTTTACATTGGCACGGTATGCATCTTCCTGCAGTTATGGATGGTGGACCGCATCAAGTAATTCCATCAGGAACAGTTTGGCAACCGTATTGGACTATGAATAATAATGCAAGTACCTATTGGTTTCATCCGCATTTACATGAAACTACTGAAGAGCAAATAACCAAAGGTGTTGGTGGCTTAATGATTGTAAATGACCCCATAGAATCAGCACTTCCATTACCACGAACTTATGGAACCGATGATATTCCTATCATCATGACAAGCAGAAATTTTGATGCTTTGAATCAGTTTTCAATAGGAAGAGCTTATGGCGATTATATGCTTACAAATGGAACTATGAATGGTCAAATTACATTACCAAAACAAGTAGTTCGATTGAGAATTTTAAATGCAGAATTGGAGAGAGGTTATAATCTTGGTTTTAGTGATGGCAGAACTTTTTATGTAATCACAAATGATGGTGGACTTGTTAATGCTCCAATTGCAGTAACACGATTACCTGTTCATGTTGGTGAACGTTATGAAATATTAGTCAATTTATCAAACGATACTGTTGGAACAAGTATTGATTTAAAAGCCTATAATTCAGGACAATCTAATAGTTTTCCTGGAGGTGAACCCGGAACAGCAGGACAATTTGGAAGTTTATTAAACAATACTACTTTTAATGTTTTACATATTAATGTTGGTTCTACTACAACCAATCCAATTACTGCAATTCCAACAACATTAACAACAAATACTTATTTAACAGCTTCAGATGCTACAGTTACCCGATCAGTTGCTATAACAGGTGGACAAAATGGTGGTGCAGTTCCTTTTACATTTGATAATACCATTTTTAATATTGCAACAATCAATAAAACATTAGCTGCAAATACTACAGAAAAATGGACTATTGCCAATACACCAAATGCTGTTTTTGGGCACAGTTTTCATATACATGATGTGCAATTCAAAATATTAACTCGAAGTACAGGTGCTGTTGGAGCGTATGAATCGGGTTGGAAGGATACATTTTTTATTAGCAGAAATGAATCTGTTGTATTTGTAGCAAGATTTGCAGATTACTCCGATGCAACACACCCATTTATGTACCATTGTCATTTTTCACAACATGAAGATGATGGCATGATGGGACAATTTGTAGTTTCTGGACCATTGAGTATTGCTGAAAATTCGTCAACAACATCGTTTAGTTTGTATCCAAATCCAGCAAACGATAAACTATTTATTAAATTAAAAGATACTGCTACCGAAATTTATTATGTCACTATTACCACTATGCAAGGACGAGTAGCTATGATGTTACCACAACCTCAATGGCAAAATGGAATTGATATTTCAAGTTTAGCGTCGGGAGTTTATTTATTACAAATGATGGATAAAGAAACTAAAAGTACCACAACTAGAAAGTTTATTAAAAACTAATTTATGAATAGGTTTGGATATTTTGCATCTATTTTAATTTTTGCTACAGCTTTTATAAGTTTTTCTTTTATTGCTCCAAAAAATAAAGAAAAAGAAATTAAAAACTTTAGTTTAAAAGGAGTTGACAATAAAATTGTTTCGTTGAGTGATTATAAAGATGCAAAAGGATTTATCATAGTATTTACCTGCAATAAATGTCCAATGGCAAAATTATATACAGATCGTTTGAATACAATAAACGATAAATTCAAAAAACAACACGTTTATGTTTTGGCTTTAAACTCAATGGATACATTGGCTTATGCAGAAGAATCCTTTAAATTGATGCAAAAAAAAGCCAAAAATGATAAATTAACGGTACCTTATTTACAAGATAAAAAACAAAAAGTAGCCAAACAATTTAATGCTACTCATACACCGCAAGCCTTTATCATATGGAAAAATAATGAAAATAAATTTATCATAAAATACCAAGGCGCGATTGATGATAATGCTGGTGAGCCTGAAAAAGTAGCGCATCATTACCTTATAGATTCCGTTGATGAATTGTTAAATAAAAAAAACGTTACTATTGCAAAATCAGAATCTTTTGGATGCAAAATATATTACAGAGGAGAAAAAAATAAAATGAACTAAATAAATTGAAAATGAAAAAAATCTTATTCTTAACAATTATTACTATAAGTTGTAACATTTTTGCTCAAAACAATCCAGCAATCACAGGTTGGTTAATAAACAATACTGGAATAACAGGTCGTCATTATGTGGCTGGAAACTCTACTCCTATTGTCGATGCCGTTCAGGCAAATGTGCAAACCGTTCAATACAATACAACGCATTCTTATATTTCTGCAACAGGAATACCAGCTTATATAACAGGACCTTTTCAAGATGGCAATCCGTCATTAGCAACAGCACAAAACAAGATTTTTAAAATTCCTTTAGGTCCAGTTCAAGGTACTGGAACAGTCGCAACCACTGGAGGAAATATTGGAGTCTTTAAAAACGGAGTGTCTTTATTTGATTATAGAGATGGCGTTGCATGGAATAATACAACAGGTGCTATTTGTGGTGGACCAGGAAGCCCACAATGTCCAGGTGGACCAATGGCGACTCAAACATGGAACAGAGATGCAATTCCTGCTGAACGCGCTGGTTTTGATTGTGCTAAAGCGCATCCAGCCATGGGGAATTATCATCATCACCAAAACCCAAGTGCTTTTAATTTAGATTTAACAGTACTTTCAAATGTTTGTTCGGCCTATCCTTCTGATGGATTATACGTAATCAACCCTTCGCAACATTCACCTTTATTAGGTTTTGCTTATGATGGTTTTCCTATTTATGGTGCATATGCCTATTCAAATACTGATGAAACAGGAGCTATCACTCGAATGAAATCAAGTTATCAATTGCGTACCAATACCACAAGAACCAATGGTCCAGCTATTAATCAAGTGGTGGGAACCCAAACTTTTTTTAATGGTTATTTTAGAGAAGATTATGAATATGTTGCGCATCCTGGAGATCCAACTTATTTAGATTCTCACAATGGTAGAATATGTAATACTCCGGAATATCCATTTTCCTTATATCCGAGCGGAATTTATTGTTATTTTACTACCGTTGATGCCAATCATAATTCAGCTTATCCTTATGTAGTGGGTCCAACTTTTTATGGCAATATCACAGTAAGTACTGTAACTACTGTTCCTAGTGGAACAACAACTTTAGCAAATACTACCTTTAACAATGCTGATTTTAAAGTTACTATAGCACCAAATCCAGCTTCAGAATTTATCGCCATTCAAACACAAATGGCTGAGCAAGATATGAATGTTGAGCTGATAAATGAATTAGGTCAAATTGTTAAAACAAGTAAAATTTTGCAAGGAAGTACATTGAGTATTATTGAAACTGACAATGTTTATAATGGGATATATTTTGTAAAAATATACAACGGAACAAATTTTCAAACACATAAAGTGATTGTTAATAAATAAAACCTTAATAATCTTAAAATAAAAGGTTTAATTACAAATTGGAGTTAAACCCTTTTATATTATAGCCCAACTAATTTAAAAAAACAACCATGAAAAAAACCATTACATTTTTAATGTTTTTATTTGCTTTTATTTCTAATTCTC
>CALQAH020000052.1 GCA_943328505.2 Rhizobium sp. Q54 | reverse complement strand
GCTTTCATAGTAGTAGGTTAAGTTTTTAAAGTAGAATGTGGGGCAAACTTCTTTAGATTAATTTGAGAACGTATTGTTTGTTTTTGTTGGACAATGATACTACAAATATCGTTAAAGTGCAAAATAAAATCGATGAAATACATCTTTTTAATATTTTAATATATAAAATTCTTACTAATTTACATTTTGCCGATGGTTTTTTTATACCCTTTAAAAAGTTGTTTGCAAAAAAAAACCATCCGACATCGGGATGGTTTTGGCTATTGCTTTTATTAAAGTATAAGTTTTAAGGTGATAATCTATCGATGTTCCAAGAACAATCCTTTTGCAGTTGGTATCTAATTCTATCATGAAGACGGTTAGGCCTACCTTGCCAGAATTCAACTTCTATTGGCCTTACTAAAAAACCACCCCAATTCTTAGGCCTTGGGATTTCTTTCTCATGAAATTCTTTTTCTAGAGTTTTTAAGTTATGCTCTAAAAAGTCTCTTGATGGAATGATTTCACTTTGAGGAGAAACGATTGCTCCAAGTTTACTTCCATCAGGACGACTGTCAAAATAAGTATCGGAAACACTTTCTAAAGTTTTTTCAGCGATTCCTTTTATAATTACTTGTCTTTCCATAGCGTGCCAAAAAAAAGATAAACACACATTTGGATTAACCGAAATGGCTTTCCCTTTTTCAGAATTATAATTGGTATAAAAAACAAAACCTTCTTCATTGAATTTTTTCAGTAACACAACCCGAGATTTCGGAAAACCATCTAATCCAATGGTAGCAACAGTCATTGCATTCACTTCACCCAAATTCCCTTGCTCCTCGGTTTCATAAAACCATTTATGAAACAGATTGATTGGATCTTTTGGAATTGTAGTTTCCAAAAGCTCGCTTTTTTCATAGGATTTTCTATAGTTGCTTAGATCTTTCATTGTATTACTTACTTAATTAATTGCAAAGTTACTATCTTTTTTTTATCAAAAGAATTCAAAACATCCTAATCAAATTCAAAGGTTTTTCCATCATCAGCAAGTAACACATTGGAAAAAATGGTTTCCGCTTCTTCTTTAAATAGTACTATATTATCATATCGTGTACTGTAATGTCCAAGAATTAGTTGTTTTACATTTGCTTTACGCGCAATAGTCGCAGCTTGTTTTGCAGTACTGTGCATGGTTTTCTCCGCTTTATCGGCTTCCGATTCAAGGAATGTAGTTTCGTGATACAAAATGTCTGCATCTTTTATTATAGATATAATACTTTCATCATACATGGTATCGCTACAAAACGCATAGCTTTTCGTTGGAATTGGTTCAAAAGTAAGTACATCGTTGGGAATAATTCTACCATCATCCAAGGTAATGTCTTTACCATTTTTAATTTTTTGATAATAACAAGTATCGATTTCGTGATTTTGAACTGCATCAATATTCAATTTACGATCACCAATTTTTTCTTGAAATAAAAAACCATTCGTATAAATCCTATGCTTCAAAGGAATTGTTTTTACCACTACTTTTTCATCTTCATGTACTATTTCACTTTCAGTAGCGCTTAATTCATTAAAGTGTAGATTGTAACCTGTGAATGAATTTGAATAACGCAATTGCAGTAGAATAATCTCTTTAATTCCTTTTGGACCATGGATGTGTAAATCTGTTTTTCGGTTGAGCAACATGAAAGTAGAAATTAATCCCACCAATCCATACATATGATCACCGTGAAGATGAGATATGAAAATATGGTTTATTTTGGAAAATCTGATTTTGTTTTTTCGCAATTGTACTTGTGTTCCTTCGCCACAGTCAATAAGGAACAAGCGGTTACGAATTTCTAAAACTTGAGCTGTTGGATTGGTAATGGTTCGTGGAGTGGCTGCATAACAACCGAGTATGGTTAAATTCATTCTATACTTTTCAATTGCTTTTGGGTTTAAAATCCTAGATCACGTTCTATTTCTTCCATTTCAATAATATCGTGTGCTTCTAGAACAGTGGGAACTAACATTACTGAAATTGGCACTGCATTAAAATCGATTACATCCGTTACTAGCACCAATGACTTTTTTCCTTTCTTGTGAAGTTTGGTCAAATCAGCAAAGGATTTAATGTCTTTCATCGTTATAATTTTATCATGAGATAAGTCCAATATTAAATTTTGAGTTTTAAAACTGTTGTACTCACGAGTTACTTTAGCTAAAAAATCTACTGTACTATCTTGAGTGTTTTTAATAATAGTACTGTTTCCTTTGTGGTCAACTTTCATTTTTAATGTATTTACATTACTATCTGGCTAAGTTACTAAGAATTAATTAATCCATCAATGGTATTTACAATACGTTTTTAACAATAAATAGCTCAAATTGTTCCTTTTCTTTTGTTTCAAAATAAAAATAGATGTAGTTCATGGATTCAATCAAACCGTTGGTCGGTAAAAGGGTCTTTTTTTTGCAATTTACTAGACGAATGACACAAAAATTCGTTAAAAACCCTTGATTTTGTTGATATTGTACTTTTAACGAGTTTTGCAACAGTTCATCGAAAATAATTGTTGTGGGTATATTGTTGCCTTACGTTTGTCATGTAATAACAACACAAATACTAAAAACCATGACAATAACAAATAACCTAAACGCAACTCAAACAGTATCTAAAACTAGATTCATTGTTGCTCTTGTTTTATTGTTATTAGCTTCTACTGGAGTATTTGGTCAAACTGCAACTACTGGAACTGTTATCAGTAACACAACTACTGAAGTTACTGTTTCAAATGAAACTGCTGTTGCTACTACTTCAATGGATTTCGCTTTATGGTTTATGGGTAACAAACAAGCTGCTTCTACAACTGGAAACACTACTGGAAAAAAATCTTTTATTACTGCTGGAATGTCGTCAAACAAAGTAATGATCAAAACATTCTTAAAAAGAGTAATGAATCAAGAAAGCAATATTGCTTAATTAAAACAGAAGTTTAGATTTTTAAATATAATTTGCTTAGTTAGTTTAGATTTAAAAGAGCCTTCCAAAAGAAGGCTTTTTTTTATAACTATATAATGATGCTATTTAATTTTAGAAGCCAATAAATAAATCACAGCCATTCGAATCGCAACGCCATTCTCCACTTGATCTAAAATTATCGATTGCGCCGAATCGGCCACATCAGAAGTAATCTCCACACCACGATTAATTGGTCCTGGATGCATGATGACAATTTCTTTTTTCAAAGAGTCTAACAACGCTCTATCAACGCCATACTGTTGTGCATATTCCCTTGTAGAAGGAAAATAATTCAAATCCATACGTTCATTTTGAACGCGAAGCATGTTGGCAACATCGCACCATTCCAATGCTTTTCGAAGATTGGGTTCCACCGTTACACCCAAACTTTCGATGTGCTTTGGAATTAAGGTTTTTGGTCCGCAGACTTTCACTGTAGCGCCTTGCATTTGCAGTGCATAAATATTGGAAAGCGCCACTCTCGAATGCAAAATATCACCCACAATTACAACCTTCTTCCCTGCCACTTCTCCCAGTCGTTCTCTTATGGAATAACTGTCCAATAATCCTTGGGTGGGGTGTTCGTGCGCGCCGTCTCCAGCATTTATAATTGAGGCTTTCACATTTTGCGACAAGAAATAGGCTGCACCGGGATTGGCATGACGCATCACCACCATATCCACTTTCATGGAAAGAATGTTGTTGACGGTATCTATTAAGGTTTCCCCTTTTTTCACCGAAGACTGCGCTGCAGAAAAACTAATAACATCTGCCGAAAGCCGTTTTTGAGCTAACTCAAAAGAGAGTTTGGTTCTTGTACTATTTTCAAAAAAAATATTGGCAATGGTAATATCCCGCAAAGACGGCACTTTTTTTATCGGGCGGTTGATAACTTCCTTGAAATGATCCGCCGTTTCAAAAATAAGTTGAATATCTTCAGATTGAAGGTATTTTATTCCTAATAAATGGTTTACTGACAGTTCCAATGTTTTTAGTTATGAGTTATAAGTTGTGAGTTGTGAGTTCTTCATTATCATATTCTGTTGTCTGTTATCTTTTCTGAATTCTGAAATCTGCATTCTGAAAGCTGAATTCTGAAATCTGCGTTCTACCTTCTCTTAATTCGTAATTCTTAAACTAAAAACACCCCATCTTCCCCATCTTTCTCTTTCCAGCATACTTTTACTTTTTCATCATTAATTGCATCCACTTGTCTTCCACGATAATCGGGTTGAATGGGTAAATGACGACTGAATCGTCTATCAATAAGCACTAAAAGTTCAATTTCTGAAGGTCTTCCAAAAGATTGAATGGCTGTTAACGCTGCATTTATACTTCTTCCAGTATATAATACATCATCTATAAAGACAACTTTTTTTGCTTCTACAAGAAAATCTATTTTGGTTTTGTTGGCTTCTATCTGTTTATCACGACTGCGGAAATCGTCTCTAAAGAACGTAATGTCCAAAAAGCCGAGCTGTATATTGTTGATGTGATATTCGTTTTCCAATAATGCTTTAAGTCGTTCAGCTAAAAAAGTACCACGAGGTTGTATACCTATTAAAACCGTATTGGAAAAATCGAGATGATTTTCGATTAACTGACAAGCCAAACGATTGAGGATGATATTGACTTCTTTGGAAGTGAGCAATACTTTCTGACTCATAATGAAGTGTTGTTTGGGTTGTAAAGATATAATTTTTTTATTAAAACTATTTTCTCCTTTATATTTAAAAAAACCGTTACTATTATGAAACGGTCTTTTAATTTTAATTATACATCTTCGTTCTTAATTCCTGCACCTTTTCATCGTCCAAGTAATCGTCAAACGTCATGTAGCGGTCAATGACTCCTTTTGGTGTGAGCTCCACAACCCTGTTACCAACAGTTTGAGCAAACTCGTGATCATGGGTAGTAAAAATAACAGAACCTTTATAGTTTTTCAACGAGTTGTTAAACGCTGTAATAGATTCCAAATCCAAGTGATTCGTAGGTTCGTCGAGCATCAACACATTGGCGCGTTCCATCATCATTCGGGACAACATGCAACGCACTTTTTCTCCACCCGATAATACACGACACGTTTTCAATGCTTCCTCACCAGAGAAAATCATTTTCCCCAAAAACCCACGGATGAAAACTTCTTCGCGCTCTTCCTCGGTTTTGGCCCATTGGCGCAACCAGTCAACAAGAGAATAATCGTTTTCAAAATAGGAATGATTGTCACCAGGCAAATACGCTTGGTTGGTTGTAATTCCCCAATCATAGGTTCCCGTATCGGCTTTTTGGTTGCCGTTTAATATTTCGTAAAAAGCTGCAGTAGCACGGGAATCTTTCGAGAATAAAACAATCTTATCTCCTTTGGCCATGTTCAAATCGGCATTGGTAAACAAAGTTTCGCCATCAATAGAAGCGCTTAGGTTTTCAACGTTTAGGATTTGGTCACCTGCTTCACGTTCCTGGTCAAAAATGATTGCAGGATAACGACGCGATGATGGTTTGATTTCGGAAATGTTCAATTTGGAAATCATCTTTTTACGGGAAGTAGCCTGCTTGGACTTAGCAACATTCGCACTAAAACGACGAATGAATTCTTCCAATTCGGCTTTCTTTTCTTCAGCTTTCTTATTTTGTTGTGCGCGTTGTTTCGCCGCTAACTGACTGGATTCATACCAAAAAGTATAATTCCCAGAATAGTGGTTTATTTTACTAAAATCAATATCCGAAATATGCGTACACACTGCATCCAAAAAGTGACGGTCATGCGAAACTACAATAACGGTATTTTCATAATTGGCTAGGAAATTCTCTAGCCAGGCAATGGTTTCAAAATCCAAGTCGTTGGTAGGCTCATCCATAATCAGCATATCAGGATTTCCAAAAAGCGCTTGTGCCAATAACACACGAACTTTTAGTTTTCCATCCAAATCCGCCATCATTGTATAGTGATTGTCTTCGCTAATCCCCAAATTAGACAACATCGAAGCCGCATCAGAATCGGCATTCCAGCCATTCATTTCCTCAAACTGCACTTGCAACTCTCCTATTCTATCGGCGTTGGCATCGTTATAATCTAAATACAATTCGTCCATTTCTTTCTTAACCGCAAACAGCACTTTGTTTCCCATCATCACTGTTTCCAGAACGGTATGCTCATCAAACATGTTGTGATTTTGGTTCAAAACCGACATTCTTTTTCCCGGTTCCAAATGGATGTGTCCAGAGGTTGGGTCAATATCGCCAGCAATTATTTTAAGAAACGTAGATTTTCCGGCACCGTTAGCTCCAATTACACCGTAGATATTACCATGGGTAAACGTGGTGTTTACTTCGTCAAATAAGATTCTTTTGCCAAACTGAACGGATAAATTATTTACTGTTAACATGAACTTTTTTAATTAAATTTGGTGCAAAAGTAGTTAAAAGACTTCAGTGTTTAGTGTCAAGTGTTCTGTTTTTTTTGATTGAAATTTGACTAATTTACACCTGCTTGGTGTAATTGTTTATTATAGTCCACAAATATCAATTTATCACACTGAGTTTATCGAAGTGTTTTTTAGCTCTTCTTCATCCGTGAGCTTTCGGACAGATTGACATTTCTGTTCTAATTGACTTTGAATGTAACTTAAAATATCCTTTTCTAAACAGAATTTATTTAACTATGCATTAACAGTATTTATAAAAGTAACTGAATATTTTTGTTTGCTAAGACGCTCCAAAATGTTTGACCACAAGTATTTAAAATTAATTGTATTCTCCACAACAATTCTATTGTTGTTCAATTCCTGTAAAAACGAATTTAAAGGTAATGATTACGTAGCTTATTTTGGTGGAGAAGTGGTAAATCCTAATAGTACTTTTGTGCTTTTTTGTAAAGACAATGACGTTATTGACACGTTAAAGCTCGACAAAAACAATCGTTTTTTTATCAAATTTGATTCGTTAGTACCCGGTTTGTATACATTCAAACACGAACCAGAATACCAATATGTTTATTTTGACAAGAATGACAGCATCATGATGAATGTAAACACGAAAGATTTTGATGGTTCCTTAATTTTTTGTGGACGTGGTGATGAAAAAAATAATTTCCTGATGGATTTGTATTTGCGAAACGAAAAAGACAAGAACAGTATGTTTGAAGTTTTTGATTATGATATTGAAAAATTTACAAAAACAATAGATTCTTCCTATTCTGACAATAAAGCATTTTACACTAAGAATAAAGAAATCATAAATTGGAAAACCGACTTTGACAATTTTGCAAAAGCGGCAGTTGATTTCCATCACTATTCCAAAAAAGAACTCTACCCAATTGTACATTTACTTAGAACTGGAAATGATGTTGTTGAAAAACTTCCTAGCGATTATTATGATTATCGAAAAACAATCGATTATAATAACGAAACACTAAATAGTTTTTCACCTTATGTGATGTATCTATCTCAGATGTTGAATAATATGGGTGCCATTAATTATCATAACCATTTTACGGAAGTAGATTTAGCTTTGAAAACAAATATCAACAAAATGAATATTGCAGACACGTTGATTAAGAATCAGAAAGTAAAAAATACGGTTTTGAATAATATTGCATTTACCTATTTGTTAGAAGATCAAAACATGGTGAACAATCAAACTTTTTTGGAAACCTATCACAAATATTCTACCGATAAAAGCAAGAAAAACGAAATTATTAAAATTGGCAATGCTATCAAGTTATTAAAAACTGGGAATCCATTACCCGAAGTAGCGCTAATTGATTCCAAGGGAAATACTATTTCTTCAGGAACCTTTGCTAAAAAAAATACCGTGATTTTCTTTTGGACTGAAAAATTAGAATCCCATTTAATTGGAGCACATAAAAAAATAATGGCATTCAAAGCAAAATACCCCAATTGGGAATTTATTGCTATCAACCTCAATGATAATCACCAAGAATGGTTAAATGCTTTAAAGCATTTTGATTTTAAAGGAACTACAGAATTACATTCCAAAGATTTTGAAGATTTAAAAGCCAAATGGGCTATCACTAAAATACACAGAACCATTGTAATAGATAATAATGGAAAGATCAAAAATGCCTTTGCCAATATTTTTGATGTGAATTTTGAAGACAACTTTAAATAGATTGTTAGACTTCTTAGATTGTTAGAAATAAAAGAGGCGATTTTCACTGAAAATCGCCTCTTTTATTTTATAACTGCTCACTGAGCACTGAACACTTTCTTACTTGTTTCCTTTGGCGTAATCAGCCAAAAATTGAGCTAAACCAATATCGGTTAATGGATGTTTCAACAAACCATATATTGCAGAAAGTGGACCTGTCATTACATCAGCACCAATTTTTGCACAGTTTACAATATGCATCGTATGGCGCACTGAAGCGGCAAGGATTTGCGTTTCATAGCCATAATTATCATATATCAATCGGATTTCTTCAATTAGGGCCAAGCCATCAGTAGAAACATCGTCCAATCGACCAATAAAAGGAGAAACAAATGTAGCTCCAGCTTTTGCAGCCAATAATGCTTGACCAGCAGAAAAAACTAAAGTAACGTTGGTTTTAATTCCTTTTTCCGAAAAATATTTACACGCTTTAACACCTTCTTTGGTCATTGGCAATTTCACTACAATTTGTTCGTGTAATTCGGCCAATTCTTCACCTTCTCTAATCATTCCGTCATAATCCACTGCGATTACTTCGGCACTCACTTCGCCATCAACACTATTACAAATGTCGACGTAATGTTTTAAGATGTTATTTTTTCCTGTAATCCCTTCTTTTGCCATCAATGAAGGATTAGTTGTAACTCCATCAAGAACTCCCAATGCTTGGGCTTCTCTAATTTCGTTTAAATTGGCGGTGTCGATAAAAAATTTCATAAAGTATGTATTATAGTTGTGTTTTTCAATCTGCAAAATTACGAAATCAATGTCAATTTCAATGTCAAAAATCAAAGTCAATTTCAATTACAATATCAATTACTATGTAAAAAAATCAATTACACTAAAAAAATTCACTTTTTAAATTCACATTTGCCATTGCTATTGTCAGATTTTATAATGATTCATCAACATTTTTTCATAGACTTTATCCGGTAAAATTCGTTTTAATACTATAGAAAATTTTTGCATAAAGGCACCAACTTTGTAATGAATTTTAGGATTCTTAGATTGTATAATACAATAAATTTCCATCGCCATTTTGGTGGGATCATCACCTGTATGCATATGATTATTCATCATTTCTAAAGTATTTTTATACGGAACTTCATATACTGAACCTTCCATTATTGGAGCATGATAACGGTGAGAAGCTATATCGGTGGCAAATTCACCTGGTGCAACATTAGTCACATTTATTCCAAAAGGTTTTACTTCTATATTAATGGCTTCGGTTACAATTTCCAAAGCTGCTTTTGAAGCAGAATAAATTCCTCTGTATGGCAAACCCATATAACCTGCAATGGAAGTAATGTTAATAATCAAACCTGAATTTTGATAACGCATTTGTGGTAAAACTGCTTTAATAACCTCTAAAGGTCCAAAAAAATTGGTGTCAAAATTGTTTTTCATTTCTTGAGTTGGTGTTTCCTCTATTGGACCCGTAATTCCAACACCAGCATTGTTTATCAACACATCTATTCTTCCAGAAATAGCCATTACTTTGGCAACTGCAGAAGTGATACTTTCAGAATTTCTAACATCTAAAGCAATGAGTGGAAACAATGAATTGGTGATTTTTTCAGGATTTCGACTGGTACCGTAAACTGTAAATCCTTTGTGAAATAAAAACTCCCCAATTGCTTTACCGATTCCTGATGAACCTCCGGTGATTAAAACTACTTTATTCATATATTTTTTTAGATAATTGATAATAGACGAAGTGATAAAAGATGGTATTTTATAGAGCATCTATCATCAATTAGTCTATCATCTATCTGTCTATTCCGTTATGTATTGTGCAAACTGAAGAGAATAACCATTTCATATTTACTTGTAATTGATAATAATTTTATAAAGATAATTATATTTTAGAATTTCTATAAATAAAAAAATCTTCCCTTTGGAAGATTAAAGTTTTATAAAAAATGGCAAGCGACCTACATCGCACCGCTCAACCACATACCTTTGCTATGTTCCCATCCTGGAGGAGTCTGCAGGAGCTGGTCGTGTAGGACTTGCCGGTGCAAAGATATAATCTTTTTACTTTTTTACAAGAAAGTAATTGATATAAATTAAATTTGTAACTTGATTTTTTAAATTTAGATTTTATGAAAATGTATAAAGCAGTAACACTCATTTTATTAGCGCTTATTTTTGCCAAATGTGGCGATAATAATAACGAAAAAGCCAACTATTTTAGCTTTGATGACAGCGTTTTAAAACCAAAATACCAATCGACTGACAAAGTAGATTTAAAACTTTTGAATGTAAAAAACAAAACTATAGACAGTATTGTTTATTTTATTAATGATGTGAAAACATCTACAACAAAAGGAAACGCTTCCTTCTCATTTGATATGAAAGGAAAAAAATTGGGCTACCAAAACTTGAAAGCTTTAGTATATTTTGAAAGCGATACCGTTTCAACCAAAACCAGAATAGAATTGGTTGCAGATGTAGCACCAAAACTTTTGAAATATACGGTCATCAATACTTATGAACATGATGTCAATGCTTTTAACGAAGGATTTGAATTTTTTAGAGATACATTGATAGAAAGTACAGGGCAAAACGGTAAATCGTATGTTGCTAAAATAGATTATAAAACGGGGAAAACCATCAAGAAAATTGACTTAGACCAACAATATTTTGGCGAAGGAATTACTGTTATAAATGACAAATTATACCAATTAACCTGGCAATCGAATGTTGGATTTATATATAATGTGAATACGATGAAAAAAATTAAAACTTTCAATTTCGATAAAAAAATTGAAGGTTGGGGAATGACCAATGATGGACAATTTATATACCAATCCGATGGAACAGAGAAAGTTTGGAAAATGGATCCTGAAACCCAAAAGATGCTTAGTTATGTAAATGTATATACCAACGACAGTAAAATTAAAAGTGTCAATGAGTTGGAATGGATCGAAGGCAAAATTTATGGAAACATTTGGCAAAAAGATGCTATTGCTGTAATTAACCCAGAAAATGGCGCGGTTGAAGGGGTATTGGATTTATCCGCTTTGCGCGCAAAAGTAACTAGCGCAACTGCTGAAGTGCTCAATGGAATAGCCTACAACAAAAAGACAAAAACTATTTTTGTCACCGGAAAAAATTGGGATAAAACCTTTGAGATAAAGGTAAATTAAATTAAAAAAAGCAGACCTATAAGCCGGATTCTGTCTTCGATGAATCGAAGCCTTATCATTTATCTAGACCAACAATTGCTCATTGGTTCGAGCTTTCTACCCTTCGACAACGGACGAGTAATCCTTAAATGCCGATATACTTGAAATTTCACCGCATAGAGTTTACCTGGTTTCACTACAGCTTAACCTGTACATACTTTCTGTTGCACTTGTCCTGAATTAATTTCTTAACCCGACGGATGTTATCCGCTATGCTACTCTTTGGTGTCCGGACTTTCCTCTTATTATTACTAACAAGCGATAAGGCGGTCTGCGGAACAAAGGTAGGGATTTGAGATTGAAGATTAACATTAGTAGATTTATGAATAAACAAAATTTAAAATTGTGGAAAAGTTTTAACCAAATAACCGAATTACCAAATAACCAAACCAACAAAAATTCTATATTTGTAATCCAATAAAAACCTATGGAACAATTTGTAGTATCGGCGCGTAAGTATCGTCCGCAAACATTTAAAGATGTTGTGGGACAACAAGCCATTACCAATACTTTGTTGAACGCTATCGAGAGTAATCACTTGGCTTCTGCCCTATTGTTTACAGGTCCAAGAGGTGTTGGAAAAACCACTTGCGCACGAATTTTAGCTCGAAAAATCAACCAACCTGGTTATGACGATCCGAATGAAGATTTTGCCTTTAATGTTTTTGAATTGGATGCTGCTTCCAACAATTCGGTGGATGATATTCGAAGTTTGATTGACCAAGTTCGTATTCCACCTCAAACCGGAAAGTACAAAGTGTATATTATTGACGAGGTACACATGTTGTCATCGGCAGCTTTTAATGCGTTTTTGAAAACCTTAGAAGAACCACCAAAACACGCTATTTTTATTTTGGCTACAACCGAAAAGCACAAAATTATTCCAACCATTTTATCGCGTTGTCAAATATTCGATTTTAAACGCATCACTGTTAAAGATGCCAAAGCACATTTGGCTGAAGTAGCACAAAGTCAAGGTGTACAATTTGAAGATGACGCTTTGCATATCATTGCTCAAAAAGCTGATGGTGCGATGCGTGATGCCTTATCTATTTTTGACCGAGTAGTTTCTTATTGTGGCAACAATTTAACCCGTCAAGCTGTAACAGAGAACTTGAATGTTTTGGATTACGAAACCTATATAACTGTCACCGATTTGATTTTGGAAAACAATATTCCAGAAGTGCTTTTAACCTATAACGATATTTTATCTAAAGGTTTTGATGGACATCATTTTGTTTCTGGATTGGCTTCGCATTTCAGAGATTTATTAGTGACAAAAACTCCAGCCACACTATCACTTTTAGAAGTTGGAGAACAAGCACAACAATTGTATAAAATACAATCTCAAAAAGCATCACAGGATTTTTTACTCAAAGGAATTGACCTTGCCAACGATTGTGATTTGAAATACAAAGTCAGTCAAAATCAGCGATTACTTGTTGAACTTTGCCTCATGCAACTTAGCTCCATCACCTTTGATGGAGAAAAAAAAAAGCTGACTCCTTTATAATACCGCCCACTTTTTATCGTAGAAATGATTATTCAATTGTTGAAAGTCAAAAGTCAAAAGACGGAAGTATTCCAGTGAATACAAAAGGCGGAATACAGAAGGAAGATGAGATTGCTTCCTCCGTTGCAATGAAAGCTGAAGTGATTGAGATTGCAGAGCCTTTTGTAATAACTGTCGAGGAACCAACAACCGACAACAGACAACCCACCACTGAAAACCCACAACCCAAAGTTTCGGCACTTTCGCTTTCAAGTATTAAAGCTAAAAAAGAGTTGGCGGAATCTCAAAAATCGATTGTTAAAGTTGCAACCCATTTACCAAGTGAATCTTTTACCGAAACAGAAATGTTGGAACAATGGTTTAAATATGCGCAGCGTATGGAAGACAAAGGGTTTCATATCATTGCTTCGCTATTGACCATTAATGAACCAAAACTTGAAGGCACAACCATCATTCATGAGTTGCCTAACGAAAGTTCTAAAATTGATTTTGAAAAAGAAAAAACAGAATTACTAGGTTACTTGAGAAGTAAACTTCACAATCACGATATATCAATTCATATTAAAGTAAACGAAAATATTTCATCTAAAAAAGCCTATACTGCTCAAGACAAATACAATCGTTTGAATGAAATCAACCCTAATTTACAGGTGTTGAAAAAGATGTTTGATTTGGATATTTAAAAGTTTATTTACTTCTATCTTTTATAATTCCAATTATAAAATTTAACGCTACTAAAAACATCGCCACAATTCCTAAATAGTGAAATTTATTGGCTCTAAATCTCAAATCTTGATAATCGATATTGATTAAATGAAAGATAATAATAGCAATACAGGCAATTAGGCAAACTATTTTAAAATTTTTCATAGTATTTTAAATTTTTCCATAATACAAAGCTTTCACAATACCATCGGACAATCCGATTTTTGGAACATAAATATGTCTGGCTCCACTCCATTTCATGGCGTTAAGATAAATTTTTGTAGCATGGATAATTACATCAGCTCTATCGGTATTCATAGCCAATTCGGCGATTCGTTGCTCGTAGGAAAGAGAATTTAAATATTGGTATTGAGCATTTAAATACAGTAATGACAGAGGTTTATCTTGCATTTTTCCTGACATTTTAAACAGTCTGTTGATATTTCCTCCTGATCCAATAAGTGTTATATTTTCGTATTCTTCGGTGTTGGTTTTAATCCATTTTTCAATTTCTTGCCAGACAATATCGCTTACCATGTTATTTAACATTCGAACCGTCCCATTCTTGAATGATTTTGAAGCGACCATTTTACCTTCTGAAAACAAAGAAAACTCCGTACTACCACCACCAACATCAACATATAAATACGTTTGGTCTGTTTTTATAAAATTATGTAAATCTGAAGAAGCAATAATAGCGGCTTCTTTTTTCCCATCAATAATTTCAATTTCAATTTCTGATTTCTCTAAAATTATATCAACAACTTCATTGCCATTATAGGCTTCACGCATGGCAGAAGTAGCACATGCTTTGTATTTTTCGACTTTATAAACTTTCATCAACAATTTGAAGGCTTTCATAGCGTCAATCATTCGATCAATATTATCTTCTGAAATTTCGCCAACTGTAAAAGCATCTTGACCCAAACGAATAGGAACACGAATTAAGGAGCTTTTATTAAATTGTGGTGCACAATTTGGTTGTTCCACAATATTGGTAATCAACAATCTCATGGCATTGGAACCAATATCGATAGCTGCATATTTTTTTATTGAAATCATTAATTTTTAACTTATTTATGAATTTGTTTGGACATTAAAGATTTTCAACAACAACTTCTAATTTATTACGATAATAATTATACGTTTCGTTTTGTGCTCTAAAAATTCGTTCGTTTTCTTTTCTAATTCTGTATTTATTGTCTAACTTTTCCGAATGAAAACGTGCTTTTACGTTTCCTTTCCAACCCACATCAAAAGTTTCTATAAGTTGTTTTTTGATATCTTCATCATAAATTGGGCAAGTTACTTCTACTCTGCCATCTAAATTTCGAGTCATAAAATCGGCAGAAGAAATGAAAACTTCTGGTTCATTATTATTACAAAATATAAAAACTCGAGAATGCTCTAGAAAGTTATCTACAATACTTATAGCTTCTATATTTTCACTCATGTTTTTAACGCCTGGAATTAAAGAACAAATTCCTCTAATTTGCAATTGAATTTTAACTCCATCGTTACTAGCATCGTATAATTTATCAATCATAGCAAAATCGGACAAACTATTCATTTTGAGTTTTATATAGGCTGGTCTTCCCGTTTTTGCATTAAGAATTTCTCGATCAATTAATTTATAAAACTTTGACCTTGTATAATGTGGTGAAACAATTAAATGTTTGTAACGATGGATTCTATAATTCACATCAAAGAAATCGAAAACTTTAGAAACATCTTTTAAAATTTGTTGATGACTGGTAAACAAAGTAACATCAGTATAAATTCTAGCAGTGGATTCATTAAAATTTCCTGTTGAAATTACACCATATCGTTTTAACTTTCCATCCTCGATTCTATCAACAACACATATTTTACTGTGTACTTTTAAACCTTTGATACCAAAAATAAGTTCAATCCCTTCTTGTTGCATTTGCTCTGCATAAAAGATATTACTGGCTTCATCAAACCGTGCTTGCAACTCAATTTGTACCGTTACTTTTTTACCATTTTTTACGGCATTTATAAGAGAGCTAATAATTTGAGAGTTTTTTGCTAAACGATATAATGTGATTTTAATAGAGGTCACTTTTGGATCAAGTGCCGCTTCTCTCAAAAATTTAATGATGTAAGAAAAGGATTGATAAGGTGCATAAATTAAATAGTCTTTTTTGGCAATTTTATTGAGAATACTACCATCTAAAGATAAACCATCTATTGGAATTGGAATTTTTGGTTGGTATAATAAATCATTTCTATCAAGATTTGGAAAATTCATATAATCCCGACGATTATGATATCGACCACCAGGAATAATACTATCTGAAGCATCGATTCCCATTTTTGTCAAAAAGAATTTGAGCGTGTCTTTATCGATAGTTTTATCGTAAACAAAACGAACTGGCTCTCCAATTCTTCTATCTTTTACAGAAGTGGCTATTTTTTCTAACATGCTCTTACTTAAATCACTATCAATATCAAGTTGTGCATCTCGAGTAATTTTGATCATGTGTGCTGAAATTCTTTCGTAATCAAAAATATTGAAGATACTACTTAAATTATAACGAATAACATCATCCAACAGTATAAGATATTGTTTCCCTTCTTTAGATGGAAGAACAACAACTCTATTAATGTTTTTAGGCATTTCAATAATTGCGTAACGAATCTCATGTTTTGGCTTTACTAAACCCAACATTTTAGGTTTTACTTCGGATTTCATTACTAACTTAATAGCCAAATAACCAGAAGTATCTTTTAATAAAGGAAATTCAGCTAAGTCATTTAAGATAATGGTAACCAATTCTGGACTCACCTTTTGTATAAAAAAGTCTTTGATAAAATTTTCTTGATCCGATGAGATTTGCGTTTCGTTAATGATAATGATATTTTCCTTTTCGAGTTCTTTTTCAATATCAACTAATATCTTCATGCTGTCTGCTTGAAGTTTAATAACAATTTCGGTAATGTCTTTTACGAGTTGTTGTGCAGAAATACCTCCTAAAATTTTTTCACCAGTCTCACCTGTTAAGCTTAAACGACGAATCGCGGCAAATCGAACTCTAAAAAATTCATCTAAATTATTGGAAAAAATTCCTAAAAAACGTAGTCGTTCTAATAACGGAACTGCATTATCCGCAGCTTCTTGCAATACTCTCGCGTTAAAAGCTAGCCAACTTTTTTCACGGTCAATATATTTATAGTTTTTATCTGTACTCATATTTATTTTAAATCTCTTGGGAAAATTATTTTAATTGTTTTTCCATTTTCAATAGTGTTCCAATTATTGGTCTCAAAATTAATGGAAACAAATCCAGAAGTAGTAACATTATCTATTAAAATATTGCCAAATTTATTGACAAAATTTGTAATTGCTTCATTATGGCCAAAAAGAATTAAGTTATCATAATCATTAGGACATGATTTGATAATTTGCTCCAATTTGCTTTCATCAAAAGTGTATAATTCTTCTTTAAAAACAATACTTTCAATTGGATATGAAATATTCTGAGCAAAAATAATTGCAGTTTCTGAAGCTCTTTTCGCTGCACTACTCCACATTAAATACGTTTTTGGGATATCGTTGAGAATATTTGTAGAAACCAAATGAGCATCATGAATACCACTTTTCATTAAAGGCCTATCATAATCTCGTAAAGGAGCTTGCCAACTAGATTTTGCATGTCTAATAAGAAATAGTTTTTTCATAATTAGTGGTTTTTTCTACAGATAGCTAATGTAATCATTTATTGTGTAAAGACGAAATGTACTTGTAGGAAAGATTTACAAGACTTTTAGTATTCCGAAAATTTAACAAAAAAAGTAGTCCTTAGGTCGTTTGGGTATGTTTATCCTCTTTAAAAAGGGTTATATGTACAATAATCATCGTTAAAAAGCAGTATATTCTTTAAAATTGACTTTTCAACGAGTTTATGGGTTAGTTATAGAGTAAAATTTCAGTAAGAATATATAAAACATAAATTTGTAGGGAAAATGTTAATAACTTTCGATTATAAATTATTGACATTTTGAATTAATAAATTATTAAATATTGTTTATTATGAAAAATGAAAGCCCAAAAATTTTAATTAACCTATTAAACAAGGCCTCTTTGTTTAATACAATTCACAAACCTATGATTAAAAAACTATTTTTTTTAATGCTATTCGCGTTAAATTGTGGAAATATTTCCGCACAAGAATTAAGTCTGAGTGTTGATAACTCTGGAATTTTGGAGGTTAATACCTACCTAACTAACCTGAGAAATTCAGAACAAAATGCAAGATTAACATTTTCGAATGCAAAACATTTAGAAGATT
>CALQAH020000051.1 GCA_943328505.2 Rhizobium sp. Q54 | reverse complement strand
TTGATCTGCATAAGTACACGCGCTTGCTGAACTATTTGCTGGCGCAGCTATTTCAACCGCTGGCGCTGATGTTACTGTGAAAGTTCTTGTTCTTATTTGCGTTTGGTAACATTTATCAGTTACGGTATAAGTCACTGATACTTCTCCTCCACATGCGTTTGGTGCTGATACTTCTCCGTAGCTTCCGCTTGGATCACATCCTCCACTTACATTAAATCCTGCTAACCATGTTGCAAATGCTGCATTAACTGCATCTTGATCTGCATAAGTACACGCGCTTGCTGAACTATTTGCTGGCGCTGATATCTCAACAGCTGGCGCTGATGTTACTGTGAAAGTTCTAACACAGGTTTGTGTTTGACCACATTCGTCTGTTACATCCCATCTTACTTCTGTAGATCCTCCACAAGCTAGTGGAGCATTTGGTGTAGAAGGTGTTCTTGTTAAAACTGAGTTTGTTCCTCCAGTATAACTAAATGAATTTAGCCATGCATTAAATGCAGCATTAATGGCAGTTTGTGTTTGACAAGCTAGCTCCGTTCTATCTGTTGGGCAATTTAATACAACTGGATTAAACGCTGGTTGAGTAATTGTTTGAGATGTTGTTGTAACGCAACCTTCTGCTGAAACTACTGTTACGGTATAAAGGATTCCCGCAACGCTTCCAGGAAGGTTAGGGAATATACCAGTTGTATTTGTAATATTTCCTGGATTAAGTGTATAAGTATATGCGCTTTGATCTGAAAGATTTCCTACTGCTGTAAGCGTAGTAAGTTGACCAAAACAGGTAATTGGCAAATAACTTGAATCAGCAGCTACTACTGAAACCGATACTGATTTACTACATTCACATGTAGTCGCTGGGACACTTTGATTATTGATTACATTTAACTCGATGTTAAATGCAGATCCTGTGTTACCAGGATAAATAATTAATGTTTGAAATGTTTTATTCAATCCAATAACATAATTTGGAGCACTGATACTTCTAATTATTGCTCCTGAAGTATTAAGAGGACCAGGCAGAAACGGGGTCAATGTAGCCCCAGCTCCACTTCGTGCAACTTCAATAGTAATTGTTATATCGCCGGAGGTATCCGCAAAGCCAGCTGGAACAGCACATGCTTCAAGAGGGCCTCCAATATTACAAGCAGGCACCAAAGTACCTTGGGCAAACGCACCTTGTAATAAGCCAAAAAATAACAACATTGAAAACAAAAGCTTCGTGTTGTTTTTGACTTTTTCGAACAAACTATAACAGAATCCTTCCGTTTCTGTTTGTTCGCAATTTTTAGTAAAAATTTTCATAATTGTATTTTTAATTATTAAAAAAATGAGTTAATAAAAAAGATAAAATAGTCTGCTTAATCTATTCTAATTAATTTAGGGTGTATTCTGTACAGAGACAGATTTAGTACATGTGCAGGACTTTCCTGTTAATGTTGGTGTAGAAGGATTGGTAACTGTAAGTTGCACAGTGTAACCACCTTTTCGTTTACCCGACTTTACAATAAGGTTGGGAGTTCCGTTTCCAGACACAATCGAAGCGTTTGTGTCATTCGTTTTGAAAGACCAATTGTAGACAGCTCCAGGTGCTGCTTTCACAACTTCTGAAATAACAGTAACTTGATCCCCGCCACTTCGACTAAATCTAGCCTCTAAATTTCCTCTTAAGTTACAAGAAGGTTGTTGAGCAGAGGCACCACTCACAAAACAAAGCATAAAAAAAAGCAACATCAAAAAACTATTGACGCTACTTCTACTGCTTTTAAAAACATTTTTTGTCCAATTAAGACAACAACTTGAATTTGTTTTCATAGTAAAGTATGTATTAAAAAAGTTTAATACCATTTACATTAGAAAAACTAAATTTTGTAGACTTTGGGAAAATCTTCTTTTTATTCTTACTACTTACTTCAAAAAAATGAAGTTAACATTCAAAAAAGAATTCTAATTAAAGAATACTTTACAAACCATAAATTACTAAGGAGACAACGAAAATCTGCTGTAATATTATTTTGACATAAAAGTAAATAACATTATTTTAAGTGTAAGAAAAAAATTCTAAAATTCGTTAAAATTTCATTTTTTATCGACAAACGACATCATTGAATCTAAAACAAACATTAATCGTAAAATAAATAGGTATTCTAGTATTATTTATGTATGGATACGTAATAATCAGAAAAATACTGCTATTAAATCAAATTAAAAAGTAACTATTTATCTAATTTTTTTATTGGAATCCAAGCTTCTTCCTCTGATGACGGGTCATTTTTTATATATTTACTTCCTAAAATTTCAAAATGTGGCCGATTATCTATATCATATTCAGAATTTGGCAACCATTCATTAAAAATAAAGTCAAATGTTTTTCGAGCATTACCTGCATCGCCTTTAATTGTAAAAACAGCATACAATCCTTCAGGTATTTCTAATGTTTCCATTTCTATTGGAACAAATTCAAAAGATGTAACAGGAACTGCAGCCCATTTTACAAATGGCATGTTAGTACTAAAATCGAAGTTGATTGGGTTTATTTGAACATTATATAAATCGAAACCAATTACATTTTGAATTTCCTTTCTTCTTGGCATGAAGTTACTCCATAAATCTACTATCCTATAATTGGAATAAGAGAAAGTTAAGTTTTTACCAATTAGTTTTGTTGCAGTGAACGTTTTTATTTGAGGTGTCATAATCAAATTCATTAAAAAAAGACCCTCCAATTCTGAAAGGTCTTTTGTGTATTCAAAATTATAATTTCTAAATTACATATTTCTTCTATACTGTCCGCCGACTTCAAATAGTCCTGAAGTTATTTCTCCTAACGAACAATATTTTGTTGCATCCATTAATAACTCAAAAAGGTTTTCATTTTTAATGGCTGCTTCTTGTAATATATTAATATGTTCAGCAACTTTTTCAGCACTCGTTTTATGCAAATTAGTTAACATATCTATTTGATATTGTTTCTCTTCTTCGGTAGCACGAATAACTTCAGCAGGAATTACGGTTGGCGAACCTTTTGAGCTTAAAAAAGTATTTACTCCTATTATAGGAAATTCACCAGTGTGTTTCAACGTTTCATAATACAAACTTTCTTCTTGAATTTTGGAACGTTGGTACATGGTTTCCATAGCGCCTAATACGCCACCGCGTTCAGTGATTCTGTCAAATTCTGCTAAAACTGCTGCTTCTACTAAATCGGTTAATTCTTCAATTATAAAAGAACCTTGAATAGGATTTTCATTTTTAGCCAAGCCTAATTCTTTATTAATAATCAATTGAATTGCCATAGCTCTTCGCACTGATTCTTCTGTTGGTGTAGTTATGGCTTCATCGTAAGCATTGGTATGTAACGAATTGCAATTGTCATAAATTGCATATAGCGCTTGTAATGTCGTACGAATATCATTGAAGTCAATTTCCTGAGCGTGCAACGAACGACCTGATGTTTGAATATGGTATTTCAACATTTGTGCTCTTTCGTTGGCACCATATTTATTTTTCATGGCTTTTGCCCAAATCTTTCGAGCCACACGACCAATTACTGCATATTCTGGATCGATTCCGTTAGAAAAAAAGAAGGATAAGTTTGGTCCAAAATCGTTGATGTTCATCCCTCGACTTAAATAGTATTCGACGTAAGTGAAACCATTCGAAAGGGTGAACGCCAATTGTGTTATTGGATTCGCTCCAGCTTCGGCAATATGATAGCCTGAAATTGAAACCGAATAAAAGTTACGTACATTTTCTTTGATAAAATATTCTTGAACATCACCCATTAATCGTAAGGCAAATTCTGTAGAGAAAATACACGTATTTTGTGCTTGATCCTCTTTTAAAATATCCGCTTGAACGGTACCACGAACTTGCGCAAGGGTTTTTACTTTAATATCCTTATAAATAGTAGCAGGTAAAACTTGATCGCCTGTGACTCCCAAAAGCATCAAACCTAAACCGTTATTTCCTTCAGGTAAATCGCCTTGATAATGTGGACGCGTGGTTCCTTTTTTCTTGTAAATTTTGTTGATTATTGTTTCAACTTCACCTACTAGATTATTCTCTTTGATATATTTTTCGCAATTTTGATCGATGGCTGCATTCATGAAAAACCCCAACAACATAGGTGCTGGTCCATTAATAGTCATCGAAACTGATGTCATAGGATGGCTCAAATCAAAACCAGAATATAATTTTTTCGCATCGTCTAAACAGCAAATAGAAACACCTGCATTTCCTATTTTTCCATAAATATCTGGACGAATGTGTGGATCGTTACCATATAATGTTACACTATCAAAAGCTGTCGAAAGGCGTTTGGCTGGTAAACCTGCGCTAACATAATGAAAACGTTTGTTGGTTCGTTCTGGACCACCTTCTCCTGCGAACATTCTAGATGGATCTTCTCCTTCTCTTTTAAAAGGATACAATCCAGATGCAAAAGGAAATTCACCTGGCACATTTTCTTGTAAGTTCCATTTTAAAACATCGCCCCAAGCTTGATATTTTGGCAAGGCAACTTTTGGAATTTGTGAATGTGATAAACTCTCGGTGTGAGTAGCAATTTTTATTTCTTTGTCACGGACTTTAAAGGAATAAACAGGATTCTTATATTTAGTAACTTTTTCATCCCAAGTGAGTATTATTTCCCAATTGTAAGGATCGAGATTCATTTTTACTCGGTCAAATTCTTTTATTAAAAGACTTAAAAATTGATTGCTGTTTTCGTCTTTTGATTTCAAACTATTTTCATCTAAACCAGCTTTTGATAGGGAAGGAATTAACGAAGTGACACTTTCAATGGTTTTGAAAATTCCGTATAACTTTTGTGCAACTTCTACTTGAGAAAGAGCTGTTTCATCGTATTTTCTATTGTTCTCAGCAATTTCAGATAAATAACGTGTTCTATGAGGAGGAATAACATATATTTTCTCGCTCATTTCACGTGTAATTTGGAAAGTAGATTTCAAATCAGAATTTGTTTTTTCTACAATTTTATCCATTATTGCTTTGTACAATGTATTCATTCCTGGATCGTTGAACTGCGATGCAATGGTTCCAAAAACCGGCATTTCATCTGGATTTACATCCCACAAATTATGATTGCGTTGGTATTGTTTTTTGACATCTCTAATGGCATCCAATGCACCACGTTTATCGAATTTATTTAAAGCAACCAAATCGGCAAAATCCAGCATGTCTATTTTTTCCAATTGGGTTGCAGCGCCAAATTCGGGCGTCATTACATATAAGGACACGTCAGAATGGTCCATAATTTCGGTATCGGATTGTCCAATTCCAGAGGTTTCGAGTATAATAATATCGTATTTTGCGGCTTTTAAAACTTCAATGGCTTCTGCAACGTATTTTGACAAAGCCAAATTAGATTGACGTGTTGCCAAAGAACGCATATAAACTCTAGAATTATTGATAGCGTTCATTCGAATTCTATCACCAAGTAAAGCGCCACCTGTTTTTCTTTTTGATGGATCAACCGAAATTAAACCAATTGTTTTATCTGGGAAATCAATCAGAAATCGGCGAACCAATTCATCCACTAATGACGATTTTCCAGAACCACCAGTTCCAGTAATTCCAAGAACGGGTGTTCTGCAATCTCTATTTTTTTTGTGAATGTCCGCAAAAACCGGTTTTGCAATTTCAGGGAAATTCTCAGCGGCAGAAATCAAACGCGCAATTGCTGTTGGATTCTTTTCTTCGATATGTTTTAGTTCACCATTTAATTTATCACCAATTGGATAATCTGATTGTTGTACCAAATCATTAATCATACCTTGTAATCCCATGGCACGACCATCGTCTGGCGCATAGATTCTGGTTATACCGTAAGCTTGTAATTCAGCTATTTCAGAAGGCAAAATAACACCGCCACCACCACCAAAAATCTTAATGTGACCAGCTCCTTTTTCTTTGAGTAAATCATACATGTATTTAAAATACTCATTGTGTCCACCTTGATAGGATGTCATGGCAATTGCATTGGCATCTTCTTGAATGGCAGTATTTACTACTTCTTCAACACTTCTATCATGACCCAAATGAATCACTTCAACGCCTGTAGCTTGAATAATTCTTCGCATGATATTAATGGCAGCATCGTGACCATCAAAAAGTGAGGCTGCAGTTACTATTCGTACTTTATTTTTAGGGATATAAGGTATTTGTGGTTCCATTTTATGAAATTGACATTTTTGAGCCCGCAATTTACGGAATTAATAAAAAATGTAGTACCTAAATAATAGAAAACATAAAAATTTCTACCGCATTACTATTTTAAAAAAAATAAGCTAGTTTTGAGAAAATTAACTTGGAATTAGATTCTAATTTTAAAAAAACAAATTGGAAAAACTATTCTCTTAATTTATTCTACAAGTCAAAAAGACTATTGGCTTCATTTTTGATTAGTCGCTTAAAAACAGAAATTATATGAAAACAAAAATTGCCTTATTATTTTTAATCCCTTCGATAGGTTTTGCTCAAATTAGTATTTTGGATCAAATCAAAAATGAAGTTAAAGAAGAAATCAAAAAAGTTATTCCAGTTGACCTTCCAACATCAAGTTCTTCAATTGGCAATGTTGATATTTCTAACGGTTTGAAAGAAGCGCTTAACAATGGAATTGCCAAACAAGTTAGCAAATTAAAAGCTATCGATGGTTTTTATAAAAACGAAATGGTGAAAATTTTACTGCCACCCGAATTAAAAAAAGTAGACAATGCACTCCGAAAAATGGGACTAAATTCACTAGCTAATAAAGGACTTTTGATGATGAATCGTGCTGCTGAAGATGCTGTAAAAGAATCGACGCCAATTTTTGTTGATGCAGTAAAAAACATAAGTTTTACTGATGCTAAAAACATTCTAATGGGCAATGAAAGTTCCGCTACAAACTATTTACAAACATCGACTACTACTCCATTGTATGCCAAATTTAATCCTGTAATAAAAAATTCATTTGCCAAAGTTGGTGCCGATAAAGTTTGGGCAAGTATCATCAAAAAATACAATAGTCTTCCAATGGTTGAAAAGGCAAATCCAGATTTAACGGATTATACTACTAACAAAGCTTTGGAAGGCGTATTTAAGATGATTGCCGTTGAAGAAAAAAGCATTAGAACCGATTTAAAATCGAGAACATCGCCATTATTGGTAAAGGTTTTTGCTATGCAGGATAAAAAACCTTAACAATCTAATGCAACTGTTAATTATTACTTAATTTTTTAGAAATCAATGACATAAGAATAACATATCCTTAACATTTAATCTAATAAAGACAGCTTATCTTTGTGGAGTAATAATTTGGTTAGTTATTATTAGGTTGAGGTTAGTTATAAAATTAAAGTCATGCTCAAAAGGCATGACTTTTTTATTTAACCAATTCTTATATGCAATTTCTTAAAATAATCGAATGCTTTTAATAACCTACTTCCATACCAAGAAAACATCTCTCCATCCACAAAAACTGTTTTTGCATGATGGGTATATCTTCCTATTTCAAAAGCATGTTCGTCATTAAAAGGAAAGGGTTCTGAGGAAAGAAATACAAAATCAGGATCGCCTTCTAATCGGATATTTTTGAGTTCAATTTCGGGGTAACGGCCTTTATCTTTATAAATATTCTCATACTTATTTAAACATAACATTTCGTTAATAAAAGTAGTATTTCCTGCCACCATATAAGGATTTGCCCAAATGAAATAAGCCGCTTTTTGAACTGGCTTGTCTTTGACAAAATTGATAAAATCTTGATGTGCAAACTCAATTTTATCAATCCATTTCTGAGCTTCGGTTCTTTTATTAAAAAGTTGCCCAAAGTCCGAAATCATTTTAAAATTATCTTCAATAGTAACAATATCGGTTACCCATACCGGACAAATCTTAGATAATTGTTCGACTATTTCTTTAGTGTTTTCTTCTTTATTAGCAATAATAATATCTGGTTGCAACATGCGTATTTTTTCGAAATGCACTTTTTTTGTACCTCCAATTATTTTCTTTGTAGACTTGAAATGATAAGGATGCACACAGAATTTTGTAATGCCAACGATGTTTTCTTCCAAACCCAAATCATATAACAATTCTGTTTGCGATGGCACTACAGAAACTATTCTTATTGGAGTTGTTTCAAAGATATGGATAGTTGCGAGTTGGTCTGTTAGTGTTTTCATATTTGTTTCACAGAGAAATCAAGAGATACACAAAGTTTTAATTTGTTCTAATTTGTGTTTAGAATTTCTTGCATCTCCTGTTGTATTTTCAAAGCTTCTTCCCGAGCCTTTTGAGCAAAATTAGTTCCATTGGAAGCATAAATAATGCCACGGGAAGAATTGATTAGTAAACCTACGTTTTCGTTCATTCCATATTTACAAACTTCGGCAATACTTCCTCCTTGTGCTCCAACTCCTGGAACAAGCAAGAAACTATCGGGAACTATTTTTCTGATTTCGGCGAAATACTCTGCTTTGGTGGCTCCAACAACGTACATTAAATTTTGTGAATTTTTCCAAGTTTTGGAAGTTTCAATAACTAGTTGGTATAGTTCTTTCCCTTCTGCGTTTTTGGTTTGAAAATCAAATGCCCCTTCATTGGAAGTGAGTGCCAATAGAATCGCGTGCTTGTTTTCAAAAGCTAAAAACGGTTCTACCGAATCTTTTCCCATATAAGGAGCAACAGTTACACTGTCAAAATTTAAATCTTCCAAAAAAGCTTTGGCATACATCGTTGAAGTATTTCCAATATCGCCTCGTTTTGCATCGGCAATAGTGAAAATTTCAGGATGGTTTTCGTTGATATAATTGATGGTTTTCTGTAAAGAAATCCAACCTTTTATTCCAAACGCTTCATAGAAAGCCGTGTTGGGTTTATAGGAAACTACCAAATCATGGGTAGCATCGATTATCGCCTTATTGAACTCGAAAATTGGGTCTTCAAGTTCCAATAAATATTGTGGGATTTTTGTCAAATCAACGTCCAAACCAATACAGAGAAACGATTGTTTGGTTTTGATTTGTTGAACAAGTTGTTGTGTAGTCATTGTTGTTGGTTTAACCGCAAAGTTCGCAAAGTTTTTCGCAAAGTCTGCTATACTTAAAAAAATGCCACACTAAATTTTAGGATGGCATCTTTGTTCTATTTTCTTTCATCTATATTCTATTAGAAAACTTCGCTTTCTTTTAATTTCTCCATATTGTTGACCAATTGAAGCTCATCAACCAGTTTCTGAATTTTACCATTCATAACGCCATCCATATCAAAAATATCCATTCCAATTCTGTGGTCGGTTACACGACCTTGAGCGTAATTGTAAGTACGTATTTTAGCCGAACGGTCTCCAGAACTCACTTGTGATGTACGTTTTGTAGCATCTTCCGCTTGTTTTTTAGCTAGTTCTTGTTCGTATAAACGAGAACGTAAAACCGTTAAAGCTTTGTCTTTATTCTTATGTTGTGATTTTTGATCCTGACATTGAGCTACCAAACCCGATGGAATGTGTGTCAAACGAACGGCTGATTTCGTTGTATTCACAGATTGCCCTCCTGGACCAGACGAGCAGAAAAAATCCACACGTACATCGTTCATATCAATTTGAACGTCAAATTCTTCAGCTTCTGGTAAAACCATTACTGTTGCCGCTGATGTATGCACTCTTCCTTGTGTTTCGGTTTGAGGTACACGTTGTACACGATGCACGCCCGCTTCAAACTTTAAAGTTCCATATACATCTTCACCAGTAACTTCAAAAATCACCTCTTTAAATCCGCCTGAAGTTCCTTCGTTCATATCTACAACTGAAGTTCTCCAACCTCTACTTTCGCAATATTTAGTGTACATTCTAAACAGATCTCCCGCAAAAATTGAAGCTTCATCTCCACCCGTTCCAGCACGAACTTCCACCATAACATTCTTGGCGTCTTCTGGATCTTTTGGAATTAGCAAAAACTTAATTTCATCTTCCAATTCAGGCAAACGCGTTTTAGCTTCGTCCATTTGCATTTTGGCCATTTCAACCATTTCAGCATCAGAACCATCGGCAATTATTTCGTTGGCTTCTTCAATATTAGCCACAAGCAAAACGTATTCATCACGCTTTTCCATTAAGCCTTTAAGTCCTTTGTATTCTTGATTTAGTAAAACATAGCGTTTTTGATCGTTGATCACATCAGGTTGAATAATCAAGTCTGAAATTTCATCGAAACGTTGTTTTACATATTGTAATCTGTCTAACATTTTATTATATCCTTTATTTCTTCTAGTTTATATTTTGCCCAAGGGCAGAAGTAACCCCTTACTACGTTTTTTTATTTTCATCAAAAATCGTTATCGGTTCGGAGTGCAAATTTAGTAAAAAGAATGCAGATTTCAGATTTCAGATTTCAGATTTTTGACGATATGCAAATTAGCCATTATTATATAGTAAATATTAATTATTTTTACAGCAATAAATTCAATTCAAATGAACAAGTACTTCTTAAAAATTGCATCCCTATTCCTTATTTTTAGTTTAGTATCCTGCCAAAACAAATCTGGAAATTCCGGTAAGCATGAAAAATTGGCAACAATGAATTGGCTTCTTGGCGACTGGGAAAACAAAATGGAAGAAGGTAATTTATCCGAAAATTGGGTGTCGAAAGATGATAGCACATTTGTGGGACATAGTTATTTTATAAAAGGAAAAGATACTATTAGCTCTGAAAGTATTGAACTTACTCAAAAAGGAGAAGAACTATATTATATCCCAACTGTAAAAGGTCAAAACAATAATAAAGCTGTAAGTTTCAAATTGAATACAGCTACTACAAAGGAATTCATTTTTGAAAATCCAAAGCATGATTACCCACAAAAAATTGTCTATAAATTGATAAACGCTAATAACTTAGTAGCAACAATATCTGGAATACAACAAGGAAAACCAAGTAGTGAAAGTTATCCTTTGAAGAAAAAATAGAGAATTATAACGATCATTTCAAGATTACCTCACTATTCATTAGCTTTTTTCAGGTATATTCTCTAAAATTTCCAACACAAATTTCCAAAATTTCTGAGACGATTTTATCGAAGCTCTTTCATCTGGACTGTGAGCACCGTGAATGGTTGGTCCAAACGAAATCATGTCCATGTCGGGATAATTAGTTCCTAAAATTCCACATTCTAAACCGGCATGGCAAGCCACTACTTTTGGTTTTTCGTTGTTTTGTTTTTCGTAGATGCTCACTAATAAATCCAAAATTTCCGATTTTACATTGGGTGTCCAACCTGGATAACTTCCTCCAAAAGTAACTTCACAACCAAACAATTCATAAGCAGAACGCAGACCGTTTGCCAAATCCATTTTGGAAGTTTCCACAGAAGAACGCGTTAAATTTTGAATTGTAATTTCTCCCTCTTTTACAATTACACGAGCAATATTATTAGAGGTTTCCACCAAATCTTCCATGTCAGCAGACATTCGGTAAACACCATTATGGGCCGAATAAATAGAGCGTAATAAACCTTCTTGAACACCTAAATCCATTACTTTACTAGGCACATCGCTTTTCACAATTTCGATAGCCAAATTGGGCTCCATGGTTTTGAATTCGGTTTTGATATCACCAATGATTTCTTGCATATCAAACACAAAAGCATCATCATACATTCCTGCAACAATGACTTTCGCAACACTTTCTCTTGGAATTGCATTACGTAAACTTCCTCCAGAAATTTCAGCGATTTGCAAACCAAAATTTTCAAATCCGTCGAATAACAAACGGTTCATGATTTTGTTGGCATTCCCCAAACCTTTGTGAATATCCATTCCTGAATGTCCGCCATTCAATCCTTTTACAGTAATTGTGTAACCTTCAGAACCTTCGGGAGTTTCTTCTTCGTGATACGAACGATTAGCAGTTACATCAATTCCACCTGCGCAACCAATATCTATTTCATCGTCTTCTTCGGTGTCCATATTTAATAGAATATCTCCCCGAAGCACGCCACCTTTTAAGTTCAAAGCACCTGTCATTCCGGTTTCTTCATCAATGGTAAACAAAGCTTCAATAGCAGGATGTTTTATTTCTTTAGATTCAAGAATTGCCATAATCATTGCTACTCCAAGTCCGTTATCGGCGCCAAGTGTAGTGCCTCGAGCACGAACCCAATCGCCATCTACATACATATCGATGCCTTGCTTATCGAAATCAAAAACAGTATCGCCATTTTTTTGGTGCACCATATCTAAATGGCCTTGAAGCACCAATGCTTTTCTATTTTCCATACCAACAGTGGCTGGTTTTCGGATAATCACGTTGCGGATTTCGTCTTCAAAAGTTTCCAATCCGAGACTGTTTCCAAAGTCCTTCATGAATTCGATTACACGCTCTTCTTTTTTGGAAGGTCGTGGTACTGCATTTAAATCGGCAAATTTATTCCAGAGTGCTTTTGGTTCTAGGTTTCTAATTTCTTGGCTCATCCTTTTTTAAAGTTTCAAAGTTAAAGAGCCCCAAAGTTACAAAGTTTAATTTCTTTACGAATTGATATTGTCATTATATTTACATTTTAATTTTTTGACGTGAAACGCAAATACATCCTTCCTTTATTTTTAGTATTTCAAATTATTTTTTTGAAAATTATTGCTTTCTTTCCGGAAGTTGTCGAGCAATTTTACAGCAATGGCTTGTACGTTTTTATTTCAAAAATCACCCGAACTACATTGGGAAAAATTCCTTTCTCGGTTGGCGATGTTTTGTATGGGATACTGATAGTTTATCTTTTAATTATCATTGGGAAAAACAGAAAATCTTGGAAGTCAACATGGAAAGACAAGCTAATAAAAATTACAAGTTTTATTTCCGTTGCTTATTTCTTGTTTCATTTTCTTTGGGCAATGAATTATTATCGAGTACCGCTTTTTGAAAAAATGGCTATTAAAAGAGCGTATACAAAACAAGAATTAATTGATTTTACTCTAAAATTAATTGCCAAAACAAATGCCCTACAACTTGAAATTACCAAAGACAAAAACCTAAAGGTAACTAATCCCTATTCACAAGATACTATTTTTAAGATGACACAAAATGGATATGATAATTTATCCAAAGAATATCCTTTTTTCAATTATCAGCTTCCAAGTATCAAAAAATCGTTGTTAAGTTTGCCGTTAACCTATATGGGTTTTGGTGGTTATTTAAATCCGTTTACCAATGAAGCTCAAGTTAATGACAAATTACCAATGTATGGTTTTCCCAATGTAGTTTGTCACGAAATGGCACATCAGATTGGTTTTGCAAGTGAAAGCGAATGCAATTTTATTGGTTTTTTAGCCAGTATCAAAAATGACGATTTGTATTTTCAATATTCAGCTTATAGCAATGCTTTACGTTATTGTATGTCCAATATTGGCATGAAAGACGAAGCTAAATTCAAAGTTTTAAAAGCAAAAATTAACCCTGGAATTATTGCCAATTATAAAGAAAGTGATGTTTTTTGGGAACAATACGATACGTTTATTGACAAAGGATTTCATGCTTTTTATGATCAATTTTTAAAAATGAATCAGCAGGAAGATGGTATTGACAGTTATAGCAAGTTTGTGGATTTGTTGGTGAATTATTATGCCAAAGACAATAGACTATAAATAATTAAACATAAGCCAATTACATTTTGCATACCTATATTTACACTTCATCGCTTGTAAAAGTTGTAAAACTTTTCTTTTTAAATGGACGGATAATTAATCTCCCCTCACGATCAAAACGAATGTAATTGTAAACCCAATTGAGAAAAACAACCGCTTTGTTTTTGAACCCAATTAGTGAAAACAAATGCACAAACATCCAAACAAACCAAGCAAAAATACCACTAAAATGATACTGAGGTAAGTCAACAACAGCAAGGTTTCTACCTATAGTTGCCATAGCGCCTAAGTCTTTGTATTCAAAAGATTTCAAAGGTTTATTATTTAATAAGTTGACAAGATTTTCTCCTAACAATTTTCCTTGTTGTATAGCCGGTTGTGCCATCATAGGATGACCCTGAGGATATAATTCCGTTTCCATGGAAGCAATATCTCCAATAGCAAAAATAGTATCGTAACCAGCAACTTGATTGTATTTATTTACACGAATTCGCTCCACTTTTTCAACCATCGATTTTCCATCCAAACCAGCAATTTTTGCGCCTTGAACACCTGCTGTCCAAATAACGGTAGCTGTTTCAAAAGTTAAATCAGAATTGGTTGTGATTGTTTTTCCATCGTAATTGGTCACACGAACATTTTTCCAAATTTTTACACCCAATTTTACTAAGAATTTTTCAGCAGCAAGGGATGATTTTTCACTCATAGTATTTAAAATCCGATCACCACTTTGTACTAGATTGATTTCCATTTTAGTTATATCTAAATCGGGATAATCTTTTTGAAGAATGGCCTTTTTCATTTCGGCCAGAGCGCCTGCAAGTTCAACTCCTGTTGGCCCACCACCAACAAGAACAAAGTTTATGAGTGTATTTCTTTCCGAAACATCTTTCGTTAAAACGGCCTGTTCAAAATTTTCTAAAATCAAACTTCGGATGTTGAGTGATTGCGGAATGGTTTTCATAGACATTGCATTGCGTTCAATTTCCTTGTTGCCAAAATAATTGGTTTTGGAACCTGTCGCTATGACCAAATAATCATAATGCAAATCTCCAATTTCAGCAATTACTTTTTGGTTTACTGTATCAATTTCTTTTACAGCAGTTAGCCTGAAATAAAAATCTTTGTATTCTTGAATTACTTTTCGAATGGGATACGCAATTGAACCTGCTTCTAATCCACCAGTGGCAACTTGATATAAAAGCGGTTGGAAAGTGTGGTAATTGTGCTTGTCAAGAAGTACAACTTGTACCTTTTTGTTCCTAAGTTTTTTGGCTAAGGCAATACCTGCAAATCCACCGCCGATAATTACAATTCTAGGATTTTTGGATTGAGGAATGTTCATTATCACAAATTTATTTTACAAAATTACAAAGATTAAAAGCTTATAAATACGATTTATTACAAACATTTAAGAAATAATTTCGCTTTAAAAAATATCTTTTTGGCTATTCTGCTTATATATATTGCATCTTTTTTTGTAAACTCCTATATTTGCATTCCATAAATTTTAAGGAATGATAAAGATTACACTACCAGACGGTTCGGTTAAAGAGTTTGCAAAGGCATCAACGCCTATGGATGTTGCCCTAAGCATTAGTGAAGGATTAGCTAGAAATGTAATTTCTGCTGCTTTCAATGGAACAACTATTGAGACTTCAACGGAATTAACCACCGATGGTTCGCTTGTTTTATTCACTTGGAATGATAAAGATGGGAAGAAAGCTTTTTGGCATTCTACTTCTCATGTTATGGCACAAGTTTTAGAAGAAAAGTATTCTGGCATTAAATTAACGCTTGGACCAGCCATTGAAAATGGATTTTATTACGATGTTGATTTCGGTGATAAAAAAATTACCGATAGCGATTTCAAAGCCATTGAAGATAGAATTCTAGAAGTTTCTAGAGAAAAACACGAATTTAAAATGCGTCCTGTCTCTAAAGCTGAAGCATTGGAGATGTATAAAAATAATGAATACAAAACAGAATTGATTTCCAATCTTGAAGATGGAACGATTACTTTTTGTGATCATGCCACTTTTACCGATTTATGTCGTGGTGGTCATATTCCAAATACTGGAATTATTAAAGCCATGAAAATTATGAGTGTTGCCGGTGCCTATTGGCGCGGTGATGAAAAGAACAAACAGTTAACCCGTGTTTATGGAATCTCGTTTCCAAAGCAAAAGGATTTAACAGAATACCTTGAATTGCTCGAAGAAGCAAAACGACGTGACCACAGAAAATTGGGTAAAGAATTGGAGTTGTTTGCTTTTTCTCAAAAAGTAGGTCAAGGTTTACCATTGTGGTTGCCAAAAGGCGCAGCACTTCGAGATAGATTAGAGCAGTTTCTTAAAAAAGCACAGAAAAAAGGGGGTTATGAACAGGTAGTTACACCTCATATTGGTCAAAAAGAATTGTATGTAACTTCTGGGCATTATGCAAAATATGGAGCAGATAGTTTTCAACCTATTCACACACCCGCAGAAGGAGAAGCGTTTTTATTAAAACCTATGAACTGTCCTCATCACTGCGAAATTTACAATGTTAGACCTTGGTCTTACAAAGATTTACCAAAACGTTATGCCGAATTTGGAACTGTATATCGTTACGAACAAAGTGGAGAATTACACGGATTAACGCGAGTTAGAGGATTTACCCAAGACGATGCGCATATTTTTTGTACACCAGATCAATTGGATGCAGAATTCAAAAAAGTGATTGATTTAGTACTTTATGTTTTTGGTTCGTTGGGGTTTGAAAACTTCACCGCTCAGGTTTCTGTTCGCGACTTAGATAATCCTGATAAATATATTGGAAGTGTTGAAAATTGGGAGAAAGCAGAAAACGCTATCATTAGTGCTGCAAGAGATAAAGGACTAAATTATGTGATTGAAAGTGGCGAAGCGGCTTTCTATGGTCCAAAATTGGATTTCATGGTGAAAGATGCGCTGGGAAGACAATGGCAATTGGGAACCATTCAAGTAGATTATAACTTACCGGAGCGCTTCGAATTAACTTACAAAGGCGCAGATGATAAATTACACAGACCCGTAATGATTCACCGTGCACCTTTTGGTTCGATGGAACGATTTATCGCTATTTTACTGGAACACACGGCTGGAAATTTCCCGCTTTGGTTGATGCCTGAACAGGCAATAATATTATGTTTGAGTGAAAAATATGAAAATTATGCGAAAAAAGTTTTAGAATTGCTAGAAAATCACGAAATTCGCGCCCTAATTGATAACCGCAACGAGACAATTGGAAGGAAAATTAGAGAAGCTGAAGTTCAAAAAATGCCGTTCATGCTTATCGTTGGTGAAGAAGAAGAAAAAAACGGAACGATTTCTGTTCGTAGACACGGACAAGAAGGAAAAGGAAATAGTACGATTTCAATTGAAGCATTTGCTTCAATTGTGAACGAAGAAATAAAAAAGACATTAAAAACATTCGAAGTTTAATTAAAATTATAAAGTCATAGCAATAAGAAGCAACAGAGGTTATCAACCTCGAGTAGAGAAAACAGCAGCCCACAGAATTAACAATTTAATTCGTGGCGTAGCGGAAGTCCGTTTAGTTGGCGAAAATATTGAGCCAGGTGTTTTCAAATTTACTGAAGCATTACGATTAGCCGAACAATTTGAAGTTGATTTGGTGGAAATATCACCTAATGCAGATCCTCCTGTTTGCAAATTGATGGATTATGGGAAATTCATTTACGAACAAAAAAAGAGAGATAAAATGCTTAAAGCAAAATCTACTCAAATTGTTGTAAAAGAAATTCGTTTTGGTCCACAAACTGATGAGCATGATTATGAGTTTAAAAGAAAAAATTCGGAAAAGTTCTTAAAAGAAGGATCCAAATTGAAAGCATTTGTTTTCTTTAAAGGTCGTTCGATTATTTATAAAGAACAAGGACAAATCTTATTGTTGCGTTTAGCACAAGATTTAGAAGAATATGGTAAAGTTGAAGCAATGCCAGTTTTGGAAGGAAAGAGAATGATTATGTTCATTGCTCCGAAGAAAAAGAAGTAAACAGTTAGTAGTCGCAATTTTCAGTTGTTAAACTTTAAATCAGACTGTGAACTAAAAGATAGTAAGTAAGAATAAATTAAAAAACTAGGAAAAAATGCCTAAAATGAAAACAAAATCCAGTGCTAAGAAGCGATTCAAAGTAACTGGCTCTGGAAAAATCAAGAGAAAACATGCTTTTAAAAGTCACATCTTGACTAAAAAATCTAAAAAACGTAAATTAGCTTTGACACACTCAGCGCTAGTTCACAAAACAGATGAGAAAAGTATTAAACAACAATTAAGAATTATCTAATCGACAATTGCAAATTGTCAATTAATAAAAAAAATTCTTTAGGTTAAAAATTATTTAATAACCTTGGAGTATGGCCTTTAAGTTCCCTTGATTCAATTCGGGACGCCTGCTACAAAAAAACAGAAAAATTATGCCAAGATCAGTAAATTCAGTTGCTAAAAGAGCAAGAAGAAAAAAGATAATGAAGCAAGCCAAAGGATTCTTTGGTCGTCGTAAAAACGTTTGGACAGTTGCAAAAAATGCGGTGGAGAAAGCAATGTGCTATGCTTACCG
>CALQAH020000050.1 GCA_943328505.2 Rhizobium sp. Q54 | reverse complement strand
CTACTGTTTGTGTAGCAGCACTCCATGTTCTGATTGAGTTAGATCCTCTTACGGCAACATAGTAGGAACCACTTGGAGAAGTTGTGAATACCCCTTGAAGTGTACCATCGGTATGTAGCATAGCAGTAGTTGAAGTTACTAGAGCTAAAGTAGCATCGAATAATTCAACAGTAACCATTTCTACATCGGTAGAACTACCACCAGCCTGATTTGATACAACAGAAGCCATACCTGATCCAGTATAATAACCTTCAACAAATAATTTAAGGTTTACAATAGAGCTACAAGAATTGGTTGCACTGAATGCAGTATCATTACAATCGGTGTTGTTAGCAACATAGCCCGAAGGTTGTGAACAAGCCATTTGAGACACTAATGGATTACCAAAAGTATCACCATCAAAATCTTGATACCATGTTGTTGGCGTATTTACTGTAATTAAAGCCGAACCAGCATTACCAGTGCCTAATAAAGTATTTGCATCTGTAATCGAAACAATAGTATACGTAGTTGTGCTTGCAGGAGTAACTGCAATATTAGAGGCACTTACATAATTGTTAACCGTAAAGTTAGTAGTGCCATTTGAATAAACAACTGTATAAGGAGAAGTTCCACCTGTTACAGTTACACTTAAGTTACTAGTGTTTCCAGCGCAAATTGTAGCTGTACCTGAAATAACTGATGCCGTTGGCGCCGTTGCTAACGTAAAGCTTGTTGTATTTAAAGTTAACGTTCCTGCTCCTGCTCCTGTTGACCAGTTTGCTGGATTCGTTACTAAAGCTTTGTAAGCATTTAAGGTAACTTGATTGTTTCTTGATCCAGTATACTGACCTCTTGAAGATAAACTTCCTATAGCAATGTTTCCATTAGCAACATTCAACTGAGATGGCAAGTAAGAATTGTTAGTAGTAGCAATTCCTGTTGTTATCCAAGATGTAGTAGCAGAAGTTCCTTGTGCGTACAATCCGAATACAACTGTTCCGTTGAACGTTGTTGGGTTTGTATTCGTACTCCAATCAGGATTTATGCCCGAAGTAGCTGCGCCTTGAAAAGCAAAGATATTGTCCCCAGCTGCAGATAAACCATTTAAGTTTCCAGAAACGATAGTTCCGTTATTGGTGATTGCAGCCGTAGTATTATCTTGAATAGTAATTACTGATCCTGCAGGAATAATAGCTCCATTGTTTCTCCATATTACAAAATTCTCACCACCTCTACCATTGTTGGTAGCATTAGCAGAACCTGCGCTTAAGAATGCGTTGTCTGTAAACTTAATGTACGTATTTGGATTAATATCAACCCAAGTTGCAAATGAGAAAGAATCAGGAGTATTCCATTGGAAACCGATAATCGAAATATCACCCACAGCAAAAACCGTAGGAGCAGCCGTAATATTTGCTGTCAATCCTGTTGGTTGCGTTAATGAATAATTTGCAGCAGCAGCTCCACTTAATGTAGATGTAGACGTTACCGCGATTCCAGTTCCAACTGCTGAAGTAGCAAATGTTCCTGTTCCTACCAACGTTACAACATCTGGAGAAATAATTCCAGTTAAAGTTCCTGTAATAACTGCAGCAGTATTACCATCAAATACTTTGTTTGAAGCAGCAGCACTAGAAATAGTCAATGCTTTTGGAGTAATATCAGCTGTTAAACCAGTTGGTTGTGTTAATGTGTAATTTCCAGCATTTGCACCACTTATAGTAGATGTAGACGTTACAGCAATTCCGGTTCCAGCATTTGCTGTAGCGAAAGTTCCTGTACCATTAAATGTAACTACATCTAAACCTACAACACCTACTAAAGTACCTGTAATAGTTGCCGTAGTATTTCTGTCATACACTTTATTGTTAGCAGTAGCTGTAACAGTAAGTGCTTTTGGAGTAACCGTTAATGTTTGGTTTACTACTGGCGCAGCATCATATGTTCCATCTCCTGATTGTGAAGCTGTAATGGTCGTAGTTCCAACACCTACAATGGTTACTACATTTCCTAAAACAGTAGCAACGTTAGTATCTGAACTGATATAACTTACTGTCAAACCTGAAGTTGCAGTAGCAGTCAAGTTGAAATTAGCAGCACCATAAACCACATTCGCTAAAGCATTGAATGTAATTGTTTGTGGTAATAAAGGCGCAGCAGTAATGTTAGCCATTAAACCAGTAGGTTGTGTTAGCGAATAATTACCAGCATCTACTCCACTTAACGTAGAAGTTGATGTTACAGCAATTCCAGTTCCTACAGCAGCACTAGCAAATGTACCAGTTCCGTTAAAAGTGACATCATCTGGAGCAATAACTCCTGCCAATGTTCCAGTAACAATAGCATCTGTGTTACCATCGAAAAGTTTGTTTGATGCAGCAGCAATTCCAATAGTCAATGCTTTTGGAGTGATGTCTGCTAATAAACCGGTTGGTTGTGTTAAGGTATAACTAGTAGCGTTTGTTCCGCTTAAAGTTAACGCTGGAGTTACCGCAATAGCAGTTCCAGTAGTAACAGAAGCAAATGTACCACCACCAGAAATAGTAATTACATCACCATTTACAGTACCAACAGCAGTTGCTCCTGAAATAGTTGCAGCAGTTGTTTTGTCATACACTTTGTTGTTAGCAACAGCACCTGTGGTGGTAATCGCTAATGGACTAACTGTACTTGCTACAGTAGCCACATTCACAGTAGCCGCTGGGGAAGAAACGCAAGTGATGTTTCCTGAATACGTTCCAGCAACTGTAGTTGCAGCCAAACGAGCATAAATTGTTGTTGACGCAACTGTTCCGCTTGACGGAATGAAAGTTTGAGTAGTAGCATAAGCAATACCATCTTGAGAAATTTCAAATCCAGCTGGAGCAGTTAATACCAAGTTGCTTTCTAAGTCTGCACCAGAAACTGTAAATGTAGTTGGTGTTGCAGAAGCAGTTCCGTATACGGTGTCGACCGCTGATAATGTTCCAGTTGCAGTAATCGCAGCAGGAGACATTAAAGTAAATGACGTAAGATCCATGGTAATTACTCCGGCACCAGAAGCAGTAGTCCAGTTGGCAGGATTGGTTACTTGAGCTTTGTAGGCACTGTAAGTCAATTGGTTATTTCTCAAACCAGTATATTGACCTCTAGTAGCATTACTAGCTAAAGCAATATTACTTGTTGAAGCTGATAATTCAGACGGTAAATAAGAATTGGTTGTTGTACCAACTCCTGTTGTTTGCCAAGTTGTAGCAGTACTAGTACCTTGCGCATACAATCCAAAAAGAACGGTACCGTTGAAAGTTGTTGTCGCTGCAACAGAGGCAAAATCAGGGAATGCACCAGAAGTAGCAGGACCTTGATAAGCAAAAATATTATCACCTCCTCCAGACAATCCGCTTAAGTTTCCTGAAACAATAGTTCCTTGACTTGTAATTCCAGCAGAAGTATTATCTGAAATACTAATTACAGTTCCCGCTGGAATAGTTGCACCTGTATTATTTTTCCAGATGATAAAGTTTTCACTTCCTCTAGCATTGTTAGCTAGATTTGCTGAATTGTTAGATAAAAATGCATTGTCAGTAAATTTAACTAAAGTTCCTTCTGTGATGTCAACCCAAGTTGCAAAGTTGAAACTATCCGGTGTATTAAATTGGAAACCAATAATAGATAAATCACCCACAGCAAACACAGTAGCTGCTTGAGTAATATTAGCCGTTAAACCTGTTGGTTGCGTTAAGGTATAATTCGCAGCAGCAGCTCCACCAAGAGTTGATGTAGAGGTTACAGCGATTCCTGTTCCGATTGCAGAAGAAGCAAAAGTTCCCGTTCCGCTCAAAGTAACTACATCAGGCGTTATGATACCTACTAAAAGTCCGTTTATAATGGCATTCGTATTTCCATCAAATGGTTTGTTTAATGCCGAAACTGCCGTAAGTGTTAACGTAGCTGGAGTAATATCGGCAGTAATTCCTGTTGGTTGTGTTAACGTATAATTTGTAGCATCAACACCAGAAATTGTATATCCAGATATAGATAATGGTTTGGCAGTTCCTGCACTAGCCGTAGCAAATGCAATTACTGGAGTTCCAGAAAAAGACACATCATCTGGACTTATAACTCCTACTAAAGTAGCAGTTCCACTTACTGTAGCAGTAGTTGTTCTGTCATAAACTTTTGTTGTTCCTGTTAATCCAGAAATAGTTATCGCTTTAGTAGTGATATTCGCAGTCAAACCGGCTGGCTGTGCCAATAAAGTATAATTTAGAGCTTGACTTCCCGCTAAAGTTAAAGTTGCTGTTACAGCAATGGCTGTTCCTACATTTTTAGTAGCAAAAATTCCTGTTCCAACTACTGTTACATCATCTGAACCAATAACGCCAATTAAAGTTGAACCATTAATTGTTGCAGCTGTAGTACCATCGTATATTTTAGTAGTAGCGATTGCGCCAATGACTGATACATCTTTCGGTGTGATATTAGCTGTTAAACTTGTAGGTTGTGTTAATGTGTAATTTGCAGCATTTGTTCCTCCTAATGTTGAAAATGAGAAAACATTAATTACTGCTCCAACATCAAAAGTTTCAAAGAGACCAAGACCATTGAAAGTTACATTATCAGCACCTACAACTCCATTTAAAGTTCCAGTGATAGTTGCACTAGTTGTTCCATCATACACTTTGTTATCAGCTGTAGCAGTAACAGTAAGTGTTTTTGGCGTTACATTTAAGTTTTGATCCACTGGTGTAGCAGCATCATAAATTGCATCTCCAGATTGAGTAGCTGTAATGGTTGTTGAACCAACACCCACTATAGTAACTACATTTCCTAAAACTGTCGCAACAGCTGTATTGGAACTTGAATAACTTACCGTTAAACCTGAATCAGAAGTAGCTGATAAATTGAATGTTCCGCTTCCGTACTCTACATCCGCTAAAGAATTGAAAGTAATGGTTTGAGGCACTAATGGAGCAGCGGTAATATTAGCTGTTAAACCTGCTGGTTGCGTTAAAGTATAATTGGATGTATCTCCAACAATTGTACTTGTAGAAGTTACTGAAATACCAACACCAACCGCTGAAGTAGCAAAAGTACCTGTTCCAACAAAAGTTACATCATCTGGAGCAACTACTCCAACCAATGTTCCTGTAATTATTGCGTTTGTATTTCCATCAAAAACTTTGTTTTGAGCAGTCGCACTTGCAACAGTTAATTGTTTTGCAGTGATATCGGCTGTTAAACTAGTGGCATCAATTAAATTATAATTAGCAACATCAGCACCTGAAAGTGTTGAAGTTGAAGTTACTGGAATAGTAATTCCAATAGTAGCGCTGTCAAAGAAAGCACTAGCATTCAAACTCACATCATCTGGAGCTATTACTCCTGTTAATGTGCCTGAAAGTGTAGCGCTTGTATTTCCGTCATAGACCTTGTTGTTTGCGGTTGCACCTGCTATTGTCAAATCTTTTGCAGTGATGTCAGCAGTTAATCCTGTTGGTTGCGTAAGTGTATAACTAGAAGCGTTTGTTCCGCTTAATGTTAATGCAGCAGTAACTGGTTTCGCAGTTCCTACATTAAAATCATCAAATGATCCACTACCAGAAACAGTGATTACATCACCATTTACAGTGCTTGAAAGAACCGCACTAGAAATAGTAGCAGTCGTTGTTCTATCGTATATTTTATTGTCAGCAACGGCACCTGTAGTAGTAAGTGCTAATGGACTAACTGTACTAGCAGTTGTAGCCACATTAACACTAGTAGCTGGAGAAGAAACACAAGTAATATTTCCTGAATACGTTCCGGCTAAAGTAGTTGCAGCCAATCGAACGTAAATCGTAGTTGAAGCAACAGCACCTGAAGTTTGTATCAACGTTTGCGTTGTTGCAAATGAAGTTCCATCTTGTGAAATTTCAAATCCTGCAGGAGCAGTTAAGACAATATTAGTAGTTAAATTATTTCCTGATACTGTAAAGGTACCAGGCGTTGCAGAAGCAGTTCCATAGGTTGTATCAACATTTGCTGGTGAACCTGTAGTTACAATTAGTGGCGCAGTTGCAGAAATTGGAGCAAAAGCAATACCTCTAAAGAACGTATTGGTTGGAGCGGTAACAATGGTTGAAATGGTACCTGCAATGGCTGCATTAAATGCAGTTGCATCTGTCAATTTCAAGATAGAAGAAACTGTAGTCGCGTATAAGTCTACGCTCGTTCCATTGTTTGCAGCAGTTATACCGTAGATTGGTAGCACATTTGAAACACTTCCTCTCGCGATCCATGTTGCTCCGTTATCTGTTGAAGACCATTTGTAAATTCCAATAGCAGTATCAGTTACACCATAACAGTTCCAATTTGAGCCACCTCTGTTTACCATTTGATAAGCATACAAACCTGCTTGAGGAATATTGATAACACTTGTTTGACCTGTTGTAGTCGGAATTCCTGCACCTACTGTGTAAATACCAGTAGTACCTGAACCTGTACTAAAGTACAATTGATTATTGAAGATATTAACTGTTCTAAGATTGGTTACAGTTGAGGAGATTGTAGTTGGTGTTACCGCAGTGGTATTGCCTTGGTGAAGTAAGGAAGTAACTCCTACTCCATTTCCAGCCGTCCAATAACGAGACCCATCTGTTGTAACAACCGATCTAAATCCACCCGAGTGAATTGTACTTGGCATCACACTAGTTGCAATTGCACCAGCACTATTCACACGAGCAATTACTCTTGGAATTCCAGCAGTACTACCTACAGAAGTTTGTCCAACCACAGCATCATATCCACCAACAGTCAAATACTGACCATCCGTTGACAATGCCAATTGCGCTTCTGAACTCGAAGTACCACTTTCAACAATTCTATTGATGCTTCCAGTAGTAGTTGAAGGTAATGCTACAGTAATACCAGCAGTACCAGTTGTAGTATATTCATTTAAGAAAACAGGATTCGCAGCACTAGTTGGCGCAGCAGCTCCTGTACCTACTCTTGCTACTACTAAGTTACCATAAGTAAATGTAGGCACAGCAGTTATATCAGCAGTTAAACCCGTTGGTTGTGTTAAAGAATAATTAGCTACATCAGCACCACTTAAAGTTGATGTTGATGTAACCGCAATACCAGTTCCAACCGCAGAAGTTGCAAAAGTACCTGTACCATTTAAAGTCACTGCATCTGGAGCAATTACTCCTGTTAATGTACCTGTAATAGTAGCTACATTGGTTGTATCATATGGTTTGTTTTGAGCAGCTGCACTTGTAATAGTCAATCCTATTGGGGTGATATCAGCCGTTAAACCTGCAGGTAATGTTAATGAATATTTAGAAGCATCAGCACCACTCAAGGTTTGAGTAGAAGTTACCGCAATTGCTGTTCCTGCAGAAGCAGCAGCAAAAGTTCCTGAATTCGAAACTGTTACAACATCCGCACCAACAATTCCGTTCAAAGTAGCACCTGAAATCGTAGCAGCATTTGTTCGGTCATACACTTTAGAAGTAGCAGTTGCACCTGTAATTGTTAACGCTTTTGGAGTAATGGTATAAACCAAAGTAGCAGCAATTCCAGCACCAGAAATATTAGATGCTGAAATGCTTACATTAAATATTCCAGCTACAGTTGGTGTTCCTGTAATTTCTCCAGTTGACCCATTTAGAGTCAGACCGTTTGGCAAACCAGTAGCACTGTAGGATGTTGGGCTTTGAGTTGCTGTAATCGTATACGTTGCAGCAGCTGATGCGTATGTAGCACTAGCGGTCAAAGCACTTGAAATTGATGGCGTTGGAACTGCAATAATATCAGCAGTTAATCCAGTTGGTTGTGCCAAAGTATAATTACCAGAAGCCGAACCTGAAATCGTATAACCTGTAATAGTTACCGCGATACCAGTTCCAACTGCTGAAGTAGCAAAAGTAGCTACTGGAGTCCCTCCTAAAATAACATTAGAAATATCTCCAGCAAGAACTCCTGATAAAGTTGGTGTTCCGCTTAAAATTGCAGCAGTAGTTCCATCGTAATTTTTGTTGTTAGCAGTGAGACCTGTGACAGTTAAAGTGATTGGAGTAACTGTACTTGAAACAGTAGCGACATTCACAGAAGTAGCGCCTGTACTAGATAAAACGATGTTACCAGCATAAGATCCAACAGCAGTAGTAGCTGCAAGACGAACATAAACTGGGGTTGAAGTAATAGCTCCGGCAGCACCTACAGTAACTGTAGCAGCAAAACCTGAACCTGAAGTTGTTGACACTTCATATCCAGCTGGAGGTGTTACTAAAACACCTGCAGTCATATTGTTTCCTGAAACGTTAAAAGAAGTTTCAGAGGAAGCTGTTCCGTACGTCGAAGTTAAAGCAGCTAAAGTTCCTGTTGTTGCAATAGCAGGAACTGCAGAAACGGTTCCGTAAATGGTTACATCATCCAATCTGAATGTTCCTGAAGCAACTGCAGGACTTCCTAAGTCAGCACGTGTTGTTCCATAAGGATATACTCTAAAAGTAACTGTACCTGCAGCAGCAGTTGTAAAGTTTGGAAAATCCCAAGTTGCAACTGTTCCAGCAGCTGGGCTATCTGGAGCAAACCAAGTCGTGAATGTAACAAATCCGTCAGTACTGTAACGCACTTGCAATTGGTTTGGCGCTGAGTTACTCGCTTGTCTGAAGAAAGACAAGGAAGTTACATTCAATACATATCCAGCATTTGCAGTAGCAGAAAATTCGATATAAGAAGAATTTGCTGGAACAGAAGTAACATTTAAAGTAGTCGAATTGAATACATTTGCTGTTGCATTACAAGTAATTGTATTTCTTGTTAAAGCAGCACCAGTAGCATTAGAAGCAACTGTTGGTACATTCCCATTTGTTGGACAAGCTGAAGCACCTGTAAAAGTATTTACATAAAGAGGTGGTTCAGTGATGTTCGCACTCAAACCAACTGGTTGTGTCAAACTGTAGTTGGCTGCATCAGCACCACTAATTGTAGAGGTTGATGTTACGGCAATACCAGTACTAATAGCTGTACTTGCAAATGTTCCGCTTAATGAAAGTGTAACAACATCTGGTGAAATAACTCCAGACAATGTTCCAGTGATGGTAGCTGTGTTATTTCCGTCAAATACTTTATTTGAGGCAACTGGAGTAGCAATTGTTAAAGCCAATGGCGTAATGTTTCCTGTTAAACCTGTTGGTAACGTAACGGTATATTTTGCAGCATCAGCACCACCCAAAGTTTGAGTAGAAGTTACTGCAATTCCATTAGCAACAATAGCACTTGCAAAAGTACCAGTTGTTGATAATGTAACTACATCAGTACCAAAAACACCTACTAAAGTAGACCCTGAAATAGTTGCTGTTGTAGTTCTGTCATATATTTTATTGTTAGCAGTAGCTCCAGTCACCGTTAAGTTTTTTGGAGAAATGGTATACACTAAAGTTGCGCTTCCAGTTCCACCACCATTGGTAGCAGAAATAGTTACATTAAAAGTTCCTGGAGCAGCCGTTGGCGTACCAGTGATTTCTCCTGTTGAAGTACTCACCGTTAAACCAGCTGGTAAACCAGTTGCGTTATATGAAGTTGGTGTTTCTGTAGCTGTAATTGTATACGTCGCAGCTGGAGTACCATAAACTGCAGAAGCAGTTAAAGCACTAGAAATCACTGGGGATGGTGAACTTGTTATGTCAGCAGTTAATGAAGGCTGTGTCAAAGAATAATTTCCAGCTCCAGCTCCACTAATAGTGTAACCAGTTACTGAAACAGCAATTCCAGTTGCAGCAGCGCTAGAAGCAAAAGTAGCTACAGGAGTTCCTCCTAAAGTAACTACGTCGCTATTGACAACACCAACTAAAGAGGCAGTACCATTTAAAGTTGCATCTGTATTTCCATCAAAAAGTTTGTTGTTTGCAGCAATTCCTGAAATAGTTAAAGCCTTTGTAGAAACGGTACTTGAAACCGTAGCCACATTTACTGAAGTAGCTCCTGTACTCGATAAAACAATGTTACCACTGTAAGGCGAACCCGCTACTGTGGCAGCTGAAGATAAACGCACATAAACCAGCGTTGAAGCAATGGTTCCAGATGTTCCAACAGTAACAGTTGCACCGTATCCTGAGCCAGAAGCCAAAGAAACTTGATATCCCGCTGGAGGCGTTACTAAAATTCCAGCACTCATATTAGCACCCGAAACATTAAAAGATGTTGGTGAAGCCGAAGCCGAACCGTATGTTGTATTTACAGCAGCAAGTGTACCAGTAGTTGAAATAACTGGTGTAGCAGCTGAAGCGGTAATGCTAAAATTATCTAAAGCAATACCTTGAGAATTGGTAGCACCTGCTAAACCAGTGCTGGTCCATTTAATATAATAATCTGTTCCGTTAGCGATAGACAAGCCTGATAACGAAACCGTTTTACTAATAGTTGTTGGAGGATTGACAACAGCATTCGCTCCATCAACCGCATAAGCTTGATCTCCTCCAGTATCTGCAGTAGTTGGATTAACAGCACTTCCGTGGAAAAATGTTAAGTTCCAAGCTCTTGTTCCTGCTCTGTATTTTTCATAATCAAAAGTGATGTTTAAGTTTGTAACTGTTACACCCGTATTATTTGTAAATCGTAAAATGATTGAATTTGGTGAAGCAAATGAACCCGTTGTTATAAACCCTAAAGCTCTATCGGTAGCAGAAGCTGTTACACCATTGGCAAAGTTATAAGTACCTCCACTTGAAGTACCTGTTAGAACACCTGTCCCGCTAGTTCCTGCGGCGGCTGTAGTTGCAGTTGTTCCTGTTGTCCAACTTGGTGCCGCAGCATTACCGTTAACCTTAAATCCAGCTGGAAGTGTAGCTGTTGCTGAACTTCCGAGAGCATCAAAATTTTGAGTAAATGCAGTACCTGTTGACGTGATGCTTAATTGCGCCCAACTTTGGGTAACACTAAACATCAGCAATGTCAATACACCTAATGCATTTACAGTAAATCGATTCTTTCTGCTAAATTTTGTAAGTCCAAGAACATACCCGTAATTCTTTTGTATAAATCCAAATAAGGAGTAAAAAAAAGTAGAAAAATAGGCTTCAAAAAAGGAGGCATTTTCTACTTTGGAGTACGATTTTGAGTTCCCACCCAAACCGTTTTCAGTAATAACTCCTGATTCATTCTTTTGAAACATACAAGATAATTTACTGACCAAATGGTGTAAAATTGATTTCATTAATACGAATAATTTAAAATTTTGAACAGCAAAAATATAATGTTTGCAAGGTCATTTACGCAATTAACTGTTAAGAATACGTTAACAAAAAAGCGACCTGTCATTGGTCGCTTTTAAGATGCGTTTCGTCGATTATTTAATAATTTAAATACGTTTTCTTTCTTTACTTATGTAATAATTTTCTTTATTATTGTTTGACCAGTAACTAATCGAATTTTAACTATTAAAATAGGAGTTAAAATTCCATCAATAGTAATGCTTTCAAATAAAGATTGAACATCTAACTTTCTAATTAGCAGCCTTCCTGTAAGATCATAAACTTCAATGTTTTTAATATCAATTAACGTTGAATTAATAATAAGATTTTGATTTTCTTTATAAATAATAATTGAGTCTTCATTAAAATCAGCATCTTCACTATTTAAAAGTGAATTATTAAATCTCAAAACAAATCGATCCTCAAAAGTTCCACTATTTGTTGTGAAAATATAGTTGCTGTTTTTTAAATCATGAATTACGTTTAACAGTTTGTCTTCTAAATAAATGTTTTGTGCATTAAAAAAATCATCAAAATTAGAAAGAGAAATGGTGAAGGTATCTGCAACGGTAGATTTAAATCCTAATGGCACAAAATCAGTATCTTCAAATGGCAATGGTCTTCCTTGAATACTCAACTTATTTGTATCTGCCAAAGAATATAAGGTAACAGCATTTCCAACATCTAGTAAATCTGAATCGTAACCTCTATCAATTCCATTGGTTGCATTTTCGGCATATCCAATCATAGTTTGTTTAAAACCGCCTTGTGGATTGGAGACATCTAACCATAAACGGTGAGCAACATGTTGAACCGTTTCCTGAGGAGTCTCGCTATTTAATCTAAAAAATTGATCGTTATTGTTTGGTCCGGCTGGTACACGCATATCATTTTTAAATGTTAAAACTCCGGGCGCCAAACCTTTTACAAAGAAACTTTGTCCTGCTGCGATTTTCCCATTTGGAACATTCGTATTTGCACCCAATGGTAAAGAAGCAGAAGTACCAACGCCTCCCATATAATTATAGATTGCATAATCATTTGGAGTATAATTATTAGACGTAATGACAGTATTGTGTGTCCACAAATAAAATGATGCATCAATAATTGGTACATTTAATACATCATCCATTAAATCACTAGCATAAATGGCACTAGGATATGGATTTCCAACCAAATTTACTTGATTACTACCTCCAAAAATTGGAGTTGTAAAAGTACCCGTGTTGGGAACTCCTGTAAATATACCTGTAAACACATTTCGCGTAGCACCATTAAATGGTGCAATATCAGGAGCGCGAACAATATAGCCTCTTCCAATTGTCATAGTTGTTGTTGCTGGTGGTACATAAACCCATGCAGGAAGACTTGAATCATAAGTGAAAAACTTAATAGGATTTGTGTTTGGAGAAAAAGGAGTAAGCACTTGTCCCACAACTGGTGAAGACCAATAAGTATAATCGTAAAGTAGCATTCCTGTCGTATCTCTCTTGTAGACGATATTACCTGTATTGACAATAGTAACTCCAAGGTTATCAACTGTATTCACCTGCACTAAACTAGAATTATTATTAAAAGTCAATGTCCCAGAAGTAACTTTAAGATCATTTTGAACGGTTAAAGTGTGATTTGCATTAAAAAGTATATTACCTGAAATAACTTCAACTGAACATGCATCTAAATCTGCTGAAGAACTGTAATTACCATTAAAAATTATTGCCGAACCACTATTTGGTACTCCATTAGACCATGAAGAACCATTCCAAGTTGTTGTGTTATAGCTTACCGTTATTACATTACTATAAGCGTTACAAGTCCCATTAGAAACAACAGCTCTATAATAACGTGTTGAAGTTAGAATCCCCATTTGTGCTGATGTTAAAGTAGCAGAAGCACTTAAAGGAATATCGATAGGTGTTGTAAAAGCAAAATTGGTGGCATATTGCCATTTTGTAACGGTATTGGTAAAACCTGTTAGGGTTAAATCGGCTGGAGCTCCGTAACAAACAGATTGACTATTGCTAGCTGTTCCGCCAACTGCTCCTGCCAAAACAGTAAAGGGACCAACAACAGTACTATTAACAGCAGGAATACAGGTACCACTTATCTTTACATAATAATAATAGGTGCCTACTGTATTTGAAAGGGGTGTAAAAGTAGCCGTTTTTGAACCATTTGCTATTTCAAGTGGAAAAGCTAAAGCACCCGTTAAAGCAGTTGCACCAACAGTTGAAGCCACAGTGTTTCGATACCATTGGTAAGTAATACTAGTTCCAGTGGCAACAACCGTAATTGCTGAAAATGGATTACCTTGACAAACCGTTTGTGCTCCAGCTGGCGAGGGTTGAGTTGTAATTGCTGGCACAGCATTTCTTGTAAAAGTATAAGTAGCACTTGTTCTTGAACATCCTGTAACTGTATTAGTAATAGTATAAGTAAAGTTAGTAGTTGGTCCAGAATAAGGGTTAGCAATACTATAACTTCCTGTATGACCAAGTGGAGGTGCGCTTCCTACAGTTAATGTTTGGGCTGCCGGACCGCATACCGTAACAGGCCCTGCAGTTGGAACTGGCGGAAGCGGATTAACTGTTATTACAGCAGCACCACTATTACCTGTTCCTAATGCACCATTAGCATTAGCAACAGAAACTATAGTGTATGTTTTTGTGCTTGCAGGTGTGACCGATATGTTAGAAGCACTTATGTAATTAGTAACTGTAAAATTGGTTGTTCCATCACTGTAAATCACTGTAAATGGACCTGTCCCACCAGTTATTGTTACTATAATATTTGCAGAAGATCCAACGCATATTGAGATGGGTGCTACAGCGGAAATTACAGAAGATGTTGGACCTGGTAATAAAGTACCATTAAAACTTACATTGTCAAAACGCCAAGTTCCTAAGGCATTTGCAAGAGAAGCTGGTGTTGATACTTGTCTAAACTGACCCGTCGATTGATAATATGAAGCTAAAAGTCGTACTCCAAAATTTGGGTTATTATTTGCCGTGGGAATAGTACTAAAATTGACCGAAATTCTTCTGTATACGTCGCCTGAAGTATTCGCTTCAAAACAACCATTCACGTTAATACTACCGCTACAAAAAGTGGTATTCCCAGCTGTCATAGTAAAAGGCACCCAAGTGGAGCCATTTGTTGTATATTGAAGTCGTACTGTATTTGATGCAGTATTAGACCATCTTTGATCCCATGTAAAAGTAATATTTTGATAACCAACGGTTGAACTATTAAATTGAACGCCAGTAGACTCGTTACTAGTTCCTGGATCAAACGGTTCTAATGCCCATGCGGTAATCCCATCTTGCACGCCACAACCTGCCGCTAATGAACTCGGGCTCATTCCTGTTCTGGAACCAGGTGTGACAGTTCCTCCTCCTAAATTAACAACCGCCGCACTTCCTGGACCCGTATTTGGCGTTGGATTATTTACGGTACCTAAAAAAGGATCAAAACTCCATGATGTAATTTGACTATTAGCATTAGAGTAAATTAACAATAACCCAAATGTAAAAACCAACTTTAACCCTAATTTAAATATTTTCTCTTTCATAATTATTTACTTTAAATTGGTTAAAATTTAAGGTTTTATTCTGTGTGCAAAATTAACATCTTTTTTTATATTTCAAGTATTAATCACGATAAGTTACATTGAAAATTAAAGATTTAATTTCGTTTACTTTACCATTATTTTTTTGGAAATGCCATCACTGGTTTTCAATAAATAAATTCCTGAAGAAAACCCTTTAGTAGTGATGGATTGAGCTTCATCTTTCTTTAAAATTAATTTACCTTCCATGTCATAAACTTCTATATTGGCGGCTCTATTGAAATAGACAATTCCATCATTATTTGTTGGATTTGGGAATACTGCAAAGGTTGGCGTTGAAGTTTCAAAATCGGGAGTAGTTAAAGTATTTGTATCGACTTCAAAAATTGTAATTGTACCACTTATTTCATTCGCCACTACAACATACGGAATTCCCGTTGGGCTATTTTCTGGCGCGATATAAATAATTCCTTCCGGACCATTATCGCCTGCATAAGAAGAAGTGCTTCGACTGTTTTTATAATCTACGAGGATGGGATTAGCAGGGTCGGTAACATTATAAACCATTACACCACCAATGCGCTCTAAAGAAATAAAGGTAAACGTTTCTGTTCCTATTTGGGCTACAGTTACTCCTTCTGGCTCTGGACCTTTGGCACGACTTCTTCCTTTAGCAATATTGTCGCTATGATCAGCATTAAAAAGTGTAGGTAAATTGGTTGCTGTATACATTTCAAAATCATCGCCACTATCAGAAACTAATTGCTTTGTAGTTGCATTGAATATAGAAAACGAACGTGTCCCAACACTATTAATCGTTTCAAATTGAGCATCAGCATCCGTATTTCCATTTAAGTTAGTTACTCTGTAGCGTCCCATATTGTAGGATTGTTTTAATACACTTGCGTTTGGAAAAATTGTTGCATCGAGTGTGTATGTAGCAGCTCCAACTGTCGTTCTTTCATTTAGAGCTGAATATTCTTTTTCGTCACCTTCATTAGCGGTAACTAAATACGTAGTTCCTCCAACTGAATAATTTGCAATACCGTCAGGAATATAAAAAGCTTGAATCGGCCAGTTTGCAATGAGCACTTGTCCGTTATTGTCCGAAATATCAAAACCGTTACCCACTGCACTAACATCTTTGGTACCTAATGCCCAAACATCGGAAATAGAAGTTGTATTTAAATTAATCTCAGCGATAGCGTTATTTTCTTGGATAGTTACCCATGCTTTTTGAGAGTCAGCGCTTATCGTAACAAATTCAGGCTCAAAATCTTGTGATAAAGTACTAGTGGTTTTTAATTTTCTAATGCCAGAAGCAATTAAAGTTGCTTCTTGTGAATTATAGGCTGTAAATAATAATGTTGTAACATTTGATTGCGTTAAAGATGGAATTCCGCCACTGATATCAATAACACTTACTGAACCTTCAGGATCAATACTGTAACTTACATTGGGTTGTCCTTCATTTGCTGTCATCACTTTGGTTCCATCGGGCGAAAAAGTAATCATGTCAGGCAAAGCACCCACAGTTACTTGTTTTATAAATGCTCCGTTTGTATCAAAAAACACAACAGAACCCTCTAAAGTTTCATCAGCATTTGGGCTAGCCACAGCTATATATCCATTTTTAACGGCTACACTTGTAATTCCACCATACGAATTCATATCGATTGAGTTTACAATAGTTGGAGAAGTTGGGTCGGAAAAATTAATAATATCTAAAAATCCAGCGATAGCACTAGTAGTAAATAATCGTTGAGAAACTGAATCATAAGCTACAATTTCACAAGTACTTGTATTGGTTCCTGAAGGATCGAAACTTCCGATATAGTTTAATTCTATTTGATTTGTTGGAACTGGAGCCAATCGATCATTATCAATAATATAAATTGTTGAAGTAGTTGTTCCTGTTAATGTTATTCCACTTGGATTTTCTAGGCTTAAAACAAAATATTCCGCTTGTTGCTCCTCTAAAGTATCATCTGTAATAGGAATAGTTATGGTTTGTGTTAATGCACTTGAATCAGTAAAATTTAAAGTTTGAGTTGAAAGCGTAAAATCATTACTATCGGCTGTACTAAATGGTGCCGTTTTTACCACTAAATCAACTGAACTTGTTGTAGGACTTACTAAATTAATTGTAACCAATAAATTCCCAGCAATTTCATTAACTGTTAAAAAGTTAGAGGCAAAACTAGCACTAGGATTACCGGTTGTAAAAGTGGCTGATGAAGTTGTAGCAATTACATTGTTGCTTACATCTTCAATAGCATTGGTTAATAAAGCAATGTAATACGGTTGATTATTTGCTAATACTGAAGTTGGATCAACTGTGATTGTGTTTCCAGAAACGGTAGCATCAAAAGGCACCAATGTTCCTGAAGCGTTATTCAATCGCAATTCAATTAAAGCGTCAACATTAGTATTGGTTATCTGAGAATCATCCACTAGGCGAACATCTTCATTGAAACCAATTGTTAAATTTATTGATGTTCCAACATTTGTTGTGCCATTACTTGGTATAAATGAGGCAATTGGTGCAACAGTATCGCCGCCACCAATTGAATTTCCTTCGAGCGTAAAATTATCAAATCGATTGTTTCCTGTTGTACTGCCACTACCTTGAGTAAATTCAACTTTTAATTTAAAATTAGGATTGTTATTTGTTGCTGTAATAGCAGAAAAATCTAAAGTGGCCAATGTTGGATCACCATTATTGGGAACAAAAGTTAAAAAGGGTATATAATTGGTTCCATCAATTGAATAGTACCAAAGTTGGTTTCCGGCACCGTTATTTGATCGACGTGTTGCAAATTTTACTATATTATTTTGGAAACCTGTTGTTGGCAATGCAAATTCCAAAGCTCCTCCAATAGGATCATTAAAACGCAAATGAGTTCCAAATACATCGCCATTTTGCGCATTCAAATTCTGAACATTAAAGTTTTGATTAACTCCATTTGCAAAATCGATTACACTAATGCCACCAGGAATAGCATTTAAAGTTGCACCGCCTAAAGTTTGCGTAGGATTAGTAATTGAAGCAATTGAAGCATTATCATTAAAATTCCAATAATGAACTAAAGTTTGTGTCCACCCAAAAGAAGTTTGGAATAATAAAGTGACTAAAAACAAGCCTTTTAAAATGTAATTTTTGAACATAGTTTTGATGATTTAATTTTATTACAAAATTCAATCACATATGTTAAAATAGCTTTAATAAAAAAACAATATTACGTTAAATAGCAGTTACTTTTTGTTCCTAAATTGTTGTTGATTAATGTTATTTAAATAAAATATTTACAATTAAGAAACAGTTAATTAAATTAAACACAGTAAAAGCTACAACAATATTTCAAAGTATAAAAAGGGTTTACTAGTAAAAAATAAATAACGTTATCACTAATGTATTGGTGCTACGTATAAAGTTGACAATAGTATTTCTTTTCTAAAGAATAATTTAGAATCCAGCTTTTTTAAAAATAATTATACAGTAGTACTATTGAACTAAACCACTATGGACTTCAAGTCCATAGGTTTGGTTGGCAGACTAAAAGTCTGCAAGGCTGAATTACTCTTCAATGATGAAGTTTCCATTATTATTGTCATTTGGATTTCTATGATGTTCTAAATATTCATTCACCATTTCATCT
>CALQAH020000049.1 GCA_943328505.2 Rhizobium sp. Q54 | reverse complement strand
TATATATTTTATAGTTAAATACTTATAATTTTTACAACAAAATGTATTTCATCGATAAAATAATGTATTTTATCGAATAAATTGATTTTTATTAATATATTTGTCACGTTAAATAGTATAAAGTTATTTAGCAGAGAATTCAAGGTCATTGTTTTAAGGATTTTTAATTTTTTGTATAAAAAAATAATAAAGGTTATGAATAAAAGAAACAAAGAATTGAGTATTGGAAAAGTAGCTAGACTTAATAATGAAAAAGGAAATGGTTTTAGCTCATCAACAATTCAGAAAAAAGCAAGAAGAAATACAATCAGTTTTCTATTTGGGACCTTTTTGACTTTATTACTTGTTTTAAGTTTGAATACTTCGGCTCAAGTTAGCTCTCTTTTAAATCCATCAGGATATGGTTATACCTTTTCAACAACAAGTGGTTCTTACACAGCTTTAACCGGCGGTACTGTTTTCCAGTCTGGAGTTGCCTTAAGCACCGATGGAGGTTCTAGTGCAATAGCTTTACCCTCAACATTTACATTTAATGGTATAAAAGAGAATACCATTTATATATCCAACAATGGTTTTATCACCTTTGAAAAACCACAAACCACACTCAACACACGTTTACCCCTTTCCACTACTACCACCTCGGGATATGACGGTGCTATTTCAGGATTAGGGAATGATTTAGTGGCTTCGGTATTTGGTTCACCTGAGATTCGCTATGGCAATAATGGTGGTGGTGATTTTGTAATTCAATTTCAAGATTTGGCAATCAATTTATATGCTGCGACGCGAGTTTCCTTTCAAATAGTATTAAAGTCAGATTTTAAAACAGTTCAAATAATTTACGGACCAAATAATACAGGACAATTAGCTGCATCAGGCTCACAAGTAGGAATAAGAGGCACGAATCCCCTAGATTGGAACAATCGTTTTTTAATAGCTGGCGGTAATTGGAATACCACAGGCGGCGGATCAGGATCAGTAAGCTCAAGTACAATGCCATGGACAGATACTACTGTTTTACCAACATCGGGAAGAATTTTTCAATGGGTTCCAACAACCTATTTGCCGACCTATTTAACGACACCTTTTACAACAACACAAGATTTCACTTCCTGGAGCAATGGATCAGGTCCATCTAATGTACCTTCAACCAATTGGGCAACCAATGGTTATGGTAATGCTTCATGGCAAATAGACAATACTACAGCCACTACTCCCACTAGTGGCTGGAATAGTACTAATGGTGCCTATACACCAGTAGATTATGCCAATGTGGTAGGCGGACATTCAGCGAGATTTCATAATTATAATTCCACCTCACCCCAAGTAGGTTATTTAGATTACTATGTTAATTTAAGTTCAGGATCAGGAATGATTACATTAGATTTTTGGCAAATTAATTTGACAGGAACCGATATTCTACAAGTATTTCTATCCACTAATGGAGGTACTAGTTTTAACCAAGTTGGATCAGATTATGGTATAGCCGCACTATGGACAGCGAGAAGTATTCCATTAGGAAATATTAATTCTGCCACTACCATTATTCGTTTTAAAGCCACAGCCGACGCGTTAAATGATGATATAGGATTAGATAATGTAAAAATATCACTACCCTTACCTTGTTCAATTCCCACTTTGGTGAGTTCATCCAATATTACCGGATACTCAGCTTCGATTTCATGGAATTGTGTTAATTGCACAGGAACATATGATATTGAGTATGGTCCAATAGGACATGTAGCAGGAACCGGCACTATTATTACAGGGGTTAGTTCACCCTATACACTCAGTGCGCCATTGTCTGCCAATACTACCTATAGTGTTTATGTTCGACAAAATTGTAACAATTCCTCTAATGGTATAGGGCCATGGAGTAACGTAGTGCATACCTTTACCACAGAGCGCGCTTGTCCTGGTGATTTAGGAGCAGGAGGCGTTGTAGTATCCAACCTGCCTTATAGCATAACAAATCAAACGACCTCTGGAGCTGGAAATAATATTACAGCAACCAATGTTACTTGTGTAGCAGGAAGTATTAATTTTTATGGATCACAAGACAAGACCTATATTTTCACCCCAGTAATAACGGGAACCCATACGATAACCTTAACAACAAGTACAGATGACAATGCAGGCATAATGTTGTATGAAGGTTGCCCTTTTAGTTCAGGAAGTGCCTGTGTATCTTTTTCACAAAGTTCCACAGGATTAACAAGAACGATTTCAAAAATCTTAACCATTGGCGTTACCTATTATTTAGTTGTAGATAATTTTGCAGCACCATCATTTATTACAAATTACAGTTTAACCATAGATTCGCCAGCTACATGTGGCATACCAAGTAGTGTTACCGTTAGTGATATAAAAGCAACCACTGCCGATATTGCATGGGTTGCACCTACTTTAGGAACAGCGGCAACATTTAATTGGGAAATAAGAAGCTCAGGAGCTGGAGGAAGTGGTGCAACAGGATTGGTAGCTTCAGGTCAAACTACAGCGCCAACAGTTTCTGTTAACGATGCCTCAGGATTATCGGGACATACAATTTATTATTTATATGTAAAAACAAATTGTGGTAGTGGAGCAGGTCCATCATTATGGTCAGCACCAATAAGCTTTACCACGGCATTAAACTGTGCAACAGCGCTACCACTAAGTGTTGGAATTTCAGTAACCTCGGGTAACCTAGCTACATTAGGTTCATCCTACAACAATAATCTATGTGGATTTGCAACATTAGGAAATGAAGCATTGTATACCTTTACATCAATATCGGCAGGAACCTATAATTTAAATATTACCAGTCTTAATGGCGGTACTGGATTTATAGATTATTTCTATAAAGATGCTTCGTTAGGATGTGGCGCTACAGGTTGGACTTGTTTGGATGATAATAGTGGTACAGGCACAGATATTTTTACCTTAGCCGCCAATACTACATATTATATTTTATTAGATGCTGAAGCAAGTTCAGGCACAGCCAATCATACCTTTAACATTACATCAAATGGAGCACAAAGTTGTGCTACAGTTGGAACAGTTACAGCTACAACAGCAGTAAGTTGTTTTGGAGGTAATAATGGTACGGCAACTATCGCATTGACCTCATCGGTTCCAACCAATACGGCAATCACGTATACAGTAAATGGCGGCGCAGCAACAGGAGCAACATTAGCTTCAGGGGTATTTACAATATCGGGTTTAACAGCAGGAACACATAGTATAGTTATCTCTAATTCGGGATGTTCAAACATTAGTATACCTCTAACTATTAATGGTCCATCAAGTGTATTAACCAATACAACTACAATAACAACCTGTAGTAGTTATTTATGGTCAGTAACCGGAGTAACTTATACAACAAGCGGAACAAGAACAGGAACATCTACCAATGGTATTGGTTGTACAGTAAATGAAACCTTAAATTTAACCATCAATAACGCTACATCGGCGACAACTACGGCAACTGCTTGTGGAAGTTATACTTGGTTAGCGCCATTAGGAAATGGACAAACGTATACAACAAGCCAAACAGGAGTTACGCATGTGAGTACCAATGCTTCAGGATGTACAAACACACAAACCTTAAATTTAACTATTAACAATGCTACATCGGCGACGACTACTGCAACTGCCTGTGGAAGTTATACTTGGTCAGCTCCATTAGGAAATGGACAAACCTATACATCAAGCCAAACAGGAGTTACGCATGTGAGTACCAATGCTTCAGGTTGTACAAACATACAGACCTTAAATTTAACCATCAATAACGCTACATCAGCGACTATAACTGCAACTGCTTGTGGAAGTTATACTTGGGCAGCACCTTTAGGAAATGGACAAACCTATACAACAAGCCAAACAGGAGTTACGCATGTGAGTACCAATGCTTCAGGTTGTACAAACACACAAACCTTAAATTTAACTATCAATAACGCCACATCAGCGACAACCACTGCAACAGCTTGTGGAAGTTATACTTGGTTAGCACCTTTAGGAAACGGACAAACCTATACAACAAGCCAAACAGGAGTTACGCATGTGAGTACCAATGCTTCAGGTTGTACAAACATACAGACCTTGAATTTAACCATCAATAACGCTACATCAGCGACTACTACAGCAACAGCTTGTGGAAGTTATACTTGGTTAGCACCTTTAGGAAATGGGCAAACCTATACAACAAGCCAAACAGGAGTAACGCATGTCAGTACCAATGCTTCAGGTTGTACAAACATACAGACCTTAAATTTAACTATCAATAACGCTACATCGGCGACTACTACAGCAACAGCTTGTGGAAGTTATACTTGGTTAGCGCCATTAGGAAATGGATTAACATATACAACAAGCCAAACAGGAGTTACGCATGTAAGTACAAATGCTTCAGGTTGTACAAACACACAAACCTTAAATTTAACTATTAACAATGCAACATCTGCGACAACTACGGCAACTGCTTGTGGAAGTTATACTTGGTTAGCGCCATTAGGAAATGGACAAACGTATACAACAAGCCAAACAGGAGTTACGCATGTGAGTACTAATGCTTCAGGATGTACAAACACGCAAACCTTAAATTTAACTATTAACAATGCAACTTCATCTACTACCACTGCAACTGCTTGTGGAAGTTATACTTGGTTAGCGCCATTAGGAAACGGACTCACGTATACAACAAGCCAAACAGGAGTTACGTATGTAAGTACAAACGCTTCAGGATGTACAAACACACAAACCTTAAATTTAACTATTAACAATGCAACATCTGCGACAACTACGGCAACTGCTTGTGGAAGTTATACTTGGTTAGCACCATTAGGAAACGGACTCACGTATACAACAAGCCAAACAGGAGTTACGAATGTAAGTACAAATGCTTCAGGATGTACGCATACACAGATCTTAAATTTAACCATCAATAACGCTACATCAGCGACGACTAATGCAACTGCTTGTGGAAGTTATACTTGGTTAGCTCCGTTAGGAAATGGACAAACCTATACATCAAGTGTATCTGGAGTTACGCATGTTAGTACGAATGCTTCAGGATGTATACATACTGAAACCTTGAATTTAACCATCAACAACAGTTCAGCACATACAACTTCAGTAACAGCATGCGGAAGTTATCGATGGGCATCACCGTTAGGTAATGGTATAACATATACTTCAAGTGTCTCTGGGATAACAAATGTTTCAACTAATGCAAATGGATGTATTCATACAGAGACCTTAAATTTAACAATCAATAACTATACGACTCATATTACTACAGCAACCGCTTGCGGAAGTTATACTTGGGCAGCTCCATTAGGTAATGGACAAACATTTACATCAAGTATCTCAGGAATTACTAATGTTAGTACAAATGCATCGGGTTGTAATCATACTGAAACATTAAATTTAACGATTAATAACAACACAACTAATGGCAGTATAACAACAACTGCAAACGACTCTTTCACATGGTTAGGTCCTATAGGAAATGGACAAACCTACACTTCAAGTGTATCAGGAATTACAAATGTTACTACAAATGCAGCTGGATGCACTAACATTGCTACTTTGAACTTAACAATAATTGTTACAGTTGGAGGAACAACTTGGTATCAAGATTTTGATAATGATGGATATGGAAATGCTACAGTAAGTATGTACGCAGTGAATTCCCCAATAGGTTATGTTGCTGATAATACGGATTGTGATGATACTGTTGCGGAAATTAACCCAGGAAATCCTGAAATATTATATAATGGTGTTGATGATAACTGTGATGGTCAATTAGATGAAGGAGCTCCAATTACGACAAGTATTTTAGCATCACAATGTGGAGCAACCTTAACCACTTTAGGAACAACAATTGGAGTAATTTCTATACCAGTTCCTAATATTACCGGATACAGATTTAGAGTGACCAATGGTTCATCTATTCAAATTATTAACAGATCCGTTCCTTATTTTAGTATTACCATGTTAGCTTCGGCAGAATATGCTACAACCTATACCGTTGATGTACAATTACAAATAAATGGCTTGTGGTTAGGTTATTATGGAGAAGCTTGTACGATAGGTACTCCTGCAATTTTAGATGAAGATGGAGAAGCGCAATTAAACTCAACCCAATGTGGTAGTACATTACCAATGTTAAGTACATTAATTGCTTCAACAATTTTACCTAATGCAACGGGATATAGGTTTAGAGTTACTAATTTGAGAACCGGATTTGTACAGGAATTAAATAGAACTTTACATTGGTTTGCCTTAACGATGTTATCACAATACAATTATGGTGATACCTATACTGTTGAAGTTGCTGTTAAAACTACAGATGATTATTCAGATTATGGGAATATATGTACCATTACTGCTCCGCCAGTTCCAAGTTTAACATCACAATGTAGCAAAGTTATAATTTCAGAAAACACTCCTGTTCTAACTTTAAGTTTAGACCGAGTAACCTCATATAATTTTGAAGTAACAAACATGACTACTAATGAAATAGCATTTGTTAGTAATAACTTAAATTGGTTTAGATTAAGCATGTTGCCAAATTATAGTGATGCTACACAATTTAATATTAGAGTAAGATTAATGACCACAGAAATATTATCTGATTTTGGTGATGCATGTACCATTACTTCACCTGAAGGAATAACTATAGATGAAGTTCCATTGCAAGGAAGTGCGTTGGACGTAAAAGCAAGTCCAAATCCATTTGATACTACCTTTAGTATATTTTTGAACGAAACAAGTATAGAAGATGTTTCCATCAAAGTATACGATATGATAGGAAAACTGCTGGAGCTACGTGTTGTCAAATCTGGAGAGATTGTTCTACAAGAGATTGGTCATCAATATCCGTCCGGAGTATATAATGTAATAGTAACACAAGATCAGAAAGTCAAAACCCTTCGAATGATTAAAAGATAGTTTAGATTGATTTTATAATTAGTGAGCCGTCCCGATTTTATCGGGACGGTTTTTTTATGAAAAATACTGAAGGTAAAGAATTTAAATCTTCAAAAAAAGTATTAATGTGTATTTTCTTATTACGAAAAAGTTAGTGATTATACCATTGCTATTGATCATGTTCGCAGAATTTTTACTGGAACTCAAGATATTTTCTCAAGACATTTTCTTACGCCAACAGTTCATGATTTGAAAGCAAGTAGTTATACATTTACTTCAGAAGCAGGAACTTTTGCAAACCGTTTTGAAATTCTATATCAAAATCCATTAGGAGTTGGCAATCCAACTTTTAATGCGAATCAAGTAGTGATTTATAAATACAACTAACGATTTTGTAATCAATTCAGGAAATATAACGATGGCTTAAGTTAAAATATATGACATCAGAGGAAGATTATTAGTAGAAAGAAAAGCTATTAATGCGACTCAAACAACAATTCAGGCGGGATTTTTTATTTAATAGATATTACTATTATACATTTTGTTCCAAATTTTTGATATAATCTTGGTATTCGTAAAAGAAGTGTTCAAAGGGTGTCATCGTGTCGTTAAAAAAATCAAATACCTCTTGCCAAGTGTTTTTATTGCTAATGCTCACATTCAATTTCTCTACCCAAATCCGACTAATGATTTTTCCGTTTTCTAAATAAAAATTGCGTTCCAAAATCACATCCGGTATAAAATCATCCATTAGAATAGTTTTTAAAGATTCAATTTTTTCGAAATATATTTTTCTTTTTTCTTCATCTTTCATTTCAATATCTAATTGCACTTGTGCTTTCTTATTATCGATATAAAATTTGAAAGCGACATCTCGAATTTTGGTGTCGTATAACAACCATTTTTTGGGATATGCTATTGAAAATTGTACCCAAAATTCTTTTTTTAAATGCAATGATTCTTCTTTGCTATACATTTTATTGGTGTAAAAATTCGTTAACTATTATTTTTAAGTAATTTTATAATATAAATATAGCGATATGCTTTTTGATGACTTTATAAAATACACACCAAAAATACTAAATGTAACCTTGCCGGCGATGGATGCTCATGAAAAAATGGCGCCAGCAGACAGGAAGGATATTCTGAGATCCATGAACTATGAATATAAAAATCCAAAAATTGCAGCAGTAATGATGCTTTTTTATCCTAAAAATGAGGTTACACATTTAGCTTTAATTGTCCGGAACTCTTATAAAGGCGTTCATTCCTCCCAAATAGCATTTCCTGGAGGAAAGTTCGAAACGTCGGATAGGGATTTTCAAGAAACTGCTTTACGAGAAACACACGAAGAAATTGGAGTTCATCCAACTAAAATTAAGGTAATAAGAGCATTTACCGAGATCTATATTCCGCCTAGTAATTTTTTGGTACACCCTTTTTTAGGGACTAGTAACCAGGAACTCCAATTTAAATTGCAAGAGGAAGAAGTTGCTGGAATTATTGAATTACCGCTTTCAGAGTTTTTGGATGATGCCCTAGTTAGTGTTGAAGTAATGAATACTTCTTATGGTCAAAACATCAATGTTCCCTGTTTTAAAGTTAATAATCATAATGTTTGGGGCGCAACTGCTATGATGTTGAGCGAATTGAAAGAAACTTTAAAAATGGTTTTATAAAAGTATTGTTTTTGTAAATTTGCCCACTTATTAAAATTTAAAATTACAAATATGGGATTGTTTAAAAGAAATCCTTTTGGTCATATTCTTTATCTAAAAAAATGGTTAATCAGAATTTTTGCGGCATTAACCCATCGTCGTTATCGTGGTTTTAACGAATTGCAAATTGAAGGTTCGGAAATTATTAAAACACTACCCGACACCAACGTACTTTTTATCTCCAATCATCAAACTTATTTTGCCGATGTAGTAGCCATGTTTCACGTATTTAACGCTAGTTTATCAGGAAGAGAAGACAACATTAAAAACCTAGGTTATATATGGCAACCTAAGCTTAATATCTATTATGTTGCGGCGAAAGAAACTATGGAATCTGGTTTGTTGCCGCGAATCCTTTCTTATGTTGGAGCAATTACTGTGGAAAGAACGTGGCGTGCTGGAGGAAAAGATGTAACTGAAAAGCGCGATATAAACCCAAATGATACCGAAAACATTAAAATTGCTCTTGAAGATGGTTGGGTGATTACCTTTCCTCAAGGCACTACAAAATCTTTTAACCCAGTTAGAAAAGGAACGGCACATATTATTAAACAGCACAAACCAATTGTTGTTCCCATAGTAATTGATGGTTTTCGTAGGTCGTTTGATAAAAAAGGGCTACGAATGAAAAAGAAAAATATCTTGCAATCTTTCATCATCAAAGAGCCTTTGCATATTGACTATGAAAATGATACTATTGAACAAATTGTAGAAAAAGTAGAATTCGCTATCGAGCAACACCCTTCCTTTTTAAAAGTAATTCCTGCCGAAGCAATTGAAGAGCAAGAAAAATTAAATAAACTCCGTCAATGGGAGTACTAAAAAGTTTACCTAGGCGAACTTTTTTTTATGAATCTATTTTCTTCAATTTTTTATAATTGCTGTTCAGTTTTCTAAGCAGAATTCCGTATAATAATCTGTAAAACAACCAAAATACACTTACAAAAACAATGGTTGATAGTAACATAATACCACATGTAATTAGTAAAGTTTTGTTGCCATTTTCATGCGCAATTTTATCTTTTAACAAATGCATTTCAGGATTGTAATAAAATGCTAAGACAAACCCCAAAATCATAATTATAGTAATCATTCCTAAATTATACCAAACATAATACTGAACGGTTCTTCTGGTTCTTAAAATGTTTTTCATTAAATTTTTGGTGGATTCAGTTGTAGATATCTTAATATAATTTTTATAAAACAAATAAATAAACCCAATAATTACTGCATAATTTATATAATTTAATACTTTAAAATAAATGATTAAATCTTCACTATGCATTTCTTTTAAATAATCATCTGTATTAAAAAAAATACTAATTGTTGTCCATAATAATACTTCCAAAATACTGATAATCAATATCCACTTCACTATAGAAGAAGATTTTTTATGCAGCATCTTGTATATTTCTACTTCGGTTACTTGCTGAAAAGAATGTTCCTCCTTTTGCCAAGCTTTTTTTAATATATCTAACTCTTCCATAATCCTTAAGGATTTAGTATTTTTTTTAATTTTCCTTTTATTCTGCTCATTTTTACTCTTGCATTCACTTCAGAAATCCCCAAAGTTTCGGCTATTTCAGTATAGTCTTTATCTTCTAAATACATGAAAACTAACGCTTTTTCAATATCATTCAACTGATGTACTGCTTGATACATTAACTTAATTTGTTCTTCCTCTTCGTAATTATAATCCTCTTGTTTAATGAAATAATTATTGGTGTCAAATGAAGAAGTAGCTATGGATCGTGTACTTTTTCTGTATAAAGTAATGGCTGTATTTAATGCCACACGATACGCCCAAGTGGAGAATTTCGATTCCCCTCGAAATTTTGGGAATGCCTTCCATAACTGTATTGTTACTTCTTGAAACAAATCTTTGTGGGCATCTTCATCTGATGTATATAGCCGACAAATCTTATGGATAATGTTTTGATTTTCCTTAAGTTGTTTTACAAATAACTGTTCAATGTTTTCGCTCATTGTTAGGTTAGTAAACTATATTTAGAATTTGTTACAAAGTACTATATTTTTAGTAGTACCTAATAACTTTTTTCTTTGATTAGTTAAAATATTGCGTAGGTAAATTATCTAATTAACTTTGTCACATGCAACTATCGGTTATCATTCTGAATTATAATGTGAGTCACTTTTTGGAACTCTGTGTTTTGAGCGTTCAAAATGCTATACAAAATATCGATGCCGAAATTATTGTTGTGGACAATAATTCTTCTGATGATAGTTGTCAAATGATGAAAAGGTGTTTCCCAAAGGTGATATTAATCGAAAACAAAGAGAATACAGGTTTTCCAAAAGGGAATAATATAGGTGTGGCACAAGCTAAAGGCAAATACATTTGTATTCTAAATCCAGATACTGTTGTGGCTGAAGATACTTTTGAAAAGATTGCTTCGTTCCTGTCAATTACTGAAAACGTTGGTATAGTTGGTTGTAAACTCATTGATGGAACTGGAAAATTTCTTCCCGAAAGCAAACGTGGTATTCCAACACCTTGGGTAGCATTTACTAAGATTTTTGGTTTGTATAAACTATTCCCAAAAAGTAAATCCTTCAATCAATATTACGCACAACAGTTACACAAAAATGAAACCGGAAAAGTAGACATTCTTGTTGGTGCTTTTATGATAATGCAACGTCAATTGTATAACGAAATTGGTGGTTTTGATGAAAATTGCTTTATGTATGCCGACGATATTGATTTGAGTTATAGAGTTTTGCTCAAAGGGAAATCAAATTATTATTTTCACGAAACAACCGTTATACATTATAAAGGCGAAAGTACTGTGAAAGACGCTACTTATATGAAGCACTTCAGAGAGTTCATGAACTTTTTCTATCAAAAACATTTTAAAAGATCACTTTTTTTTGATCTAATGGCTCGATTTGGTGCATTTTATTTTTCTTTTGTAAAATTTTTTCAAGGAAAATCAAAACCCAAACCCAAACCAACGCAATATCTCTTAGTTTCTACTAATGAAAATTTAAGAAAACAACTTGAGAATCAATTAAAGAAACCCGTAAAACTTCAAGATATTACGCAATCGTTTTCGCATAATCAACCAACAGAAATCATTTTTGATCAAAATGATATGGATTTCAAAACGATAATTCATGCTTTTGAAACCCATAAAAGTAAAAATGTCACTTTTAAAATTTTACCTAAAACTACTGATTTTCTGATAGGTAGCAATAGTAGTTTTGATAGAGGTGAAGTTGTAAAGATTCTAGATTTATGATTTTTCAATGCTTATTTACATCGCGATTTTCATATTTTTAATTCGTGTTAATTCGTGAAATTCGTGTTTATTTTATTAATTTTGCAGTCAGAAATTAAAAAGTACCTTTTAGGATAACAATATGGCAAGATTTGAATTAAAACTTCCAAAAATGGGAGAAAGCGTAGCAGAAGCAACCATTACCAATTGGCTAAAAGAAGTTGGAGACAAAATTGAAATGGACGAAGCTGTGTTGGAAATTGCTACCGACAAAGTGGATAGCGAAGTGCCTTCCGAAGTTTCAGGAACTTTAATTGAAAAGTTATTTGGCAAAGACGATTTGGTGCAAGTGGGTCAAACCATTGCAATCATTGAAACTGAAGGTGGAACTGTTGACGCACCAAAGGTGGAAGTTGTTGCTCAAGAAGTTGCTGAAGTTCAAAAAACAGTTGATGTAGCTAAAGAAATGGTTACCGCTCCAGCTGATTTCTCAAAATCAGATAAATTTTTCTCACCATTAGTTAAAAACATTGCCAAAGAAGAAGGTGTTTCTGTAACCGAATTGGAAAATATTTCTGGTTCCGGAAAAGACGGAAGAGTTACCAAAGAAGATCTTCTAAATTATATAAAAAACAGAGGTAGTCAATCGGCAGTTCAAGTATCGATTGCACCACAACAATCAATTACCCCAGTTCAAAAGTCTACACAAGCAGTTCCCGTTTCTGTAAATGGTGGTGACGAAATCATTGAAATGGACAGAATGCGTAAGCTAATTTCTGGCTATATGGTGGCTTCTGTACAAACATCGGCACACGTACAATCGTTTATAGAAGTGGATGTGACCAACATTGTAAAATGGCGTGATAAAGTAAAAGTAGCTTTCGAAAAAAGAGAAGGCGAAAAACTTACGTTCACACCGATAATGATGGAAGCCGTTGCCAAAGCATTGAAAGATTTCCCAGGAATGAACATCTCAGTGGATGGCGATTATATTATCAAAAAGAAAAATATCAATCTTGGAATGGCGGCAGCTTTACCCAACGGAAACTTAATTGTGCCTGTGATTAAAAACGCCGATCAATTAAATCTCGTTGGCATGGCAAAAGCCGTAAACGATTTAGGGAACCGTGCCAAAACCGGAAAATTAAAACCAGACGATACACAAGGCGGAACGTACACCGTTACTAATGTAGGAACCTTTGGAAGCGTTTTTGGAACACCAATTATTAATCAACCACAAGTTGGAATTTTGGCACTTGGCGCCATTCGAAAAGTACCAGCAGTAATCGAAACTCCTGAAGGAGATTTTATTGGCATTCGTCAAAAAATGTTCTTGTCACACAGTTATGACCATCGTGTTGTAGACGGAGCATTGGGCGGAAGTTTTGTAAAACGTGTTGCCGATTATTTAGAAGCTTTTGATGTGAACAGAGATTTTTAGATTTCAATTACACAAAAAAAGGTGTTCGTAAAGGCGAACACCTTTTTTTTAATCATCTTTAATAGTGACGACTACTTCTTCATCAAATTTATATTCTCCTTTTTTGTAAATTTCTTTGTTGGGCAATACAATTTCGTATGTATAAATGCCTTTTTGTAAAATAAAAAGACATTATTTTCCGTCTTTTTGGATAATAAGTTCTTTTTTAATCTCGTCACCTTCTTCGTTTTTGCCTACTATTCTGAAAGTAATTTTGTCAACGAGTTTGTTTTTAACGCAAACACTTTCAATTACTTTGCTGTCTGCTTTTGGTTACGACTTGGCTACTTTAAAAATGGTTAAGCCACTTAATAAAAGCTCTCCACCTTTGATAACGTTTTGTAAATCGGATTGGGCAAATAGAATTGTAGGCAATAGTAAAATTGCTATTAAAACATATATTTTCATGTTAAAATTGTTAAAAAATATGGCTAAATCCCAATAACCATGTCAGTACAAAGATTAATAAAAAAATAATTTTTGAGGAGGTTGCATTTTTTATAAAATCTGCTTCTTTTCGATTTATTAAAAAATCAATTAACAATCCTAAAAAAAGTAAAATAAAAAACACCTTAATAATTCCAAAATTATAGATGGTTTGGAATATTTTATATTCATTTTTTAATTCAGGCAGAAATAAAATAAACCAAAATAAAAAAAAACAAAAACTACTTAAAAAATTCTTTTTAAAAAATTTCATATTATTAATTTTAATACCCACAACAGTTATGAATACAGTTTCTAAATGTTCTATTACAACCATTAATTGCATTATGGTGAACAATGGTTGCAACTATTGCTGTACCAGCCGCTACAATAGGATTATAAAAAAAACTAAGTCCTGACCCGCCAATCCCTGCGGCATAATTATCATTAGCATCATTTTGACAGTCAACCGCATCGTTTATGCAATCATTTACGCCAGCTAAAATTCTGCCAGAAACGTATGAAGTAATAACTTCATTTGATTCAATATTAAGAAATGTAACATAATCTTTTTGATTGTTTGTTAGTTCCTTAAACAAAAGGCTATTCTCTTCTGCTAAAGATATAAATTTCTTTTTTAAGTTTTCAAAATCTTGATTATATTTTTCTAAACTTCCAAAGGATGTTTTGTTGATATTATTATTTACCCAGTCTTTAATATCACTTTCGGTCTTGAAATTGATTTTATCAGAATCTATATTTAACATGTCATAATATTTTGCAAAACTAACCTTAAAATCTTCATAACTTGAAGAATTAATATATTGATTGTAAAGTTCTTTGAAGTCAGAATTTTGCCCAAAAGACATATTCCCAAAGAACACTGTAGCTATTAAGCCAAATGCTAATTTTTTCATTTTTAATTATTTTAATTATTTGTAATCCTACTTTTTGTCGTCGTGTACATTAGAAGTTAGGAATATCGTTTTTGGTTGGTTTAGTTGCGTTTCTTTTTTAATAACAAACCTCTAAAATAAACAAGCTTTTTTTATTCTAAAACAATACAATTTCTCATATTGTCACATGTATGGTGGTAAGCCACTTTTTTACCAAATATTAATTTCAATTGTTATTTAATAATGTAAAATTAAAAGTTTGATTTTGATAAATTTTACGGTTTTTCCGCATATTTTAAAAAAATAGTGTTTTTTTTTCTTTAAAAAAATCCATCAATCGACCAACGGTAACTTCAATATTTTATATTTGTCCACTAATAATTTATAATGGAACTCAAACTCAATAAACCAATTTGCTTTTTCGACCTTGAAACAACAGGAATCGATATTGGGAAAGATAGAATTGTAGAAATTTCAATATTCAAAGTTTTTCCAAACGGTAACAAAGAAAGCAAAACGTGGCTAGTGAATCCAACCATTCCAATTCCGCCCCAAACTACCGCAGTTCACGGAATTACCGATGCAAAAGTAGCCAATGAACCCACTTTTAACGAGTTGGCTTCGCAAGTGTACAACATGATTAAAGATTCGGATTTAGCAGGTTTTAATTCCGACAGGTTTGATATTCCACTATTGGCTGAAGAGTTATTGCGTGCTGGAGTTGACTTTGATATGAAAGGTAGAGTATCTATTGATGTACAAACCATTTTTCACAAAAAAGAAGAACGAACTTTAAGTGCGGCCTATAAATTTTATTGCAATGAAAACCTTGAAAATGCTCACTCCGCAGAAGCCGACACGATGGCAACCTACGAAATCCTAAAAGCACAACTTTCAAGATATGAGGATTTAGAAAATGATATGAAAGCATTATCCGAATTCTCTATCAGAAAAAAAATAGCCGATTTTGCCGGAATGATTGCCTTTGATAAAGATGACGAAGAGATTTTTACTTTCGGAAAACACAAAGGAGCAAAAGTGGATAAAATACTAGAATCGGAGCCAGGCTATTTTAGTTGGATTCAAAATGCCGATTTTCCACTTTATACCAAAAAAGTTTTAACGGCAATCAAATTACGAAAACTGAACACTAAAAACTGAATACTGATTTATGAAAATTATCTGCATCGGAAGAAATTATGTCAATCATATCGAAGAGCTACAAAATGAGCGACCTGATGAACCTGTCATCTTTTTAAAACCAGACACAGCAGTGCTTCCAAAGAAATTTCCTTTTGTGATTCCAGAATTCAGCAATGAGGTGCAACACGAAATTGAAATCTTAGTTAAAATCTCAAAAGTCGGAAAATATATCGATGCTAAGTTTGCTCACAAGTACTATGATGAAATTGGATTAGGAATTGATTTTACCGCTCGAGATGTACAAAATAAACTAAAAGAAAAAGGGTTACCTTGGGAAAAAGCAAAAGCATTTGATGGTTCAGCGGTAATAGGTGATTTTGTATCGAAAAAACTTTTTAGTTCCACAGAAAACATTACTTTTGAATTGAAGAAAAACGAAAAAACAGTTCAAAAAGGAAATACCGGTAACATGTTGTGGAAAATAGACGAAATAATCGCTCACGTTTCACAATATTTCACGCTTAAAAAAGGCGACATCATTTTTACAGGAACACCCGAAGGAGTTGCGGCAGTAAAACCTGATGACGTTTTAGAAGGATTCATAGAAGATAAAAAACTACTTAGACTACAAATTAAATAATGGCAATAAATTACAACCTCGCAAAAGTATACGCTCTTTCAGACAACGATTCTGAATTTGTAATTCAAATTATCACCCTTTTTGTGACCGAAGTTCCTCAAGACATGGTGCAAATCGATTTGGGAATTAAAACCAAAGACCACAAATTAGCCTATGCTTACGCTCACAAAATTAAGCCATCGCTCGATTTGTTGGGAATGGATGTAGCCTTCAAAGAAATTCTTGAAGTGGAAGCTTGGACCAAAAGAGAAGGAAAAAGAAAAGAAATTGTTGACACTTTTGAAAGCATTCAAGACCAAGTTGATAAAGCAACTAAAGAAATCAAAAAAGATTTCGATTTATAGTTTTTTCTGAAGCTATTCCTGCTGTACGTTGCAAGTTTTCTTGAAAAATTATTTTTTTCTACACCAAAAAAGGAGCCTCCGTTGATCGCTCTTTTTTGTCGAGAAAAAATATAATTTTTCCGCAAAAACTTTTCACTGCCATCAGGGCTAATGCATATCACAACACAGTAACATCAGTGCAAATGACACGAGCTAAGCAACTGCATGAATCCTTAAAAAGTAAATAGTAAGCCTGAATGACAGCAACCATCGTAACCATTGGAGATGAAATTCTAATCGGTCAAATAATAGATACTAACTCAGGGTTTATTGCAAAATCATTAGACAAAATTGGTGTCGAAATTCAGGAAATGCTTTCCATTTCGGATAATAAAAAACACATTTTAGACACTTTCGCTAAACTTCAAAATCAAGTCGATTTAGTACTCATAACTGGCGGACTTGGACCCACAAAAGACGATATTACTAAGCACACTTTTTGCGAATATTTTGATGACTATTTGGTCGTCAATCAAGAAGTGCTTGCTCACGTTACCGAACTTATTGAAAAATATTTCAAAAGACCCATTTCACAATTAAACAAAGATCAGGCTTTGGTTCCTTCAAAATGTGAAGTGCTTTTTAATGTCGTTGGAACTGCTCCAGGAATGTGGATGAAAAAAGAAAATACGGTTTACATTTCATTACCCGGAGTTCCTACAGAAATGAAATATTTGATAGAAAACGAAATTATACCTAAAATAGTACGTGAATACAAACGACCTTACATCATTCATAAAACCATAATCACCTATGGGCAAGGAGAAAGTTTGGTTGCAGAACGTATTGAAGATTGGGAAAACAATTTACCATCTTCATTAAAGTTAGCGTATTTGCCAAGTTATGGAAAACTGCGTTTGCGTATTTCTGCTAGAGGAACCGATAAAGAAGCATTGGAAAATACAATTCAAGAAAATGTAATTTCTTTAACCAAAATTATAGGTGATATTATTGTTGGTTTTGATGAAGGAGAAACTATCGAAGTGGTTTTAGGTCGATTATTGACCCTTCAAGGAAAAACTGTGTCCACAGCCGAAAGTTGTACAGGAGGAAAAATTGCAGAAGTATTTACAGCTGTTGCTGGAGCGTCTAATTATTTTAGAGGAAGTGTAGTAAGTTATGCAACCGATACTAAAGTTTCCATTCTTGGTGTGTCACAAGAAACAATCAATCAATTTTCAGTAGTAAGTGCACAAGTGGCAAAAGAAATGGCATTAGGGATTCAAAAACTAATGAAAACCGATTATGCTATAGCAACAACAGGAAACGCTGGTCCAACAAAAGGTGAAACTCCTGCTGAAATCGGAACAGTTTTTATTGCATTGGCAACACCAAAGGAGGTTATAATTGAAGAATTTAATTTTGGTCAACCACGAGAAAAAGTAATAGACAGAACAGTTGTGAAAGCATTTGAAATATTGCAAAAAGAAATTTTAAAAAATGCCTTTAACTAATATTAGAATCATAATTAGTAACTCTGATAAAGGCATTCTTATCTACCAATAAAAATCAAATAAAAAAAAAGAAAAAAATCTACTATAATTATTTTGTAACTACGATTTATTTTGTGTAAGTTTGCACCCTTATTTAGAATAACAATAAAAGAAAAGCATAATGTCAAGAGTTTGTGAACTTACAGGTAAAAGAGCGATGGTGGGAAACAATGTTTCTCATGCTATGAATAAAACTAAGAGAAAATTTTCTGTTAACTTAGTAAAAAAACGTTTCTTTCTTGCTGAAGAAGACAGATGGATTACTCTAAGAGTAGCTGCATCTACAATTAAAAC
>CALQAH020000048.1 GCA_943328505.2 Rhizobium sp. Q54 | reverse complement strand
CAACTAAAAATGGAAATTAAAGAATATATAAACTATTACAATAACGACAGAAGCAAGTCCAATTTAAACAAAATGAGCCCGATACAATATCGAGCTCATTATTATCAAAATTAATTATAAATTTGTCCAAACTTTTGGGTTCAGTCTAAGTTAACGAGACGGTTTTTTAATTTTTTCTTTATTTAACTCTTCGGCGACTTTTTCTAGTTCCATATACCAGTCTTCACCAAAACGTCTAATTAAAGCTTCTTTTACAAATTTGTAGACTGGAACTTCCAATTCTTTTCCCAAAGAACATGCAGGATCACAAATATCCCATCGGTCATAATTCACCGCTGCAAATTCGGTGAAGTCTTTAACACGAATCGGATACAAATGGCAAGATACCGGTTTTTTCCAATTGATTACGCCTTGATTATAGGCTTGTTCGATACCACAAAGCGCTGTTTTTCCATCAAAAATAACATAGGCACAATCTTTATTATCAATTAATGGAGTTTCCATATCTTGATCGGTGCCAACAACCCATGTTCCTAATTTTTCAATAGCTTCTATACCTTCTTTACGAAGAAAGGGTTTTACTTTTGGATAAATTTCTTCTAGGATTTTAGTTTCTTCTTTGCTTAAAGGCGCGCCAGCATCACCATCGACGCAACAGGCACCATGACAAGCTGATAAATTACAGACAAAATCTCTTTCAAGTATATCTTCAGAAACTATTGTTTTTCCAAGTTGGAACATATTTATTCTATTTCAGAAATTCTGAGCGTATTTACCATTCCTTTATTGGCAACTGGCATTGCAGCCAGATTGATAAGCATATCGCCTTTTTTTACATAACCTTTATCTTTTGCGATTTGATTAATGTCATCTACGGTGTCATCGGTGCTTACATATTTGTCGTAAAAATGAGCATTTACTCCCCAAAGCAGATTCAATTGGTTTAAAATTCTACGGTTGGAAGTATAAACTAATATATGTGCTTGTGGACGCCAAGCTGAAATTTGAAAGGCAGTATAGCCACTATTTGTTAATGTTGAAATGGCTTTTGCTTGGATTTCATTAGCCATAATCGCAGCATGATAGCAAATGGATTTGGTTATAAATCGTTTGGTTCTAACATGAGGTGCATTTTGAGGAACATGAATTAAAGGTGAGTCTTCAACTGCTTCGATAATTTGTGTCATTTTCTCAATAACTTGAACAGGATAATTTCCAACAGATGTTTCTCCGGAAAGCATCACTGCATCGGCACCATCCATAACAGAATTGGCAACGTCATTCACTTCAGCACGAGTTGGTGTTAGACTGGTTATCATTGTTTCCATCATTTGGGTTGCAACAATAACAGGAATTCGAGCTGTTTTGGCTCTATGAATTAATTTTTTCTGAATAAGAGGCACTTCATGAGCTGGAATTTCTACCCCCAAATCGCCACGAGCTACCATTAATCCATCACAAAAAGCAACAATTTTATCTATGTTTTCAACTGCTTCAGGTTTTTCAATTTTGGCAATAATTGGAATTTTATGATCTGAATGTTTAGCAATTAAATCTTGTAATTCTTCTAAATCTTTAGGAGTTCTAACAAAGGAAAGTGCTATCCAATCTACTTTTTGATCTATTGCAAAAATGGCATCTTTGATATCTTTTTTGGTTAAAGCCGGTAAGGAAACTTTAGTGTTTGGAAGGTTAACACCTTTCTTAGATTTTAAAGGTCCGCCTTGAATCACTCTACAAATCACTTCAGTTGTTCTATTAGTTTCAATAGCTTCAAACATTAATTTACCATCGTCAAGAAGAATTTTTTCGCCAGGATTTACATCTCTAGGGAATTCTTTATAGTTCATGTAAACACGTTCAGCAGTTCCTGGAACATCTTCTGAAGTTTGAAACGTAATAATATCGCCTGGATTAACAACAATATCTTCTTTCATAACGCCAACTCGAAGTTTTGGTCCTTGTAAATCGGCTAAAATTGCGGTTGTATATCCAAACTCATCATTTAAACTTCTGATAATGTCAATTCTTTCTTTTACATCATCATAATCGGCATGTGAAAAATTGACACGAAATACATTTACTCCGGCATCAATCATATCTTTTATGACTTCTCTTGAGCTACATGCTGGACCAAGTGTTGCTACAATTTTCGTTTTTTTTCTAGTCGCCATTTTTTTAAAAAATTAAATTATTTTTTGACTTTATATTTTCTACATTGATAGTGTAAACCGTGGTTACTCTTTCAATTGTGTTTAATAATGTTGTTAATTCAGAACTTTCAAAGGAGATGTTTAGATTTTCGATTTTTAGAAAATAATCTACTTTTTTCAATTCAGGAAGTAAATAAGCTTTTGTTATAAAATTGTTTTGAGTTTCTGCAAATAAACCTTGATTTCCAATTTTAACTTTTGGGGTGATTTCGTTTTTATTTTGAATCAAATTCCATTGAATATCCCTAGATTTATCTACATAAACATAATTCACAAATTGACTTTCGCCATCTTTTACCTGAATTTGGATGTCTTTTTTACATTTTGACAAAACAATGGGTAATTTTTGATTAATAAAATAGGCCAATCGATAATCTTCTAAGGATGTGTGAATCGCTATCAATTGATAATTGGTTTCATCAAATTCGTCTAAATGCAGTTTATGAATTGCCATTTTAAATCAAAATAAGCTGTAAATATAATGTATATGACACAAATTAGCACAACAGAAGTATACAGTTAACGTAATTTTATAAACGAAAACGTTATAGTTTTTGTCAATCAGGGTTATTTAGTGTTTATTTTTTCTTGAAATACAAAATAGGCACGTTGGGATGCTTTTTCTTCTGCTTTCTTTTTTGAAGTTGCTCTGGCTTTGGCAATTACTTTATGATCGATACTTAATTTTACTCCAAAATACTTCTGACCGTCTAAGCCATTGTCATCAAAAACATCATAGTGAAATTGTTTTTTTTCTTTTTGACACCATTCTATTAATAAACTTTTATAGCTAATTACTTTTCCTTCCAATTTTTCAATATTTACGTAAGGAACAATGACTCTTTTTTGAATAAATTTTTCACAAAAAGCATATCCTTTGTCTAAGAAAATTGCACCTACTAAAGCTTCAAAAATATTGCCATGAATGTTTTCTCCAAAATGCTGGGTAGCAACTTTGCTCTCAACCAATTCAATTAGATTTAGATCTCTACCAAGTTCATTTAAATGTTCTCTACTGACAATTTTGGAACGCATTTTAGTTAAATAGCCTTCATCTCCAGCCGGAGCTTCATTGTGTAAATAGGCAGCAATCACGGCACTTAACATTGCGTCTCCAAGAAACTCTAACCGTTCATAATTCATGGGATTTCCATTAGCGTCCAATAAATTTGAGGATCGATGTGTAAATGCTTTTTGATAATAATGTATGGAACTGGGTTTGAATCCAATAATATTTTGAATGGTAGTAAAAAAAATCCCGCTCTCTTTTGAACGGGAATTTTGAAATATTTTTTTCAGAATTCTCATAAAGAATTACGATTCTAGTTTTTTAAACAACACACATGCATTGTGTCCCCCAAAACCAAAAGTATTACTCATGGCAACATTTATTTCTCTTTTTTGAGGTTTATTAAGCGTTAAGTTTAAACTTGGATCAATGTTTTCATCAATCACGGTATGGTTAATTGTTGGAGGTACTATTCCATATTTCATAGCTAAAATAGAGGCTATTGCTTCAATAGCACCAGCAGCACCAAGTAAATGGCCAGTCATGGATTTCGTTGAATTGATATTAATGTTTTTAGCGTGACTACCAAAAACCGCACTTATTGCTTTTAACTCTGCAACATCTCCAAGAGGTGTTGATGTACCATGAGTGTTAATATGATCAACCTCTTCAGGTTGCATTCCCGCATCACGTAACGTATTTTTCATTACAGCAATAACACCAATACCTTCAGGATGAGGTGCTGTTAAATGGTAAGCATCGGAAGACATTCCGCCACCACCAACTTCGCAATATATTTTTGCGCCACGTGCTTTTGCATGTTCATACTCTTCAAGAACTAATGCGCCTGCACCTTCACCAAGTACAAACCCGTCACGAGTAGCATCAAAAGGTCTTGAAGCTGTTTCGGGACTCTCATTTCTAGTGGATAATGCTTGCATGGAATTAAATCCACCCATTCCAGCAATAGTAACCGCTGCCTCAGATCCGCCAGTGACAATCACGTCACACATTCCTAATCGAATGTAATTAAAAGCATCAATCATAGCATTTGCTGATGATGCACAGGCAGAAACTGTTGTATAGTTTGGTCCCATAAAACCATTTCTCATAGAAATGTGAGCAGGAGCAATATCGGCAATCATTTTTGGAATAAAGAAAGGATTAAATCTTGGTGTTCCGTCACCTTTGGCATAGCTAATGACTTCTTCTTGAAAAGTTTCTAAGCCACCAATTCCTGCTCCCCAAATAACCCCAACTCTTTCTTTATCGACATTATCATCAGTAATTCCAGCATCTTTAATAGCTTCTTCACTTGCGGCAACAGCATATTGTGCAAATTTGTCCATTCTGCGAGCTTCTTTACGATCCATAAAATCTTCGATGTTGAAGTTTTTTACTTGACATGCAAATTTGGTTTTATGTTTTTCGGTGTCATAATAGGTTATTGGCGCAGCACCACTAACTCCATTTATTAAGGAATTCCAATATTCTTCAATAGAATTTCCAATTGGCGTCAATGCTCCTAGTCCTGTAACTACAACTCGTTTTAATGTCATATTGTTATTTTTAGAATTGTATTTAAACAAACAATACCCATGTATTCTTCAAATATAATCATTAAAGAGACAAGGGTATTTCAATATTTTTATGATTGAATAGCAATCAGTTTAATTCTTTTTTGTAAAAATAATAAAAACCCGTGAAAGTATTAATTTTTCACGGGTAAATAATTATTATTTTTTAGCTTCTTCGATGTAAGAAATAGCTTGACCAACAGTAGCAATATTCTCTGCTTGGTCGTCTGGAATTTGAATATCAAATTCTTTTTCGAACTCCATAATAAGCTCAACGGTGTCTAATGAATCAGCTCCTAAATCATTAGTGAAGCTTGCTTCTGTTACCACTTCATTTTCGTCAACGCCTAATTTGTCTACGATAATCGCTTTAACTCTTGATGCAATGTCTGACATAATTTCTAATTTTTAATTTTAATTTGTTGGCAAAAATAAAAAACTTTATTTTAAAACAACATTTTTGTTAGTAAATGTGGATACGAAAATAAAAAATTAAATTCAAAATCTTACAATTTCTTGGTTTATTATTCTTTTTTTTGCCAAATAAATTTTTTAAAGACAAATGAAAAAGATTATTCTTTTTGCTTCAGGAAATGGTACTAATGTGGAGAACATTATTCAGTATTTTAAATCTAAAACTAATATTTCCATAGTCGGAATTTTTTCTAACAATCCGAATGCCAAAGTATTAGTTAAAGCAAATAAATATGCTATTCCAACAGTTGTTTTTAATAAAGAGGAGCTTTCAAATGGCTTTGTTTTAAATGTTATTAATAAAACAAATCCTGATCTAATTATTTTAGCAGGTTTCCTTTTGAAATTTCCGGAACAAATTATTGATGCCTATCAACAAAAAGTAATCAATATTCACCCAGCATTATTGCCAAAACACGGAGGTAAAGGGATGTATGGAATGAATGTACATAATGCCGTTTTTGAAAATAACGAAGTTGAAACAGGAATAACAATTCATTATGTAAATAAAAATTATGATGAAGGCAGCATTATTTTTCAAGAAAAAGTAAATGTTGCAACCTGTAATTCACCTGATGCAATTGCTGAAAAAGTACAAGAATTAGAATATAGCTTCTATCCAAAAATTATTGAAAAACTTTTAACTTTTACTGCCTAAAAATGAATTCTCATCAAGTCCATATTTATACTGACGGTGCTGCCAAAGGAAACCCCGGAAATGGCGGTTATGGTGTTGTTATGGAATTGGTCGGAACAACTTATAAAAAAGAGTTTTATGAAGGTTTTAGGCATACTACAAACAATAGAATGGAACTTTTGGCCGTTATTGTAGGGCTCGAAAAAATCAAAAATCTAAACACTAAGGTTTTAGTAATTTCTGACTCAAAATATGTTGTGGATTCCGTTGTAAAAGGTTGGGTTTTTGGCTGGGAGAAAAAAGGATTTAAAGACAAAAAGAATCCCGACTTATGGATGCGTTTTCTAAAAATATACCGCCAACACCAAGTCGATTTTAAATGGATAAAAGGGCATAATAATCATCCGCAAAATGAGCGTTGTGATGAACTTGCTGTATTCGCTTCTGGCTTAGCCAATTTATCGATTGATTCTTTTTATGAAAAGGAAGACGCGAAGTTGTTGTAGAAAACGCTATGCTTTCCCAATTAATTGCTCTTAATTTTTTCAAAGTATACCCTTTTTCATTTTCAAAGTTAAATACACTTCATTTTCAAATTTGGATATACTTTATTCTCAAAGTTAATTATGCTTCATTTTCAAAATTAATTATATATTTGCACTTTAAAAGATTAATTATGAGTGCAAATAGAGTGATTAAATTACAAATGAATGTTTATAAAAATAAATATCCAATTTTAGCCTTAACAGGACCAAGACAATCAGGTAAAACTACTTTTTTGAAAACACATTTTTCAGATTATGAGTATGTGAATTTAGAAAATTTAGATAACAGAAAATTTGCAACCGATGATCCAAACGGATTTTTAAAACAATACAACAAGTATGTGATTTTTGATGAAGTACAACGTGTCCCCCAATTGTTTTCTTATTTACAAACTAAAGTAGACGAAGATACTATTATGGGACAATACATTTTGTCGGGCTCACAGAATTTTCATTTAATGCAAAATATCACACAAAGTTTAGCGGGAAGGGTTGCATTATTTAAGTTACTGCCTTTCGATATTCAAGAAATGCAAGAAGCTAATTGGTTAAATGAAGATTATGCTTTTAATCTTCAAAAAGGATTTTATCCTGCAATTTATGATAGAAACATTCCATCAAAAGTATTTTACTCTAACTATATTCAAACTTATGTCGAACGAGATTTATCCGAGCTCATTCATATAAAAAATTTAAAACAATTTCGAAATTTTATTTCATTATGTGCCGCAAGAGCTGGTCAATTGTTAAATCTTAATTCGTTGGCTAATGAATGCGGAATTTCACAACCAACAGCCAAGTCATGGATTTCGGTTTTAGAAAGTAGTTATATCGTATATCAATTGCAACCTTTTTTTTCAAATTTTAACAAGCGTGTTACTAAAAGTTCCAAATTATATTTTTATGATACAGGTTTGCTTTGTTATTTACTAAAATTAAATGATGCTCAAAGTGTAAAATTAAGTGCATTAAAAGGAAGTTTGTTTGAGAATTATGTGATTAATGAATATTTAAAAAAAAACTACCACAATAATTTGCTTTTAGATTTGTGGTTTTGGCGAGATGCAGAAGGACACGAGGTAGATTTAATCTGGCAAAACTCGGAGTTTTTAAATTTAATAGAAATTAAAGCATCAGAAACCATAATGCCCGAAATGTTTAAAGGACTTTCTTATTTTGAGAAATTAAAACCTGAATTAATTCAAAGTAAAGCAGTAGTGCATACAGGATTATTTAATCAAGAACGGACTTTAGGAAAAGTGATGAGTTGGAAGGAGATTGTTTTATAACTTGTGTTTAATATAACTTTTCGATAAATTAGCGGTTTATGCCTCGGGCTTACCTAATTTATCCATCAATCCTTTTTGTGAAAAGGAAGACGCGAAGTTGTCCTGATTACCGCTGCTTGAGCAACAAATTATACTCTTCCAACAATTTCAGGTATTTGTTTTTCCAAAATTCAGCATCGGTGGTTGCTTTTTCATATGAGAGTGGTTCATGCTATGGCAAATGTGAAGTTTTTATACTTAGAATAAATTACAATAAAAGTATTGAATATGAAGGGCTTAAAAATGTAGAAAAGATTGGAAAGTACACAACTAAAATTTCAGTAAATGATTTTAATGAAATTGAAAAATTGATTTCTAAAGTAGATTTAAAAAGTATAGATTCTGTCTATACTTCAAATTCAACAGATTTACATTTAAGAATTTTAAATCTAAACTATAACAACCAAAATAAAAAAATATTGTTATTTGACAATATTCCTTAAGATTTAAAGGAAGTAGAAAGTAAAATTTATCAAATTATTGAGCAATATAAGTCTAATTTCTTAAAACAATAAATTCCCAAAATGCCTCACCAAATAAAAATCGTGAGGCATTTTTGTTATTATATAATCATTATCTCATTCAGCTATCCAATAACTGTCATTGTGAGGAGGAAACGACGAAACAATCTCATGTCTCCAAACTCACAACTGCTGTTTGCTTGATGTCCTGTCTTGAGCTTGCCTGTCCTGAGCTTGTCGAAGGGTCAAAGGGCTAATTTCATTTTCACGAAGCTATTATTGGTTTTCTTTCAGATTTATAGTAAGTGTTTAATATCAAAGAAGTTAAACTTTTTTATTATGGTGCACCGTATAACTCTAAATTGATTATTTTTGCATAGTGAAACAGTCAATTAACATAGCAACAATTTTTCCCAAACACTTATTTTGGGATATGGATTATAGTAAACTTAATCTTTCTAGAGATAAGGATATTATTATTCCAAGGGCTTTGTTTGCTACAACTGAAGAAACATTTGAAACGGATATTCAAAAATTAGAAGAACTATATTCTGCTAAAGATATTGTTAAATATTTAAAATTAACAACAGAAAATATCAGTAATAAAGTGTGTATAAGTGTGGCAAAAAGATACAATGTAAAACCATTTCTTCGTTTTTCACTTTAATTTATGAGGGCAGTTACTCCAGCAATAATTAAAGCCATCATAGAATTACAAGCATTACCATCAGTATCAAAATTTACTTTAGGTGGCGGTACAAATCTAGCACTACAATTCAATCATAGAATTTCTGATGATATAGATTTATTTTGTAATGAAATAATAGGCAAAGAAGGATTTAAAAACATTGAAAACGAAGTTAGAAATTACTTTGGCAACAAAGCAAAAAGCTTTGACGATCCTTGCGATATAAACGACCAATATTGTTTCCTACGTTTCTTCCTTGATTTAGAAGATGGCACAATCATAAAAGTCGAATTACTTCAAAATATGAAGAATTTGTTCGCTGTAGAAGTTAATCAAGGAATAAGTTTACTTTCAAAAAAAGACATTGGTTTGTTCAAATTAATCAGTACATCAAACCGTTCAACTAAGAAAGATATTTACGATTTAGATTTCATAACCGATACAGTTTCATTAATCGATTTATATGAAAGTTTAAAAGTTAAATCACTTAAATTCAACAAAGAAGAGCATAAAACAATATTTGATTTAAGCAAAAACAACACTCCTATTGACAATCCGGAATTACTATTAAAATTTGATGATAATTCCGATTATTCAAAGTTTCCATCACATACAAACGATACCATACAAATCATCGAGGGAAGCAAAACTTGGATTGAAGTAAAAATAAGTTGGCGTTCAAAAGTAAGACGACTTTACGACCATTTAGGCAAAGATTTTCCTGGACCAAAAGGAATAAAAATCAAATAAGCCATTATCTCATTCAGCTGCACAAAATCCTCGTTTATTCCAAGTATTCATAAATACAAAGCTGCCGTTTGCAGGAATTAATGATCAAATTTTAGGCAGCAAACCAGAGAATATCTTTTTGATTAAAGCTACGTATCGGTTTAGTTTGTAACTATTTATAAATGTTATTTTAATGCGCTTCCAACCAGTTTCTTCCCATTCCCATTTCCACTTCTAGCGGAACATCTAATGTAAAAGCATTTTCCATTTCGTGTTTAATCATGGGTTGGATTTTTTCTAATTCTGAGTTGTGAACATCAAATACTAATTCGTCATGAACCTGCAACAGCATTTTGGATTTCCAGTTTTCGGAAGTTAATTTTTTATGAATATTAATCATCGCAATTTTGATAATATCGGCAGCAGATCCTTGAATTGGAGCATTTACCGCGTTGCGTTCGGCACCACTTTTTACCATCATATTAGCGGAGTTAATGTCTTTTAAATACCGGCGTCTTCCCAAAACGGTTTGTACATAACCATTCTCCCTAGCAAAATCGACTTGGTTGGACATGTACGATTTTAGTTTAGGATAGGAGGCATAATAGGCATCAATCAACTCAGCAGCTTCTTTTCGAGATAACGAAGTTTGGTTGGAAAGTCCAAAAGCAGAAACACCATAAATAATTCCGAAATTGACAGTTTTGGCATTGCTACGTTGCTCTTTGGTGACTTCTTCTAACGGCACGTTGAATACTTTTGCCGCAGTACTTTTGTGAATGTCTTCGTTGTTTTGAAACGCTTTAATCATGTTTTCTTCTCCCGATAAAGCAGCGATAATCCGCAATTCTATTTGGGAATAATCGGCAGAAAGCAAGGTGAAATTTTCGTCACGAGCAATAAATGCTTTACGAATTAATCGTCCACGATCGGTGCGGATTGGAATGTTTTGTAAGTTGGGATTATTCGAACTCAATCGTCCAGTTGCCGCAACGGTTTGCATATAATCGGTGTGTACACGTTGGGTTTTTGTATCCACTTGGTTCGGTAAAGCATCAATGTAGGTGCTTTGTAATTTCACCATTTGTCGCCATTCCAAAATGTCTTTTACAATGGGATTGTCTTTTTCTAAATAACTCAATATTTCTTCGCCTGTGGCATATTGACCCGTTTTGGTTTTCTTTTGTTTGGCACCGCCAATTTTTAGTTTGTCGAATAAAATATCGCCAAGTTGTTTTGGGGAAGCCAAATTGAATTTCTCGCCAGCGGTTTCGTAGATTTTTTGTTCTAATGCAACACTTTCTTTTGCCATTTCTACCGACATCGATTTTAAAAAGGGAACATCCAAATTGATGCCTTCCATTTCCATCGCAGCTAGAACTGGAATAAGCGGAATTTCGATTTCATCAAATAGTTTTTTAGTTTCGGCTTTTTCTAAAATGGGGCTAAAATTTTGTTTCAACTGATAGGTAATATCGGCATCTTCAGCCGCATATTCTTTGATTTGTTCCAAAGCGACATCGCGCATGGAGAGTTGGTTTTTCCCTTTTTTCCCGATTAAAGTTTCAATAGATTTGGGTGAATATTTTAAATACGTTTCCGATAAAACATCCATATTGTGACGCATATCTGGATTGATGAGGTAATGCGCAATCATGGTGTCAAACAATTTTCCTCTGATTTGAACTCCATAACGAGAAAGAATTTTCAAATCGTATTTGATGTTTTGACCAATTTTTTCGATGGTTTCACTCTCGAAAAACGGTTTAAATTTATCAACTAAAACTTGTGCTTCTTCTTGATTTTCTGGAAATGGAACATAAAATCCTTTTCCTTTTTCGAAAGAAAAAGATATTCCGACTAATTCGGCATTCAAGGCATCAATTCCGGTCGTTTCGGTATCAAAACAAACCGAAGTTTGATTCAATAAATTCTGCAACAATAATTTCACTGGTAAATCACCTTGAATAATTTGGTAAAAATGTTCAGTTGTTTCTAAAGTTGCATAAAAGGATTGTGGTTTTGGCTCGTTACTATCATCATCAGAAAACCCAAATAAATCAAACTGATCTTCGTTGGTTTTTTTTGCTACTGGTTTTTTCTGGCTTTTGTCATTGTCATTGTCATTGTCATTGAAATTGCCATTGGTCTCGATTTCATCATATTCTTTTCCAGTTCCAAAATATTTATCAAACTGCGCTTTCATTTGACGAAATTCCAATTCATTGAATAGCGCATCGGTTTTTTCAACATCAGGTTTTGACAGTTCAAAATCAGTAGCGTTAAAAGTCACTGGACAATCAAGTAGAATGGTTGCTAGTTTTTTAGAAAGAATTCCTTTGTCTTTATTGGCTTCTATTTTTTCTTTCATCGCACCTTTTAGCTTGTCAGTATTCGCTAAAAGATTTTCCATTGAACCAAATTCTTTCAACAATTTCTTTGCGGTTACTTCTCCAACGCCAGGCAAACCTGGAATATTATCTGCGGCATCACCCATCATTCCAAGGAAATCGATTACTTGTTCTGGACGGTCAATTTCAAATTTGGCTAACACTTCTGGAATTCCCCATATTTCAATATCATTCCCCATTCTTGCGGGTTTGTACATAAAAATATTTTCAGAAACGAGTTGTGCAAAATCTTTATCGGGCGTCACCATGAACACTTTATAGTCTTCTTTTTCAGCTTGTTTGGCCAAAGTTCCAATCAAATCGTCGGCTTCAAAACCTGCCACTTCTATAATAGGAATATGCATCGCTTGTAGCAATTCTTGAATATATGGAACGGCAATTTTTATAGCTTCGGGAGTTTCATCTCGATGCGCTTTATATTCTTGGTACATTTCATAACGGTAGGTGCTTCCGCCTTTATCAAATGCAACAGCCAAATGATCGGGTTTTTCGCGTTTGATCACATCCATTAAAGCATTCATAAATCCCATAATGGCTGAGGTGTCCATTCCTTTAGAGTTGATTCGCGGATTTTTTATAAAGGCAAAATAGCCACGGAAGATTAAAGCATAAGCATCAAGAAGGAAAAGACGTTTTTGTGTTGACATAATTAAAAAATTGGAATGGTAAAAATAGTTAAACTTTCAAATAATCATCCTTTGTTTTAATAGAAATTAAAGCATTGTTAAAATATGTTTAATAACAACAATTAAAAGTTACTTTCTTCGTTAATTTGCCTAAAATTTCTAACAATGGCATTTCGCTGGTTTATTCTTTTTATAATAATAGCAATTATTGAATTGTATGCTTTTCAGGCTATAAAAACATTTACTAAAACAAAATGGATTTTAGTAGTTTATATAATTATTTCATTTGCAGCAGTTGCTTTTATTGCCTACCAATTCACAAAGTTTGATAGGAAAATAGGGCAAACTCCAATGACCATGATTACTTTGGGTTTGTTATTATTAGTTTTAGTACCAAAATTAATTTTAACTTTTGTAATGGCCTTGGAAGATATTTTAAGGTTGCTGATAGGCACTAGAAATTATTTTGCAAACTATGATAAAGAAGCCTCTTTTTTACCAGAACGAAGACGATTTGTAAGCCAAGTAGCTCTTGGAATTGCAGCTATTCCCTTTTTGTCCTTGATTTATGGGATGACTATTGGAAAATACAATTTTAAAGTTTTGAAACAAACCTTGTTTTTCCCTGATTTACCCGATGAATTTGATGGTTTTAAAATCACACAAATATCAGATATTCACAGCGGAAGTTTTGATAATCCTGATAAAATACAACACGCTATTGATTTGGTAAATGAACAATCTTCGGATTTGATATTATTTACAGGAGATATTGTTAATACACATGCTACAGAGATGCATCCTTGGATTGACACTTTTAATAAAATTCAAAAGCATGAGTATGGAAAATACTCTGTTTTAGGAAATCACGATTATGGGGAATATGTTGATTGGCCTTCAGAAGTAGCAAAAGAAGAAAATTTTAATGCCATCAAAAACTTATATGGACAAATTGGGTTTAACCTGCTTTTAAATGAACATGTAAAAATTAAAAAAGGCAATGACGAAATTGCTTTGGTAGGCGTTGAAAATTGGGGTGTAAAATTCAAAAAAGCGGGCGATTTAAATAAAGCGTCAGAAAATTTAAATAAAGAAGATTTTAAAATATTAATGAGTCATGACCCAAGTCACTGGGAAATGGAAGTTAAAAATCATCCAAAGCATTTTCATTTAACACTTTCGGGACATACACACGGAATGCAATTTGGAATAGAAATCCCCGGATTTTTCAAATGGAGTCCAGTAGAATATGTTTACAAACAATGGGCAGGATTGTATGAAAATGTGGGTAGGTATATTTATGTCAATAGAGGATTAGGATTTCATGCTTATCCAGGAAGAGTTGGTATTATGCCCGAAATAACGGTAATTGAACTAAAAAAAGGTAAAATAGTAGCATAATTAGTTAAAAGTGCTACATTTGTTGTTTAATATTTCTTTTTCTTTGCAAAAGAAAGTATAATATTTTGGTTTTATGTCAAAATTTGGTGAACTAATTAATGCTCAAGTACCGGTTTTAATTGACTTTTACACAGAGTGGAACGAATCTTCTTTGTTGATGCATCCTGTAATTCGAGATGTGGCCGCAGCGCTAGGCGACAAAGCTAAAGTAATTCGTATTGATGTAGATAAAAATCAAGAATTAGCAGATGCACTTCGTATCAAAGGACTTCCAACCTTAATGATTTATAAAGAAGGTCAAATGGTTTGGAGACAATCTGGCGAATTGGATGCTAACACTTTAATTGGTATTGTACAAGATCAACTTTAGGTTATTACATCGCAATTAAATCCTTTTTCTTTTAAAAACTCTAGCGTTTTTGGTAATGTATATTCCAAATTTGCAAATGCTTTTTTACTATCGTGAAAAACTAGTATACTTCCAGATTGAACATTTTCTATGACATTTTGTAAACATTTTTCAGGAGTTATTTTTGCATTAAAGTCTTCACTCAACACATCCCACATTATTATTTTGAAGCCTAATTTTTTTAACCTTTTTGATTGTGAAAGCTTTATTTTTCCATAAGGAGGCCGGAAGAGATTGCAGACCGCAGATTGCAGACTGCAGATTTTAGATTGGCAAAGTTTAGCATTTTCAATATAATCTTCTTTTGGTGTTTTCCAACCATTGAGATGATTGAAAGTGTGATTACCAATAACGTGACCATTCTCAATCACTTTTTTAAAAATATCAGGATGCTTTTCGATGTTTTCACCAATGCAAAAAAAAGTGGCTTTGACATTGTGTTTTTTAAGTTGTTCTAATGTCCATTCTGTAATTTCCGGTGTTGGTCCATCGTCAAACGTGAGGTATACTTTATTTTCTGAATTAGGAATATCCCATACATAATTACGGAATATTTTTTTTACTAAATAATTGGTTTTCGTCCAGAAACTCATAGTGTAAAGATACAAATAAAAAAATGTGCCAACATGAAATTTCAGGCTGACACATCTATAAATTTTTAAAATTGTTTATTCTAAATCACGTCCAAAACGCATAAATCTTTTCACATAAGAATTAAATACGGCTCTATTTTTAGTATAGAATTCAATATCTCCACGGTCTTTCATTACCATCAGTAAACTTCTGTATCTTTCAATATCCGTAACAATATCTGAAGCAATTCCGTTTTGAATAGAAGGTTGAATTCCAGAGTAATAGGTTAGGTTTTCTTTGTATTTCGTCATTAATTTTTCAAGTAGTTCTCTTGCCTTTGCTTTTTCTCCAACTTCATAATAGCCAGCAGCAAAAGGTTCTACCATGGTGTAATAGCCATAAAAATCAATTGGCATTTTGGTTAGTCCAGCTTCAATGATTTTTTTAGCTTTATCAATTTTACCTTCGTTGATTAATTGCTCCATTAATCGAGACATATTTGTACGATAGGAAATGCTGTTTTTTCTAGTTTCTGGATCATGATAAATTGTGGTAAGATCACCATTACCCCAATTCCATTTCATTACTAAATCGTACATTTTATCGCTATCAATTTGTCCCATATCATAAGAATTGTCAGGATCTATTTTGGTTTTGATAGGTACAAGTTTGTACAATAGCCCGTCTAATTGCAGGTACTCTTTCATCCAAAGATAGTCATCATCGCCAAAACTACCAGCCGAAAAATAAATTGGTCGTTTCCAATCGTTATTTGCTAATATATCCAACATCATTAATCTGTTTTTATACAGATTCCCTTTAATATCTACATCGATATAAGGAACTATGGAGTCGTTGTATTTTGGATTAACAACTTTGTTTTTGATAATGGAGTTTTTGTCAACAGGGATTCTGATTTTATTAGTTGGGAAGAAATGAATTTTTTGATCATTTTGAAGATCAATCATCCTTCTTTCATCATCGGAAGCAATAAAATTTACAAAATCTTTGATATTCCAACGGTTTTCTGTTTTTGGAATATGAACTATATAATCTAATTTATCACCTACATATTGGCTATGATTGAATGAAATAGGTAATGGATCTGCTAAATAGGCTTTTCTTTTCATTTGATCAATGTACCAATCGGTCATGAAAAGGCTCGTATTAACAATTCTCACATCGGTTCTCACGTTTTCAATTTCTTGAGCATACCATAATGGGAAAGTATCGTTGTCTCCAATAGTAAAAAGAATAGCATTTTTATCACAAGATTCAAGATAATTTTTTGCCATTGCAATAGCCGTATATTTATTTGCTCTACTATGATCATCCCAGTTTTGACTAGCCATTAAAACTGGAGCAGCAAGCAGTGTTGCGCCAATAACAATTGGGCCAACGAGTTGTGATTTAAATTTTTCGGCAACGATTTCATAAATCGCATAAACCCCAAAACCAATCCAAATCGCAAAAACATAAAACGAGCCTACTAAGGCATAATCTCTTTCACGAGGTTCAAAAGGACGTTCGTTTAGGAATACTTTTAAAGCAATACTTGTAAACAAAAAGAAAACAAGCAATACATAAAAACTCTTCAAATCTCTTTGTGCATGATACAATAAACCGATTAACCCTAATATAAAAGGCAAGAAATAGTAAAAATTTCTTCCTTTATTATTAAGCACATCTTGAGGTAAATTGGTTTGTGTTCCTTCACCAAGATGAAGTTCATCAACAAATTTAATTCCGCTCATCCAATTGCCATCAAGATTATCGTATTTTCCTTGAATATCGTTTTGTCTACCCACAAAATTCCATAACAAATACCTTCCATACATATATCCAAATTGGTATTCAAACATAAAACTAATGTTTTCCCAAGTAGAAGGTTTTTCAATTATAAGATAATCACTGTATTTTTTCAGAAAGGAAACATAGTCTTCGTTGTCCACCTTTTTTTGAGCATAAGCCGTTTTAAACTCGTTGATGTTTTTTTGCATTTCCTCTTTCAATTGAGAAACAGCCATTCCAACTTGTTCCTCGCTAATACTATCAAGGTTTACTCCGTATTGCGCTAGATCTTCTTCATAAGGATAGTCTTGATTTAATTTAAAACTCGGGACATTAGTAAAAGAGATATAGTTTTCAATATTATCAGTGCTCCATAATCTTGGAAGAATTGCTTTTTGATTGTCATCGGTATTCTGGTCAGCATTTTTGAAATTGTTTACAATAACATACTTCCCAGTTTTGTAATCACGTTCGTAGTTAGGTGCTTTGTCAAGATAAGGCTCGTCGGCATCTAATCCAGCAAAAGCGTCGGTATATTGTGGTCCATAAAACAATGGGTTTACCCCATATTGTTCTCTATTGTAATAAGCCAAAACTTCGGTAGCATCAGAAGGCTTGTTTTCGTTAATTACAGTATCTGCATTGGCACGAATAGGTAACATCAACCAAGTTGAAAAGCCTATCAATACAAAAAGAATACACAAAATTATTGTATTGTAAAAAGGATGCCCTTTTTCTCTAGTATATTTTAAACCAAAATAGAAAAAAGCAACAATTAATAATAACGCAAAAATAGTTCCCGAATTAAATGGTAACCCTATAGAATTAACCATAAAGATCTCCATTTTTCCGAAGAAAGCCAAAGTATAAGGTAATAATAATTTAAAAATGAATAACAAAACAGCAACAATAATCACATTAGCAAGAACAAAGTTTTTAATGGTAACGGTTTTGTAATGCTTAAAGAAGTAAAGAAACCCAATTGCAGGAATGGTTAGTAAGGCCAAAAAGTGAACGCCAAATGACAATCCTACAATTAGTGAAATTACTAGCAACCAGCGGTTTCCCTTTGGTGTTTCCATATCTTGTTCCCAGCGTAATCCCAACCAAAACAATAAAGCAATAAACAAAGAAGCCATTGCATAAACTTCGGCTTCCACGGCACTTGCCCAAAAACTATCCGAAAAAGTAAATGCCAGCGACCCAACAAAAGCACTCCCGAGTATTACTATAGCTTTGTCTTTTGTTATTTCGGTATAATTTGAAATTATTTTTCGTAATACAATGGTAGAGGACCAAAACATAAACAAAATGGTAAAGGCACTTGAAAATACGGATGTCATATTCACCATCAATGCAATGGTTTCCTTACTTGTTGCAAATAAGGCGAAAAAAGCACCTATCATTTGAAACAATGGTGCTCCTGGTGGATGACCAACTTCTAGTTTCGCAGCTGTGGCAATATATTCACCACAATCCCAAAAACTCATGGTGGGTTCAACGGTAAGTGTGTAAGTAATTAAAGCAATTGCAAATGTTGTCCAACCTAAAATGGTATTCCATTTATTGAAGTTAAATGTCAGCATATAGTTATTAAATCAAGTTTATTTTAACGATACAAAGAAACTATTTTTTTTAACGTAAAGTAACGCAGTTAAATAAAAATTTCTCAAGTGTAGTAACGAGTTAATGTTTGATTTATTATAGATGCAAATTGAAATGGGTTGGGCGCGAAATATAAACTCTTAAGATTTTTATGGTTATTTATTTGTGTAAACTAAAATTTGTATTAAATTTGCACTCGCGTTAAGCAAAACAGCAGTTTCACTGAACACCGCTGAAAATATTGCTTAGTTTAGTAATGCTGGTCTATGGTGTAATGGTAACACAACTGTTTTTGGTGCAGTCTTTCAAGGTTCGAGTCCTTGTAGACCAACTGTTAAAATGAAAAACCCCTGTAAAAATAATACTTTACAGGGGTTATTTTTTTGCTACGTAGTAAATTACGTAGTAATTTTCCTCATGCGATTTCCGCTACTAAAACTTGACAGCCCCTGTTTTATTTCGTAT
>CALQAH020000047.1 GCA_943328505.2 Rhizobium sp. Q54 | reverse complement strand
TGTTGTAGTTGTAGCACATAATCCTGCGGTTGGTGTAAAAGTATAGGTTCTTGTAGCTGTATTACTTAGCGCTGGAGACCAAGTTCCTGTAATACCATTATTGGATGTTGTTGGCAAAGCCGATAAACTTCCGCCTGAACAAATTGGAGCAACAGCTGTAAAGGTTGGTGTTACATTTGGATTAACTGTTAATGCAACCGTTTTGGTAGAAGAACAACCTAAAGACTTTGTAGCTGTTGCCGTAAAAGTAGCATTACTAGTTAATTTTGCATAAACTGTATTGGTAAATTCACCTGTATAAGCATTAGTAGCTGAAGAATCAGTATATAATCCAGCAATAGGCGACCAAGACACTTGTTGTTGTGAAGCTGTAATTGAAACATTATCAATAGCCCAATAATAATCATATGTAGCCGAATAGTTGAAACGTATTTTTACATTTGAAAAAGCTGTAAAAGAGCTTAAATCAATTGTTACTAAAGCAAATGCATTATCTACTCCTTGTAGACTTGTGTAAGAAGCTAAATCTGTAGTTGACCATGTTGAGCCGCCATTAGTTGAAATCTGCACTTTTGCACTTTCATTTCCATCGTAAATTCTGTAATAATGATAAAAACTTAGTGACGCACTTGTAGATCCTGTTAAATCAAAAGCTGGAGAAATTAAACGAGTACTTGTTGTACTTCCACTTCCCTGTTCATCACTGTTTGATAAATAAAATTGTGAATTATCATTACTGTTAAAAACATCCACATCATAAGCATAAGCATTTGGTCTTAATTTCCAAGCTGCGTTTGCTGCAGTTCCGCTAGTCGATGTGTTTTCTAAAGTCCAGCTGTTTGTTGCGCCATTAAAATTTTCGTCTAAAATAGAAACTCCTGTTACAATTCCTCCCGTTGCCACTAATGATGTAATTGCATTGGAACAAACTGAAGCACTTGTTGGAGTAATGGTTATTGCAGTTGGTACTGCATTTGCTGTAATCACTGCTGCGTTAGAAGTAATCGTTTGACAACTGTTAATCACATCCACAGTATAACTAGCGCCATCGCCAGCGGCAAAATTTGAAATACTGTAACTACTTGTAGTAGCTCCACCAATTGCCACACCACCTTTTCTCCAAAGATAAGAGGTTGCATTTGTTGCTGTAACTGATAAATTTAAAGTACTTCCAATACAAACTGCTTGAGTTAAAGGCTGTGTGCTTATAGAAGGCAATGCACACGTTGTTCCCGTTATTACAACATTTCTATTTCTAAAATTTCTACCACTTCCATCTGATTCCCATGCATATACTCTAATAGAAAAACTTCCTCCTGAAGGAACTACCAATGACAGACCCGTTAAATTTAAAGCGGTTTGATTTGTTGAACTTGAAGTGAAATTTGAACCAATTTGAACACCTGCCGTTGCAAAACCATCATATGAATAATACACGGCCGCTAACCAACTTCCAGCTGATATACTATGATTTAAAGTTACTGAACTAACGGTTAATTTATTACCCGCAGTTGGCGTTACCTTATATTCATAGTACTCGTTACTGTTTAAAGAAGCAGCATCATTTGCCCAACCGTTTGTAGTTACACCGTTTGTAGCTCCGTAAGTAGGGGTATTTATTCCAGACCCGGCAGCTAAAGATGTACCCGTAACGGCACCCGTTACACTTGAATTTCCGTTGGATGTTAAATTCCAAGTTGCAGTTGTCGCTTGACTAAAAGCTTCATTACTAATTCCAAAAAATAAAATTGATACAACAAAAGCGAATGTTGCCTTAATTTTAAAAGAATTGCCTTCTTTAAATTGTAATTTTTTTTCCATTTTTTCTAAGTTTTTAGTTAAAAACATTTTTTGTAAGTTGGGGTTGTATTTTATTATGGGACAAAGCAATAAGTTATTGTAAAAATTGGAAAACAAATTCGTTCAATTGTTGTAAAATCCGTTTAAATACTAGGGCTTTGCTTTTAAACCCCAAAAAAACGCATTTAATCTAGTGCTCTTTTTGTACTATTTGTCAACTATTTTATTTCTAAGCATAAAAAGGAGTGCATTTTTAACATACTTATTTATAGTTATTTATGAAATTATTTAAAGTGGCTAGAAAATCAATCAGCTTTACTTTAGTTATATAAAATAAAAAACCCAAACACTTTCGGTATTCTAAATACTTTCAATAAATTTGCCCTTATTTCAAAAAATCTTGAAAAAAGAATTAGTTGTTATTACTGGTGGTCCAGGAACAGGGAAAACTACAATCATTGATGGACTCATTGAACAAGGTTACTCGTGCTTTCCCGAGATTTCACGGCAAATAACATTGGAAGCTAAAAAACAAGGTATTGAACAATTATTTCTAGAGAAACCTTTATTATTTAGCGAGTTACTTCTTGAAGGGAGAAAAAAACAATTCGAAAGTGCCCATCAAGATCAAGCCGAAATTATTTTTCTCGATAGAGGAATTCCTGATATTCTAGCCTATATGCATTATATAGGTGATAGTTATCCCGCTTTTTTTGACAAAGCTTGTAAAGAACATCAGTATGCGAAAATATTTGTGCTTCCACCATGGCAAGAGATTTATATTAGCGATGAAGCCCGTTATGAAAACTATGAACAAGCCAAACTCATTTTTGATCACCTCATCGAAACCTACCAAAAATACGGTTACCATCTTATTGAAGTGCCCAAAGGAACTCTTGAAGAACGTATCGTTTTTATATTAAATGAGTTGCAATAAATTAATTATCGTAATTTGTAATTCGAAATTAATCCCTCTACGATGCCTAAACCATTAGAAATCCTTCAACAATACTGGAAACACGATGCGTTTAGAGCTCCGCAAGAAGCTATAATTACATCCGTTTTAGAAGGAAAAGACACATTTGCTTTGATGCCAACTGGTGGCGGAAAATCGATTTGTTTTCAAGTGCCCGCCATGATACAAGAAGGCATTTGTCTGGTCATTTCTCCTTTGGTTGCCTTGATGAAAGATCAAGTTCAAAATCTTCAAAATCTGGGTATTAAAGCCATAGCTTTAACTGGCGGCATTCATCATGATGAAATCATCAATTTATTAGACAATTGTGAGTTTGGAAATTATAAATTTCTTTACCTATCACCAGAGAGGTTACAAAACGATTGGATTTTAGAACGTATAAAAAATTTACCTATTACCATCATAGCGATTGATGAAGCACATTGTGTTTCGCAATGGGGACATGATTTTAGACCTGCCTATTTAAAAATCTCAAAGCTTAAAGAATATTTTCCTAAAGTTCCTTTCTTAGCTTTAACTGCTTCTGCAACACAAAGAGTTCAGGAAGATTTGATTTTGCAACTGGAACTCAACAATCCCAAAATTTTTACCAAGTCATTTGAAAGAGAGAATCTTGCTTATATGGTTTTTGAAGTAGAAGACAAAGGTTATTTGATGGAACAAATTCTTCGAAAAAATCCGCAATCCTCCATTGTTTATGTGTCGAATAGAAGAGCATGCTCGGATACCGTTTCACAATTGGAGATTATAGGATTTAGCGCAACGTATTACCATGGCGGTTTATCACCAAAGGATAAAGAAAACCATATGCAACTTTGGATGAATGAAAAAGTGCAAGTAATGGTCGCTACCAATGCTTTTGGAATGGGAATTGACAAAGCCAATGTTAAAACTATTATTCATTTGCATTTGCCTCAAAATCTTGAAAATTATTATCAGGAAGCAGGAAGAGCTGGTCGAAATGGTGAAAAAGCATTTGCAGTAATGCTTGTCAATCCATCGGATATCATTCAATCTGAAATGCAATTTTTAAGTGTGTTGCCTGATAAAGCATTTTTGAATCTCGTATTTATTAAACTCTGTAATTTTTTTCAAATTGCTTACGGAGAAGGAATTGATGATCAGTTTAGTTTTAATATGAATCAATTTTGTTTGAAATATAATCTTCCTACTTTAAAAGTTTATAATGCTATTCAATTTTTAGACCGACAAGGTATTATTAGTTTGTCGCAAGAATTTACAGAAAAGATTTCTTTACAATTCATAATTCCATCAAAGGAAGTCATTCGTTATATGAGTTTAAATCCACAAGACGAAGAAATAATACTTACCATTTTAAGAACCTATCCCGGAATTTACGATTCTCAAATTGCATTTAACTTGCAATTGATTGCCAAAAAAGCAACTAAAGATGAAAAGAAAGTACTTTCATTATTACAAAAATTAAAAGAAAAAGACATAGTTGACTATATTGCAAAAAGCAACGATGCAACAATTACCTTCAATGAAGTTCGAGAAGATGAACGCACCATTAATAGGGTTTCTAAATACTTGGTGGCACAAAATGAATTGAAAACCCAACAATTGCAATCGGTTTTACAGTATATTAATGAAAAATCTGTTTGTAAAAACAAAGTATTGCTAAAGTACTTTGGTGAAACTATAGAAGACGATTGCGGTATTTGTTCCTTTTGTATTACTAAAACCAAAACCAAGAAAAACACATCGTCTCTTTCAGCTAAGATAATTGAATTATTAACGATACAAGATTTAAATTCAAGAGATATTCAAAAGTTAACCAAATTCCCAAAGGACGAAGTTATCTTTGCATTACAACAATTATTAGAAAACAATAGGGTTATTTTAAAACCAAACAATTTATATTCTTTAAAAAAATAATGGAAAAACTACGCATCGTTTTCATGGGAACTCCCGAATTTGCAGTTGGAATATTAGATGCCATTCTAAAAAGCAAGCATGAGGTTGTTGGCGTAATCACTGCTACCGATAAACCAGCGGGTCGAGGTCAGCAGATAAAATATTCGGCTGTAAAAGAATACGCTTTAGAACACAACCTAACTTTATTGCAACCAACCAATCTAAAAGATGAAGCCTTTTTAGCCCAATTGAAAAATTTGAACGCCAATTTGCAGGTGGTTGTTGCCTTTAGAATGTTACCAGAAGTCGTTTGGAAAATGCCCAAATTAGGTACTTTCAATTTACATGCTTCTTTATTACCAAACTATCGTGGTGCTGCTCCTATAAATTGGGCTATCATTAATGGAGAAACCAAAACTGGAGTTACTACTTTTTTTATCGATGATAAAATAGACACAGGTGCCATGATTTTCAGTGCTTCAATTGATATTGGATCAGATGAAAATGCTGGAGCATTACACGATCGTTTGATGACTATTGGTTGTACAACGGTAATTGAAACGTTATCATTAATTGAAAAAGGGCAAACTACAACCACAATTCAAAAAGAAAACGAAGATATAAAAACAGCCTACAAATTAAATAAAGAGAATTGCAAAGTTGATTGGACAAAATCTGCCCAAGAAATTCATAACTTGATAAGAGGATTATCGCCTTACCCTAGTTCATGGTGCTATTTTAAAGATAAAGGTGAAACATGGAATGTAAAAATTTATGAATCGAAAATCGAGTATGAAAAACACCCTTATGAAATAGGCAAAATTGTAGCTTCAAAAAAAGAAATTAAAGTTGCTGTAAATGATGGTTTTATACAAATTCTAAGTTTACAATTCCCAGGAAAGAAAAAAATGTATGCCAAAGAACTTTTAAATGGTATTACTTTTACTGAACAAGCACAAGTAGAATAGGCTATAAATGTCATTTTTTATTAAAAAAGACCTCAATAAATACACGTTTATCAACAAATAATTTAAGTTATCAACAAAACTTTGAAAAAACTCCCAAATTGCTTGTGTAGTAATTAATTCCTATTAAATTTGTTTCATTAACATAATGTTTAACCAACAATTAATAACTATTTTTATGAACAAATCAGAATTAATCGATGCAATTGCAGCTGATGCAGGAGTAACAAAAGCGGCTGCGAAATTAGCTTTAGAATCATTTTTAGGAAATGTAGCTGGTACCTTGAAAAAAGGTGGAAGAGTATCTCTAGTAGGTTTTGGATCATGGTCAGTAAATAAAAGAGCTGCCAGAGACGGAAGAAATCCTCAAACAGGAAAAACTATTAAAATTGCTGCTAAAAATGTAGTAAAATTTAAAGCTGGTGCTGATTTAGACGGAGCAGTAAACTAGATTTCTACTTTCATAGTATAAAAGAAGCATTCGTCATTGGCGAATGTTTTTTTTATACAAGCATTTATAAAAAACTATTCCTGATTAAAAATTACTACCTTTAATTAAAAATATTCAAAATGCCAATAATAAATGTAAAAAAAGGTGATTTACTTATAGCGGAACCCTCAACTATAGGTGATGTTACATTTAATAAATCTATTATACTATTGGTAGAGCACAGTTCTGAAGGATCAGTTGGTTTTATCCTAAACAAACCTTTACAATATACTGTTAACGATTTAGTTCCCGATGTTGAAGCACCCTTTGAAATATACAATGGCGGTCCTGTTGAGAAAGACAACCTCTATTTTATTCATAATATTCCCGAACTTATAACGGATAGTGTTGAAATTTTTAATGGAATTTATTGGGGAGGAAATTTTGAATTGACAAAAAAACTAATTAATGATGAAATAATTAGTAAAAATAATATTCGCTTCTTTTTGGGATATACAGGTTGGAGTTCTGGTCAACTTGATACTGAAATTCTAGAAAAAACATGGATTATTTCTGACAACACTTATAAAGAAAAGATAATTTCAAAACCTGCAACCGATTTTTGGAAAGAAAAAATAATTGAACTAGGTGGAGATTATTTAATTTGGTCTAATGCACCAGAAAATCCTATTCTTAATTAAATAGTAAAACGTTTAATTCCTGTACTATTTTTTTTGAAAAATCAGTTTTAAAATCTTTTTTGCGGTATTTGGTTATCGGTTGAATACCAAAAATTACATTGGTAATAAACATTTCATCAGCTTTTTGCAATTCGAATGGAGAAATAAGCTCTTCAACAATTTCTATTTTTTCTTGTTTTTTTGCCAATGCAATAATTTGCTTTCTCATAACACCATTCAAGCAACCTTCAGAAATTGGAGGAGTAATAAGTTTATTTTCCACTAACATAAATAAATTGCCATTAATTGCCTCGACAATATTTTTATCGGCGTTAATTAATAAACAATTCTGTAACTGATTTTCTTTAGCATAAACACTAGCGGTAACATGAATAATCTTGCTCGTTGTTTTAAGAGTTGACAACAGTTGTTTAGCAACCATAAAGTCTTTATACAAATCAACTTCGTAATTTTCATCCTCAATACTATAAACTTGATTTGGCAAAGATTCGGCATGAATAACAAAGGAAACCGAATTGCTTTTGGGTGCATAAAAACCTCCTTCATTTCTGAAAACCGTTATTCGCGCACGAGCTGAATTTTGTATAGATAAAGAATTAACAAGACTTAAAACTTCGGTTTCAAGGTATTCCATAGTAAAAGTCATTGGAATTTCCATTCGAACAATTCGCATGGAAGCCATCAATCTAAAATAATGATCCTCAAAAAATAAAATTCTGTTGTTTACTATTTTTAAAGTTTCAAAAACACCGTCCCCATATAGGAAAGAACGATTTAAAACTGAAATTTGAACTTCGGAAGAGTGAAGTTCACCATTACTATTAACCATAAAAAAAGCTCTGAAAATTCAGAGCAAATATACATTTTTAAACAGTCTAATTGGAGCCAATAACGTGTTTTAAATCTGAGACTTGATTTTCCCATAATAATTTAGATTCATCCAATTCATCTTCTAAAGCAAAATCTACAACAACTAAAGATACATCTTTAGTAATTTCATCTTCTAATATTCTCAATTCGAAATAATATTCAGTATCATTCTGAGCATCATCAACCCATTTAAATTTGACTTTTTCACCCGTTTTTTTTGAGGATAATCGCGCTCTCTCTTCTGTATGATTCCAAATAAAGGTAAAAAACTCACCTCGTGAATTTACATTATCAGCAAACCATTCTTGTAAGCCTGAAGGAGTTGAAATATATTGGTACAACAACTGAGGAGAAGAATTTAAAGGGAACTCAAGTTCATATCGTATTTTTTGTTGCATGGTTATTTTTTTTGGAAATATATATAATAAAAATCAAAAAAAATGGTTTTTTAAAAATAAATTTTTTGTTACTATAATATTTGCAACCTATGATATTAGTTTTATATTTGCACCCGCATTACGAGGTAATAAGAATGCAAAAAAGGCGAGGTAGCTCAGTTGGTTAGAGCGCAGGATTCATAACCCTGAGGTCGAGAGTTCAAATCTCTCTCTCGCTACAAAATTGAAAGTAAGGAAATCAACCGTTTAGGCACTCTAAACGGTTTTTTTTATGTCTAAAATATTTTTACATTTACAAAAAGTACACGATTTAGTACACGATTTAGAACACTATTCCCCAATTAATCACTTCAACTTGTTGAAACAAAAAGACTTTAGCGCTCCGAAAATATTTACTGGTGGAGTAAATATTCTGCTATGGAATCAACTTAGTGAATCCGAAAAAGCAAAAGCATTATCTAAAAGTTGGTATATATATTATAGCTTTAGAGATGCTGAAACTGGCAAACTAAAGAGAATGCCCAACATTAAAGGCAATGTAAATAAGCTAAAAACTAAAAAAGAAAGGGTTGAATACTTGAATGCAATGTGTGTTGCGCTAGAATTTTTACTTGAAAAAGGCTTCAATCCTAACATAACCAATAATATTGAAGAGCTACTCAATAAAAAGCAATCCGAAGCTTCAAAAGGAAACAATACTAGCATTGCAATACCAAAAGAAAACATTGCAATACCTACTGAAACCATTGCAATTCCCAACAATATAATTGCAATACCTAGTAAAACCATTGCAATACCTCAAGAAAATATTGCAATTCCCGAAACTCTAACAATTAAAGAAGCTTTTGAATTTGCCTTAAACTTAAAGAAGAGTACAATTAGAGATACCTCATATAAAAACTTTGAATTAAGAATTAGAAAATTCAGAAAGTCATTAGATGAAAACAAACCGATAACTTTCATAACCAAAAAGGTTATTAACGATTATCTTAATGACGTATTGGTTAATTCAAGTGCAAGGAACAGAAACAATACAAGAGCAGATTTAAGTTCATTATTTCAAGTTTTAGAAGACAATGAAATAATTGCAGATAACCTAGTCAAAAAAATAAATGTTTTAAAGTCCAATCCTGAAAGAAATAAGACTTACACCTCAGAAATGCAAAAAGACATTTATTCTTATCTCGAAAAAAACGACCAAATACTTTTACTATTCATAAAATTTGTGTCTTATAACTTTTTAAGACCAATCGAGGTTTGTGAATTGAAGATTAAAGACATTGATTTAATTGGCAAAAGAATTTATTTAAGAACAAAAAATAAGGCTGTTAAAATCAAAATCATCCCCGAAATATTGATTAATGATTTACCTGATTTATCTAAATGCAATCCCGATAGTTTCCTCTTCACTCCTACTGGTTTCGGTCAAGACTGGATTACAGAACCAAATAATAAAAGGGACTACTTCTCAAAACGATTTAAAGAAGTTGTAAAAACACATTTCAACCTTAACAAAGATTACGGAATGTACAGTTTCAGGCATACTTTCATCACTAAATTGTATAGAGAAATGCGTAAAACTAGCTCACAATTTGAAACTAAAAGTAAATTGATGCTTATCACAGGGCATTCTACAATGACTGCTTTAGAAAAATATTTAAGAGATATTGATGCTGAACTTCCTGAGGATTATTCAAACTTATTAAAATAGTATTTAGCCTGTTTGCAAACCTAGTCGACTATGTTTGCAAACACGCTTTACTAATTTGCAAACTGTTAAAAATTAAAAGCAAAATCCATTTATATAATACTATTCTTTAGTATTTTTAGAGATTAAAATCCTTAACATTTTTCAATGCCCATATTTCAAAATTCTGTAATATCGAAATACTTAAAAAGTCAAGATAAAACACTACTTGCAAAACGATGGAATGATTATAAAAATCATTTTCACAATGTTACTATTCAAGACAATATTAGAAACAGCAAAGAGGAACAATATCAGGGAGAATTTCTTATTGATTTATTCGTTGCAATATTGGGTTATACTAAAAACCCTCAACCAAATTTCAATCTGACAACGGAATATAAAAACGTTAAAGACAGTAAAAAAGCCGATGGAGCTATATTGATAGATGATAAAGTTAGAGCTGTAATTGAACTCAAAGGAACAAACACAACTGATTTAGGAAAAATAGAAACGCAAGCATTTGGGTATAAAAACAATCAACCCGATTGTATCTATATAATAACTTCAAATTTTGAAAAACTACGGTTCTATATTGATAATGCAATTGAGCACTTAGAGTTCAATTTATTTACCTTATCAGAAAAAGAATTTGAATTACTGCATTTGTGTTTAGCACATGAAAACCTTTCAAAAGGCATTGCAAAGAGTATCAAAGAGGAGTCGGTTAGCCAAGAAGACGTTATAACCAAAAAACTTTATAAAGACTATTCGCTTTTTAAACGTGAATTGTATCATAATTTAGTGGCATTAAATCCCCAATATGAACCCATAGAACTTTTCAAGAAATCGCAAAAGTTACTGGATAGGTTTTTATTTATATTCTTTGCAGAAGACCGCAACTTATTGCCAACCAATTTAATTTTTCGCATTAACAAAGAATGGCAAAACTTACGTTTAATGCGTATTGAAGTTTCGCTATACGATAGATACAAAGTATATTTTAACGACTTAAATAATGGGGCAAAAGTAGTATTGCCGGCTTTTTCTGAAACCGCAAGCAAGCAAATTGAAGAACATCAAATTTTTGCCTACAATGGTGGCTTATTTAAAGCCGATGAAATTTTAGATACCATTAAAATAGACGATTCCGTTTTATTCAAGCATACCGAAAATTTAAGCAATTATGATTTTGCTAGTGAGGTTGATGTGAATATTCTAGGGCATATTTTTGAAAATTCGTTAAATGAATTAGACGAAATAAAAGCGGAACTAGAGGGAGAAGTAATAGACAAAACCAAAACCAAGCGAAAAAAAGATGGTGTTTTTTACACTCCCAAATACATTACAAAATACATTGTTGATAATACTATAGGTAAACTTTGCACCGATAAAAAAGCCGAGTTAAAAATAATTGAAGAAGATTATTTTACAGATAAAAAAAGAACCAAAATTACCAAGCAACCGCTTTTAGAAAAATTAACTAATTACCGTAACTGGTTATTGCAAATTACCATTTGCGACCCAGCTTGTGGAAGTGGCGCATTTTTGAACCAAGCATTAGAGTTTTTAATTACTGAACACAGGTATATTGACGAATTGCAAGCCAAGTTATTTGGGGATGCAATTGTGTTGAGCGATGTTGAAAAAAGTATTTTGGAAAACAACTTATTTGGTGTTGACTTAAACGAGGAAAGTGTTGAGATTGCAAAGCTTTCATTGTGGTTAAGAACAGCACAACCGAATAGAAAATTAAATGACCTAAATAACAATATTAAATGTGGTAACTCTCTTATAGATGATGTTGTGATTGCTGGAGAAAAAGCATTTAACTGGCAAACGGAATTTCCACAAATCTTTGCAAATGGTGGTTTTGATGTAATTATTGGTAATCCGCCTTATGTAAGGCAAGAACTTTTTAAAGAATTTTCAAATTATTTCATTAAAGAATACAAATCTTATTCGGGAAAAGCTGATTTATTTATTTATTTCTATGAAAAATCTTTAAGAATAGTTAATCAAAATGGGTTAGTTTCTTTTATTAGTTCAGGCAAATTTTTAGAAGCAAGCTATGGAAAACCGCTAATAAAATTGATTGTTGAAAACTCTCAACTAATTGAAATTATTGACTTTAAAGATTTAAATATTTTTGAAGGGATTTCAGCATATCCATTAATTCTAACTTTCAAAAATCATATTAAATCTGAAAAATACATCTTCAACTACAAAGATGCAACAAAAATAAAAGTAAAAAGTTTGAATGAAATTGTTCAAAATATTGAGTTTGAAAAAATTAAAATACAAGATTTTGTAAATAATGATTTTAAATTTCTTGATACATCGGTATCAAATTTAATATTGAAGATTGAAACAAATTCTATAAAATTAGAAGATTTGAATTTATTACCATTAGTAGGAATTAAAACTGGTTACAATGATGGATTTATTAAATCGGGTACAAAATATTCAAAGGATTATATTTTCGGTAGAGATATAAAAAAGTATGCCCCACTTGTTTCGGGTACAAAAATATTTTTCCCTTATGACTTTGAAAATGAAAAGTATGAACTAATAAATGAAAATTCAATAGAATTAAATGAATTAAGTCAAAGAGATAATTTAGAAAAAAGAGCAATTATAAAAGATGGAATAGTCAACGGAACTAAAAAATGGTTCGAGTTTCAACAAATTAATAAAAAGTTGAATTTTGACAACGAATACATCATTTATCCTAATGTTTCTTTAGGAAGCAATTTTACTCTATCAACTGGAAACATTATTGATATGACTGGCTTCATTATTCCATCAAACTCTAAATATTTACTTTGTATTTTAAATTCTAAATTGATTGTTTTTTTAATGGAATTGTATGCGATTTCAAGAAGAGGTGGATATTTAGAATATAAAACACAATATATTTCTAAACTACCGATTAAGAATATAAAAGAAAGTGAGCAACAACCATTTATAGAAAAAGCCGATTTAATGTTGTCTTTAAACAAAGACTTACAGGATCAATCGCAAAAATTTCAAAGAACGCTACATCGCAAATTTGAGTTAGAGGTTTTGCCTAAAAAATTACAAGATTGGTATTCGTTGTCTTATGCTGATTTTATCAAAGAACTTGGGAAACTAAAAATAAAACTCACACTTTCGCAAGAAGCCGAATGGGAAGATTATTTTACTGCTGAAGCAACCAAAGTAAACACCATAAAAACACAAATTGATGCAACTGACAAGGCTATTGATGTAATGGTTTATGAGTTGTACGGATTGAGTAAAGAGGAAATTTTGATTGTTGAAAATAGTTAGTATGAAAAAAGATGAAAAGCATATAGAAGATTTAAAGGAATATATAAAATCCGCTGAATCAAGAGCAAAATATTCAATTGAAAGGTTTGACATATTAATTATTTCTTTATCAAGTGGAGGAATAGCACTTTCTGTTAGCTTCTTTGATAAGTTTGAAAGTATAGATAAAAATAATGTTTTTTATGGGTGTCTCTTTTTTGCAATTTCATTAATAATTAATTTGTTATCTCAAGTTACTGGATATTATGCAAATCGGAATGACATTAAATATTCAAATGAAGAAATCAGAGAATTAGATAATAAAAAATTTAAAAAAAACTATCATAAATATGATTCTTACAAAAAAATATTTGATTTCTTAACAACTCTATTTAATGGAATATCACTTGTGTGTTTAATCGTTGGAATTATTTTTATACTACTTTTTATTAAAAATCTAAATATATAAATTATGAGTGATGAAGAAAAAATCAGAAAGGAATTAGAAGAAAGAATTAGGAGAGAACAAGAGCGGAGAAGACAAGAAGAGGAACGGAAGAAAATTGAACTCAATGAACAAATTAAAAAAGGAATTGGCTCTGGAGATAGACCCAAAAGAGATTAGTTAATTTACAAGTTATATGGCAAACGAATATACATATCATAATTTTATTTGGAAAGGTATATTTGGCAATATCAATACTAATAGAATTTATCCTCGATTTAAAAAAGGAGAGCAATTTACAAGCGGTTTCTTTAGTATTACCCACAATTGCGTTGCATTACCCAATTATACTATCAAAAATTCTGAAACTAAACTTTATTTATCCATCAAAGACATTGGAGAAGGATTTGAATTTACTAGTAACTGGATTGCAACCAAAATGAAAGGTGCTTTTTTAGAAACTATATTCGATGATATTGTACATCAAAACAAAATTGAAAATGAGTATATCAATTGGAGAGGTACATTATTCCGTTCATTGCTAGAAATCAAAGAAAAAGCAACCGATTTAAAACTAGTAAAATCCTCCGAAAATAAAATTGAATTTAGTTTCAAAGTTCATTTAAGCCAATTGCAAGCAACATTTGAACCAGTTGAATTTCTTGACCCTAAATTTATAGTTGAATTAACTAACAAAAGTCCAAAAGAGGTATATTTAATTGGTGTAGATTATTTAGATATTGATGATAAAAAGTGCATTGGAGTACTTAAAACTATACTAGAGGAAATACCCTTTGCTGGTTTGATTATTGGGATTGCCTATTTCAATGAAGGTAAAAGTGAATTGTCAAATCAATATATTCTCAATGCTTTAAAAGAAATCGAAGAAATAGATTTTGAAGATAAGTTCATTGGGTTAATCGCTGAAATCATTGCAACTAATGAATTAAATCTTGGTATTGCTGATGACAGAACTATAAGGATGTTTTTTGATGTATTAAGTTTGAATCAAAGCGGTTCTGCATTAATTAAATTATCCTATTTAATTTTGAGTAGAAACTTAAAGCATTTAAAGGCGTTCGCTTTAGAAAATGTGAGTATTGCAACCGATTTTAATTTAAAAGAAGAAAGTGAATTTAAAAAAGTTGCAGGATTTCATATAATATGTTCTGTACTCCTTTGGAACGACAAATTTGATGAAGTTGAAGAATATCATTCCTATTTTTTGAATGAAAATAATGATTTTATTAAATATCATTTTGAACAGGTAGAGAGCTATATCATATTAGCACTTGCAAAAAACAATCTTAATTTTATTTCAAATTTAATTTTAGATTTTCCACATTTGAAAAATAGAGCTTCGGGGTTATTTAATGCTTGGAGTTTTAATAATGATGAAATTAGAAACAAGAATTGGAGTAATTTGAATTTACATAACTTTGGAAAAATTATTAAAGCAAGAGAACAATATTGTGATTAGCAAAATAACTAATCAATAGTTATCATTAATACCTTTGTTTCAACAATAAAACCAAAAGATGGCAGATTTTTTTACAGGGAAAGCATTAGATGAGAAGCTAACAGATATTATCTGGAAAGCTAACAAAGAACTTATAATACTTTCCCCTTTTATCAGATTAGATGAATATTGCAAAAAGATATTTAGCAAACTTAAAAAAAGTCCTGAACTAGAAATAATATTAGTTTTTGGCAAAAATGAGGGGGAAACGCAACGAAGCTTAAATCAAGATGATTTAGAGTTTTTTAAAGACTTTGAAAACATTGTTATTATCTATTGCAATAATCTTCATGCAAAGTATTACTCTAACGAAAATGAAGCTTTGTTAACTTCGTTAAACTTGTTAGGCAAATCAATGACTGGAAACGTTGAATATGGAATTTCATTCCCTAATTCCAAATTGACTATTGATAAATTGTATTCTGATTCAATGAACTCAACTAATGAGGTTATAAAAAGTAATCCTTGCGTTTTTGTAAAGAGACCTTTGTATAAAAAAACCAATTTGGGACTTTCAAAAAAGCATCTTGGTCATAAGGTGTTATTTGATGAAACAAACGCATTATACAGAAACAGAAATTTTGAACAAAAATTTTATAATGATTTTGACTATCAATTATTTCAAAATGATACAAAACCAACTAGAGAAGAATTTCAATCAGTTAATGAACCGAAAGGGAGAAATCAAGACTACAATAAGAACAATAATTCAGATTTAGGTTATTGCATAAGAACAGGAAACAGAATCCCGTTCGACCCATCGAGACCATTTAGTTATGAAGCGTATCAGTCATGGGTAATTTTTGAAAACTGGGATTATCCTGAAAAATATTGCCATAAAACAGGCACGTTTTCTAATGGCAGAACCTCAATGGCAAACCCTATTTTATAGTTGTTTGCAAACTTAAAAAGTGTCACTCTAAAATAAGGCAGACTAAAAAATTAAACAATTTAAAAAAATGACACACGAACAAACAGCAATTAAAGCAACCTATTTTAGTATTATTGGAAATACAAGTTTGGCAATTATAAAAGGACTTGCGGGTTTTTTTGGAAATTCTTACGCGTTAGTTGCAGATGCAATTGAATCGACTACCGATATATTTTCGTCTTTTTTAGTTTTATTTGGTATAAAATATTCAAATAAACCAGCCGATGAAAACCATCCTTACGGTCATGGTAGAGCAGAACCTCTGGTTACATTTCTTGTTGTCGGTTTTTTAATAACATCTGCAACAATTATTGCTTATGAAAGTATTCAAAACATTGGAACGCCTCATAACTTACCTAAATCGTGGACACTAATTATTTTAGGACTAATAATTATTTGGAAAGAGTACTCTTTTCAAAAAGTTATGAAAAAATCAAAAGAAACAAATAGTTCATCCTTAAAAGCAGATGCTTGGCATCACAGAAGTGACGCAATTACATCAATTGCAGCTTTTATTGGTATATCTATCGCTTTATTTTTTGGAAAAGGGTATGAATCTGCCGACGATTGGGCTGCACTTTTCGCTTCCTTTTTTATACTCTATAACAGCTATTTAATTTTTAGACCTGCTCTTGGAGAAATAATGGATGAACACCGATATGATGATTTAGTTGAAAACATTAGACAAGTATCTTTAAAAGTAAATGGAATAATTGGAACAGAAAAGTGTTTTATCAGGAAAGCAGGAATGAAATATCATGTTGATTTACACGCAATTGTTGACGCAAACATTTCTGTAAAAGAAGGACACGATTTGGCTCATAAATTAAAAGATACGTTAAGAAGTGAAATAATAGAATTAGGACACGTTTTAATTCATATAGAACCAAATGAATAAATTTGAAACAGAGCAGTTTGATTTATTAAATAATAATTCAAACAAAGCATATATGACAACAGATTGTAATTAAAAAAAAGTGTTTACCGAATAAATGCGGTAAACATAAAAGGTTTAAAATAAAGAAAGTTTACTATCAACCAATGTCTGAATTGAACTCAAAATATAACGAATTGATTAATGAGATATTTAGAAATTTTATATTCTATTTACCGCTTTCAATTCTTGATATGGAGGCGTTTAAAACACTCCCAGAGGAGAGCCAATCAGTTTTTAATAGGATAACATACATTGATGATGATTTAAGTTTCATTTATGAAAACAGTCTTGATTTACCAACACTACTTATAAAGTCCGGCAAGTTACAAACCAATTGTTTTAAGCTACTGGAGTATAAAGAGGTATTAAGTGAAAACAGCTTTAATTACCTATCTGAAAACTACCTAAAACAATTAGAAACCTATACTTACTTTTCAAATCAATTATCGCTTTATTTTGAGAAAAACTCTCCAGTTAAAGACTCTAGCACAAGAGCTTTGTTTAATTATCAAAATTTGAATTTTACTACTCATTTAGCAGAAGTTGAAAAAATTACTGGTCACAAAGCTCAAAACTTTAATGCTCAAACATTTATTCAAGAAGTAAAGGAAACACCAGTATTTAAAAAGTTTTCATTTAATATCCCACCTAGAGAGAAGAGCTTTAGCGATTTTATTTCCCACGAAAAAAACAAAGAAATTGAAAAAATTATTTTAGAAAAATTTAAAAATGAAAAGGGGAAAAAATTGAGATATTTAATCGAATATCTAAATGAACTTGGAATAATTTCTTTGGTTCACGGTGACAGAACCAAAATTTATAGTGCTATGAAAAATAGTTTTAATTGGGAGATTGGAACCCATCAATCAATATTTGGCAATTGGTTTTCAAAACCAAATACAGAATATACAAAATTCAAAGAAACGTTAAATTCATATTTCCCTTTTCTATTATAGTTTAAAACACTTTAATTAAAGTTTAAAATGCTTTAATTATAATTTTATAAACATAATATACTGTTTTACATCATTTTAACAAAATAGATTTGCAAAAAAATCTAAGTGTTATGAATGATAATCTCGATAATTTCAAAGACGAAATAAAAAAAGAATTAGCTTCTGATTCTAACTCCATTTTTGAAATAAAATCGGCAAACCAATTTATTGAAATTGCCAAAAACAGACCAATCCCAAGAATGTTATTTGGTGAATTTTGGTTCGAGGGAGAAATATGTATTTTGTTTGCCGATACTAATTTGGGTAAATCAATTTTAGCGGTTCAGATTGCCAACAGCATCAGTACTGGAATTTCCACTTGTGGCTTAAAATTAGAATGCCCACCTACTCCAATTATCTATTTTGATTTTGAACTTTCAGACAAACAGTTTGAAAATAGATATTCCGAAAACTTCACAAATCATTTTTCTTTTAGTCCAAACTTTTTGAGAGCCGAAATTAATCCTGATTATTTTGAAGATAAGCGGTTTAAAACCTTTGAAGAGTTTCTATTCTATTCCCTTGAAAAATCTATCATTGATTTTGGTGTCAAAGTTTTAATTGTTGACAATATCACTTATTTGAAAAGTGATAATGAAAAAGCAAAAGATGCTTTGCCTTTGATGAAGTTTTTAAAAGACTTGAAAAACAAATATGGACTATCAATTTTAGTTCTTGCTCACACACCAAAAATTGACACTTGCAAACCCATAACCAAAAACCATTTATCAGGAAGCAAAATGTTAATGAACTTCTGCGATAGTAGTTTTGCAATTGGAGAAAGTCATCAAGAAATTGGGTTAAGATATATCAAGCAAATTAAACAACGTAATTGTGAACAGATTTATGATGCAGAAAATATTATCGTTTGTAGAATTGAAAAAGTAAACAGCTTTTTACAATTCAGTTTCAACGGCTATGATTCAGAAAATGAGCATTTAAAAACATTAAGTGTTGGGGATGCAAATGAGCGTAATTCAAAAATACTGGAGCTGTTTGAAAATGGTATTTCAAAATCTGAAATTGGAAGACAATTAGGCATTTCAGAGGGTACAGTAAGAATCATTTTAAAGAAAAATAATCTTTAAAAATGACTGCCAATACAGTATATGAAGTTTTTCTAGCACTTTCCCCAGAGGAGAGGGAGAAATTTATTGTATTGGTAAAAGAACAGGAAGTAAAACCTAAATATGACTTCAGAAAGAAAAAAAGCAAAAAAGTCAAATTTACAAAAGAGGATGCTATTGAATATTTGCTTGCAACCGTTTTCAAACCCAAAAACTAACCTCGTAATTCTCGTAATGGTCGTAAATACTTCGACTACTACGAGGATTACGATTATTACGAATAGTTATGACCGAGTTTAAGTATTCATTAGATAAGTCAAGTAAAAAGTTTATTTGCCCTAGCTGTGGCAAAAGAAGATTTGTTAGGTATATCAATCAAATTACGAATGAATATCTTGAAGAAGCTTATGGAAGATGCGACAGAGAGACAAGTTGTGGTTATCATAATAATCCAAAACAAAATGAGTGTATTGCAATAGTCAATATTGAAAGGATAAATTTAATTCCCGATTTTATTGACCCTATACTGGTAAAGCAATCATTAAAAAAATACAGCAATAACAATTTTGCAAAGTTCCTACATAAGCATTTTGCAAAAGATGAAGTTGAAAATTGCATCGCAAAATATAATGTAGGAACTTCAAAACATTGGGAGGGCGCAACCGTGTTTTGGCAAATCAATCAAACTCAAAAAGTTCATACTGGCAAAATAATTCTATTTGATGAAAATACAGGTAAGAGAGTAAAAATTCCTTTTCCTCATATTAATTGGGTTCACAAGAAAATCAATAAAGATAAATACAACCTAAAGCAGTGTTTATTTGGGTTGCATCAGTTAAAAAGTAGTATTGCAATGCCATTGCAATATAATTGCAATACAATTGCAATTGTTGAATCTGAAAAAACTGCAATCATAATGAGCCTATTTATTCCCGAATATTTATGGATGGCAACAGGAAGCAAACAAAACTTAAAATTGCAATTGTTAGA
>CALQAH020000046.1 GCA_943328505.2 Rhizobium sp. Q54 | reverse complement strand
TATTTTTATTTCATATAATGGAAAACCCCGAAAATACTGGCTTGTGTAAAGAATCAATTTTTTCTGATTTTTTTAAAAAACATGCCAAGTCATTACGAAACCACCTACTCTACAAGTTTGGCAATCAAGAGCAAGCAGAAGATTTAACACAGGAAGCATTTATTAAATTATGGCAAAATTGTCTTGATGTTCCCATTGAAAAAGCAAAATCATATATCTATACCATTGCAACCAACTCTTCCTTAAATAGCATAGCCCATGAAAAAGTTAAATTGAATTACAAAAACAGCTACTCACATCCCGATCTTTCCCATGAAAGTCCAGAATTTATTTTAGAAGAAAAGCAATTTAAAGCTAAACTAGTAACTGCCATTGATAATTTAAATGAAATTCAACGCGTTACTTTCTTGATGCATCGCATTGACGGAAAAAAATATGCTGAAATAGCGGATGAATTAGGCATCAGTATAAAAGCAGTAGAAAAGAGAATTCATTTAGCTTTAGTAGAGTTAAGAAAAGAATTTGAATACTTTAAGTAGGGTTAACATTAAATATTTTGTTTTAGCATAGTAATAATGAAATAATGGAAGAAAATTACAAATTAGCGAAATGGTTAAATGATGAAATGACTGATAAAGAATTGATCGAATTCCAATCAGAGTCAGACTTTCATTTGTATCAAAAAATAAAACTTTATTCTTCAGAATTGGAAGTTCCTCATTTTAATGAACAACAACTATTTTCAAAGGTAATGGAGGCCAATAAAGAAACTCCAAAGGTTATTGCAATGAGGCCTAATTGGTTTTTACGAATTGCGGCAATAGTAGTTATTGGTTTAGGATTGCTATATACCTATACAACGTTTACAACCACTTCAGAAATGGCTGAAAAAGGAAAAAAAACCTCCTTTTCTTTACCTGATAATTCAGAAGTAGTATTGAATTCTGATTCAGAAATAGAATATGAAAAATGGAACTGGGATAATAACCGAAACCTAAATTTATCGGGAGAAGCTTATTTTAAAGTCGCCAAAGGCAAAAAATTTCAAGTCATCACCAATCTAGGAAAAGTAACGGTTTTAGGCACTCAATTTGATGTAAAAGCGAGAGAAAATCGTTTTGATGTAACCTGTTATGAAGGTCGGGTAAAAGTGAATTATATGCACCGAGAAATAATTATTACAAAGGGACAAAGTGTTTCATTTTCGGATGGGAAATTACTTTATACTGCAAATGAAATTGCTACCAAACCAAATTGGACAACTAATGAAGTAACCTTTAATCAAGAAAACTTAGACCAAATAGTAAAAGAACTTTCTAGACAATACAATATAGAAATTGAATTGAAAAATGCTGATAACAATCAGTTATTTACCGGGACAATTCCAACTAATAATTTAAAGGAAGCATTACAAATTCTTGCTTCATCCTACCATTTAAAATCTAAAAAAATAAGCCAACAGAAAATTATTTTAGAACTTGTAAATGACCCAAAATAGACTGTTTTTTTTCATTATTTTTTTTCTTTCTTTCTTCAATGGATTGGCACAAGAGGAACGAAAAGAGACAACTTTGAAAATAATTTTGGCTCAAATTAGCAAACAACACAGCATTAAATTTAATTATATTGAAGACGAAATTGTGCTTTTCAAGCTACTTCCTCCAGAAAAAAAATGGAACCTTCGAGAAAAATTAGACTACATAAAAAAAGAGACCCAACTTCTTTTTAAAATTATCAGCAAAAAATACATTACGGTATATAATGACAAAAAATTAGACAAACCCTTATGTGGGTATCTTATTGATTCCATTACTAATGCACCTATTGAAAATGCCATTATTTCAATTAAAGAAACCAATGAATATACTTTTTCTGATGCTAAAGGCCGCTTTGAATTACCTATTATATCACCTAACTCCATTCAGATTAAACATATTAGTTATGAAATTAGACAAATAAATCCTAAAGTTTTATACACTACAGATTGCCCAATATTTAAACTTAAAGCTGTCCCACAAGCTTTGAATGAAGTAATTACAAAACACTTTTTAACGAGTGGTGTCACTAAAAAAAATGACGGAACTTTTGAGATAAAACCCAAAAAGTTTGGTTTACTTCCAGGACTAACTGAAGCTGATGTTTTTGAAACCATAAAACAAATTCCAGGAATTACAAGTATTGACGAAACGGTTTCTAATATTAATGTTCGCGGTGGCACACATGATCAAAATTTATTTCTTTGGAATGGTATTCGCCTTTTTCAAACGAGTCATTTTTTTGGTTTAATTTCGGCTTTGAATCCCAATTTGGCTCAAACTATTAAAGTTTCTAAAAATGGAAGTTCCCCATTTTATGGAGAAAGCGTTTCAAGTGTAATTGATATATCAACACATACCGATAATCTTGAAGGTAACAAAGGTTCAATCGGCATAAATATGATTAATGCCGATTTTTACGGCAAAATTAAAACGAGTAAAAGTTCCAACCTAGAATTTAGCGGAAGACGTTCTTATAATGATGTTGTAGAAACTCCAACTTATAAAAGTTACGCTAATAGAATTTTTCAAAATACCATAGTAACCAATTTATCAAACAATCAAATTGTAGATTTTACCAATGATGAAAAGTTTTACTTTTATGATTTCACCTTGCAATTTCATAAAAAAATTAATAAAAAAAGTGATTTGAATGTTGATGCTATTGTCATTTCAAATCATTTTGAATTGACTCAAAGCAAATTAGACAACACTACAATTATATTGCGAGACAGTCAACTTAAACAACAAACCAAAGGAGGGAACATTTTATACACCACCAAATGGAATGAAAAAAACACTACCGAATTAAGCACCTATGCCTCTTATTATTCTATTATTTCTGAAAATGAATCTATACAAAATAGTCAAATTTTCAACCAAGAAAATACTATATTAGATGCCGGATTTCGATTAAAAAATAGTCATCAGTTAACAAAAACGGTAATCTTCAATAATGGTTATCAATTAAACGAAATTGGGATTACCAATTTTGACCAAGTTAATAGCCCTGCTTTTTTACGGAAAATTAAAGAGGTGCTTCGAACACATGCTATCATTACAGAATTTCAGTATCAATCTGAAAACAATAAATTAATAACAAGTTTTGGAGCACGAGGAAATTACATAGAACAATTAAATACATTTCTTTTAGAACCTCGTTTACAAAGTAATTATGCTATTAACTCGTCCTTAAATATAGAAGTCTTAGCAGAAATAAAAAGTCAAAGTTCTGCACAAATTATAGATTTACAACAAGATTTTTTAGGGATAGAAAAAAGAAGATGGGTACTTTCTAATGACAACGATATTCCTATTATTAAGAGTAATCAGGTAGCTATTGGATTGAATTATAAGGAAAATAATTGGCTCGTTACTTTGGATAATTTTTACAAAAAAGTAACGGGAATTAGTAGCCGAAGTCAAGGGTTTCAAAATCAATTGGAATTTTTAAAAATAAATGGTGCGTATTCTATTTTTGGTTCGGAGTTTTTAATTCAAAAACAATTTAGTAAAATCACCACTTGGTTGAGTTATACGTATTCCAAAAACAACTATACTTTCAATGGTTTTTCTCCCACAACTTTCCCAAATAATTTTGACATTAATCATAACATTGGAATGGCTGTGATATATGATTATAACAAACTAAAAATTGCATTAGGATCACGTTGGTTTACAGGAAAACCAAATACCGAACCGCTGAGCAATACACCTGTAATTAACACTCAAGGAACTCCCGAAGTATCTTTTAATAAACCTAATTCATCCAACTTAGATAATTATTTTCAATTGAATTTTTCAAGTAGTTATGCTTTTTCAATGTCTAAAAAAACGAGATTTGTTTTTGGTTTTTCTATTCAAAACTTATTAGATTCTAACAATAAGATCAATCAAAGTTATAGAGTAAATCAAAATGCAACTTCAATTGAACAATTAAATACATTTTCTTTAGAGCGAAGTTTAAACGCTTTTATGAGAATACATTTCTAAAATTCAAGTACAATCAATCGGGATTTTTTTTATAGGTATCTTTTACATTCTCTCAGGAACTTCAATTCCTAATAAAAAAAATGCCGATTTTATAACTTCGCTTACTTTTTGAGACAATTGCACACGGAATACTTTTTTCGTCAAGTTTTCTTCGCCAAGAATAGAAACCGATTGATAGAACGAGTTGTATTCTTTTACCAAATCATAAGTATAATTAGCAACTAAAGCTGGACTATGGTGGTGTGCTGCATTTTGAATAACTTCAGGATAAAGTTCTAATTGTTTAATAAGTTCTTTTTCTTTTGGATGTAATTCACCAACAGAATTTTGTGCTTCAATTTCAAAATCAGCCTTACGAAGTATGGATTGAATGCGCGCGTAAGTATATTGGATAAACGGACCCGTATTTCCTGCAAAATCAACCGATTCTTCTGGGTTAAAAAGTATTTGCTTTTTAGGATCAACTTTTAAAACATAATATTTTAAAGCACCAAGCCCAATCATATTGTAGAGTTTTGCTTTTTCTTCATTAGAATAGCCTTCTAATTTCCCTAATTCTGATGCAATTTTTCCTGCTGTTTCCGTCATTTCAATCATTAAATCATCAGCATCTACAACGGTTCCTTCTCGTGATTTCATTTTTCCAGAGGGCAATTCCACCATTCCATAGGATAGGTGAAACAAATTTTCTGCCCAATCAAAACCTAGTTTTTTCAATATCAAAAACAAAACTTTAAAATGATAATCCTGTTCGTTTCCAACAGTATAGACCATACCTCCAATATCTGTAAAATCTTTAACACGCTGAATAGCTGTACCAATGTCTTGGGTCATGTAAACTGCTGTTCCATCGGAACGAAGTACAATTTTTCGATCTAATCCATCTGATGTTAAATCAATCCAGACAGAACCATCGGGATCTTTTTCGAAAATTCCTTTTTCCAGACCGAGTTGTACTACTTCTTTACCTAATAAATAGGTATTACTTTCGTAGTAATAACTATCAAAATTAACGCCTAGGTTTTTATAAGTTTGAGCAAAACCCTCATAAACCCATTGATTCATGGTATTCCAAAGTGCAAGAACTTCAGGTTTTCCTGCTTCCCAATCCAAAAGCATTTGTTGTGCTTCTTGAATTATTGGAGCTTGTTTTTTGGCTTCCTCTTCGGTTTTCCCTTGAGCTACTAATTCGGCAATTTGAACTTTATATGCTTGATCAAATTTCACATAATAATTTCCAACCAACTTATCTCCTTTTAATCCCGTTGATTCTGGAGTTTCATTGTTTCCAAATTTTTGCCAAGCCAACATGGATTTACAGATATGAATTCCTCTATCGTTGATAATTTGAGTTTTATAAACTTTTTTACCAGATGCTTTGATTATTTCAGCTACTGAATAACCTAAAAGATTATTACGAACGTGACCAAGATGTAAAGGTTTATTGGTATTTGGCGACGAATATTCAACCATTATTGCCTTTTCATTAGCTACTGCGGAAACAAAACCATAGGATTCATTATTCATGATTTCGTTAAAAAACTTAAAATAATAATCATCGGAAATTACAATATTAAGAAACCCAGCAACAACATTAAATTTCTGAACCTCAGCAACATTTGCAGTTAAGTATTCACCAATTTTAGTTCCAATCTCTACTGGATTTCCTTTAATAATTTTCAATAAAGGAAAAATAACCATTGTAATATCACCTTCAAAATCCTTGCGAGTCACTTGAAATTCTACTTTTTCAATTGTAATATCAAAAATAACTTGAACTGCCTTTTGAATTTGCGGAGTTAAAATTTGTGGAAGTGTCATGGCTATTTATTTAAGATTTGGCAAATATAAACATTACAAAATAATTATAACTCGAAGCTATATTTTAAAGTTTTTGATATTATAAATTATTATTTTGTAAGTTTTTTATATTTAATATAAATAAAAAGATGTATTTCATCGATTTTATTTGCTTTTAAACGGTAAATGTTACAATATTTGTCATGTCAAAAACCCCAAACCTATGAAAAATTTATTACTCTTATTCGTCTTATTATTTACCACCATTGGTTTTTCACAACCAATAACGGTAAGTACAACAAATCACACAGTTCCACAATTAGTGAATAATGTGTTAATCAACTCGCCATGTGTATCGGCAACCAACATTACTTGGAGAACAGGTAGTGACTTTGGTTCATCCAATGGAATTGGTTATTTTGAAAACACTAATGCAAGTTTACCTATGCAAAGTGGTATTATATTAAGTACCGGAGATATTTTAAATGCACCTGGACCAAATACCTCTATTTTAAATGATGGATCAGCAGCATGGACTGGAGATGCAAGTTTGAATGCAACTATGGCAGCAGCTGGATATCCTATGACATCCACAAATGCTTCAGTATTGGAATTTGATTTTACACCAATATCTCCAAACTTTAGTTTTGATTTTGTTTTTGCTTCAGAAGAATATGGCAACTTTCAATGTCAGTATTCAGATGCATTTGCCTTTTTATTAACCAATATGACAACTGGAGTAACAACAAATTTAGCCGTTGTTCCAAACACTACTACCCCTATTTCTGTGGTTACAGTAAGAGATTTTTTATACAATTCATCATGCTCATCTGTAAATGCTCAATATTTTGGAAGTTTTAACGGTGGTTCTGCAGCTGCAGGATCGGCTATTAATTTTAATGGTCAAACAGTACTGTTAACAGCTGGATCTGTTTTAACTCCAAATACACCTTATCACATTAAATTAGTTATTGGTGACAGAACCGATCCACAATCTGACTCCTCAATATTTATTTCATCTGATAGTTTTAATATTGGACAAGATGTATTAGGACAAAATTTAACTACTGCAAATAATACCGGTTTGTGTCATGGTTCAAATCTTACTTTAAATACTGGTTTAAATACTACTCAATATACATTTGTATGGACAGAAGGCGAAGCAGTTATTCCTGGTGCTACAGGTTCAAGTTTGAACATCAATCATGCAGGCACTTATGGCGTTACTTATACTAGTTTAGTTAGCAATTGTCAACCCATAACAGATACAGTAACTATTGAATACTATCCTGAAATTAATTCGCCTAATCCAGACACCCTTTATAAATGTAATTCAGGTGCTGCGACCTATGTCTTTAATTTAGATTTAAATACTCCAGTTGTAAAAGTTGGATTAGATCCACTTACAGTAGTTACCTATTTTGCAAGCCAAAGCAATGCTAATAATAATGTAAATAGTTTACCTTTAGCCTATACAAGTGCAAGTGGTCAAACTGTGTATGTTAGAATTCAATTGCCAAACAGTCCTTGTTTTATTGTTAAATCATTTCAGTTATTGACTTCTGCACCACCGGTTGCAAACCAACCCACTAACTTAGTTCAATGTGCTAGATCTCTTATTTTAAACAATGCTTTTTTTAACCTTAGTTCACAAAATGCATCGATTTTAAATGGTCAATCGTCAACTTTAAATATCATTAGCTATTACAATTCTCAAAACGATGCAAATAACGCAATAAATCCAATAGTTGATGTAACATTAGGGATTTTTAGTAATCAAGTTATTTATGTAAGAGTTCAAAATATTAGTGATACAAATTGTTACAGTACAACTAGTTTCAATTTAATTGTAAATCCATCACCAATTGTTGACCAATTACAAAACGTTATTGTATGTAATAACTATGTGCTACAACCCTTAGTAAATGGAAATTATTATACAGGATTAAATGGAACAGGTACGCTAATGTTTGCTGGTGACGTGATTACTGAAACACAAGTTTTTTACATTTATAATCAACCAGGAGGTCCAAATACTTGTGGTTCAACTAGTATTTTTAAAGTCACTATTTTAGACCCTCTGACAATTGAACCTAATGATGTTACAAGTTGTGGAAGCTTTACACTACCTACATCTGTTTATGGAGCTTATTATACTGGACCAACTGCAACAGGTGTATTAATACCAGACGGAACCGTTATTACATCAACTCAAGTTGTATATTATTATTTTACAACTTTAACAGAACCGTTTTGCGTTGTTGATTCCGATTTTAACGTAACAATCCTAAATACTGTTGATGTCGGAACAAGACCTGATGTTTTTGATTGTACATCGTATACATTACCTGCCTTAACTGTTGGAAATTATTATACTGCACCAGGTGGAAATGGAACACAAATTCCTGCTGGAACCGTTATAACATCTGATCAAACGGTATATGTTTATGCGTCAGTAGGTACAAATTCTATATGTTCTGATCAGGATAGTTTCGATGTCTTTATTGGGTTTGTAACTCCAGTAGATATAGCTCAATGTAATGGCTATACATTACCACAATTACCGATTGGAAATTATTTCACAGGTCCAATGGGAACTGGTCAACAAATTAATGCTGGTACAGTAATAAATGCTACAGCTACAGTTTATATTTATATACCTATTAATGGGAACTCAACAACTAATTGCACTGCTAATTTAAGCTTCAATATTAGCATTTCTCAACCAGCTATTGATACTATAACGGATCAAGTTGTTTGTGAGAGTTTTACTTTACCAAGTTTAACAAATGGAGAGTATTTTACTGGAATTGATGGAACGGGTACTCAATTATTTCCTGGTGATATAATTATTACAACGCAAACCATCTACATTCGTAAAGCATTAAGTGCAACCTGTGCAAATCAATCGAGTTTTACAGTTACTATACTTGGAATTCCTCAAATTGATTCTCGTTCAGATATTGATATTTGTGACCAATACGTATTAACTGCATTAAATATTGGAAATTATTATACAGGACCAAATGGAACAGGGTCAATGTTAACAGCGGGTACAGTAATAACTTCTTCTCAATTAATATATATTTATGCGATATCAACAGGAACTGTAACATGCACTGCTCAAAATAGTTTTCAAATAAATATTTTTTCAACAACTGGTGATGCACCTGCAAATGTAACTGCATGTGATAGTTATACCTTACCTGCTTTGTCAACAGATAATAAATATTACACTCAAACTGGAGGAGAATATGGAACAGGTGTTGAAATTTTAGCAGGAACTGTAATAACAAGTACACAAACTATTTATGTTTATAAAGAATCAATTATTAGAACCTCATTTTCATGTTTTGATGAAAATAGTTTTACAGTTACCATAAATCATACCCCAGTAATTGCTACAATTGCAAATGTAAACGCATGTAACTCATATACACTACCAGTATTAAATACTGGAAATTATTTCACTAGTGCTAATGGAAGTGGCACAACACTAAATGCCGGTGATGTTATAACAACTAATCAGACTTTATATGTATTTGCTCAAACAAATACTTCACCAAATTGTTCTAGCGAAATAAGCTTTACAATAACAATATTTAATGTAGATAATTTACCGAATGTAACCAATTGCGAAGGGTATAATTTACCAAGTTTATCAATTGGAAATTATTACACAGGACCAAATGGCTCCGGTACAGCTCTTTCAGCGGGCAGTTTAATTTCAACAACCCAAACAATATATATCTATGCACAATCGCCTTTTCTACCTATTTGCTCTGATGAAACTTCTTTTATTGTTTCAATTGTTGATGAACCAGTAGCTCATTTTGTTCCTGCAATTCAAAGAACAATTTGTGACGAAGATGGAATCAATGATGGTGTAACGACATTTGATTTTACTACTATTACTCCAACTGTACTTGGAACTCAAACAGGAAGTGAATTTACTATTTCCTATTATGCAAGTTTGGAAGATGCCACAGCGGAATCTAATGCAATTACCACATCTAATTTAGCGATTGTTTATGTTAGAGTCAATAATACTTTAGCACCAAATTGTTTTGCTATAAAAGCTTTAACAATCATTGTAAATAAAATCCCTGAACCAACTCCATTAGATGGTATCATCTGTATTGATAATGAAACAGGGCAACTATTGAATCCTTACACTATCTATAGTGGACTAAGTGCTTCAACGCATACGTTTGTTTGGACAAATGAAGCAGGAAATACAGTAGGAACAGCAAGCTCATATCAAGCAGTTTTACCTGGCGTTTATACAGTAGTCGCTATAAAAACATCAACTGGTTGTTCTTCTGGACCAATTACTGTAACCGTAAGTCCATCAGAACCAGCAATTGTTACCTATACGGTTAGTGATGATTTTTCAGATAATCAAACAATAACTGTAGTAGCAACTGGAAATGGGGGTATTTATGAGTATCAATTAGACAATGGCCCTTTTCAAGATAGTCCGATTTTTGACCAAGTAGTATCCGGAATTCATACCATAACTGTTAGAGATAAAAATGGCTGTGGCACTACTACAATAGATGCTATAGTGGTGAATTACCCTCACTTCTTTACACCAAATGGCGATGGATACAACGATACTTGGAATATTATTGATTTATCAAATCAGCCAAATGCTAGAATAGATATCTACGATAGATATGGGAAAATTTTAAAACAGATTAAACCAAATGGTGAAGGATGGGATGGAAGATATAATGGACACGAAATGTTATCTGATGACTATTGGTTTAGTGTCAACTATGTTGACGAGAACCAAGTTGGCAGAGAATTTAAATCCCATTTTGCAATGAAAAGATAACGTTACAAACCTAAATAAAAAAACTCCTAATTTGATTAGGAGTTTTTTTTAGTATAAAAGTTACCATTTAATAATGGCACTTGCCCATGTAAAACCACTTCCAAAAGCAGCCAATACAATAGTATCCCCTTTTTTAATTTTACCCAATTCCCAAGCTTCTGTTAATGCTATTGGAATAGAAGCTGCAGTAGTATTTCCATATTTCTGGATGTTATTAAAAACTTGGTCATCCGTTAATCCAAATTTCTTTTGAATAAACTGTGAGATTCTTAAGTTTGCTTGATGGGGTATCAACATATCAATATCTGAAACAGACAAATTATTGGCTTCTAATCCTTCATTGATAACTTCACTAAAACGAACAACAGCATGCTTAAAAACAAATTGACCATTCATATAGGGAAAATAACTTTCGTCATCTGGGTTGTTATCCGCTAAAATATCTGTAACCCATCTTCCTCCCATTCCTGGAGATAAAACAGCTAATTCTTTGGCGTGTTCACCTTCAGAATGCAAATGTGTTGATAAAACACAACTAGTATCGCCTTCTTCTGCCCTACTTAAAACAGCAGCTCCCGCACCATCACCAAAAATAACTGAGACGCTTCTACCACGAATAGACATATCTAAACCAATCGATTGTAATTCAGATCCCACAATTAGAATGTTCTTATACATTCCTGTTTTAATATACTGATCGGCAATTGATAAAGCATATATAAATCCCGAACATTGATTCCTGATATCCAAAGCACCAATGGTTTTTAAACCCAACTCTTTTTGCAATGCAACTCCAGGACCAGGAAAATAGTAGTCAGGTGAAATAGTGGCAAAAACAATAAAATCAATATCATTCTTATCAATACCCGAACGTTCAATTGCTATTTTGGCAGCCTTCACTCCCATAGTTGTAGTTGTTTCGCCACTTCCTTTAACAATATGTCGTCGTTCTTTTATACCAGTTCTTTCTTGAATCCACTCATCATTAGTATCAATAATTTTTGATAAATCATCATTTGTAACAATATTTTCAGGAACAAAATAGCCCAATCCTGATATTTTTGAATGATACATAATTTATTTTTTTTTAGAATTTAAAAATAGTTTATAAAAATACTCATTTATTTTCCATTAAATATTGTTACCCAAATTTTCATCTAAATAAAAACCATTTGAACTCTTAAAATCATTTTTAATTTGATATCTATAAAGTTAATAATGTTTAACTATTTTAAAAAATAATTAAACAAAATCTTTTGTTAAAGTTATTTCAATTGATATAAAAATTTCAAAGGCGCTCAAGAATTTGAGCGCCTTTGTAAAACTAAAATCATATATATTTATCTTCCCGCTTCTTTTTGAGCATCTTGAACCATTTTATCATTAGCTGTAATCGCAAATTCAACACGTCTATTTTGACTTCTACCTTCTGGAGTATCATTGGTTGCAATTGGATCAGCAATTCCTAAACCTGTTGTTGTAAAACGCGCTGCACCAATTCCTTTAGTTCCAAGGTATGCTTTAACTGAGGCTGATCTTTGTTCTGATAATTTCAAATTGTATTCGGCCGAACCTGTACTATCGGTATACCCATAAATTTGAATATTGGTATCAGGATATTGATTAAAAACAGGAACTAACTTATCTAAATTAGCTTTTGCAGTAGCCGTTAAAGTTGATTTGTTGGTATCAAAACGCACTGCATTTTCACCCAAGACCAATCGTATTCCTTCCCCTACTCTTTCAACTTGTGCACCTGGTAATGCTGTTTGAATTTCACGGGCTTGCTTATCCATTTTATTACCAATTACACCTCCTGCAACACCTCCAATTACACCTCCAAGAACGGCACCAAGTGCGCCATTTCCACCTTTGCCTACATTATTTCCCAAAATGCCGCCAATCAATGCGCCACCAACAGCGCCAATAGCAACACCTCGCTGTGTTTTGTTAGTATTTTTTGCCGCTTCACAACTTGTGAACACATTTCCTAATACCAAAAGGCCAACTAATACTATTATGCTAATTTTTTTCATATTTTTTTATTTTTTTTTCAAATTGATAAACAACATCATTCATAGTTCCTCCAACATTGATTTTGTCAATCAACTGAAAAGAACTTCCAGTCTGATTGGCAATTGTTAAAACATATCCTGATTTTACAGTTTTTGCTTTAGCTTCGTCAAGAATTTTCATTACAAACTGTCCTTCTTTATTGATAAACCATGTAATTGGTGTTGAATAAGCTGCACATTTTGGTCTATTCAAAGTGAATTGTCCTTTGTTATTATTAGAAATAAATTTCCAAGTACTGCCAATAAAACATTTTGAATCGGCTAAATCAAAAGAGTTTATTTTAATCACTTCTGAACCGGGATAATTTACCGAAGTTATTGTCCAATTGCCTTTCATAGCAACCTCCGATTGCGTATCTAATTTCGTACTGGTTGCTGATGTAGTTTTACAACCCAATATTAAAATTCCTATCGTTACTAATAGAATTACTCTCTTCATACTGTATTTTCATTTAAAAATCTTAACAAAGATACAATTCAATAAAAATTAAATCTTTTATAATTTACTTTTTTATTTACATAATTATCAACTCACGACAATTTGTCATTTTAAAAGAATTGGTATCGCTTTTGACAATTAGAATGTGAAAATGTTTAATCAAAAAAATAACAAATATGACAACAGGAAAAATTAATGTTTCAGTAGAAAACATTTTCCCGCTTATCAAGAAATTTTTATACAGCGATCATGAAATTTTCTTGCGAGAAATTGTTTCAAATGCTACAGACGCTACACTAAAACTTAAACATTTAACTAGTATAGGTGAAGCAAAAGTGGATTACAACAACCCTATTATTGAAGTTAAAATTGATAAAGAAGGTAAAAAAATCCACATCATTGATCAAGGTGTCGGTATGACAGCCGAAGAAGTTGAAAAATACATCAACCAAATTGCGTTCTCGGGTGCTGAAGAGTTTCTTGAAAAATATAAAGATTCTGCTAAAGATTCTGGAATTATTGGACATTTTGGTCTTGGTTTTTATTCTGCTTTTATGGTAGCTTCTAAAGTTGAAATTATTACAAAATCTTTCAAAGACGAACCCGCAGCACATTGGACATGTGATGGAAGTCCTGAATTTACTTTAGTTGCAAGCGACAAAACCGATAGAGGAACCGAAATTATTTTACACATTGCTGAAGATTCTTTAGACTTTTTGGAAGATTCAAAAATTCGTGAGCTACTGACAAAATACAATAAATTTATGCCAGTACCTATTAAATTTGGTACTCGAACTGAAAAAATTGAACAAAAAAAGGGGGAAGAAGTTGCAGAAGAAGATAAAGAAGAAACATTTAAGACTATTGAAGTTGATAACATTATCAACAACCCAAATCCAGCTTGGACAAAACTGCCAACCGATTTAGTAGATGAAGATTATAAGGAGTTTTATCGTGAATTGTATCCAATGCAATTTGAAGATCCGTTGTTTCACATTCACTTAAATGTAGATTATCCATTCAACTTAACTGGGATTTTATACTTCCCAAAAATGTCGGCAGATTTGCAATTGCAAAAAGATAAAATTCAATTGTACCAAAATCAAGTATATGTAACGGATAATGTGGATGGCATTGTACCTGAGTTTTTAGGTATGTTGAAAGGAGTCATTGATTCTCCAGACATTCCATTGAATGTTTCGCGTTCTGGTTTACAATCGGATAATAATGTGAAGAAAATTTCAAATTATATCACTAGAAAAGTAGCTGATAAATTAAAAACATTGTTCACAGAAAACCGTGAAGATTTTGAGAAAAAATGGAACGATATTAAAATTGTATTAGAATATGGCATGCTTTCTGAACCAAAATTCTATGAAAAAGCAGGCGCTTTTACTTTGTATCCAACTGTAGATGATACCTATTTCTTGTTGGACGAATTGAAAGAAGCCATTTCCGCTAATCAAACGGACAAAAACGGAAAGTTAGTAGTTTTGTATGCTTCTAATAAAGAAACACAACACAGTTATATTGAAATTGCAAAAGAAAAAGGGTATCAAGTTTTATTATTGGATTCGCCAATTGTATCGCATTTAATTCAAAAATTAGAAAGTGATAATGAGAATGTAACTTTTACTCGTGTTGACTCGGACCATATTGATAAATTAATCCAAAAGGAAGAAACTCAAATTTCTAAACTTTCGGAAGAGGATTCAACTAGACTAAAAACAGTTTTGGAAGAGATTGTTCCTAAAGCGAACTATTCGGTTCAATTAGAACCCATGGACAGCAATGCAGCACCATTTATCATCACACAACCAGAGTTCATGCGCCGTATGAAAGAAATGAGTCAGTCTGGCGGTGGCGGAATGTTTGGAATGGGAAATTTCCCAGAAATGTACAACGTTACCGTAAATACCAATTCTGAACTTGCAACAACCATTCTTAACACGGAAGACAAAACAGCACAAGAAAGTTTGGTAAAGCAAGCCTTGGATTTAGCTAAAATATCTCAAGGATTATTGAAAGGCGAAGAACTTACAGCTTTTGTGAAAAGGAGTTTTGAGTTGATCAAATAAGTGAAAAGAAAAAAGCATAAAGAGAAAAGACCTGCAATCAAAACTTGCAGGTTTTTTTATTGAACTTATTTCACGAACTTCGTAACTCGTAAATCAAACCTCGTACCTCCCATGACTTTACATATAGAAACTCCCGCCCTATTATTCTCCGCTACTTCATTAATACTCTTGGCATATACTAATCGGTTTTTGACCATTGCACAAATCGTTCTCAGTTTAAAAAAACATTATGATGAGCAACACACCAAAAGCATTTTATTGCAGATAAAAAATCTCAATTTGCGCCTTTCACTTATTCGGTACATGCAGCTTTTTGGGGTTTTGTGTTTGTTTCTATCTGTGTTTGCGATGTTGTGTTTATTTTTAGAACTGCAAATGATAGGCATTTACCTTTTTGCTTCGAGCTTGTTGTGTTTATTGATTTCTTTAGGCATTTCCTTCTGGGAAATCAGTATTTCTGTAACAGCACTGCGGTTGCATTTGAGCGATTTGATAGATGAAAAATAACGAAACAATAATTATTTCAATTCTTTTACACCTTTCATAAAGATCCATTTCATAAAAAGCTTTTCGCCATCTTTGGTTACAACCGCCTGAAATTGAGGTGCTAGAATGGTTCCAACCACAAAAGCTGTAATTGGAATCCAATAGCCCGATAAGTTTGTGTAGGCTTCAATAGCAAACTTAGCTACAATAAATAATAATGCAAAACTAATAAGTTGGAATACAAATGCTTTTGTTTTTTTTGACATGGTTTCTATTTTAAACTGGCTAAACTTTGTTCAATTGTAGCAATATTTGCCATGGCATCTGCTTCTTTTTTACGTTCGATGGCGATTACATTTTCGGGGGCACCGCTAACAAATTTTTCGTTAGACAGTTTTCCTTGAACCGATTTCAAGAATCCTTTTATATAATTTAACTCTTCGGTTAGTTTGGCGATTTCTTCTTCAACATTAATACTACCTGAAATTGGAATAAAATATTCATTCGATTTAACTCGATACGATAAAGCGCCATCCACTTTTTCATTAACATATTCCAATGAAACAATATTCCCTAATTTTGAAATTACAGTATCAAAATAGGTGGTTGCATTTTCGTTATTCCAAACTTTTAAATCAATAGTGTCTTTAAAAGGAATATTTTTCTCTTTACGAATTGTTCTGATACCAGATATTACTTCCATAACAAAGTCAAAATCGGTAATGATACTTTCATTTACTGGAGACATTTTTGGCCATTCAGCAATAATCAATGCTTCTTCTGGAGTTCTATTAGCAATATGCTGCCAAATTTCTTCTGTTAAAAAGGGCATAAATGGATGTAACAGTTTTAAATTGGCTTCTAGTAATTCAATAACTTTATTGAAAGTGGTTCTATCGATTGGTTGTTGATACCCCGGCTTTATCATTTCCAATAACCAAGCACAGAAATCATCCCAAACCAATTTATAGATTGCCATTAAAGCATCAGACAATCTGTATTTTTCAAAATGGTCTTCGATTTCCAATAGTGTTTTTTGCAATTTGGCTTCATACCATTCAATGGCAACTATAGCATATTCGGGTTGAGCAATATCAGTTACTTCAAAACCTTTTATCAATCGGAAGGCATTCCATATTTTATTGGTAAACGCTTTTCCGTTGTTACACAATTCTTCATCAAACATAATGTCATTACCCGCTGAAGCACTTAAGAGTAATCCAACTCGTACGCCATCAGCACCAAATTTTTCAATCAATCCAAGTGGGTCTGGAGAATTACCTAGTGATTTTGACATTTTTCGGCGTTGGCTATCACGAACCAATCCTGTTAGGTACACATTGTTGAACGGTTTTTGACCTGTATATTCATAACCTGCAATAATCATTCTGGCAACCCAAAAGAAAAGAATATCTGGACCTGTCACCAAATCATTAGTTGGATAATAGTATTTAAAATCTTTGTTTTCGGGATCTAAAATTCCACCAAAAACGGCCATTGGCCATAACCATGATGAGAACCATGTATCGAGTGCATCTTCGTCTTGCTTTAAATCTTGGATTGTCAGTTGTGGATTGTGGGTTTTGTGTTTCGCCAATTCAAGAGCATCTTCTATAGTAACTGCAACTACAAAATCTTCTTTTCCATCACCATAATAATAGGCTGGAATTTGTTGTCCCCACCAAAGTTGGCGTGAAATATTCCAATCACGAATATTTTCCAACCAATGACGATACGTATTGTCAAAACGTTTTGGATACAATTTTACTTCTTCGGTTTCCAACACTGCTTTGATAGCTGGTTTTACTAAATCTTCCATGCGAAGAAACCATTGGTCGGATAATCGAGGCTCTATTACCGCTTTAGTTCTTTCAGAAGTTCCTACTTTATTAATATGATTTTCAACTTTGGCTAAAGCACCAATATCTTCTATTTCTTTTGCAATTTCTTCTCTAACTACGAAACGATCTTTACCTTGATAATGTAATCCGAAAGAGTTTAAAGTTGCATCATCATTGAATATGTCAATGATTTCAAGATTGTGTTTTTCGCCTAATGCCTTATCATTGATATCGTGTGCAGGAGTAACTTTTAGGCAACCTGTACCAAATTCCATATCCACATAGTCATCAAAAATAATCGGAATAAAACGGTTGCAAATTGGAACTATAACACTTTTCTCTTTTAAATGTTGATAACGTGTATCATCTGGATGAATACAAATGGCTGTATCGCCAAGAATCGTTTCTGGTCGAGTAGTTGCAACAGTAACAAACTCATTTGTCCCAACAATTTGATATTTTAAATGGTATAATTTACCTTGTCTTTCTTCATAAATTACTTCCTCATCCGACAAAGTAGTTTTAGCTTCGGGATCCCAATTCACCATTCGATAACCACGGTAAATTTGTCCTTTATTAAATAAATCTACAAAAGAATGAATTACAGAAGCAGACATATCTGGATCCATAGTAAACTTGGTTCGGTCCCAATCACAAGAACAACCTAATTGTTTTAGTTGTTCCAGAATAGTTCCTCCATATTTGTCCGTCCATTCCCACGCATGTTTTAAAAACTCTTCACGCGTTAAATCATTTTTGTTAATTCCTTCCGATTTCAACTTTGCAACAACTTTTGCTTCTGTAGCAATAGAAGCATGATCCGTTCCTGGAACCCAACACGCATTAAATCCTTTCAATCGAGCTCGTCGAATAAGAACATCTTGAATGGTATTATTCAACATATGTCCCATGTGTAAAACTCCTGTTACATTTGGCGGAGGAATTACTATAGTATATGGAGTTCGATGGTCGGGTTTTGAATGAAAGTAATTGTTTTTCATCCAGTAATCGTACCATTTTTGTTCTACGTTTTTAGCGTCAAATTGAGCAGGAATTGTCATAGTCATTTATTGTTAGAACATCTCAAATATAGTTTGGTATGCTTCTTGTAATTTAGATTGCAAAAGTAATTAATATGTTCTTTAGAAAAAATTAAGACGTATTTTTTTGTGCATTAATTTAAACCGTGTAGTTTTACACTATCAAATATTAAAATTTGACTTATGAAAAAATTATTGTTTTTAACAGTTTTGTTTGTAAATGTGATAGTTTTTGCGCAAACTGGTGCAAAAATTGAATTTAAAGACAAAGACAATACCGTGGATTATGGTACCGTTAATAAAGAAGATGACAACGGAATACGTTCCTTTGAATTTACTAATACTGGAGATGCACCTTTAATTATTAGTAATGTGCAATCAACTTGCGGTTGTACTGTTCCTTCAAAACCTACTGAACCAATTTTACCGGGAAAGACTGGGAAAATAGATGTTAAATACAATATGAATCCTGGACCGATTAGAAAAACTATTACTGTTGAATCGAATGCTGTTAATACTGAAAATGGCCGTGTAGCTATAAAAATTAAAGGGGAAGTGATTGTCAAACCAGTAGTAAATTTACTGGAGAAAAAGAAAATAAGCCCTATGCAATAAAAAAAGTCCCAATAATATGGGGCTTTTTTTATATCAGTGTTTTCAATTTAAATTTAAATTTCATTTTTACCTCTTTCCTTTCAATTTCAATATCAATTGTTTTACCGTCTTCCATTTTTAATATTTCATTAATTTTTTCTAGAGAAAGTGAAGAAGCATTTTGATGATTGATTCTTAGTATCTTATCGTTTTCTTTTAATCCTGCTTCTTGAGCTGCAGAGCCATTTCTAACATTGAAAATTTTAAAAACAGGTTTAAGTTCAAACTTTATTTTTAAATTTCTTTGAGGTTTAAACTCACCACTAGTACTATTATACACATTGACTCCACCATTTTCAATTTCTTCAAAAGTTTCCTTTATCCATTCTAATCCGTCATGCTGAATTTCTATACCGCTTTTATTATAAATAAATTGGTCCGCAATTCTATTGTTAGGTCTTGTATAAATTTTACTGTTTTTATAATCAAAAATTATCGAAAATCTAGACAAAACTTCACCTCCAACTGATCCAACTCTATTATTTACAAAATTGACACTTTTAATTGAAGTCGAATCAGGAAATGTAACTAATGGATTTTCAAATTTATTATTTACAAATGTAAAATTTGTAATTCTTCCCCTTACACCAAAAACACTTCCACTAAATCCTATACCTAAAAAGTCAGTAATTGTTTTATCTGGTATAGATATATTAGTTGTTTTATCTTTAAAAAGCCAAAGCGCGTCGCTATTCCCAGTATCCAATAAGACTTTTGAAGTTGCAACTATATTATTTTGCTTAATATTTGAAATATAATAGGGTT
>CALQAH020000045.1 GCA_943328505.2 Rhizobium sp. Q54 | reverse complement strand
TTAAACCTTTTTGATTAGAAACATATTTGCACGAATAATGTTTTTCTAATACTAGTTTTACGCATTCAAGTTTAAACACATAATCATATTTGACTTTTCTTTCCATAAAAATACCCCCAAATAGTGTCTAACTTTTTGGGGGCAGTCTAGTTGAGGGATTTTTTTCTATTACGATGCTATTTCCAATCGTTTTAATAAGTTTTTAGTAAGTGCATCCTGCGTATATTCTTTATCAATATGCAATACCTTTTCCTCGGAACTTGGAAGCTCATACATCGAATCGGTTAGTATTGCTTCGCATAAGGAACGCAATCCTCTTGCTCCTAATTTATATTCTAAAGCTTTGTCTACAATAAAATCTAAGGCATCGTTGGAAATGGTGAATTTCACATCATCCATATCAAATAGCTTTTCGTATTGTTTGATTAAAGCATTTTTGGGTTCCGTTAAAATGGCTCTCAACGTTTCTCTGTCCAAAGGATCCATGTGGGTAAGCACTGGCAAACGACCAATGATTTCCGGAATTAAACCAAAATCTTTAATGTCTTTCGGAATAATATATTGCAACAAATTGTCTTTATCAATATTATCCACATTTTTGGAAGTACTATAACCTACTGCTTGACGATTCAAACGTTTCGAAATTATTTTTTCAATGCCGTCAAAAGCACCACCGGCGATAAACAAAATGTCTTTGGTATTAACTTCAACAAATTTTTGGTCGGGATGTTTTCTTCCTCCTTTTGGGGGAACATTGACAACCGTTCCTTCTAATAATTTCAACAAGGCTTGTTGTACACCTTCTCCAGAAACATCACGAGTAATGGATGGATTGTCACTTTTACGTGCAATTTTATCAATTTCATCAATAAAAACAATACCTCTTTCCGCTTTAGGCACATCATAATCGGCCGCTTGTAACAAACGTGTTAAGATACTTTCTACATCTTCGCCAACATAACCTGCTTCGGTTAGGACTGTTGCGTCAACAATCGCTAAAGGAACGTCGAGCATTCGAGCAATGGTCTTGGCAACTAAGGTTTTTCCGGTTCCGGTTTGACCCACCATAATAATGTTGCTTTTTTCAATTTCAACATCTTCAGCATGTTGTAATTGCATCAATCTTTTGTAGTGATTGTATACGGCTACCGACATTACTTTTTTGGTTTGGTCTTGACCAATAACATATTGATCGAGGAATGCTCTAATTTCTTTTGGCTTACGTAAAACCAAATCGGATGCTACTTTTGTTGCATTGGTATTCGATTTTAATTCTTCCAAAACAATGCCATGCGCTTGCTCAATACATCTGTCACATACATGTGCATTGATTCCTGCAATCAAAAGATTGGTTTCTGGTTTTTTTCGTCCACAAAAGGAACATTCTAATACTTGTTTTGCCATCTTTTTATAGTCAAATGTCATAACGTCAAAAGTCCTAAAGTATTTTGACCTTGGACTTTCGACTTTCGACACATTTATCTTCTTAAAACTTCATCTATCATTCCGTATTCTTTTGCTTCATCGGCAATCATCCAATAATCACGCTCACTATCAAGGTGAACTTTATCGAATGTTTGTCCTGAATGGTGCGAAATGATTTTATACAATTCGTCTTTTAGTTTCAACATTTCACGAAGGTTAATTTCCATATCGGTTGCAACTCCGGAAGCACCACCAGAAGGTTGGTGAATCATCACTCTTGAATGAGGCAAAGCCGAACGTTTTCCTGCAGCTCCAGCACATAATAAAACTGCTCCCATGGAAGCTGCCATTCCAGTGCAAATTGTTGCTACGTCTGGTTTGATGTATTGCATGGTATCGTAAATCCCAAGACCCGCATAAACGCTTCCGCCTGGAGAATTGATGTAAATTTGGATGTCTTTAGACGCATCAACACTTTCTAAAAACAGTAATTGTGCTTGAACAATATTGGCAATATGATCATCAACTCCTGTTCCTAGAAAGATAATTCTATCCATCATTAAACGGGAGAAAACATCCAATTGAGAAACATTTAATTGACGCTCTTCAATAATGTAAGGGGTCATGCTGCTTAAGATTTTATCGTAGTACATGCTATTTACTCCATGATTTTTGGTAGCAAATTTTTTAAATTGCTTCGCCATTTCGAGCGAAGCTCTTGGGTCTTTTCCGTAGTTCATTTTAAAAAGTTTAGTAAGTTTAGAAGGTTTAGAAGGTTTAATTCCTATGTTTTACTTTTATCTATTGTGAATAAAAAAGCGCCAAAATCAATTTGACGCTCAAAGATAGTAATTTTTATATTATTTATTCTCCGTACATGGCAGCAACAAACTGATCGTAGGTTACTTCTTTTGTAGTTGGATTGGCTTTTTCTTTGAATAATTCCAGCATTTTTTCGGCTACCACTTGATCCGAAAGTCTTTTCACTTCTTCTTGGTTGGATAACACTCTAGCTACAATGCTTTCAACATCAGCATCAGTCGGATTGGTTTGACCAAATTGCACCATTTGTTGACGAATATTTTTGGTTGTAAACGTTTTTAAATCTTCGAAATTTAGTTGAATATTGCTTTGTGCTAATGCTTTCCCTTCTATTAATTGAAAACGCAATCCTTTTTCAGATTTTGCATATTCCATTTCTGCTTCGGCTGGAGAAAGTTTTTTCTCTCCAACAGTTTGCAACCATCTTTTTAAGAATGCATCTGGCAAATCAAATTTGGTGTTTTCGATTAAAAAATCGGTTACATCACCCATTAACTTTTGTTCGGATTGTTGTGCTAAATGATTTTCTGCATCTTCTTTAATTTTGGCTTTCAATTCTTCTAAAGTTGCAATAGTTCCAGCTCCAAAAAGTTTGTCGAACAATTCTTGATTTAGTTCTGCAAGGTTGGTTCCGTTGATGCTTTCAATAGTGAAATCGACATCAACTTCTAGTCCGTGAACATCATCGTGATTAACTTTCATCACGTCCATCAATTGATGATCATCTTCAAATAGACCTTTTGTGTTTACTGTAACAACATCCCCAACTTTTTTACCAATGAATTTATCAGCAGTTTTTTTATCTTTAAAAATAGTTAAAGAAATGGTTGTAGTATTGTTGATTCCTTTTGCATCGTTAACAAAAGTTCCTGAAATATCGCTGTCCTGTGCAACTACTTCTTGAGGAATTGCAGTTCCAAATTGTTTTTGGATGCGTGTAACTTGTCCGTTGATCATTTTATCATCGGCAGAAATTACATATTTTACAATATTGTTTTTGGCTTCTAAATCCAATTCAAAATTTGGCACTAAACCAATTTCGTATTCAAAAACCATTTCTTCGTTATCCCAAGAGAAATTTTCGTTCGCTTTTGCAAGCGGCGTTCCAAGAAGATTTAATCTTTCTGATTGTATAAAACGCTCTAAAGCTAAAGCAACAACTTTATTAACTTCTTCAACTTTTATAGCTTTACCATATTGTTTTTCAACTAATTCTCTTGGCACTGCTCCTTTTCTAAAACCTTTCACCGTTGCTAAAGGCATTTTTTCATTTATTCTTTTTTGCACTTGACCTTTGTAATCCATGTGAACAACTGTCATTTCAATTACTTCACTTACTGCGTCGATTGCTACTCTTTTAATATCCATTTTTCTTCTTTATTTATTACTAAAATTGGGTTGCAAAAATATAAAATTTTTACAACCCAAACAAGCTTTTAAAGTATTGAATTTTAATGTAATTATTCTTTGCTTTCTGTTAATTTGAATACGATGGATTCGGAAATTGACAAAACAATGCTGAACAACAATGCCGTCCAAAAAGAATCTACGCTGAATCCAGAAACCAAATTATCGCACAATAAAATAATAACAGCATTAATGACTAACAAAAATAGTCCTAATGTAAAAAGGGTTACGGGTAACGTAAACAAAACCAATACAGGTTTTACAAACACATTGAGTAATCCCAAAACAATAGAGACAATTAAGGCCGATTCAAATCCCTCTATATCAACGCCCTTCATAAGGTAGGCGATAAGCATTACTAGTACTGTAGTGACAAGGATTCTGATGAGTAGTTTCATTTAAAAATTGATTTTAAGTAATAAATAATGACTTTTCACGTCAAAATTAACATTTTTTGAATTTAAAATTTTATTGTGTTACAATATATTTTCTATATTTGTAATTATCAACTCATTAAAAAACTATTATGAAAAAACTATTACTTTCTTTTTTACTTGTAACGGGTTTGAGTACTACGGCACAAGTTACGGTTTTCGAAGATAGCTTCGAAAACTACAACGATTTTATAACCACGGGTATTGGTGATTGGCAAACACTAGATTTAGATTTACTAAATACTTACACGGGTGGATTACCAACGGGCATAAACCCAAATTGGCCAAATGCAGGTGCGCCCCAAGCTTATCAAATTTTCAATCCATCAACTACTACACCGCAAGCTGTTACTAACAGTACCGATGCTTGCAGTACAGGAGCTGGAACTGAAAACAGAAATTTTGACCCAAAAACAGGGGCGAAATATGCTGCATGTTGGGCTGGAGTGCCAGCCGCTCAAACAGCTAATAATGATTGGTTAATTAGTCCTGTTCTTAATTTAGGAACATCAAATAATGAACTGCGTTTTTGGGTTAAATCATTGTCTACTTGTTATGGTTTAGAGAAATACAGAGTTTATGTTTACGTTGGAACAGGCACTCCGACAATGCTTTCAGATTTTGTTCTTATTTCTGGTGTTCCAGTTGTAACTGCAAATCTTAATCTTACATGGGAAGAAAAGATTTATTCTTTGAACACCTATAGTAACCAAGCCATTCGAATTGGAATTCGTTGTGTTTCACCAGATGCTTATATGTTGATGGTGGATGATTTTAAAGTAACATCTTCCAACTTAAAAGTAGATGAGTTTTTCTCTAATAAGTTTTCTGCCTATCCAAATCCGGCAAATAGTGTTGTAACACTTTCAAATACAGATAATATATTAGTTACGGCTGTAAGTATTTCAGACATTAACGGAAGAACTGTTAAGAATATGGAAGTGAATAATTTATCCGAAGTTGAAATGAATGTTGCTGAGCTTACTTCTGGTGTTTACTTTATGAATGTAACAACAGATTCTGGTAAAGCCGTTAAGAAGTTTATTAAAAACTAATACTACTGTTCATATAAAAAGCCCCGTTTGTAATAGCAATCGGGGCTTTTTTATTTTTTGAAGGAATATATTGCTTGTTAAATTATATTGCATTGTTGTTTTTTCTATATATTTGTAATTATCAATTCATTAAAAAAACAATTATGAAAAAACTATTACTTTCTATTTTATTTATGGCTGCCGTAAATGCAAACGCGCAGTTTTGGACTGTTAAATCTACTGGTTTTGCGACTGTAAGCCGTGGTATTGGCAGCATTTCCATTCCTGATGCTAATAACATTTGGGCAATTGCAACTGACGGTTCTGGTGGAGCAAGTACTGTCGTAAAAGAAATTACTAGAAGTACTGATGGCGGAAACACATGGACTCCAACTGTATTATCACTTGGTGTAGGTACTTCAGGTTTAGGTGTTGGTTCCGTTTGTGCAATTTCTGGAACAACTGCTTGGATTTCATTAAATCCTGGAACTGGTAATACAGGAGGCGTATGGAAAACTACTAATTCTGGAGCTGCTTTTACAAAACAAACAACAGCGGCATTCGCATCAGATTCTTTTACGAATTTTGTCTATTTTTGGGATGCTAACAATGGTATTGCACAAGGTGATCCACAAAGTGGTTATTTTGAAATTTGGACAACCACTAATGGCGGCACAAATTGGACAAGAACTCCTACTGGAAATATTCCATTACCAAATTCGGCAAGTGAATACGGTTACACTAATAACTACATAGTTTCTGGAAATACTATTTGGTTTGGAACTTCTACTGGAAGATTATACAAGTCTACAGATAAAGGATTAAACTGGACTGTAGCACAAACACCTCTTACTGACTTTGGTTCTACTGGAGCCAATGGAAGTGTTGCTTTCTCAAGCCCAACAGATGGTCTTTTAGTATCAAGTGCTGGAGCCATCTTCAACACAACCGATGGTGGTGTTACTTTTAATCCAATTGCAACTGCTGGTTTTTTTACAGGAGATATTGCTTATGTTCCTGGAACAACAGGGACTTATGTTAGCACTGGGACTACTGGTTCTTCTTACACCTTAGATAATGGTTTAACATGGACAACTATTGATGCTTTACAACATACAGTCACTGCATTTTTGAATACTTCAGTTGGATTTACTGGTGGATTTACTACTTCAGCAACAGCTGGCGGAATTTCAAAATATACAGGTACAGAGTTGTTCACAAAATCATTTAATGCTGCTAAATTTACCACATATCCTAATCCGGTTACTGACGTTGTAACGATTTCAAGTACTGAAAATCTTTTAGTAACGGATGTAAACATTACCGACATTAATGGAAGAACTATGAAGAGTATAAAAGTTAATGACCTATCGGAAGTTCAAATTAATGTTGCTGAACTTACATCGGGTGTTTACTTTATGAATGTAACCACAGATTCAGGTAAAGCCGTTAAGAAGTTTATTAAAAACTAATACTACTGTTCATATAAAAAGCCCCATATTTTCGGGGCTTTTTTTATTGTAAAAACTTCAAGGTTTCTTCAAAAAACAGTTTGGGATTTTCGGCATGAAGCCAATGTCCAACATTTGGAATTGTTGCAAAAAGTGCTTTGGGAAAAAACCCTCGAATACTATCAAAATCTTCGTCTACAATATAGTTAGAATTTCCGCCACGAATAAATAATGTTGCTCCTGTGAATAAGGCATCAGTTGGTAATGCAACGCCAACTGCTTCTACATTATTATTAAAAGCATCTAAATTAAATCGGAATCCCAATTGTTCTGGTTCCATCCAATACAAACTTTTCATCAAGAATTGGCGTGTGCCAAAATCGGGAATGTAGTTTTTAAGAAATTCATCCACTTGGTTTCTGTCTGGTTTTTGAGAAAAATCGACACGATTTAAGCCGTCCAAAATTTCTGTATGATGCAGTTTGTAGTATTTGGGCCCAATGTCTGCAATTATTAATTTATCCACTAGTTCAGGGTATTGTGTTGCAAAAAACATTGCCAATTTTCCACCCATAGAATGTCCGATGATGCTTATCTTATCTATGGCATTTGCTACACAATAGTCTAGAATGTCCTTAACCATTACCGTATAATTAAAATTATTAGAATGAAAACTTCTTCCATGATTTCTTAAATCGAGCATGTGTACTTGAAATCCTTCTAAAGCGTATTGTGTTCCTAAAGTTTTCCAATTATCAGACATTCCTAAAAAACCATGTAAAATTAATAATGGTCGCCCCGAGCCTTCAATTTTTGAATATAGCATAAATTATTACACTGAGATTCACAGAAAAACTCAAAGATTCACTAAGAGCTTGTCTTAAATCTGATTAAATTTAATTATTTTAGTTTTTGCAAATACATATTAACCACATTATCTAGTCCTAGATAAAGCGATTCGCAAATCAAAGCATGACCAATAGAAACCTCTAATAGATTTGGAATATTTTGCTTGAAAAATTGGATGTTGTCCAAACTCAAGTCGTGGCCAGCGTTGATGCCTAGCTGTAATTCGTTTGCCAAAACAGCGGCTTTTATATAAGGTTCAATTCCGTTTTTATTGCCCAATCCATAGTGATGTGCAAAATGCTCTGTATACAATTCTATTCTTTCTGTTCCAGTTGCTTTTGCACCTTCAATCATTTCCAAAACAGGATCAACAAAAATGGAAGTTCGAATGCCGTTTCGTTGAAACTCTTGAATAACTTCGGTTAAATAGGCTTGGCTTTTTATAGTATCCCAACCAGCACTTGAGGTAATGGCTCCAATAGCGTCGGGCACTAAAGTAACTTGAGTAGGCTTTATTTCCAGTACTAAATCAATAAAATTATGTTGCGGATTACCTTCAATATTATATTCCGTTGTTACAATCGGTTTTAAATCACGTGCATCTTGATAACGAATATGTCTTTCATCGGGTCTTGGATGAATAGTGATACCTTGACCGCCAAATTTTTGAATGTCTTTTGCAACCTGCAATAAATCAGGCACATTTCCCCCACGAGCATTACGCAAAGTTGCTATTTTATTAATATTTACACTTAATTTTGTCATTGTTTTATACTTCAAAAATGAATGTTGTAATTTTGAATACAAAAATACAAAGTTAAGTAGCCCTTCATATCCTAAATTTTGATTATTTTGCAGTCGCTAAAAGAAATTGAAAAAATGAGAACACTTTCGGAATATATTAATAATGATTTTAAACCAATCGACATAAAAGAAACTATTGAAGTAGTACAAGATTTTTTTATTGAAATTGCTTATTCCCATTTTCCAGTTTTAGAAAATGATATTTTCATTGGATGTATTGCTGCAGAAGATGTTGAAACGTTTGAAATTCAAAAAAAACTTTCTGATTATCGTTATACCGTTGAAGGTTTCTTTGTTAGAGCTTCTATGAGTTGGCTTGATGTTTTAGAGGTATTTGCTAGAAACAATTCAAATATTGTTCCGATACTTGATGACACTAATAAATACATTGGTTATTATGAGATTACAGATGTTGTAAAATTTCTGAATGGTACACCTTTCTTAAAAGAAGTTGGGGGAATTATTATTGTTGAAAAAAATAGCAATGAATATTCCATGAGTCAGATAACACAAATTGTTGAAAGTAATAACGGAAAACTTTTAGGGTTGTTTATATCCGAAGCTACCAATGATAAAATTCAAATTACAATAAAAATTACTTTGGGTTCTATGAATGAAATTATTCAGTCGTTTAGACGTTATAACTATGAAATTGTATCGGAACACAACGAAGATAACTATTTGAATATTTTAAAAGAACGTTCCGAATATTTGGATAAATATTTAAATATGTAAAAATAGAATGCAGAAAGCAATTGTCAGAAAGCAGCGTTGAAAACATCAAATCCTGAATCTGAAATCTGAAATCTGAAATCTGAAATCTAATTAATATGAAAGTCGCCATCTTTGGACAATATTATCAAAACGACACCAAACCAATTATTAAAGACATTTTTGTCTTTTTTAATCGAAATAATGTTGAATTAGTTATCGAAGCAAAATTTTTAGAGATATTGTACCAAGAAAAAATCATTGAAAAAAAATACGCTACTTTTTCATCACATTTAGATTTAAATTCAAGTTTTAGCATCCTTATTAGTATTGGCGGCGATGGAACAATACTTAGAGCTGCAACATTTGTGCGCGATACCCAAATCCCGATCCTTGGTGTTAATGCTGGAAGACTTGGTTTTTTAGCTAAAGTTCAAAAAGAGAATATTGGAACTTTTCTGCAAATTGTACTCGAAAAAAAATATACCATTTCCAAAAGAACTTTGTTGAGTTTGGAAACATCACCCAACAATTCCAATAGCAACGATATCAATTTTGCGATGAACGAAATTACCGTTAGCAGAAAAGATACTACATCAATGATTACAATTGAAACCTATTTAAACGGTGAATATTTAAACTCCTATTGGGCTGATGGGTTAATAATTTCAACCCCAACAGGTTCTACAGGCTATTCCTTGAGTTGCGGCGGACCTGTTTTAACACCCGACGTTACCAGTTTAGTAATTACACCAATAGCACCTCATAATTTAAATGCAAGACCACTTGTGATTCCAGATGATACTGAAATAAAACTGAAAGTTTCAGGCAGAGAAGAGAATTATCTGATTTCATTAGACTCACGAATTTCATCCATTAGCAACAATTCAGAATTAACTATTAGAAAAACACCGTTCAAAATAAACATGGTCGAAATACCCGAAGAAACATTCTTAAAAACACTTCGCAATAAATTACTTTGGGGAGAAGATAAAAGAAATTAGCAAAAAACACCCCTGTTTATACTACTTTAAAGATAATTTCGTTTTAGATTATCAATACCATCAGTTGTGCCTGTTTTTATTTAACATAAATACCACACAGTATGTCATATGAGTACTGATTATTATTATATTTGCACGCTATTTTCAAATTAATGAAAAAGACATTAATATTATTTTTATTGATAAATATGAACTTTTTGAATGCACAAATTCACGAAGTTGGTGTTTTCCTTGGAGGAAGCAATTACATTGGCGATGTTGGAAAAACCGACTATATATCACCCAATGAATTGGCTTTTGGAATTTTATACAAATGGAATAAAAGTCCAAGACATTCCTATAGGTTTTCATACATGCAATCTACAATAACTGGCGCTGATATAGATTCAGAAGTGCCAAATCGTTATCTTAGAGGGTATAAATTTAAAAATAATATCAAAGAATTTTCAGCAGGTTTAGAATTTAATTTTTTTGATTTTAATCTTCATGATTCGAAAAGAAAAATTACGCCCTATATTTATTCTGGAGTTACCGTTTTTATCTATGATGAATTATATGTTGGAAATGGAGAAACAAAATTTGATTTTTTAAGTTATTCCTATGCCATTCCGATGGTTGTTGGGGTAAAAACTAATTTTGCAGAAAATTTTATTTTAGGGGTAGAAGTTGGAGCTCGTTATACTTTTACAGATAATTTGGATGGTAGTAATCCTAAAAATGAAAATTTACAAGCTTTAAAATTTGGAAATATAAATAGTAATGATTGGTATGTTTTTTCAGGATTTACATTGACATATACCTTTGGCGAAAAACCTTGTTATTGCGCAGATTAATAAAATGAACTTGTTAGACTCAATAAATAAAGAAAAATTACCTTCACATCTAGCCATAATAATGGATGGGAATGGTCGTTGGGCAAAACAAAAAGGGTTATTAAGAGCATTAGGACATGAAAACGGAACAAAATCAGTTAAAATTACGGTAGAGACTTGTGCTAAATTAGGCGTTAAAAATTTAACTTTATTTGCTTTTTCTACTGAAAACTGGAATAGACCAAAACATGAAGTAGATACATTAATGAGGCTTTTAATAAGCTCTTTAAAAAAAGAGTTTGAATCCCTTCAAAAAAATAATATTAAGTTAAACTGTATTGGCAACATTGATTTATTGCCGCTAAAAACAAAAAACGAACTTCTTGAAGTAATTGATAAAACTCAGTTCAATGATAGAATGACATTGACTATTGCATTAAGTTATGGATCAAGGGAAGAATTGTTAAATGCTGTTAAAAAAATAAGTTATAAAGTTAAAAATAATATAATTTCAATAGACGATATTGATGAATCAATTATTAATCAGCATCTTTACACGCACAATTTACCAGATGTAGATTTGTTGATAAGAACTAGTGGCGAACACCGAATAAGTAATTTTTTGTTATGGCAAATTGCTTATGCAGAGCTCTATTTTACTGAAGTGTTATGGCCAGATTTTAAAGAAGAAGATTTATATGAAGCAATTATTAGCTATCAAAAAAGAGAACGAAGGTTTGGAAAAACAAGTGAACAAATTAAATAATATTTCAGTGCAAATTAATCATATTAAAATAGTCTTAATTGCTTTTTTTATTGGAACTATTTCTCAACTACAAGCCCAAGAAAGAACACCTTTTGATCAAGGAACTAAATACATATTAGCCGATGTTGAAGTTACCGGAAAATTAAGTTACAATCAGCAAACTGTAGTAACTTTTGCTGGCCTCGAAAAAGGGCAAACTATTTCTGTACCAGGAGAAGAAATAAGTAATGCAATTAAAAAACTAGGAAAATTAGGTCTCTTCAGTGATATTGATTTCTATATTAATAAAACAGTTGGAGATAGTATCTGGTTAGAATTAAATATTCGCGAATTGCCTAAATTGAATGATGTCAAGTTTAAAGGTCTTAAAAAATCCAAAACTGAACAACTTATCAAAGATAATGGCCTTACTAAAGGTAAAATAGTCAACGAAAATTTAATTACTACTACTAAAAATTACATTGAAAATAAATACAAGAAAGACGGCTTTTACTCAACAAAAGTAGTCATCAATACAGTTTTAGATACCGTCGACGGCAATCAAGTTAACATGGTTGTTGCTATTGATAAAGGTGAAAAGCTTAAAATTTCTAAAATAAAATTTGATGGTAATGAAAAATTCTCAGATAAAAAGCTGAGAAGTGACATGAAAAATACCAAACAAATAAACCCTATCCGAATTTTTAAAGCATCCAAATATATTAAAGACGATTACAAAGCAGATTTAGCTTCAATTGTTGATAAATACAAAGAAAAGGGATATCGAGATGCAAGGGTAATTTCTGACTCCGTTTTTTTAAACAAAAAGAAAACCAAACTAGCTATTAATATTAAAATAGAGGAAGGAAGAAAATACTATTTTGGAAATATTAAATTTCTTGGGAATTCTGTTTATTCAGACCGAACTTTAAATAAAATATTAGGCATCAGTAAAGGGGAAACCTACAATGGTGTTTTATTAGAAAAAAGAATCGCTGACAAAACAAAACCTGACGGGGAAGATATTACCAATTTGTATCAAAATAATGGTTACTTATTTTCTAATATTAATGCTGTTGAAGTAAAAACTGCCAACGATACCATTGATTTTGAAATTAGAGTTGTTGAAGGACCTGTTGCCTATTTTAACAATATTACCGTTGTTGGAAACGATAAAACTAATGACCGAGTCATTTACAGAGAATTAAGAACAAAACCTGGAGAAAAATATAGTAAAGAGGATCTAGTAAGAACAATCAGAGAGATTGGTCAACTTGGGTTTTTTGACCCAGAAGCAATAGATCCTAAATTTAAAAATGTTGATGCGGCTTCAGGAACTGTTGATATTGAATACAATGTTGTTGAGAAAGGTTCTAGCCAAATAGAACTTCAAGGAGGTTACGGCGGTGGAGGTTTTATTGGGACACTAGGTTTGTCTTTTAATAACTTTTCAGCCCGAAATATCTTTAAAAAAGAAGCTTATAAACCACTGCCAATGGGTGATGGCCAAAAAGTCTCTCTAAGATTACAAGCAAGTTCTTTTTTCCAAACCTATAGTTTATCTTTTTCGGAACCCTGGTTTGGCGGGAAAAAACCAGTGCAATTTACTACATCGCTATCCCATAGTAAGCAATTTTTATACTCAGGTTCATCAAGTAATGTTGATCGAAATAAAAGTTTTAATATAACCTCATTATCTCTTGGAATAGCTAAAAGATTGACTATCCCAGATGATTATTTTGTATTTTCAAGCGGTGTGAGTTTTCAATATTATGATTTAAATAATTACAATACCGGATTATTTACTTTTGGAGATGGAGCTTCAAGAAACTTAGCATATACCCTTGGATTAAGTAGAAATAATAAAGGTGTAAACCCTATATATCCTACTTCTGGTTCAGAATTCAGTCTTTCAACAAAATTTACTCTACCCTATTCATCATTTAATGGAATCAATTATAGTGATTTAGAGAATCAAAGAGCTTATAAACAAACCTATGTATCTACTGGTGTTAACCAAGATTTTGGTATTGATGGTGTTTATATCAACGAAGGCGATTTTATAAAAACAACAACTATAAATAATGTTACAGGACTAGTTAGAGTTGATGATTATAAAGATGCTGATACCAATGTTGGAAAAGTTGATCAAGAAAAATTTAACTGGTTGGAATATTACAAAGTAAAATTTAAAGCAGAATGGTTTTCTAAACTTGCTGGTCCACAATCAAAAGCTTTAGTTTTAAGAACATTAGCTGAATTTGGATATTTAGGTGCTTATGACCAAGGTAGAGGCTTAGTACCTTTTGAAAGATTTTTTCTTGGTGGCGATGGATTAGCAAATTTCTCGCTTGATGGGAGAGAAGTGATACAATTAAGAGGATATCCAAATCAATCTTTATCAAATCAAGATGGCGCCACAGTATATAATAAATTTTCATTAGAGCTTAGATATCCATTAACATTAAAGGCTGCAGCATCCATATATGCTTTAGGTTTTGTTGAAGGTGGGTCTTCATTTGATACCTTTAAAGAATACACCCCTTTTGTTTTACAACGTTCAGCAGGATTCGGTTTAAGAGTATTTATGCCTGCATTTGGATTACTAGGAATAGACTTTGCGCATGGTTTTGATGCTGTACCTGGGTTAACACAAAAGAACGGTTGGGAAACACATTTTATAATAGGTCAACAATTTTAATTATATTTGGTACCATATTTCTAAATCGAAAATCGTATGAAAAAACACATTGCATTTTTACTTTTGACTTTATCCTTTGTAAATCAAGGTTTTGCGCAATCAAGAGGAATCAAAGTTGGCTACATAGATATGGAATATATTCTTCAAAATGTTCCTGATTATGCGGAAGCGAAAAGCCAATTAGAGCAAAAAGCTCAAAAATGGAAACAAGACATTGAAGCAAAAAAAGTGGATTTAGCAAAACTAAAAGACGCTTTAAAAACCGAAAGGGTTTTGTTGACTAAAGAACTAATTGATGAACGTGAAGAAGAAATAAAATTTCAAGAAACAGAACTTTTAGATTTTCAACAAAAAAGATTTGGTCCAAATGGTGATTTAATTACTCAAAAAGCCGTTTTGGTTAAACCAATTCAAGACCAAGTATTTACTGCTGTTCAAGATATTGCTGAAGCAAAAAAATACGATTATGTATTTGACAAATCTTCTAATTTAACCATTCTTTTTGCTGCCAAGAGATTTGATATTAGCGATCAGGTTGTTCGTGTAATAACACGTGCCGAGAAAAGAGAACAATTGACAAATAAACAATTAAAAGATCAAGAAGCTAAAGAATTCAGAGAAGATGTTGAAGATGCAAATCCAGCTTTAGCAGAAAGAAAAAAATTACTTGAAGATAAAAAATTGGCTCGTGAAAAAATGATTGCCGATAAAAAAATTGCTGCAGAATTAAAGAAAAAAGAAAAAGAAGAAACCAGAAAGCAACTATTAGCAGAAAAAGAAGCCAAAAAAAATGGCACGGTTACTGCTAAAGAAAAAAATGAAACTGGAAAACCCGAAGGTAAAACTTCTGACAGTACAGCTGTTGCGGATAAAAAAAGCGCAGCTGATCAAGCAAAAGCTGAAAAGGCAGCCGCAAGATCAAAATTAATTGAGGATAGAAAAAAAGCGCTCGAAGAGAAAAAAGCGAAAGCATTAGCAGACAGAGAAGCGGCTAAAAAAGCAAAAGAAAATAAAACAGAATAATAAATAAACTATAAATTAATTAACACTTTTTAAAATGAAACGATTGAAATCTTTACTAATAGCTACAGTATTGTTTTTGGGAACAATTCAAACTATTAATGCGCAAGCAAAAACAGCTCATGTAGATGTAAATGAACTTATCTCTAAAATGCCTGCAATGTTAGATGCTCAAAAACAATTAGAGAAATTAAGCGCTACTTATGATACTGACTACAAAACAATGGCAGAAGAATACCAAAACAAAATAAAAAAATACGACCAAGAAGCTTCAACTGTAACCGATGTTGTTAATCAAACTCGTCAAACAGAAGTTCAAGATCTTGTAAAACGTATTACAGATTACAGAGAAAATGCACAAAAAGAATTACAAAAGAAAGAATCTGATATGGTAAAACCATTAATGGACAAAGTAAAAGCTGCTATTCAAAAAGTTGGTAAATCAAAAGGATACCAATATGTTTTAAATGCTGCCGATTTATTACTTACAGATGGTCCAGATTTGACAGCTGATGTTAAAAAAGAACTTGGATTTTAATTATAATTTCGGCTTAATTTCTGCAATATAAATTACAAAACTGCTCAAATACTTGAGCAGTTTTTTTTTACTTTTGTTTTATGATAAACAATAATGCTATTGGACTTTTTGATTCTGGAATTGGAGGAACCTCTATTTGGTCGGCAATACAGGATTTGCTGCCAAATGAGGACACTATTTATTTAGCAGATAGTAAAAATGCACCTTATGGTCAAAAATCAAAGGAAGAAATAATTCAATTAAGTATTAAAAACACAGAATTCCTTCTTGAACAAAATTGCAAAATCATTGTAGTTGCCTGTAATACCGCTACCACCAATGCCATTAAAGAATTAAGAGAGAAATACAATATCCCTTTTATAGGAATTGAACCTGCAATTAAACCCGCAGCAATGCACTCCAAAAAACACATTATTGGAATACTCGCCACAAAAGGCACTTTGAATAGTGAACTTTTTCATAAAACAGCCGAAAAGTTTCAAGACACAAAAATAATTGAACAAATTGGTCATGGTTTAGTACAATTGATTGAAAATGGAGAGATAGATTCTCCTGAAATGAATCAGTTACTGCACTCCTATTTACAACCCATGATAGAAGCAAATGTTGATTTTTTAGTACTTGGCTGCAGTCATTATCCTTACTTAATACCTCAAATTAAAAAAATCCTCCCAAAGCATGTTAAAATCATTGATTCTGGTGAAGCAGTAGCAAGACAAACCAAAAATGTTTTACGTGAAAAAGTCGGGTTTACAAATCAAACCCATAAAGGGAATTGTTTGTTTTATAGCAATACTGACTCAAAAGTTCTTTCAGATATTCTAAAAAACAAACACAATGTTATCACTAAAGATTTTTAAAACAAAAAAGAGTTATTTCCATTTCACAGTTTCCATTAACCTTTGCATATCATTTTTGATATAATCTGCTGCTGGCATTATAGAATCAAAATTGGGTTTTGCATAAAAATAAACCGAGCCAGTTACAAAATGGTTGATGCTATCTGTAACATAAAATTGAGCATTAGTAGCTGCATTTCCATTTACTTTATAAAACATACCATATACTTTATTATCGCTGTTTATAAAAGGTTGTTCTGTTATGTCATCCGCTTTAATAACATGCTCGTAAGTAAGTTTTTGAGCATCTCGTAATAATGCATCAATATTATTATTCACGGCTTTAAAAGTCAAATAAATTGTGGCCTTCATTTTTGGGTATGCAATAGTAAATCCGCAATTCTTATCCTCAGTGATGATAGCATTTTCATTGATTTCAAATTCAAAAGGACAATGATTACTAAATGGAACATATTCAGCTACAGGATAATCCAATCTCAATTGACTTGACGGTTTAGGTAAAACTTCGTCTTTACAACTTGCTACTAAAACTAATAGCAATAAAGCCAAAAAGAAACAAGCGTTTTTTTTATTCATCATCTCAATAAAGTTTAAAGGAATTAAAACGGCAAATCATTTTCTGGAGCAGCAGGATTTGGAGTTTCAAAATTGGTGGGTTTTTGATCCAATGAAGGAGAATGGCGCATACCATCTGCATCTTTTTTGGTAGTCAAAAAAACAAATTCGGTAACTTGAATCTCCGTAATATATTTATTTGAACCGTCTTCGGCTTGCCATTGACGTGATTTAATACGGCCTTCAACAAAAATTTTATCTCCTTTTGTTAAATATTTTTCACATATTTCGGCGGCTTTATTTTTTACCACCAAGTTATGCCATTCTGTAGAAGTGATTTTTTCGTTGGTTTGTTTATTAATATAAACCTCATTTGTAGCTAATGAAAATCGACCAATGCAATTTCCGCCTTCGAAATAATGCATTTTCACATCTTCTCCAAGGTGACCAATCAACATGACTCTATTCAAAGTACCACTCATTTTTCAAAAATTATTAGTCCAAATTTAACGCTTTTTTTGAAATTTAAAACCAATCTTGCTCAATAAAATTATAAATTACAATTGGAAATGGAAATTTTTTTGCTTGATTACATTCAATCCCATTTGAAATTATTCCTTTTACTTTTATTTTCCAAAATTTAATGTTCAAATGCTGGTGCGATAATTTATGAATAATTGGTTCCGAATTAAAAAGGATTACTTCATTAGTAACGTTTGGAATTTGCTTTTGATTGTGAATTAAAGCCAAAATTGTTTCGTCGGTTTCCGGATTTTCAGTTTCAATTACAGGAAATTCGTAAAGATTATGCCATATCCCTTTCGCAGTTCTTTTTTGAATAAGCGTTTGATTGGTTTCATCCGAAAAAATCAGATAATTAAAATAGCGTTTAGTTACTTTTAATTTTTTCAAGTTCACGGGAAGTTGCGTCACTTTTTTCTTTTGCAAAGCCTGGCAACTTTCGTTAAAAACACAGCTCCCACAATCCGGGTTTTTAGGAACACATTGCAACGCTCCAAATTCCATAATCGCCTGATTAAAAATATTGGCTTTCCCTGCTGGCAATAATTCTTTGGCTAAAGATGTAAATTCACTTTTAGCTCCTGAAGACGAAATATCGGTTTCAATATCAAAATATCGGGAGAAAACCCGCAATACGTTTCCATCAACAACCGGAACATCTTCGTTGTACGAAAAAGAAGCAATAGCAGCAGCAGTATAGGTTCCAACGCCTTTTAGTTTTAATAAATCAGCATACGTATTTGGAAACACTCCGTTTAATTCAAACGCAATAATTTGAGCTGTTTTATGAAGGTTCCTTGCTCTAGAATAATACCCCAAGCCTTGCCAAAGTTTTAAAACAGTTTCTTCATCGGCATTTGCTAAGTCAAAAATGGTTGGGAAAGCCGTTGTAAATTTTAAATAATAAGGCATTCCTTGTACCACTCGCGTTTGCTGAAGTATAATTTCTGAAAGCCAAATAGGGTAAGGATTAGTGGTATTTCTCCATGGCAAATCACGCTTATTTTGTAAATACCATTGCAGTAACACTTTAGAAAAATTCATAATTAAAAATTGGTAAACAAAAGTAAAAGTTTATGTGATTAAATTTTAATGAATTATGCTTGAAATATTGTTTATTTAATTCATATATTTGCAACCTCAAAAAATTACACATAATATTAAATACGCAAGAAAATGACGAAAGCAGATATCGTAGCGATAATTTCAGAAAAAAAAGGAATTGAAAAAGGAGATGTTCAAGCAGTAGTTGAAACATTTATGGAAGAAGTAAAAACTTCTTTAGAATCAGGAGAAAATGTTTACCTAAGAGGTTTTGGTAGTTTTATAATTAAAACTAGAGCTGAAAAAACAGGAAGAAACATTTCTAAAAATACAACAATTAAAATTCCAGCACACAATATTCCTGCATTCAAACCAGCAAAAGTGTTCGTTGAAGCAGTAAAAACTAATACTGAAGTAACAGTATAAACTATTTATTAATCACACAAAAACTACACAGTATGCCAAGTGGTAAAAAAAGAAAAAGACATAAGGTAGCTACTCACAAACGTAAAAAACGTGCAAGAGCTAACCGTCATAAAAAGAAAAAGTAGTTTCTAACTACTTTTTTCTTTTTAAAAACGTTCATTGAAAATGAAACCATAAAAGAGGTTTCGCCGGGTAAAAACACCTGTTAAAAATTGTTTAATCCATCTGTACTAAAAGTTTGTAGTTTATGATTTAAGAGTTTATGGTTATAACTATAAACAACAAACCAACAACTTCAAACCTCAAATACAGATAATAATTTACAACATGAATAAAGAACTAATCATTAGATCTAGTCCTGATGCTGTAGATTTTGCCTTGTTAAAAGATGGAAAACTAATTGAATTACACAAAGAAGAAGAACAAAGCAACTTTCAGGTTGGTGATATTTTTATCGCCAAAATCAGAAAACCAGTTGCCGGTTTAAATGCTGCTTTTGTAAATGTTGGCTTCGAAAAAGATGCCTTTTTACATTATCACGATTTAGGCCCCAATTTAGCTTCCTATTTGAAATTCATAAAACTTGTAAGCGCAGGTAAACTAAAAGATTTCTCCCTAAAAAACTTTCAGTTTGAAAAAGAAATTAATAAAGACGGAACCGTAGCAGATATTCTGAGTGCGAATCAATCTTTGTTAGTGCAAGTAGTTAAAGAACCCATATCAACCAAAGGTCCAAGAATAAGCTCTGAGCTTTCATTGGCCGGTCGTTTTGTGGTTTTAGTTCCGTTCTCGGATAGAGTTTCTGTTTCACAAAAAATAGAAATCAAAGGAGAAAAAGAACGTCTAAAGAAACTTGTACAATCTATCAAACCAAGAGGTTTTGGTGTTATTGTGAGAACAGTAGCAGAAGGCAAAAACACAGCCGAATTAGAAAAAGACTTGCAGAACCTACTCAGTAGATGGACTGCAATGTGTAAAAAATTACCAACCGCACACCATCCTTCCAAAATATTAGGAGAAGTTAACAGAGCTTCCTCCATATTAAGAGATGTTTTCAATGATACCTTTACCGGTATTTATATTGATGATGTAGAGTTGTTCAACGAAACGAAAGACTATATTGCCGAAATAGATCCTTCAAAACAATCAATGGTGAAGCTTTATCAATCTAAAGACACGCCGATTTTTGAGAAATACAACATCGAGAGACAGATTAAAACTTCGTTTGGAAAAACAGTATCGATGAGCAAAGGTGCTTATTTGATTATTGAACACACCGAAGCTTTACACGTTATAGACGTGAACAGCGGAAACCGTTCCAATAAAGCTTCTAACCAAGAAGATACCGCCATGGAAGTAAACATGATTGCCGCTGCCGAAATCGCAAGACAATTGCGTTTGAGAGATATGGGCGGAATTATTGTTATTGATTTTATCGATTTGCAAAACTCAGAAAATCGCAATGTTTTGTTCAACTTCTTGAGAGAAGAAATGAGCGATGACAAAGCAAAACACAAAATCTTACCGCCGAGTAAATTTGGATTAGTTCAAATTACAAGACAACGCGTAAGACCAGAAGTAAACATTAAAACAAGAGAAGAAGATCCTAACAATGAAAATGGAGAAATTGAAGCTCCAATTCTAGTTATCGACAGAATTGCTTCCGACCTTGACAGAATTTTAAAAACCCATAAAAAGGTAATGCTCAATGTGCATCCTTTTGTGGCAGCATACCTTAAAAAAGGTTTTCCATCATTACGTTCAAAATGGTTTTTTGAATATAAAAAATGGGTGAAAATCATACCGCGTGACGCTTACACGTATTTAGAATACCGTTTCTTTGACGCTCAAGGAAATGAAATTGAAGATTAAATAAAAAACCGTCTTGTTAATTTAGACTGAACCCAAAAGTTTGGACAAATTTATAATTAATTTTGATAATAATGAGCTCGATATTGTATCGGGCTCATTTTGTTTAAATTGGACTTGCTTCTGTCGTTATTGTAATAGTTTATATATTCTTT
>CALQAH020000044.1 GCA_943328505.2 Rhizobium sp. Q54 | reverse complement strand
CAATTGGCAAATCTTGCAGGAATAGGAAAGACAACGGTTTTTGATATTGAAAAAAATAAAACAACTGTTAGCTGGAATAATCTGTTAACTGTCATTAAGGTATTGAATATTGAAGTACAATTTAAAAGTCCGATGGATAAATGATTATGTGAATAATGGTCATTTTTTTTGTTCATGTATATACATAATCACCGCAATATTGCGGTAATAAAACTTTATAATCACCGCATTTGAATAAATTAATCCGTTGGGCGTAATTATTAAAAACGTCAGTTCTAATGTTTTTTTGTAAAAAAAAAGGAGAGTTGTCTCGAAATTTTTTCTATCGGATTTGATACTTTTAAATACTATTAGTATCATAAAAAAATTAAATATAAATAATATCTTACTCTATGTAAACAAAATTGTTTACATTTGTATTATGAATAATTATTTAGAAAGATATAAGGGCATTCATCCTGGAATAATTTTGGAACGTGAATTTAAAAAAAGAGCGCTCCATAAAAGACCTTTTGCTTTGTCTATTGGCGAACATCCACAAACTCTAAATGCAATTACTAAAGGCAAACGTAAGTTAAATACTGCTTTAGCGCTTAAGATTGAAGAAAAACTTGGATTTGAAGAAGGTTCTCTAGCAATTCTTCAAACCTACTTTGATATAAATGAAGAAAAGCAGAAAAATGTAACGAATAAACCCAATATAAAATTATTAAGAAATTCTTTATTTTGGGATACTGATATTAATAAAATAGAATGGGACAAGCAGTTTAGTGCGGTTATTAGTAGAGTATTTGAGAGAGGTAATGAAATTGAAAAACAAGAATTAATTCGATTTTATGGTTCTGAAAAAATAAACATTGTGCTTAATCAAGTAACGGTTCTGCCTTATATAATCTATAAAAACAAATAGCATAATGCTTTATTATAATACTGTAAATAATTTATTAAAAAAGAGCTTGCTACAATTAATGGCTGCAGATGAATTTGCAAGTTTTAGATTAGTTGGAGGTACCGCTTTGAGTCTTCAAATAGGTCATAGAGAATCGATTGATATCGATCTTTTTAGTGATGTAGATTACGGTGAAATTGATTTTGATTCAATTGAAAAGTATTTAGCATTAAATTTTTCATATGTCGATCATTTTTCAAATAGGATACCCGGATTTGGTAAATCTTATCTAATAGGAGAGAATAAAGACAACGCCGTAAAGCTCGATATTTTTTACACCGATAAATTTATCCAACTCATTTTCATTGAAGATTCTATTAAAATGGCTTCTATTGAGGAGATTATTGCCATGAAGCTTGATGTAATTCAAAGAGGCGGTCGAAAAAAAGATTTTTGGGATTTACATGAACTTTTTGTAAATTATAATTTAGCTCAAATGTTAGCGTTGCACGAGCAAAGATATCCCTACTCACATGATAGGGAATTGATAATAAATAACTTCACTAATTTTAACTATGCTGATGATGAATTCAATCCCATTTGTTTTAGAGGAAAATACTGGGAATTTATTAAAGAAGATATTGAAGAAATAATCGGAAAGTTTAAATCTAAAGAAATTTAGACGTTAATGGTGCAACAGTTGGAAAGGTTGTAGTTGTTTCAGACTTTTTTGAGTCTGATTTGCGACTTTTATTGAATTGAAAAAAATAGAATAGTTATCAAAAATAATTTATTTGATAATCCAACCAACCTTAATACATCAACTGAATCTTTGACTTATTATTCCAACCTGCTTGATTTTCATACTTCACAAAGTAGATTTTCAAGTCGGCTTGGTTGGCGTATTCGACAAAGTATATTTTTTTATCAGCTTGGTTGGAATAATCAGTAAAAAACCATCTGCCTTCATTTTTGTCAGCTTGGTTTTGGTATTTAACTTTATAGACTTTTAAATCAGCTTGATTTTCATAATCAACTACAAAAACTTTGACATCGGCTTGGTTAGCATATTCAACTGAATATACTTTTTGGGCTGACATCTTTAGTGCTAACAATAACATTACTATAATAGTGATACAAGTACTTTTCATAATTATTTAAGGGATTAATTCATTTATACTAAATTGTTGCAATTTTTACGATTTATACTAAAGAAGCTGCTTTTTCTCTATTTCAATTTATAAGAAGTACTTCTACCGCTTCCTTGTTGTTCTAAAACATTTTTTTTAACTAAGTCTTGAAGGTCTCTCAGAGCTGTATCGGTTGATGTTTTGACAATTTTTGCATATTTTGATACACTTAGTATACCAAAGAAATCATCCAGAAGCAACTGTAGTATTTTCTGTTGACGGGCATTAAATAAAGTTTCTTTATTAGTTTCCCAAAATTGGGCACGTGCCATTGTTTTTTTGATAGTTGCATCTGTTTGGTCCATGCAACGCATCAAACAATCCAAAAACCATAGTAGCCATGCTGTAATATCAAGGTTTCCTTTTTGAGTACTTTCAAGTATGTCATAATATTTATTTCGTTCTGCTTGTATTTGTGCAGACATGGAATAAAATCGTTGTGGGCTTTTATCCGCTCTTGCTAATAACAAATCAGTAATAGCTCTTGCAATACGACCATTACCATCATCAAAAGGGTGAATAGTAATAAACCACAAGTGAGCAAGGCCAGCTTTTAAAACCGCATCAAGGTCTGTATATTTTTCAATCCAATTTAAAAAAATCGTCATTTCACCCTCTACTTTTGAGGCAGGTGGTGCTTCAAAATGTACCGTTTCTTTTCCCATAGTTCCTGATGTAACTTGCATTACATCATCACGCCAAGCAGCAGTTTTTATTTTATACATTCCGCTTCGTCCTGTTGGAAACAATGCTGCATGCCAATCAAATAATCGCTCGGCTGTTAGAGGAGTATCGTAACGTTGAGTAGCATCCAGCATCATTTCTACGATACCTTCTACATCGCGCTCCGCTTGTAAAGCTCCAGCAATTTCTATACCTAATCGTCTCGCTATTGAAGAGCGTACTTGTTCAGGGTTTAGTAACTCTCCCTCTATCTCACTTGACTTCATTACATCCATCGTCAGTGCCTTCAGCATTGTTTCTTCTTGTATCCGAAAACCGAGAGCTTGCATCTGACCTAATATTTGTCCTTGACGATGCCTAACCGAACCTAATATTTTTGTTATGAGTTCAGCGTCCCATGTGAATAATGGCCATTCTTTTTGTTCATGTATATACATAATCACCGCTTATTTGCGGTAAAAATAGTTTTTTATCACCGCACTAACAAATTTATGCGGTGATTATTTTAGCTAATCACCGCAATATTGCAGTAATAAAACTTTATAATCACCGCATTTGAATAAATTAACCTTTTTTCATTTAGTTATTGGATATATTTTTGATTTACAATTTAATTAGCAACTGCAAAAGCTATTTTAAACATTAGTCTGTAATTTTGATAACTTTAATTCTTAATATTGCTACTTAAATTATGAAAGTACTCTCAAAATCTCGTTTCAAGTTAGGATTAGAATGTCCAAACAAGCTGTTTTTTACTAGTGATAAAAAATATGCCAACAAAAAGATTGATGATTCTTTCTTGCAAGCTCTCGCTAAAGGAGGGTTTCAAGTGGAAGAGTTGGCTCGTTTGCATTATCCAAATGGGATTTTTATTAATACTGAGAATTACGAATATGAAAAAGCATTTCAGTTAACTCAAAAAGCATTATTATTAGAAAATGTCGTGATTTATGAAGCTGCTTTTTTAGTGGATAATTTCTTTATTAGAACCGATATTTTAGTAAAAGAAGGGAATCACATTAGGTTAATCGAAGTAAAAGCGAAGTCGTTTGACTCTAATAATCCAAACGAATTCATCGGAAAAAAGGGAGGTTTAGAAGGAAAACACAAACTGAATTTATTTGACTTGGCTTTCCAAAAGCATATTGCTACATTGACTTTTCCTAACTTTCATTTTGAAGCCTATTTCATGATGGCTGATAAATCTAAAAAAGCAACTATTGATGGATTAAATCAACTATTTAGAGTTCCAGCCAACGGAAATCCTAGAACAGATATAATTAAAAAAGTAAATAGTATTCATGAAATTGGCGAATCGGTCTTATCTGAAATAAAAGTGGATGCTATTGTGAATGCTATTATTAGTGACCAATATAAATACCATGATAATCTAGGTTTCCACGAAGCATTAAAATTGTTCAAGGATTCCTATTTAGAATCTCAATATATCAATTGGAAAACAAAATTTAGTGCTTGTAAAAAATGTGAATTCAAAGCTACTAATGAAGACAAAGAAAAGGGGTTGTTATCAGGGTTTGAATATTGCTTTAAAAAACAACACAATTGGTCGGATAACGATTTCAAAGAACCCAACGCAATGGAAGTTTGGAATTTTCAGGGTATAGGATTAATAGAATCAAATCGACTACTCATGAAGGAACTTTCAGAAGATGATTTCAAAATTGAAGTTATTGCCGATAAAATTTCATCCGGAGAAAGACAATGGATTCAAGTAGAAAAATCTAGAGACAATGATAATTCTATTTATGTGGAAAAGGATGGTTTGAAAACCGAAATGTCAAAATGGAAATTTCCATTACATTTTATTGATTTTGAAACTAGCACAGTTGCGCTACCTTTTACAGCAGGTAGAAGACCATATGAGCAAGTAGCATTTCAATTCTCCCATCATATTTATTATGAAGACGGAACCATAGAGCACAAATCAGAATTTATAAGCAATACTGCTGGTGAGTTTCCAAATTTTATTTTTGCTAGAGCATTAAAAAAAGCATTAGAAAATGATAATGGAACTATTTTCCGATTTGCAAGTCATGAAAACTCGATTTTAAATGCGATTATCGTGCAACTAAATGCAGGAAATGAAGAAGATAAAGCTGAACTAATTTCGTTTTTAAAAACAATCACTAATTCCACAAAAGATAGTGCTGAACAATGGGAAGGTGAGCGCAATATGGTTGATTTGAATAAAGTGGTTAAAGACTTTTATTATAATCCCTATACCAAAGGTTCTAATTCCATCAAAGCGGTTTTGCCGGCTTCTTTGAATTCAAGTGCCTATTTGAAACAAAAATACTGTCAGCCAATTGGAGCAATTAACTTAACCAGTACAAATTTTGACGATAATCATATTTGGCTTAAAATCGATAAGGATGAGGTTGTAAACCCTTATAAAATGTTGCCACCCGTTTTTGATGGTTGGACAGCATTAGAACTTCAAGAAAGCCTTTCCGAAATTGATGGAATTGCAGATGGTGGAGCTGCTCTAACTGCTTATGCCAAATTGCAGTATGAAGATATGACTGAAAGAGAACGAACAAAAATTACACAAGGTTTGTTGAAATATTGTGAATTAGATACTTTGGCAATGGTCATGATTTATGAGCATTTTAAAGAAGATTTAATTAATTAGATTTACATGGATAGAATAGAAGAAATTATTTGAAAGTTATTCTCTACGGGGTTTGCGTGGGAGACGCTTTGGTTGTCAATGTTGAATTTGAGAGTAGGGAATGCTTAACGAATAATCCAGTAACAAAAGAGGCTCAGTAACTCTTATAATTTCATTAATGTTTTCAAGCTTCAAAAAGGTCAGTTTTTATAGGTACACCTATAGGGCAAATACTTTTTGACCACTTTATTTTAAGCAATTCATGAATACGAAAATTAGCAATAGGTTGTTTTTTTATTAAAAAATTATTTTAAATAATAATTAATATTCTTTTTAATATTTTTATTATTAGAATATAATAACCTTAAACTATACTCAAGTAAGCACGGAAAGTTTGCAATAAATTAAAAGTCCATTTGATGATTTGTAATAATTTATTTATAACTTAGCATTGTGATAAAGTTTGACGTTTGTCAGACGAATCCACCCAATTTTTGGGTGATAGGTCTAATTTTATCATACATATTTACACGTTATAAGCAAGCCTAAAAGACGATCCTACAACGACAAACAGACGACTATAAACAAGAAAAAAGTAAACCATTTTGACAGGAGACCAACGACATAGAAACAATACAACATTTGGACAGCGAGTAAGCCGACATTCCTTGCCGACCCTTCTGTGTTTTAATTTTTTACCCACTGCACAAAATATTTTGAGATTCTCTGCCAGCCGCACAAATGGCACATTTGGTTTTACCCGACACACAAGCCAACGCTTCGCAAAACCAAAAGAGCCATTTTTTGCCACCGCACTTATGACGAGTATGATAAACTATATAGAAAATTTTAAATCATTGTAAACAATTGGAATTAAATCAAACCATATCTGAACTAGAGTTTACCCAAAAATACGGTAGAGGATCAGTTATTGAAACCACAATAACTGCTATTATTCATCCGTCACAAATAGTTACAGACTTTGGAGAAGATTTTATTGGTCGTTTATCTGTACTAAATTTGTCTTGGTGCTTACCGCAAGGGGAAGTTGAATTCAAAAAACATAAAATTGGTGACCGCATTCAATGTGTTGTATTAGAAATTGATTTTACGAACAAACAAGTTATTCTTAGCAGAAAACATCTTTCTAAACAAGTAAGCGACACATTAACTTGGGAAAGAATTGAAAGGGGTGATGAATTTAATGTTGATGTTATCGAAACGTTTAACAATACCACATTAGTCAAAACAAAGGATAACTTGTATGGTATTATAAATAACAACTTTATTCAGGATTCTACCGAGAAATTAAGGGTAAAAGTAAACTCTAAACTTGATTACAGTGATTTATTTTCTTTTGTTCCTGCATCCTTAGATGTTGAAAATGTTGATTCAGAAGAAGCCTTAGACCCTGAGATAAATTTTATTGAAGAAGAACTACTATCGTTCTACAATTTCAAAAATTCCATTCTTGGTGTATATGCAACAGATGAACAATTATCAATAATCAAAGAGGGTTTTGAACAAGATGATAGAATATTTTCCAAAGAATTCAAAACCAACCATACACTCTACGTCCAATTTGAATTGGGAAATGCAAGCTACGAAACAACTCTTAAGCAAAATGCCATTCCCTACTTTCTTAATGACACAATAGTTTCAGCAGAAAATGAAAACAAACTTTTAGAATTGCTATCAAATCAGCAGCACTATTGGTTCAAAATCAATGCAAGAGATAACAATCAAAAAGTTGACTTTTCGCTATATAATGAAGAAGTTAACATATTTGGGGATGTTACAATTGGTAAGGATAAAAAGGAGATTAAGTTCATAATAAAAAACTTTTCCATTGGCCATTCCCAATTTACTTCCAGTGAAGCAAAAAAGCGAAACGCAAAGTATGGTTCATTTCTATTTAGTAATAAAATAAAAATAATTTCGCCTTACAGTGCTTTACCGTTTGACAATTCACAGCAATTGTTTCTTGATTTCGCACTTCTAAAAACTAAATGTTTTGAAACAGTTAATCATCTAAAAACTGAGGCTGGAGAAATACTAAGGCAAGAGGGCAGAACCCTTTCAATAATTGATAAATTCTTGGAATATCAAATTAGTTTGATAGAAAAGGAAAAAGAGAATGCAGTATTTGTAGATAAATACCAAAGAGTACCAGCAGTTAATCAGGGCGTTGCAATAAAAATACCAAGGATTATTGGTGATAGTCTTGAATCTGATGAAGAAACTATTGTAAACATCCGATTGAAGGAAGATGAAAAGCTAATAAAACTATCGGATGGAATGTTGTCTTATCTTAATGAGGATTACACAATAACTTTTAACAAACCTATTAAACTGGAATTATTGGATAAGGGCTTCTATTTAGATAAGCGGATATCAAAAAAGCAATTCCAAATTCAAAGAGAAATTATTCAGGATTTTCTTGATAAGAAAATTAAAATTGACCATATCGAAGCACTTCTTGTAAAACCTGAACGTGTAAAAACACCCATTCTTAAACCTATAATATTTAAGAATGAAGATTTATCAAGAACTGAAAGGGAAGATTCAACCAATAATCAGGTAAAAGCGGTGAAAAAGGCGGTAGGTAATCAGAACATTTTCTTGATTCAAGGGCCTCCTGGTACAGGGAAAACAACTGTAATAGCTGAGATAATTCAGCAGCTTGTTGAAAAAGGCGAGAAAGTTTTAGTATCAGGTCAAAATCACGTTGCAGTAGATAATGTTTTAGAAAAGCTTTCACAATTCCCACATCTTAATCTTTTAAGAGTTGGTAACCCTGACCGTATTGACAAACAACTTTTGAAATATTGTATTGATAATCTTGTTGAGGATTATAAAGTGGATTTCAAAAGCTTTATATCTAACCAACTTTTAATAGCCGAAGAATATACAAAGAACAAGGAATCAGGTTATCAAAAAGATTCCTTAAAAAAATCTCTTAATCAGTTTATTAACTCAATTATACTTCAATATGGCGTCTTACGAGAAGTCTATAAGCAACGTCATTTTATTTTACTTGACGGACTTTCAGAACTATCAATAGAAGAATTAAAGGAAACAATAGAGTTACTTAGAAAGTGGATTGATGAATCAAATAATGAGTATGAAATCTTATTGAAACCGCTAATCTATAATTCTATAGATGTAGTTTTTGCAACTTGTATAGGTATCAAATCTGATGACATATTCAAAGACAAAAATTTTAAGTTTGATACCGTTATTATTGACGAAGCTGGAAAAGCAAATATCGCTGAATCATTGGTTGCTATAGAGCTTGGTCAGAAAGTAATATTAGTGGGCGACCAAAAACAATTGCCTCCTTATATGGATAGTTCCTTAATTGATAAGGCAGATAAATCTAGTTTTCCAAATTCAGTTTATGGGTCTGACTTTCTAGAGGAAGAGATATTACACGCACTTAAGTCTTCATTTTTTGAATTCATAGTAAACAGGATAAATGCTGGACAGTTTCCAAATGATAATATGGAAATGTTGAACTATCAGCACAGGATGCACCCAAATATTGGTCGATTTGTTTCTGAATCATTTTATGATGGCAGAGTAAAAATGGGCAATAGAACCCATTTGAACAGAATTGAGATGTCGTCCCCCTTTAACAAAGAAGTTATTTTCTTTGATACTTCAAACTCAAAAAATCCATTTGAGCAAAATGATGGCTTCTCGGCAAAAAATAACACTGAATCGGAAACGATTTCAGAAATCATTTTGCCGAAATTATTTGAAAACGAAGCACAACCGTCAAGCATTGCCATTATAGCACCATACAAATCGCAGGTTGCAAACATTAAAAACTATATCAATAAGTCCGATTCTTGTAAATTTAAAAATATAGATGTTTCTACACTTGACTCATTTCAAGGAAAAGAATATGATATCATCATTTTTAGTTTTACTCGTTCATCTGACCACAACAATGCTCCCTTTGAAAATGGGAAGAGAAAATTTGCTAAAGTTGGGTTTCTTGATGATGCAAGAAGATTAAATGTAGCTTTTAGTCGAGCAAAAAAGAAATTGATTCTTATTGGCAATTCAAAAACATTAGTTGATAGCAGATCGCATTTTGACAGAATTTTTAATTACACAGAGCTTTTCAAAACATTAGTTCATCTGAGCAAAAAAGAAGAAATCGGTAATTTTATCAATGTGGCAGATTTATATGATTTTAAATCACCGTTCGAACTATTCATTGAGAAATACAAAAAGGACGATAATACTGTTGGTCGATTTAAAGCAGTAGGTAAAAATCTAAATGGGATTTTTGGCTTATTCGTTACTGTGGATGGTGTGGACTGCCTAATACCATATTCTATGATGCCCAAACAATATAAAGATAATCCTGACAGCTTGGTTGCTTCTGTTGAGATGAATGTTTCTATCCATTCAATTGACATTGAAAATAAACGTGTTACCATAAAGTTTAATGATAATAAGAAAACAATTGCTAACAAGAAAAATGAGAGTTGGGATGCAACCGTGAATAAATATAAGAAAGGAGATTTTGTAATGGGAACAATTGAAAAAGAAGTGAATTTTGGCTACTTTATAAAAATTGAAACTGGATTAGAAGGTCTTCTTCACAAGAATAATATTAGAAACAATAAAGTACCAAAACCCAATGAAACTATAAAGGTTAAGATTATTAAAATTGATTTCGAAAAAAAACAAATTGCTTTTTCCTACTAAATGAGCCATTTCAGCATTGATATAGAAAAGTACTACGAAGAATTGTTAGCAATGGGCAGGCAATTGAAAGGCATCTTTTGTCTTCAATACCCTATTCTTTGCATACATTCAGAAATTTCAGATTCAACTCCTGATCCATTAGATAATCTCGATAAAGTAATTGTTGACTTCTTAAAAGTTAAACCAGATTTTAGCTCATTTCAAATTGGCAGCATCATTGGCACATCAAAAACCTTAATTGAATTAAGAATTGAAAAACTTATTAGTGATGATTTATTATTGAAAGATGGTAATAAGTATTCTTTAAGTGAATATGGACTATCAGTATTTGAAACAAAAACGCAGGTAAGGCTACACAAACAATCTTACGATTTCTTTATTGATGGTATTACACTAAAACCATTACCTCGTGTTTTTTATAACTACTATAAAAGCAAACTTGTAAGTGAGAACTATTCCTATTTATATACAAACCAAAGAGGAGAAACAAAAATAGCACGCCCTTTTGCTCCCGACATTGTACACACACCACCAGAAAAAAACCTAATATCTGAATTGATATTTTCAATTGAACCCGAACATCGTGAGGTTTTTGGAATACCCAACGGTTTACAAAGTATTGATGACATTTCGTTTACTAAAATGAGCTTTCAAGTTCTTGTTTCTGTCAGTAAATCAGAAGACAACTTAATAAAAGAACTCATTGATGGCTATGCAATATTTTCATTGGGGGATGAATTGAACTATTATGAAACACTTAGGAAAAATGTAGTTTTCTTTGAGTCTCAATTAAAAGATAGAATTCAAAATTTTGAATTTAAATTAATGGTGCCATTTCAAAAGAAAGATAGCAATGAAAAACCTATTCCCTATTTGACAACTAATTGGCCAGAAATTGATAGATATAAAGACTCATACACAAAGTGCTATAATTTTAGTAGTGAGGACTTAATTAAATTCTTGCAATCTGCCCCACCCTTTGGTTTTGCTATCAATGAAATAGAAGCAGAAAATATAATAAATGAAGCGGATAATATTGTGATAAATATTCGTGAGAATCACTTATTAAAAAGTTCAAATAGACAAAAACTCCTTAGTGACCTAATCAGAAAACGTGACTATAAAATATTCAATAATAGTCTTGAAAGAAATGTGTTTTTATTTTACATATTCTATAGCTCTGACGACTTAGTAGTTAAGGAATTAATAGAATTTATAGAATTGATCAAAGAATATCAACGATTTCCATTTTCACGATTTATAGAGAGTCATCCAAAGTACACTGATAAAATCAGACCGTTCCTTTTGTTAGCTGGTGAATTTGACCTACTTGAGAAATATGATATTGAAAACCATATGATAGAAGTTAATTGATGGAAATAATTTTAAGAAATAGCGACACCTTGAATTCTGGAGTTTTTGTCATAAATAATGGCAGAGAAGAATTTTATCCTTTTCTACAGTATGAAAATATTTTCTTAACTCAAGAAGGTAATGCTGCATTAAAAAATGAAATACTAAAAATTATCAGCGATGCTAAGTCTGTTTTAAAAATTTGTAGTTTCATAATTACTGATAAAGAAATATTCAATGCTATTCTAGAAAAAGCCAAGGAAACCCAAGTAGCTATTTTTATTTTGACTCAATTAGACCCTGCAAAATTAGAAAATGCAATATCATTGGTGGATTTTATTACAGAAGAGGAAATAAAAGAAAATCCTTCACGAACTCACCTTAAATTTATAAAACTGCTATATGATAATGGCATCCACGTAAGAGCTTCACTTTCTGCTCACTCCAAATTTATTGTTTCAGACAGAACTAACGGTTTTATTACGAGTGCAAATTTTACAACACCATCTTTAACTTTTAATACTGAATCTGGTATATACTTAGACGAAACAAGCAGTAAAGAACTTGACAAGCTTTTTGATGTAATCTTTCTTCAAGGCACAACATACAAGCAATTTTTAGGAACAAGAAAAAAAGGTAAAATGCTAGTTGTTCAATCAGAGGTTAGAATTAACACTAATTTATTGCCAGAAGCAAATCATTCAAGTCTTAGGTACACTTGTGAATCATTATCAAATAATTTGCTAGATGAAGTGATTAATGTAATTAATCAAGCTGATGATTTTATATATTTATCTACCTATAGCATAGTTGGGCTTAGTGCATTGCCAGCGTTAATTCAAGCTTTAAAAAGTGCAATTGGGAGAGATGTATCAGTTTCGATATTTTGTAGAGGTATGAATTATAGAAATGATCACTTAGCGGGTGTCTCAGAACTTTACGAAATGGGGTGTAAAATATATGCTGATGTTTACAATCATTCAAAGGGGGTTATCAATGAAAAGTCTGGTTTAATATTTACAGCAAATATTGACGGTCATCACGGTTTAACGAATGGCTTTGAAGTTGGATTTATACTCAATGAATCCCAAAGAGCAGAATTTCTAGATTTTCATAAAAGACTGATTGAAACGGCTTTTTATGTTTTTGACAATAAGCCAACAAGGAATTTATTGTTTCAAACATATATAGCCTATGAAATGATAAAGGGCTTAAACGCACCGGCATTACCCCAGAATCTGATTATTTCATTCAAACAAGCTAATAGTCTTAATGTGGATGAACTTCAAAAGAATATAATCTTTTACGGCAGATTAAAAGAAAGTGAATTCTTAATCGCTGGTAATTCTTACTATAAATGTAGACTCAAAGAAAATGTTTTTTCAATTTTAGAATCAGTTAAACCGCGTTTTGATCTTGAAAAATATGTTCTTAAATTTTTTGAACTTAAAATAAGCGACAGTCAATGAAAAATAAAATACCATACCTTCAAGAGTGGCTAGATTTAGCCAACACAGGCAAGTTTGAACGTGCACAAGAACTATATTTCGAAAAACTTTTTGAAGCAGTAATTATAAACTTCAGCAATGAATATAACAACGCCCTCCCATCAGGCGGTACGTTATTCTCTGTTTTAGGATTTTCACCTGAACCAATAATTCTTACGGCTAAAGCAATTCAGCCAGAGACACACGTTATTTTTACAACAAATAATCAGAAAGTTGATAATAGCTATCTTGAAAAGTTTCTTGACTCCAATTACGAACTCATATACCTAAATGATGAAAGCTTTGAGTCAATGTATATGGCAATGAAGGAACAATTGGTATTAAACCCCGATTCTCAGATTACTGTTGATATTACTGGCGGGAAAAAATCAATGGTTGCATCTGCTGCTATTTTTGGGAAAGATTACGGATGTAGAATAGTCTATGTTGATTTTTCAGAATATATCAAGGATTTGAGAAAACCTATGCCTGGCTCCGAAATACTCAATGTGGTTTATAACCCTTTTAAAAACCAACCTGAAATATTTTTAAAATGAAGCATCAAATAAGTTTCCTAGGCGGTCAACTGCTTCCAGTTTATATTGGTGTAAAGGAGTATATGCCCGACAAGCTTCACTTCATTGCTTCCGAAGAATCGAAAGAAGGAATGAAGGTGCTAAAAGACCTTTTAAAAGAATTAAAGTTTAGTGAATTCATTTGTGACCCATTCGACTTTTATGCAATCAAAAAAAGGATTGAAAGCATTATTGAAAAAGTTGATGCGAATGATGATGTTTTAATTAATTTAACAGGAGGAACTAAAATTATGTTGCTCGCTGCCCAATCTGTTATTTCAGACAAAACAGTTAATGGTTTCTATATTAATCAAGATTATAGCTTGATTGAAGTACCTTCTTATGAGAAAAAGCAGATTGTATCGGAGCTTTCTGTAAAAGACTTCTTTGGCTTAAGTGGTCATAATGCATTTACTTTTATGAAACTAAGTGACTTTACAGAATCTGACTTTAAAGTTTCCAATGAAATAGAAAACTTTGCCGAATCAAATAAATTATACTCTAAAGTAACTGATTTAGTTAGAAAAAAATTTAGATTAGTTCCAGAAAAAGGTTTTGAAACAACTCCTAGTGGTGCTTCAATAAAATGGGGAAATGGTTTAATTGAAATTAATAATAACAATAAATCTGTCATTTCATTTAAGAGTAATAATGTAAAAGACCTTTTTTTTAATGCATCTTGGTGGGAGCTTATTGTAGCAGCAGAAGTTGGAAAATGGCCTAAAGCAAAAGAAGTTATGCTTCACTGCGAATTACCATTTAAAACAGACGATAAATCTTTAAAAAACGAAATCGACATCTTACTTAACACTGGCAACAAGCTAATTTTTGTTGAATGTAAATCAGGTAACATAAAGCAAGAAGACATTAACAAAATGAAGGTAATCAAACAAACTTATGGTGGTATTATATCAAAATCTTTGCTTGTTAGTCGTTTTATGCCTTCGCAATCAATAATGGAAAAATGCAAGGAACTCGATATAGAAGTTTATTATATGTATGCTTTTCAAAGAATGGTTAATTCGCTAAAGAACATACATAAAACCTTAGACAAACTTGAGAAGAAAACATCAATATAAGCCACTCTATTTGCAAGCACATTGCCAAAGCCGCACAAGCCAGCGCTACAACCAAAGCTTTGTCAAAGAGCTTGCAAAGCCAACGCAGGGAGAATTTCAAAATATTTTTTCCTCCCCTTCAAAAAAAATTAAAACACCCGACACACAAACCGACACGACAAAGACGCTGAAACGTAATGTTGACAATGGTTTAAAAGGACGGTGGACAGAAGGCCAGCTTATAACAGCACCTACAAAAAATTGGCGGTTCAGTGCTTCGTATGACAGTTTTGTGGTTAATCAAACATTCGTTCTTCGTATGAACATTTGTGCTCCGAAATCGCCAACTTCTTGTAGCTGCAAAACGTTAGCAGTAACCGTAAAACGACAACAACGACAATGATATATAGTGAAAAACAGTTAGAGAGCTTTAGCACACCTCCTTTTAAATATGAGACTGCTCAAATCATTAAAACAAAGGATGCTATACAAAAAGCTTTGGATGAGAATATTCCAAATGCAACAATTAAAGAATCCTTCGACTTATCTTCGTTCAAATACGACATTTACCTTCAAGGTTCTTATAAAAACATTACGAACATCAGTAAATCAAGTGATGTTGACATAGTAATTGAACTTACTTCAGTCTATTTCCCTGACACTACTTTACTTACTGAAGGACACAGGAAAGTTTATGAATCTTCTCGTAATACTAGTAAATACAAATTTGCAAACTTCAAGAATGATGTACAAAGTGCTTTGGTTAAAACTTTTGGAAATGCAGTCATTCATAGGGGAGATAAATGCATAATTTTTAATGAAAATCAGGGCTTTTGTAAAGCGGATATTTTACCTTGCTTTACAAGTAAAAAATTTACAATGTTTGAAAGTTATTCGTTAAGTAGAGCAAACGAAGGAATTGAGTTTATTACAGATTCAGGAACAACAGTTATTAATTACCCACATCAGCATTTTAAAAATTTAGCTGCGAAAAGTGATACAACTTCTGGTACTTTTAAGCAGACCGTAAGAATGTATAAGACAATAAAAGAAGAATTAATTGAGAAGGGGAAAATTGGTGAAGGAGTAGCAAAATCTTATTACATAGAAAATTTGCTTTACAATCTAAATGACAATCTTTTTTCAGGGACTTATAGAGAGAGATTCTCACAAGTATTGGAAAAACTAATTGAAGACTTCAATACTGGAGTAGTCAAAAATTATAATTGTGCAAATGGATTTCAAAAATTGTTGTCATCAGCGACTTGGAATGAAGAGTCATTGAAGCAATTTCTAATTGGATTAATTTTTATAAGAGACAATAATGAGTTTTAAATACTACAAAACAGCGACATTAATTCCATTTATTTTGGTATTATCTGTTCTATTTAATATTGTTTCAAAAAAAATTGAAGCACTAATAAATACATCAATTACAGCAAGCGAGTTATACAGCTATATCGGTGTTTTCTCAACCGTTAGTTTAATCACAATCACTTTAGCTTTTATCAATTTTGTTGGCTGGAAATGGTGGATTTTTAAATGGCTAATTGATATTCCAAATTTAAATGGACGTTATCAAGGAGAGTTAATTTCTAGTTTTATTGACCCTGCAACTGGTAATCCTATGCAAAAGGACTGTTCAATTGAAATAAAGCAAACAGCTTCATCTATACATATTTTCTCATACTATGGAGACAAGGGAACCAATATTCAAACATCTAGGGCTTATAGCGTTTCTGAAGAACTTGTTGAAGAGAAAAACGGACTTTTTCAATTGTTTTACATTTTCACAAATGAACCTGAAACTTTATTAACCCAATTAAATAATCATGCTGGAACTGCGAAATTTCGTTACTATCCTGACATTAAAACTTTGGACGGTGATTACTATAATCAAAGGAAAAACATTGGGACAATCAAAGTAACATTTAAACAGAAAAAAAGACTTGGAAGACTTGTATAAAATGTATCACAAATTGACAAACAATAAAACGGCAACTGCTAACAGCACCTACCCAAAAGGTGGGGTTTCTTGTTCCAAAGACAGTTTTGTGGTTAATCAAACATTAGTTTTTCAAATCAAGTTTTGTGGTAAAAGTCCCGCCCTTCGGGTAGCTGCGGAACGTTATTCACAAGAGGTAAAAATCACAAATGAAAACTAATCACAAAATAGGTTTAATGGACTCGCAGAAAATACACAACTATTACTTGATAGGTAAGGATAACTTTGACGCTGGTCTAAATTCAGCTACAAAAAACATCCAAGACAATTTAACATCTGACATCCTTAAATTCAATCCGCCAAAATTTAAATTTAGAAACACTATCCACGAAGTTGGATTTAACGTGAAAATCGAATATGAGAATTACAAGTATTCTCCGGAAAATGAAACAATTGTCGTATTCGAAGTATTTCATTTTAAAGATTTTGATGCAGGTGAGTTAAATCTTTGGTCGTATTTCGAACTTCTCTTTCACCAAGGTTATCTATATGGTGTTTCTTTTAAATCAAGTAAAATATCAATTTATGAAAAATTCAAACAATATTTAACTCAAATTTACGGTCAATATAAGGAGATTCCTCCCCAAGGTTCATCATCTAAAACGGTTGCCTGGTTTTCTGATAAATCAAATAATTCAATATTTCTTGAAATAGACCATCAGTCAAATGGAGATGAATTTTTAGTTTTAACCTATTATGATGATTTTCTTCACATGGCTTTAAATAAACCCATAAATGTTTATCCATTAATTAGAAATCAATTATATGAATTGGATAAGCAAGTAAAACCAAATTCATTCTTTCAAAAAACTAAAAATATATTGTCCCTATCAAAGAAACGCAATGATTTATCGTTTGAAGAATGTAAACATTTTGTTGATGGAATTATATCAGATGATATTACATTGAAAAAATTAAAAACTGTGTCCGAATTTATAATTAAAAATGTAAAAGTTGAAAAGATAAATCTACAATGGTACGATTGGTTGATGAAAATGGCTGTTATGGTGCAAAATGGACATTTATTAACAGAAGCTGAGAGTATTTACAGTTTAGTATTAGGAGGTTATAATAATCCAAATACAATTAAAACTAATGAAAAGATATTATTAGTTTCATGTGCTTACAAAAATTTAATTAATGTGTGTTGTGATAGCAGTAAATATGAAGAAGCGATTTTAAATTTTAAACAATCGATTAGAGTACTTGAGAATCATTTCTCGGTAAATGACTATAATTTTCAGTCTATTGTTGGAGAATCCCATTATAATATTGCAATTGTTTATTATGAATTAGAGGATTATCTTCTATCAATTGAGCATTATCAAAAAGCATTGAAACATTTGGAAAATTTAGTTACTCCTTGGATGAATAATAAGGATAAAGAAACAATTCTCCTATCATTTAATAATTTAGGCAATACTTACACTAAAATAGAAAATTACGATGAAGCAGGCAGTACGTTTGCAACTGCAATTCGATTTGCAAATGACCATGAAAATTATTTCCATTATGCCATGCTTGTAATGAACTTAGCCTATATGTGGGTAAATAATAAAAAATATACGGAAGCGGAAAAACAATATAAACACGTACTTGATTTTGTAAAAGGTAATCCTCGTTTATTCCATTCATCAGATTTACAAGGCAAAATTTTGATTAACATGGCTGACTTTTACAAGGAAATTCAAATCCCAAAAAAAGAAAAAAAATACCTTTCCGAAGCACTTGCTTTCTATACGGATGCTCTCGGAAAACAACCCCATATGAATCAATTAGTCGGTAACTTAAAAATTAGATTAGATGAATTGCAGAAAAACCAAAGCTGAAACTGACGGTATATTCTTCAAGGAGGAGGAACCGCCAGGGCATAACAGCAGCTACCCAAAAGGCGGAGTTTCGTGTTCCAAAGACAGTTTTGTGGTTAATCAAACATTAGTTTTTCAAATCAAGTTTTGTGGTAAAAGTCACGCCCTTCGGGTAGCTGCAACCCGTTGGGCGTAATGCCTTTCGAGACGCTGAAAAAACTATATCTAAATAAAATAATCTTAAAAAAAAATTGTTTCTAAAATTAATTTGACTATTTTTGTCAAAACAAATTTTGTCTTATGGAAACATTTGGAGATATTATAAAAACCGAAAGAGAAAGCAAAAGTCTTTTATTACGCCAAGTAGCTTCTGCACTTGAAATCGACCAAGCGATTATAAGTAAATTTGAGCGTGGAGAACGAAAACCAACAAAAGAACAAGTTGAAAAATTTGCAGAATTTTACGATTTGGACAAGAATAAACTTATTACAAGTTGGTTGAGTGATCAAATTGCAAACACAATTTATTACGAAGAAAACATCGGAGAAGTTCTAAAAGTAGCAGAAGAAAAAGCAATTTACTTAAAAACAATTCACGATGGAAAATAAAATAAAAGTTGTAGAGTTGTTTGCTGGTGTTGGTGGTTTTCGTCTTGGTTTAGAAGGATGGAATAACAAATCCGCATCATCAAATTATAAAGAAGATTTTCAAAGTCCTTACGAAATAGTTTGGAGTAATCAATGGGAACCATCGACCAAAGTACAACACGCGTCAATGGTTTATGAAACCCGTTGGGATAAAAAAAGTCATTGCAATCAAGACATTTCAACTTTAGGAATATCACAAATTCCTGATCACGATTTATTAGTTGGCGGTTTTCCGTGTCAAGATTATTCGGTTGCTACAACGCTAAAAAACTCAAAAGGATTAATTGGAAAAAAAGGTGTTTTGTGGTGGTCAATCCACAAAATATTAAGCGAAAAAGAAAACAAACCAAAATATTTGTTTTTAGAAAATGTTGACAGACTTTTAATTTCACCATCAGGACAACGTGGAAGAGATTTTGCAATTATTCTAAAAAGTTTAAACGATTTAGGTTACGCAGTTGAATGGCGAGTTGTAAACGCTGCTGAATACGGAATGCCACAAAGAAGGAGAAGAATTTTCATTTTAGCATATTCACAAAACTCAACAATTTATAATGGAATAAAAGAAACTAATTCAACCGATTGGTTACTTAAAGATGGAACTTTAGCAAATGCTTTTCCTGTTCAATCTGATAACATTTTGTTTCCAAATGAATTCAAACTTAAAGGCGATATAGTTGAAATTTCAGAAAATTTTAACAAAAATGGAAAAACAGGAATGTTTGAAAATACAGGAATTATGATTGATGGAATTGTAACGACAATCAAAACAAAACCAAGTTATGAAGATAAATTCACAATTCTAAAAGACATCATTCAGAACGGAGAAGTGACTGAAGAATTCTACATTAATGAGGAAGATTTAGATAAATGGTTTTATTTAAAAGGTGCAAAAAAAGAAATGAGGAAAAATTCTCAAGGTTTTGAGTACAACTATAGCGAAGGCGGAATGATATTTCCTGATCCTTTAGACAAACCATCAAGAACAATTATAACAGGCGAAGGTGGGAAATCTGCATCAAGATTTAAACACGTTATAAAAACTGCAAAAGGTTATAGAAGATTATCGCCAGTTGAACTTGAACGATTAAATATGTTTCCAGATAATCACACAAAATTTGATGGAGTTACAGACACAAAACGTGCTTTTTTTATGGGTAATGCATTGGTTGTTGGTGTAATAGAAAAAATTGGAATTGCCTTAACTCAAAAAATAATCAATGAAGTTACAGTATAATCCAAGCGATAAAAACTCTGTAATAGACTATGCCAAAAAGTTAAAAGGAAAATCATTAAGACAAGTTTGCAATCCAAAAATTTTGGAACATTCTTATTCGGGAAAAGGAAATTTTGGACAAGTTTTAGAGAAGTTTTATTTTGGTTATGAGCCAAATTCATTAGCGGAAGCAGATTTTTCTCAAATTGGAATGGAGCTAAAATCTTCACCATTAAAACAACTTAAAAACAAAGAATATCGTTCGAAAGAACGATTAGTTTTAAACATCATCAACTATGTTAATGTTGTTAATCAGAATTTTGAAAATAGTGATTTTGTCAAAAAGAATGCAAGCATTCTTTTAATTTTCTATTTACATCAAGCTGGTTTCGACATTTTAGATTACTTAATAAAACTTGTTGATGAATGGAGTTTTCCATCGACTGATTTAGAAATTATTAAAAAAGATTGGGAATTAATTACAAAGAAAATAGCCGATGGAAAAGCACACGAACTTTCAGAAGGCGACACTTTTTATCTTGGAGCTTGTACCAAAGGTGCAAATGCTTTATCTGTTAGAAAACAACCATTTTCTGAAATTCCTGCAAAACAAAGAGCATATTCTTTTAAGCAAGGATATGTAAATCACATTATTGCGTCAATTGCAAATGAAAGCAAAGAAACTTATGGAAAATTAATTCCAAACGTTCAAGTTGCTAAAAAACAAACAATTGAAGAAATTGTAATTTCTAAATTCAAACCATTCTATGGAAAATCCGAAGAAGAAATTGTGGAAATTCTAAACATAAAAATCAATACAAAAGCAAAGAGTTTTTATGCAAATTTGACTAAAGCAATTCTCGGAATTGAACTTGATAAAGAAATTGAAGAGTTTGAAAAAGCAGAAATTATTGTAAAAACAGTTCGCTTAAAAGAAAATGATTTACCAAAAGAAGATATTTCATTTCCTAATTTTAAGTACGAAGAAATTGTAAATCAAGATTGGGAAGATTCAGATTTTAAAGATGTTTTGGAGCATAAATTCCTTTTTGTTTTCTTTCAATTCGAGAACGAAAAACTAATTCTACGAAAAGTGAAATTTTGGAATATGCCATATTTGGACTTAATTGAAGTTGAAAAAGTTTGGACAAAAACAAAACAAATTGTTGCAAAAGGTGAAATCGTAAAAGAAATAAAAATTAATAAAAAAGGCAAGGAAATTCGTTTCACGAATTTTCCTAGCAAGAAATTTAGTTCTATTTCTCACGTTCGTCCTCACGCAACAAACGCTTTAGATACTTATGATTTACCTAAAAAAGACAAAGTGACAAACCAAAATGAATACACAAAACATTGTTTTTGGCTGAATAATACTTATGTGAAAAATGAAATTTATCTTAAATAGAAAAAGGTACTACTGCTAACAGCCGTTCCTATGTAAAGCACCATAAAGTTATTCACAACTTTGAGTAAGGGTTATATGTTGTTTTTTTTCGAGTATTATATTCAGCAACAAGGCTTGTTGGTAAAGTTGGTAACTAACTTTTGTCCGCTGAAAGCAAGGACTT
>CALQAH020000043.1 GCA_943328505.2 Rhizobium sp. Q54 | reverse complement strand
TTGTTACAAAAATTGGCATGGCATCTCAAAATCAATTTTGGATATATAATACCATTAATCAAAAAATTGAATTGTTTGATTATTTGAAAAATATAAATACTTCAATAGGAAATCCAATCCAAGGTAATATTAAAGATTTTCAAACTAATTTTAATACTTTTTATTGGATTGATGAAATAAACAATTGGTATTCTTGTGATATTTTTGGAAAAGTACTTCTCTTGGCATCCATTCCTCCATTTGATAAAATTCAGATTTTTGACAATGAAAAACTCCTATTTTCTAAAGATGACAAAATGTATTTTTTAGATAATAAAACTAAGGCATTAATCAAAATAGAAATTTTTGAGAAATCGTTTCAAAATTTTCATTACAAAGACCAAATTTTAGCTATTTTTACCAATCAACAAATTACCAATTATAAAATAAAATTACCATAATGCACATAGCAGTAGCAGGAAACATAGGGGCAGGAAAAACAACACTTACCCGATCTTTAGCCAAACAATTTAAATGGGAACCTCATTTTGAAGATGTTGTAGACAATCCTTATCTTGATGACTTTTATCATCAAATGGAACGTTGGAGTTTCAATCTTCAAATTTATTTCTTAAACAGTAGGTTTCGACAAGTCTTACATATTCGTCAAAGCGGCAAAAATATTATACAAGACAGAACAATATATGAGGACGCTCATATTTTTGCTCCCAATCTTCATGCCATGGGATTAATGACCAATCGTGATTTTCAAAATTATACTTCCCTTTTTGAATTAATGGAAGGATTTGTTGGCGCGCCCGATTTGTTAATCTATTTGAGAAGTTCTATTCCAAATTTAGTGTCGCAAATCCACAAACGTGGTCGTGATTATGAAAACACAATTTCAATTGAATATTTGAGTAGGTTGAATGAACGTTATGAAGCATGGATTACTAACTATGATAAAGGAAAGCTCTTAATTATTGATGTCGACAATATTGATTTTGTAAACAATCCAGAAGATTTAGGGATGATTTACAACAAAATAAATGCTGAATTGAATGGACTTTTTTAAGAAATAAAATAATACCGTTAAAATAAGAGCTTTGCATTTTGCAAGGCTCTTATTTTTTACACATCATCGATAAAACGATAAAACTTTTAGTAAATGCTTGGTAGTAGAAAAATAAAAAGATACTTTCGTTCTAATTAATAATCAATTATATAGATTATTTTTTAAGATTACCCTCAAATTCAACTATTTATGAAAAAAAATTACATTCTTAAAAAGCAAGTAATTATAACTTTATTGTTGTTGCTTTCCGTTCATTTTTGTTCAATTGCTCAATCCAGAAGTAGCCTACTCAATGGAGGAAAACAATTTTCAAATACTATTAGTTCTAGTAGTACAATTCAAAATCTTTCTAATCTAACCAGACAATCTTCAAATGTTACTCCTAGTATATTTGCAGTTTGCAATATAGATCAAGGAGGTTTTGATTTTCCAGATTCTGCCGGAAATACAACATTCGGACAATCTTTTACAGCACAATGCAATTCGAATATTGCCAGTATAAGTTTGACTATTGGCGCAACTGTTCCTTCAACATCCATTACTGCAAATGTATATTTAGGAGAAACTTTATCCGGTCCATCTATAGGAAGCACAACGTTGGCCCTAGGAATTACAGGTGAAAATATTTTTATATTTAGTGCTCCAATACCTATTACATCAGGTCAAATATATTCCGTAATTTTTACTTCAAGTACAATTTTATCAGTTCCCTACTCTATTTCAGACCCTTATGCTGATGGAAATGCAGCTGATGGTTCAGGTTTCCAAACTGGAGTTGATTTGGTTTTTAAAATAACTACCTGTGATACTCCAATAACACCAACATTTACTACTGTTGCAGCAATTTGTACTGGTGAAACTTTGGCTGCATTACCAACAACTTCAAATAATGGCATTTCAGGAACATGGTTCCCTGCATTGAACAATTTAGCAACGACTACCTATACTTTTACACCTGATGTTTTACAATGTGCTTCAACAACTACATTAACTATTACCGTTAACCCTTCAACTGTTAACACAACTACGGTTTCTGTTTGTGACACTTATACTTGGCCTTATAACGGAACAACTTATACTACTAGTGGTATTTACATTGAACCCGTTCCAATAGTAAATGGGATTGTAAACGATTTAACGCTATGGAATACAGCAGCAACCGAAGGTGCAGCAACTGTTTCGTCAAGTAATTTAGATGGATATCCAGGACAATACGCAGCTGGATTAGCGCTAACAATAGGTGGAGTAAATGTAAACATTAATGCTCCGGGCGGAATTTTTAATGATGCTAATCAAATTGGCACTGATTTTCCCGATTCGCCTATGACATTAAGTTTTTCTCCAGCAATATATGGGGTTTCAGGAAACTTTTATTTTACAGACTTATCATTCAACCCAGTACCTGGAAACATAACTGTTACTTATTCCGACGGTACCGTTGATACTGCTATTGTAAATTCCCCTTCTGATTTTTTTGGATATTTTAAAACAGGCTTAATTTCTAGTGTTACGATAAGTCCAACAACAAATCAAGGAATTTGGGTAACTTTAGATAATTTAAATATTGCTACAAATCCAACAGGATGTAATAAAGAAACTTTAAACTTAACAGTTACTCCAAGTACAACAACTACTACTACTATTTCTACTTGTGATTCGTATACTTGGTCCGCTAATAGCACAACTTATACTAGTTCTGGCACTTATACTTTTATAAGTAATTGCGGAACAAATATTTTAAACTTAACAATTATACCAAGTACAACAAATTCAACTACCGTTTCGGTTTGTGATACTTATACATGGTCTGTTAATAGCACAACATATACAACTTCTGGAATTTATACTGCAGTAATTGGTTGTTTAACAGAAACTTTAAATTTAACAATAACACCGAGTACTACTACTGGAAGCGTAACCACTTCAATTTGCGCAGGTGATTCCTATACTTGGCCTGCTAATGGAACAACGTACACAACTTCTCAATCTGGAGTAACTGTGGTGACTGGTTGTAATACCGCTACATTGAATTTAACAGTAAATCCTTTAACAAATACTGGAAGCGTAACCACTTCAATTTGTGCAGGTGATTCGTATACTTGGCCAGCTAATGGAACAACGTACACAACTTCTCAATCTGGAGTAACTGTGGTGACTGGTTGTAATACCGCTACATTGAATTTAACAGTAAATCCTTTAACAACTACTGGAAGCGTAACCACTTCAATTTGTGATGGAGATACCTATACTTGGCCTGCTAATGGAACAACGTACACAACCGCCCAATCTGGAATAACTGTGGTGACAGGTTGTAATACCGCTACATTGAATTTAACAGTAAATCCTTTAACAAATACTGGAAGCGTAACCACTTCAATTTGCGCAGGTGATTCCTATACTTGGCCTGCTAATGGAACAACGTACACAACCGCCCAATCTGGAATAACTGTGGTGACAGGTTGTAATACCGCAACTTTAAATTTATCAATAACACCAATAACATCTACTGGTAGTGTAAGCACTTCAATTTGTGATGGAGATACCTATACTTGGCCAGAAAATGGCGTTACCTATACAACCGCCCAATCTGGAATAACTGTGGTGACAGGTTGTAATACCGCTACATTGAATTTATCAATAACACCTTTAACCACAACAGGAAGTGTAACCACTTCAATTTGTGATGGAGATTCGTATACTTGGCCAGAAAATGGCGTTACCTATACAACGAGTCAAACTGGAGTTACTGTCATTACTGGATGTAACACCGCAACTTTAAATTTAACTATAAATACTGCAAGCACTCCTGCTGGTAGTGCCGCTCAAACATTAAATGTACCTAATGCTAGTGATGCAACTATAGCTTCACTTGTTGTAAGTCCAAATAATGTTTTTTGGTTTGCTTCTTTAGCTGATGCACAAACTGGAACAAATGCATTACCATTAACAACTGTGCTTACAACTGGCGGAACATATTGGGCGGTTAACGTAGTTGGAAGTTGTTCGAGTACACCTTTTGCAGTTACAGTAACTGTAGCATTAGGCAATCTAGTTTTTGATGATATATTGTTTAGTTTCTATCCAAATCCAACCTCTTCTATTTTAAATATAAAAAATTCAAAAGAAATTTCAGGAGTTAGTATATTTAATTTGTTAGGGCAATTGATAATAGAGAAACAAACAGATTCAACAGAAGTTCAAATTGATTTATTGAATCTCCCATCTGCAACTTATTTTGTAAAAGTTACTTCGGAAGGTGTTGAGAAAATAATAAAAGTGATTAAACAATAATTTTTTTCAGATAGCATATTAATTTATAAAGAGGTTGTCAGTTATGGCAACCTCTTTATAATATTAATTATTCAAATTTTAATAAGTATCCTATTAACTATTTTTAGTGTCATTCATTTATTTGGATATTTGAATTGATGAAATGTTTCGATGGGAACTACTATTGAAAGTACTGAATTATATTTAGGAAAACACAATTGCGAAATCGGTAAGCACTAGTAAAACTATTTGATATCAAATAACGTTTTACTATCAATTTTGCTTTTGGTTTGTCCGGTTATTGAAATATTCCTTTTTTCATTCGGTAACAAATCAAAATAATTATCACTAAAAAAAGCATTACCCTGAGTGAGGAAAACATTTTTCGCCAATACATCCGTAGATATTTCGATAGTATTAGAATCAACAACTTTAATTTTAATATTGGGTTTTGAAAGATTCAAATCTTTAGGTTTTACAAAATAAAAAAGTGATTTTGTAGTTTTATTTTTTGATGTAAAAGATACGGAAAGGACAGTATTCACTTTCTTATATTTTTTAAAATTTATCTTGGGTATAGCTATTTTAAGTTCCGCCGAATTTTCATTACATGTTATTGGCTCATTTATTTCTATTATTTTTTTTCCATTAAAATCATACAATATAATGGATAAATCGCCTTTGAACGTATTAAAATCATCATTAATAATATATACTTTATAATCATCTTCATCCTCTTTAATAGAAATTAGCACATTCTCAAAACTCCGTTTTACTTGATAATGAAAAGCCTTCCATCTTCCAAAATAATCCACCGAACTCCAAGAAGTTACTGGCCAACAATCATTCAATTGCCAATACAAGGTTCCCATACAATTGGGTTTGGCTCGTCGATGTGGTTCTATTGCTGTTTTCATTCCCTCTGCTTGCACTAACTGAGAAACATAAGTATAATCCTCAAACGATTTTGGAATTTTATATTCGCGTTCCATATAGGATTGGATTGTTGCATAACCCGTTGGATGTTTTTGGTGGTTTTTTACGGCTTCGGAATTCAAATTCAATTCGTCTTCATTTGTAAATGATTTAAAGGTTTCCCAATTTGGCATACCTTGAAAACCGTATTCACTCATGAATCGACCGACTTTCTTTTCATACATTTCAAAAGGTTCCATTCCCCACCAAACTCCCCAATAATGAGAATCTCCTTGAGTTAAACTTTCCTTTTTTCCCCAACCGATAGATGGAGAGGAGGACCAATATCTATTTTCATTAGTAGAAAGCAATTCGCCCAAAGTTTGAGGAATCAGTTCTTGAAATAGTTTTTTGTAATCGTTCCAGATACTCGTTTCTTGTTCTAAGGTATATTTGAATTGTTTTTGCCAACCCCAATTGTGCCAACCTTCATCAATTTCATTGTTACCACACCATAGTGCAATACATGGGTGATTTTGCAATCGAGTGACGTTATCAATAACTTCATTTTTCACACTATCTAAAAAGGCTTTATCGCCAGGATACATGGCACAAGCAAACATAAAATCTTGCCAAACTAAGATGCCGTTTTTATCACATTCATCATAAAAAATATCTTCAGCATAAACGCCTCCACCCCAAACTCTTAGCATGTTCATATTAGCATCAACTGCATTTTTGACAATACTTTTATAAATTGAATCTGTAGTTCTAGGTAAAAAGCTATCAGGCGGAATATAATTAGCACCTTTCATAAACACAGGAATTCCATTGACTTTGAAATAAAAACTTTGCCCTATGGCGTCCTTTTCTTGAATTAATTCAATGGTTCGAAGTCCAATTTTTAGTTGCTTTTTGTCACTATTTTGATTGTTTCCAATGAGATAAATTTCAAAAGAATATAAATTAGCTTCTCCTAATCCGTTTGGCCACCATCGTTTTGGATTTTGGATTGAATAAGGAATTGTGACAACATTTTCTCCTTTTTGTAATTGAATATCCTCAGACTTATCATTAATTACAATTTGAAATTTACCGATAATTGCACTTTGAATGTTTATCGAAAATTCTAATTCTGCATACGAATCTGTTAGTGCTTTTTGATTGTATTTTACATTTGTAATCATCGCTGAATTCCAAAAATGCAATTGAACCTTTTTCCAAATTCCGGCTGTAACAAATCGTGGTCCCCAATCCCAACCGTATTGGTATTGTGCTTTGCGAGTGAATACTTTTTCATCTCCAGGCATAACATATGGCAATTTGGCCGCTTCTTCTTTTCCTTTTTTTACGGCAGATGAAAATATAATTTTCATCTCATTTTTACCAATTAATACACTATTTTTAACATCAATATTCCAAGTTCGGAACATATTGTTAGCCACTAAAATTTGTTTCCCATTTAGGAAAACTTCGGCATAGGTATCCAAACCTTCAAATTCTAAAATACAATGTTCATTAGTTAACTCTTCTTTTGAAATTAAAAAAGTGGTTTTGTATTCCCAATCTTCATTTTCAATCCATTGCAATTGCTTTTCATTGGAACCAAAAAAAGGATCTGTAATAATTTTATTATTCAATAAATCGGTGTGGACTGTACCTGGAATTGTTGCCGGAAGCCAACTAGAATCGGATACTTTCTTAAAACTCCAATTTTCAGAACACAGATTACGGTTGGGATTTTGAGCCCAAAAAACTAATGGTATTAAAAAAATAATAATGAATTTTAAAATCCGTATTTTCATTTTAGTTTTGATTTTAGAGCTTTGATTTCTATAGCATTTGCTTCTTCATTTCCAGCTGTAATTGCAGAAGAATGAAACCAATTGGCTTTGGTTTGATCTTGTATAAATCTAACATTTGATGACCGCAATCCTCCTCCAGGCATAATTACAATTCGTTTATTGGCTTTTTTTACTAAAGCACCTAATTGATTGACCCCATCAACTACATTTTGAGCTTGACCTGATGTTAAAATGGTTTGGAAGCCACAAGTTATAATTTCTTCTAAAGATAAAAATGGATTGGAAACTTCGTCAAAAGCGCGATGGAAGGTACACGAAAATGGTTTTGCTAATGCTACTAATTCTGTATTTTGGGATATATTAATAAAATTATCGCTGTTTAAAATTCCAAACACAAAGCCGTTGACTTGCAATTTTTTGAACTCTAGGATATTCGTTTTCATTTGTAAAAATTCATCATCCGTATAGACAAAATTGCCACCTCGTGGACGAATCATCACATATAAATCGATAGTTAAAAATTCTTTTACTTTAATAACGGTTTCAAAAGAAGGCGTTGTTCCGCCAACATCAAATCCATCACAAAGCTCAACTCTATCGGCATCATTTCCTTGAGCGATTACAGCAGATGCAAGATTAAAACATGCGATTTCGAGTTGTCCCATTACTTTAAAAAATAATCAGAATCTACTAACTTATTACCTGAATTGTCATTCACCGCATAATTAAAACCACCTTGAATACAATAGGCACCATATTCCCCTTTTTTGTTCAAAGCGATGAATCCCACTTGAATGTCTTTGAGGTTTTTGCTTCGGTTTTTAGTCAATTTTACAATTCGAGAAACTGCTTCTTCACAAGCTTTTTGAGGTGATTTCCCTTGACGCATGAGTTCCACAACTAAGTGACAACCAGCAATTCGGATTACTTCTTCACCGTGACCTGTTGCAGTTGCCGCGCCAATTTCGTTATCCACATACAGTCCAGCACCAATGATTGGAGAATCGCCAACACGACCATGCATTTTAAAAGCCATGCCGCTTGTAGTGCACGCTCCGGAAAGATTTCCGAAACTGTCCAAGGCAATCATACCTATGGTATCGTGATTTTCAATATTGGCAATGGGTTTGTATTGACTGGTTTTGAGCCATGCTGCCCATTCTTTTTCGGATTCTTCTACTAATAAATTTTCTTTAATAAATCCTTGAGACAAGGCAAATTGTAACGCTCCATCTCCAACTAACATAACGTGTGGCGTTTTTTCCATCACGGCACGAGCCACAGAAATTGGGTGTTTGATATGTTCTAAACACGCCACCGAACCAATATTTGCAAACTCATCCATGATGCAAGCATCCAGCGTTACTCGTCCGTCTCTGTCAGGTCTGCCTCCATAACCCACACTTCTTTCGTTGGGATCGCCTTCGGGAATTTTTACTCCAGCTTCAACGGCATCCAAAGCTCTTCCGTTATTTTTTAAGATTTCCCATGCAGCGCCATTGGCTTTTACTCCAAAATTCCATGTAGAAATCACAATAGGCTTATTTACTTTTCCAGAAGCAATCACGGGTTCATCTTCCTTTCTGCTTTTAAAGGAATTCAATGCTACTGCAACGGTTGCCATTGCTGAAGTTTTGATAAAATTTCTACGATTTGACATAATTTGTTTTTTTATTCGATTCCTATTTCATCTACAAACAACCACGATTCGGATCCAGCTCCAGCCATACCGTCAGGTATTTTTCCTTTATTCTGGGCGATAATCTTAATATATTGTGCTTTTTGAGTTTCGAAATTTACTTTAATTTCTCCCTTCATAGCTTTTATTTCTTCCGAAGAAACTTGTTTGATGTTTTGAAAAGTTACCCCATCATTAGAAACAAAAATTTCAATATTTTTTGGATAATGAATCCAACTTCCTTCACTAGATAAAACGCCAATACTTACTTTTTGAATGGATTCCGATTTTCCAAAATCAATTGTAGCAATCAAATCTTTTCCCCAAAATCCTAACCAATCTCTACCAAATTTATCTCGATTGCCAATCATGCCATCCACCAAAGCAAAACTTCCTCCAATCGAGTAATTTTCATGCGGAGGATTGACAAGTGTTAGTTTTTTTCCTGTAGCTTTATTAATAAAAAAGGTTTGTTCAATAGAAGCACTTTTTTGTTTTTGATTTTCAAAATAAGATGCTTTTAGGGTTTGATTTTGATTAATTTCAATAGGATTTAAATATTTAAAGGAATTCCAATTAGGCGAAGTACCGTCGGTTGTATATCGAATACCATCTGGATTAAAAGCTGATTTTAAAGTAAATTGAATACCAGAATCTTTTCCGGAAGGTTTTGCATTGGTTGTGATTTCATATAAGGCTTTACTATAATTGATACCTTTTTTATCTAATATTGGAAACTGCATCATCATTCTATTTACAAAATCTTTATACGTATCAGGATTTGAAGTTCCCCACAAAACTTCGGAAAGCGCCATAATTCTGGGGAAAACCATGTATTCTACTTTTTGAGTGTCTTCCATATATTCAGTCCAAACGTTGGCTTGAGCACCAAGAATATACTTTGCTTCCTCTGTATTTAATTCTTTTGGGGTTGGATTAAAACTATACACTTTTTCTACTGTGGTGTAACCTCCAATAGCCAAAGGTTCGTTTTTGGGTTCCCCTTGATAATGATCAAAATAACAATGTGAACCTGGTGACATTACTACAAAATGTTTTTGTTTAGCTGCAGCGATTCCTCCTTCGGTACCACGCCAACTCATGACTGCGGCATTGGGAGCCAAACCTCCTTCAAGGATTTCATCCCAGCCGATTATTTTTCGCCCTTTACTATTGACAAACTTTTCAATTCTTTGAATGAAATAACTTTGCAATTCGTGTTCGTCTTTTAATCCTTCTTTTATCATCAAAGCTTGACAATGAGGACATTTTTTCCAACGTGTTTTTGGACATTCATCACCACCAATGTGAATATATTGAGATGGAAATAAAGCCATAACTTCTGTTAAAATGTTTTCAAGAAATTCAAAAGTTTCCTCTTTTGGACAATAAACATCTTCTAAAACGCCCCATTGTTTTGCCACTTCAAAAGGTCCGCCAGTACATGAATATTCAGGATATGCCGCTAGAGCAGCTTGTGAATGTCCTGGCATTTCAATTTCAGGAACAATAGTAATGTGACGTTGTTTAGCGTAGGCAACAATCTCTTTTATTTCTTCTTGTGAATAAAATCCACCGTACCGTTTATCATCAAATTTTTGTTCGTTGTAATGTCCAATCATGGAGCCATTTCTCCAAGCAGCGACTTCGGTTAGTTTTGGATATTTTTTAATCTCGATACGCCATCCTTGATCTTCGGTTAGATGCCAATGAAAGGTATTCATTTTATACATGGCAAGATAATCAATGTATTTTTTTATGAATGCTGTTGGGAAAAAATGACGTCCAACATCAAGATGCATGCCTCGCCATTGATACTTTGGTTCGTCAATAATATTTAAGCAGGGCAATTTAATAGCTGTTGTTTTTTCTAATGGAAGTAATTGCAATAAAGATTGTATTCCATAAAAAAAACCATTGTTATTTTCAGCTTCTATAAAAACATTTTGTTTTGAAATAACGAGATTATAACTTTCTTCATTATTACTATATTCATGATCAACTGACCTACTTAGGCTAATTTTTGAGACTTTGCCTACCACTGGGAGAATTTTTAATTCCAAACCCGTTTGCTGTTTGATGACTTCATGTAGATATTGCGCTTCGAACATATTTGAATCGGCTTGAATAACTGTTTCTTTATTTAATACAAAATAGCCTTTGTTTATTTGTATCGATTTTGGCTTCGGAATTAAAGGCAAATTATTTTGAGAAAATCCAAAATTGAATAGTAATAAAAAAAAATAGGTGAATTTTTTAGACATGAAAATTGAATTTATCATTACTGCGTCAGTTCGCTGCGCTCGTGTGGCGAAATTTACAAAAAAAAAGACAAAAAAAAATGCCACACTTCCGTGAGGCATTTTTTTATTATATAAAAGAAGCTTTATTATTTCAAAGCTTCTACTTTTGCTTTAACTTCTTCTAATGAACCTTCAAATACTTGAATATTCGTATTTTCTTTTTCAGAAGTTATAACGGTTGCTTTTGCAATTCCGTTTTTATTAGTTACCTCAACTTTTATCATTTTGGCAGCGCCTTTTTTAGCACAACATTCCATTGCTTCTTTTGGAGCTACAAATTTTCCATCTGCATCATAATGAGATAAGCACATTTCTTTTTGCGCTGGAGTACATTTTAAACTATCGCACATTGAAGCACATTCTTCTTTGGTCATGTCTTTACATTTGCTCATATCGCATTTGCCCATCATAGTCCCTTCTGCGCATTCCATTTTCATTATCATAACTTTTGGAGCGTTGTGCGTTCCATTTCCTAAAATTGGAGCAATTACCAATCCTATCAAACAAGTCAATTTAATTAAAATGTTCATTGAAGGCCCTGAAGTATCTTTAAATGGATCTCCAACAGTATCTCCAGTTACCGCTGCTTTGTGAGCATCAGAACCTTTGTATGTCATTTCACCGTTAATCAAAACTCCCGCTTCGAAAGATTTTTTAGCATTATCCCAAGCACCACCAGCGTTGTTTTGAAATACAGCCCAAAGCACTCCTGATACGGTTACTCCAGCCATATAACCTCCTAACATTTCAGCGATTAATTGATTATCATCTCCGTAAACTAATTTCCCTAAAAGTACAATGGCAATAGGGAAACCAATAGTCATAATACCTGGCAACATCATTTCGCGTAAAGCCGCTTTTGTAGAAATATCAACACATTTAGCATATTCTGGTTTTCCTGTTCCTTCCATAATTCCTGGAATTTCCTTGAACTGACGACGCACTTCATATACCATGTCCATTGCAGCTTTTCCAACAGAATTCATTGCTAATGCAGAGAATACAACAGGTATCATTCCACCAACAAATAGCATTGCTAATACTGGTGCTTTAAAAATGTTAATTCCATCAATTCCTGTAAATGTTACATAAGCAGCGAATAAAGCTAATGATGTTAATGCTGCTGAAGCGATCGCAAAACCTTTTCCAGTTGCAGCAGTTGTGTTACCTACAGAATCTAAAATATCCGTTCTTGTTCTAACTTCTTTTGGCAATTCACTCATTTCGGCAATTCCACCCGCGTTATCAGAGATTGGGCCGAAAGCATCGATGGCTAATTGCATAGCCGTAGTTGCCATCATTGCAGAAGCCGCTAATGCAACTCCATAAAATCCTGCTAAAGCATACGTTGACCAGATGGCACCAGCAAATAATAAAACCGTTGGGAAAGTAGATATCATTCCTGTTGCTAAACCAGCAATTACATTAGTTCCTGCACCTGTTGATGATTTTTGTACAATTGCCAAAACTGGTTTAGTACCTAATCCTGTATAATATTCAGTTACAGATGAAATTGCGCCACCTACAAATAATCCAATTAATGTAGCATAGAAAACACGCATAGCAGAAATATCTTGTAATCCTTCACCAAAGAAGGTCATTTTCATTGTTTCTGGCAACATTAATCGAACCAAGAAAAAACAAGCAATAGCAGTTAAAGCAATCGAAACCCAATTCCCAATATTTAATGCTTTTTGAACTTGTGCTTCTTTAGCATCATCACTCGTAATTTTAACCAACATTGTTCCAATGATTGAAAATAAAATTCCGAAACCAGCTATTGCCATTGGCAATAAGATTGGTCCAATTCCACCGAAAGCGTCTTGGATGCTTCCACCCATATCTTTTATAACATAATTACCTAAAACCATTGCAGCCAAAACTGTTGCTACATAAGAACCAAATAAGTCAGCTCCCATACCAGCTACGTCACCAACATTATCACCAACGTTATCAGCAATTGTAGCAGGATTACGAGGATCATCTTCTGGAATACCAGCTTCTACTTTACCTACTAAATCAGCTCCTACATCGGCAGCTTTTGTATAAATACCACCACCAACTCTAGCGAATAAAGCAATAGATTCAGCTCCAAGAGAGAAACCAGCTAATGTTTCTAGAACGATTGTCATTTTATCTGTTCCGCCATTTGCCCAATCACCTCCCATAAAAAAGTGGAAAAAGAAAATAAAGAAACCTGTTAAACCAAGAACTGCTAAACCAGCAACTCCTAATCCCATTACAGTTCCACCACCAAAAGATACTTTTAAGGCTTGAGGTAAACTAGTACGAGCTGCTTGTGTAGTTCTTACGTTGGTTTTAGTTGCAATTTTCATCCCCATATTTCCAGCCAAAGCGGAAAAGAAAGCTCCGAAAACAAAAGCAACTACTATAAGTATATGTGTAGTAGGAACAATAAATGTAATTCCTGCCAAAACAATACTTGCTAATACAACAAATATTGCTAATAATCTGTATTCAGCTTTTAGGAAAGCCAAAGCACCTTCATAGATGTAATCTGAAATTTCTTTCATTTTACCATCTCCAGCGTCTTGTTTTAAAACCCAGCTTCTTTTAACTGCCATAAAAAGCAGTCCAATTATTGCCATAACTATTGGCACATAAATCATCATTGATTCCATAAATTTAATTTTTGTTCTTAGTTAAATCGGATGCAAAAGTAACAAAACATTAACAAAAAAAAGAATTTTTTTTAATGTAAAGATTTTGAAACGTTTAAAGTTTAAACAAGAGGTTTTCTATTTCTTTTTTTAAGATAATGGTGCCAGAGAAAAAAGGTTGCCATACTTCGGTAGGGTTTCCAATTTTCTGAAACAAGTTTTATGTCTTCATTTGTTTTGCAACCGTATAATTCTTTGATAGTATTCACAATAGCAATATCTCCTAAAGGAATAATATCTGGAGACTGAAGCGAAAACAACAAATAAACATCTATTGTACAATTCCCAATTCCTTTAATTTTAATAAGCTCTTCTCTAACTTGTTCTTTAAATTTTGTTGAAAAACTATCTAAATCAATTTCATTTTCTTCAATTGCATTTGCCAAAGCCTTTAGATAAAGTACTTTTTGACGACTAATTGAACAATTTCGTAAAGCTTCGTCAGTATGTTTAAGAATGTTTTTTGGAGTCACTTGTTCAACAAATGATTCTAATTTTTGAAAACAAGCCTTACCCGATTCAATAGAAACTTGTTGTTCTAATATTAATTTACAAAGTGTTTCAAAACCTGCAGGTCTATATGGAATAAAGGGATTCCCATATTGATTATGTATAGTTTTAAATACAGTATTTTTTTCAATTAAGAAAGGAGATGGCTTGTTGCATAAGATTTAAAAAAATCAAAAATATTGCCATATTTATCTAACTTAAGCAACTATTTAAAATATAATATTAAATTATTGTAACTTTTTAAACACTATTTGCGTACAACAACTTGAACACTTTAAAATAAAGGAGAAACTACAATGAGACAGCTTAAAATCACCAAGCAGGTAACAAATCGTGAAACTGCATCTTTAGACAAGTATTTACAAGAAATTGGAAAAGTGGATCTAATTACTGCAGATGAAGAAGTAGAATTAGCACAAAAAATTAAAGCTGGAGATCAAAAAGCACTAGAAAAATTAACAAAAGCAAATTTGCGTTTTGTGGTTTCTGTGGCTAAACAATACCAAAATCAAGGATTAACACTCCCAGATTTAATTAATGAAGGAAATTTAGGTTTGATAAAAGCAGCACAACGTTTTGATGAAACACGTGGTTTTAAATTTATCTCATATGCTGTTTGGTGGATTCGTCAATCGATTCTTCAAGCATTAGCTGAGCAATCTCGTATTGTTCGTTTACCATTAAACAAAATTGGTTCTATCAATAAAATCAACAAAATGTATGCTTTATTAGAGCAATCTAATGAACGTCCTCCATCTGCTGAAGAAATTGCAAAAGAGTTAGATATGACTGTAAATGATGTAAAAGAGTCAATGAAAAACTCTGGCCGTCACTTATCTATGGATGCTCCACTTGTTGAAGGAGAAGATTCTAACCTATACGACGTTTTACGTTCTGGAGAATCTCCAAATCCTGACAGAGAATTAATTCATGAATCATTACGTACTGAAATTGAGCGCTCTTTAGAAACTTTAACTCCAAGAGAAGCAGACGTTGTCCGTTTGTATTTTGGTTTAGGTGATCAACACCCTATGACTTTAGAAGAAATTGGCGAAACTTTCGATTTAACTCGTGAACGTGTTCGTCAAATTAAAGAAAAAGCAATCCGCAGATTAAAACATACTTCAAGAAGTAAAATCTTGAAAACCTATTTAGGATAATCCTAATAATGACAACAACAGTCTGATTAACTGTTCGTTTTTTGATTGATGATTGAAACTCCGGCTGATACCGGAGTTTTATTTTTTTACTCTGTACTTGTTTCAATTTCTTTAATTATAATTTACATTTGCACAAACAACACAACTACAATGAAAAACACTCTAATTGCACCATCAATACTCGCAGCTGATTTCGCCAACTTACAACGCGACATCGAAATGATTAACAAATCTGAGGCCGATTGGTTTCACATCGATATTATGGATGGTGTTTTTGTTCCCAACATTTCTTTTGGAATGCCCGTTTTAGAAGCTATTTCCAAACATGCTAAAAAAACTATAGACGTTCACTTAATGATTGTTGATCCTGACAGGTATATCAAAACATTTGCACAATTAGGCGCCAATGTTTTAACTGTACATTACGAAGCTTGCACACATCTTCACAGAACTTTACAAGCCATCAAAGCAGAAGGAATGAAAGCAGGTGTTGCTTTGAATCCGCATACCAACGTAAATCTATTGGAAGATGTTATAAAAGATATCGATTTAGTTTGTATTATGAGTGTTAATCCTGGTTTTGGCGGACAATCCTTTATTGAAAATACCTATTCTAAAATTGAAAAACTAAAAGAAATTATTACCCGAAACAATGCCACAACAATTATTGAAATTGATGGTGGTGTTACTGATAAAAATGCTGTACAATTAGTAAATGCCGGTGCTGATGTATTGGTTGCTGGAAATTACGTTTTTAAAGCAACGAATCCAACTGAAACAATTTCGAATTTAAAATTAATGACCATTAAATAATTGTTTAGATAATTAGTTGTCAATTAATTCTTTATGTTTAAATTTGGCTATTATTAACTTCAAAAACACAACAAATGAAAAAAAAATTACTTCTATTACTTCTTGCATTTAATTTTACAATTTATGCACAGACATTATTCAATGAAAATTCGACAGCATTAACAATTGGAAACGTTGGTACAGACCTTACAGGTTTAACTGCTGGACAAGGAGGATGGACAACTTTTGTAGCAGCTACTGCTGTTCCAGCTGGACAAAACTCTGATTTCCAAATTATTGACGGTGGCGGTACTTTTGGAAATTCAATTCAAATTACAGGTTCAAGTTCAGCAACAGGAACAAGATGGATGACAAAAAATTTAATTACAGAATGGGGAGCAAGAACAACTGGGAACAATATTGCCGAAGTTGAATTTGATTTCTTTACTGGAACTGCATCAACAAGTAAAAACACAATGCGAGTTGTTCTTTATGAATCATCAGCTAGACTTAAAATGTTAGCTGGTCTTATGATTACTATGGACACAAGAGAAATTAGAGGTTTAGGTTATCTCGACCCAACTACATTAGGTGGTACAGGTGCTATTGGAAATTATTCTTTAACATTAGGAGGAACTACAACAACACCTGCTGCATTAATTTTAACAACAAATACTTGGTATAAATTAGGATTAAGTTTTAACTATACTACTGGAGAGATTAAAGTTAAAGAATTAACTGGGTTATTTGACAGAACTTTTGCTAGCTCTGCAGCAGCTAACGATGTTGGCGAAGTAGATATATTAGCTGGAGCAGGGACAGCCAATACAGTTGCTTCAATAGGCGTTTTTGATAATTTATTAGTTAAAGCATCATCTACCGATACTCTTTTGGGAGTAAATAATAATACTTTGCTATCAAGTCAATTATCAATATTTCCAAACCCTTCAAATGGAATTGTAACTATTTTAGCTCCTGAAATGGCAATCAATTCTATTGAAATGAGTGATATAAATGGTCGAATTGTTAAAATCACTAAAGTTAACGGTCTTAATGAAACACAAATTAACGTTTCTGATTTAGCAAAAGGAGTTTATTTTCTTAAAATAGCTTCCGATAAAGAAATAGCAACAAAGAAATTAGTTGTGGAATAATTTGATTTTTATTATTCTAAAAAAGCCATCATTTAGTCTGATGGCTTTTTTATTTTGTGACCTCGGCAGGGTTCGAACCTGCAACCTTCAGAGCCGAAATCTGAAATTCTATCCAGTTGAACTACGAAGCCTTTTTTTAGATTGCTAGCTTTTTAGACCTTTTAGACTACATAGCTTTTAAACTAATTGTCTAAATTTCTAACTGTCTAAACTAACAGTTTTTTTACAATAGTAGAAATTGTTTTTCCTTCCGCTGTTCCTCCAAGTTGAGCCGCTGCTAATCCCATAACTTTTCCCATTGCAGCAATTCCTGAAGCTCCCGTTTCAGCGATTATTTTTGCAATCACAGCTTCTACTTCGGCTTCGCTTAATTGTGCCGGCAAGAATTTTTCAATCACAGCAATTTGAGCCAATTCAGGTTCTGCTAAATCCATACGGTTTTGTTCAGTAAAAATCTTAGCACTATCTTTTCTTGTTTTTACCAATTTTTGAAGCAGTTTAATTTCATCATCTGCGGTGATTTCTTCTTTTGATCCAGACGAAGTTTGGGCTAAAAGAATTTCTGATTTTATGGCACGAAGCGCTTCAAGCGCAACTGTATCTTTGGCTCTCATGGCGGTTTTTATTTCATCCATGATTAATATTGATAAACTCATATTTAAATTATTAGATTATTAGACTTCTTAGAAAGTTAGATTTGTAAAATGGTTGATTCTCTAGCCCTGATGGAAATGGAAAGCTTTGTGAAGTTAAAATTGCTATTTTTCTTGCTATAAAAAAGCGACATTAGTAGCTCTTTTTATAGTTTAGAAAACAGCATTTTACGAACAAACTTGCAATGAACAGCAGGATTAGCTTCAAGTCTTGATAAATACAATTCCTGAAAAGCAGTTGCAAATTTAGTGAAATTTTATATTGCATCGTACCTTGCAATGACAAAAAAACAACCCGAAAATCTCAGTGAAATTTTCGGGCTCAAAGTATTTGGTTAATTTGAATATTAATCTACATTATCGTGCAAGAATGAATTATTAGAACGCAATTGCATATCATCATTGCTGTCTGTTCCTAAAGACAGTCTTGAGTTGGTATTGTTTGACTGAGAAGTGTTTGAAATATCTGCTCCTGATCTTTTATAAGCTGGTTCTTTTTCCAGTTCTTCAATTTTTGAAGGGTTGTTATGAAACTTATAATTGAATTCTTTTAATTTTTTTCTTCTATCGTCAGCTCTGTGTTTCAATGTTTCTTCGATTGTCATTTCAATTGGCGAAACATCTTCGTATGAGTTTGAAAAGTTGATTGGTTTTGAAGGTTCCACTTGTTTTAAAGTTATATTCAACTCTTCTTCAATTGGTTCTTCAACCACATGAGCAACAGGTTTAGAATTCAACAAATCGTTTTCAATTTCCATGTATTCTTCTAATGAATATTTGATAACGCCTTCTTCATTCAATTCAGTCATTGGAACAAATTGAACTACTTCATTCACTTCAATATCAAGAGTTGTATCTGATAAATCAAAAACAATTCTGTTCACATCTACTTCTTCTGTTTTGGCAATTGGCATGTCGAAAGAAAACGTGATTTGTTCTTCCTCGGTAGCAATTGTTTCTGCTTCGACAACTTTAATTGAGGCAACTTCTGGAGTTGTAAATTTGAAATCAATATCTTTTATTGGCGAAACAATTTCAAAAGTAACATCTAAATTTCTAATAAATTGATTCATTGCAATCAGCTCATTATCATTGATTACAGCAGCTTTTGGTGCTTCTATTTGCTGCGCCAATTCGCTAACGCTCGGGTCATCTTCGATTAATTCGAAAATTATTTTTTCTTCTATTTCAGTTTTGGTAGTTTCGGTTATAGGTTGAAAAGCTTCAACTGGTTTTTGAGTTAAATCACGCACTAATTTTTGATCTTCTTCTAAAGCGTGAATAATTTTCTTTGGCTCTGTATTAACAATCCCATTTTGTTGTTCAACATTAAAACCGGTTGCAATAATGGTAACTGCAATTGAATCACCTAAAGTGTCATCTTCACCAACACCCATAATAATATTGGCATTGTGACCTGCTTCAGATTGAATATAATCGTTGATCTCACCTATTTCGTCAATGGTTATTTCATTAGCTCCAGAAACGATAAGCAACAATACGTTTTTGGCACCTGAAATTTTATTATCATTTAATAATGGCGAATCTAAAGCGGAAACAATAGCTTCTTTCGCTCTATTTTCACCTGTAGCAGTAGCCGAACCCATGATAGCACTGCCGCTATTTGCTAAAACTGTTTTAGCATCTTTTAAATCGATATTTTGAGTATAATGGTGCGTGATTACTTCGGCAATTCCTCTAGAGGCAGTTGCTAATACTTCATCCGCTTTAGAAAAACCTGCTTTGAAACCAAGATTTCCATAGACTTCTCTTAGTTTATTATTATTGATTACAATTAAAGAATCCACTTGTTTTCTCAATTTTTCAACCCCTAATAACGCTTGGTCCTGACGCACTTTACCTTCAAACTGGAAAGGAATCGTTACAATACCAACCGTAAGGATATCTCTTTCTTTTGCCAATTGAGCAATTACTGGTGCAGCACCTGTTCCTGTTCCACCGCCCATTCCTGCAGTGATGAAAACCATTTTGGTGTTGCTGTCCAACATTTTTTCGATATCAGCAATACTTTCTAGAGCTGATTGTTGTCCAACATCAGGATTTGCTCCAGCACCAAGTCCTTCAGTTAAGCAAACGCCTAATTGAATTTTGTTGGGTACAGAACTGTTTTCAAGAGCTTGTGAGTCTGTATTACAAACCACAAAATCCACTCCTTTAATTCCTTGTTTGAACATATGGTTAATGGCATTACTTCCGCCGCCACCAACACCGATTACTTTAATAACATTTGATTGGTTTTTTGGTAAATCAAATGAAATGTTTCCAAATTCTGAGTTGCTTATCATACTATTTTGGTTTTTAATACTAATTCTATTGTTTTGTTTTGTTCTTGACGGAACACTAATTACTCTGCGTTATCTAAAAAATCTTTAATCTTAGCGACATATTTATCAAAAAACGACCCTTTTATAATTGTCTCTGTTTCACCTTTAATAGGAGGTACTTCTACAGGTATTATAACTTCTGGCGCTTCAACTTGCGATGGCACTTCTTGTTTTGGTATTGGACTAACTTCTTTTAATTCAATTTTATAAGCACTTTGTGTACTATTTGTAATACTGTTCATTACTAAACCAACGGCTGTTGCATACAATGGACTTGAAATTTCTTCGTTAGAATTTCCAGCCAAATGTTCGTTTGGATAGCCTATTCTAGTGTCCATTCCTGTGATGTATTCTACCAATTGTTTGATGTGCTTCAATTGTGAACCACCTCCAGTTAGAACAATCCCTGCAATTAATTTTTTACGTGGATCTTCATGACCGTAAGCTTTTATTTCTGTAAAAACTTGCTCAATAATTTCAACAACACGAGCGTGAATTATTTTAGATAAGTTTTTCAAAGAAATTTCTTTTGGATCTCTTCCGCGTAATCCTGGAATAGAAACAATTTCGTTGTCTTTATTTTCCCCTGGCCAAGCCGAACCAAACTTTGTTTTTAACAATTCTGCTTGTTTTTCAATGATAGAACAGCCTTCTTTGATGTCGTCTGTAATTACATTACCTCCAAATGGAACTACAGCGGTATGACGAATAATTCCATCTTTGAAAATAGCCAAATCTGTTGTTCCACCACCTATATCAATTAAAGCTACACCAGCTTCTTTTTCTTCTTGACTTAAAACTGCATCTGCAGAAGCTAATGGCTCTAATGTTAATCCTGACAATTCAATACCCGAACTTTGAATACATCTTCCCACATTTCGAATTGAGGATGCTTGTCCAACTACCACATGAAAGCTGGCTTCCAATCTGCCACCATACATTCCTATAGGTTCTTTTATTTCGGTTTGACCATCAATTTTAAATTCTTGTGGTAAAACGTGGATAATTTCCTCTCCAGGTAACATTGCCAATTTATTAACTTGATCAATTAGTAATTGAATATCTTTTCCACTAATAACTTCTTCTGGATTAGTTCTAATCACATAATCAGTATGCTGAATGCTTCTAATGTGTTGTCCCGCTATTCCAACCACAACATCATTTATTTTATACCCAGAATTATTTTCTGCTTCAAGCACTGCTTGCTGAATAGACTGAATAGTTTGTGTAATATTGTTCACAACACCTCTGGCAACACCAAGGCTTTTGGATTTTCCAACACCCAAAATTTCTAGTTTCCCATATTCATTTTTCTTGCCAATCATTGCAACGATTTTCGTTGTTCCAATGTCAAGACCTACCGCAATATTATCTTTTTCCATAATCTATTATTTAGTGCACACTACTTGTTGCGTAAACTTCAGATTTACTATTTTGTATTTTGTTAAAGAACTATCCGAAACTGCTTTTTGAAAAAAGGCTTTATAGTTATTAAATTTTAGTTCAATATTTATCGGTCTTCCAAAAATTAGTTGATAACTATAATTTCTGTTGGTCAAATAGATGCTTCCGTTTGGCAAGACTTGAGCACCGATGATATTTTTTTTCAAAAATTCATCCTTATAAATTATCCTCAAAACTTCGGATACTTTTTTTATATTTTCATTATTTATCCCCCCCGAAACAAGCGGCACTCTCGCTGTAAAATTGTCTGACAAAGGCATCT
>CALQAH020000042.1 GCA_943328505.2 Rhizobium sp. Q54 | reverse complement strand
ACTAAATTGTCACATTGAGCTTGTCGAAATGTATCCTTTTTAATGTCTTCGACAAGCTCAGACTGACATTTTTGTTCTAATTGGATATAAATTTCAAGCAAAAAATGCAGTACTAATAGATTTTCATTAATTACACCCAACGGGTTAACTATATTGAATAATTACTTTTCTTTCTATTGATCATGAAGTGCTTTCTCTAATTTAATTCTTTTTTTGATTACTTTTGAAACTCTCAAAATTCTGAAACATACAAAGAATGAAAATTATTGCTGTAATTCCTGCTCGTTATGCTTCAACACGTTTTCCGGCCAAACTTATGCAAGATTTGGGTGGCAAAACCGTAATAACTAGAACTTATGAAGCTGCTGTAAACACCCGTTTGTTTGATGATGTATTTGTAGTAACAGATTCTATTTTAATTTATGACAATATTATAAGCATAGGTGGAAAAGCTATTATGAGTAGTAAAGAGCACGAAAGTGGTAGTGATAGAATTGCTGAAGCGGTTGAAAAATTAGATGTAGATATTGTAATCAACGTTCAAGGAGATGAACCTTTTATAAATGCCAAGCCTTTATCGAAATTAATCGATGTGTTTCGAAATGATTTTGACAGCAAAGTGGATTTGGCTTCACTTATGAGAGAAATATCAAATGAAGATGAAATTAATAATCCTAATAATGTAAAAGTTGTTGTGGATCAAAGCGGTTTTGCATTGTATTTTTCTCGTTCTGTAATTCCTTATCCAAGAGAGAAGAATGTTGGTGTTCGTTATTTTCAACACATTGGAATTTATGCTTTCCGAAAAGCGGCTTTAATGGATTTCTATAGATTGCCTATGAAAACCTTAGAAGCTTCGGAAAAACTAGAACAGTTGCGGTATCTTGAATTTGGAAAACGTATTAAAATGGTCGAAACTTCTGAAGTTAGCATTGGAATTGATACACCTGAAGATTTAGAGAAAGCACGAAAGATGATTTAAGAATTATATTAAACTTCCAATATTTATTATATAAAGTTCAATAACAAGTTAAAATTTGATTTAAATTAAATCTAACCCTGTCTTTTTGGATATTTTACCAAGCAATAATTTTTTTAAAAAACTGTTTCATTAGGCGAGTTTTTTTATGGTAAATAATTCGTTGTGGACTTCTACTTTGGGATACATTCGTAAAGAATAATCACCTTTAAACTTGGATTTATAACTCAGATTTCTAGTTTTATTTTGATCATTTATGACCATAGTATTAAATAAGATGAAGCCATTAACATTGAGTAATGAGTTGATTCTATTGATAAAAAAATCTTCAAATAGAAAGTTAGGCATTGTTGTATCTTGAAAAATATCGATAACGATTAAATCATAGTGGGATTTGGTTTTTAAAACAAATTCAAAAGCATCATCAATAACTATTTCGAGGTTATTTATTGTTTCCAAATGAAAAAATTGATTCGCAATTTCAATAATTATTGGGTCAATTTCAACTCCAGTGATTTTACCTTTAAATTTAATCTCATCTACTAGTGTCTTAATAACACTTCCGCCAGCAACACCAAGAACCAAAACGCTTTCAAAGTTTCTAATGCGTTCAAAACCTATATATTTAAGTCCTTTCCTTAAAATACGTTGCAAACTACCATAGGAATAATTAGTATTCATACTGTCAAGAACTAATTCACCATTGTTCCAAGTTACTTCAAGCGACTGACTAGTAGCAGAGTTTCTTTTATAAATGTTGATAGGAATTAAGTAGCTTACTAGTTTTCGAAACATCTTAAAATTATTTTTCTCAAAAATAAGAGATAAATACTAAATTTACGAAAAATAAACCAAATGAAACAAAAACTGTATCAATTTATCTTCCTTCGATTATTAGGATGGAAAATTACAGGGACAATACATGCAGATGTTAAAAAATGTGTTTTGATGGTCATGCCTCATACCTGTAATTTCGACTTTTTTCTTGGAATATTCACTAGAGGAATTATTAAACTTGAAATGAATTTTGTGGGTAAAAAAGAATTATTTGTTTTTCCTTTTGGTTATTATTTTAGAAGTATTGGTGGCGCAGCTTTAGACAGAAGTGGAGGAAAAAATAATGTGGATGCCACAGCAGATTTATTTGCCAGTCGAGAAGTTTTTAGATTAGCCATTGCTCCAGAAGGTACACGAAAAAAAGTTACCGAATTGCGTTCTGGATTTTATTATATTGCTCTAAAAGCCAAAGTTCCTATTATTCCTGTGGCTTTTGATTATAGCAAAAAAGAAGTGAAAATTGGAACCCCATTTCTTTTAACAGGCAATTATGAAGCTGATATGAAATTAATTTTGCCACATTTTGTAGGGGTTAAGGGTAAATTTCCAGAAAGACAATTTCAAGAATAAAAAAACAGAATATGAATTATTTAAAATATCATGATATTTATCAAGAAAAAACTCTTTTTGGGAGATACATAACTCTTGATAATATAGAGCCATTATTACTTAAATATAAAGCAGCTATAATTGGAAAATCAGTATTAGGAAAACCTATTTACAAATATCAAATTGGAACTGGAAAAATTAAAGTATTGATGTGGTCGCAAATGCATGGTAATGAAAGCACCACTACTAAAGCTTTATTTGACTTTATAAATGTCTTGCATTCAAATAATACTGAAAGTGAAAAATTATTTAAAGCCTTTACATTTTGTATGTTGCCCATGCTCAATCCTGACGGTTCCAAAATGTACACTCGTGAAAATGCCAATAATATTGACTTAAATCGTGATGCACAAAACTTATCGCAACCTGAAAGCTTAGTATTAAGGGCTGTTTTTGGCGAGTTTCAACCCAATTATTGTTACAATCTTCACGATCAGCGAACCATTTATGGTGTTGATGATACTGGAAATTCAGCAACAGTTTCTTTTTTAGCACCTGCGTACAATGTAAATCGAGATGTTAATTCAGTTAGAATTAAAGCTATGAATATTATTGTAGCAATGAATAAAACATTGCAAAATTACATTCCAAAGCAAGTAGGAAGATTTGATGATTCGTTTAATTTAAATTGTGTGGGTGATACTTTTCAATCCTTAAATGTACCAACCATTCTTTTTGAAGCGGGTCATTTTGCAGATGATTACAATAGGGAAATCACACGAAAATATATTTTTACTGCACTAATGTCAAGTTTTGAATATTTGCGCGAAAACGATATAGTTATCAACGAAAATAGTAATTACCTGAAAATTCCGCAAAATAAAGTCGTTTTTTATGACTTTGTTTATAAAAATGTCAAAATAAATTATGACGGTGTTGAAAAAATTAGGAACTTTGCAGCTCAATACGAAGAAGTTCTAAAAAACAATGAAATTCTTTTTGAAGCAAAAATTGTTCAAATTGAAAATTTAGAAAACTGTTTTGGTCATGTAACGTTTGATGCTAAAGGCGAAAAATATACTGACTTCAAAAATAATTTTCCAAATATTGGTGATAAGGCTGATTTTTATATAGGAACCCATAACAAGTTTGTTAATGGTTCGTTAAGTAAGTAGTTGCTTTGTATTGAATAAATAAGAACAAAAAAACATTTTATGAGTAAGTTTCGTTTAGATGAAGTAGATCACCAAATCTTGGACATGTTAATTGACAACACCAGAATTCCTTTTACTGATATTGCAAAAAAGTTATTAATTTCAGCTGGAACTGTGCATGTTAGAGTTAAAAAAATGGAAGACGCTGGGATTATTATGGGTTCTTCGTTGACTTTGGATTATGAAAAATTAGGATATTCATTTATTGCCTATGTTGGTGTATTTTTGAATAATACTTCACAAACAAAATTTGTTTTGCAACGAATTAATGAAATTCCATTTGTAACTGTTGCTCATGTAACTACAGGAAAATTTAATATTTTTTGTAAAATTAGGGCAAAACACACTAAACATGCTAAAGATGTTATCTTTATGATTGATGATATTGAAGGTGTTTATAGAACTGAAACAATGATTTCGTTAGAAGAAAGCATTAATGATAAAAAACGTTTAATGCATACCATTTTTCAAGAATTAGACTAAAAAAATGTTTAAAAATATATTGTAATCCTCATTAGCCTTGGCAAATGAGGTTTTTTTTTGTTACTTTAATACAAAATAATAGTAGAAATTTATACGCTGTCAAAAATTGAACGATTTAATCAGAATGTAGTATCAAAATATCATATTTATAACAGTGTTTTTTATTACTTTACGATTTGATGCAATTGATAATACAGGCGTTTATTGCCTAAAACTTCTATAGCTATGAGAGAACATATTGTAATGCCATTATTAACGATACAACAATTTGCTTCATCACAAATAATTGCAATGAGAAAATCGCAAACAGTTGATGAAAAATTGCTTAATGTATATGAAATATTAGTTAGTCGTTCCCTTTTTGGGAATACAAATGCAAGTAGAAATTCAACTTAAAATAAAAATATTATGAAACCATCACAATTGCAAGTAATTGAATACCCAACTTATTTTGGAAATTACATCAGTCAAGTAGCTGATGAATATACTTTAATTGAGGAGCTTGAGATTTCAGTTCATCGATTAATAAAGTTTGTTCAAAACATTCCTTTGGATAAATTTGATTACCGTTATGCAGAAGGTAAATGGACCATTAAAGATATACTACAACATTTGATTGATGCGGAAAGAATTTTCGCATACAGGGCATTGTGTTTTGCAAGAAATGATAAGACTAATTTACCCGGATTTGATGAAAATAATTATGTTGATGAAGCTAAAGCGAATAGTAGAAGTATACAAGAATTATTAACCGAGTTAGCAGTTGTTAGACAATCAACCTTGTCATTATTTAAAACTTTTTCAACAGATGAATTAGAACGTCAAGGATTTGTAAATAAAAATCCAATGTCCGTCAGAGCAATAGGATTTGTTATCATTGGACATCAAAATCATCATCAACGTATTTTTGAGGAAAGGTATTTATAAAAAAATCCCCAAATAGTGTCTAACTTTTTGGGGGCAGTCTATTCTGTGGATTTTTTTTATTATTCTTCATCATCGTCATCATCTTCGACTGAATCTTCAAAATCATCGTCATCATCGTCGTCATCTCCATCATCAGAGCCACCTTTGTCTTTTAAAAGATCAATTTCACTATCATCATCATCTGAAATCGCATCTTCGTCATCATCTAAACCTTTAATTGGACTAATAGGTTCAATTACGGAATCAATATCTTCTTCTTCATCGTATTTTTCCATACGACTAGCCAATTTAGTACTAACTTTAACCAAATATATGGTGTCTTCAGTTTTCACTTCGACAGCTTCAATCAATTCGTTCTGAGCATTTCTAAAACGTATGATGTGTGAGTCATCATATCCTTCGGGAAATTTATCAACTAATAAGTTCAAAATATCACCAGTAAGTTTAGCATAATCTACAATAATTCTTCTCATAAAAAAATGTTTTATAAATCTAGTATGTAAGCAAAAATTAATGGAGCAACAATCGTTGCATCCGATTCTATAATAAATTTGGGCGTTTTTATATCAAGTTTTCCCCAAGTGATTTTTTCATTTGGAACTGCTCCAGAATAGGAACCGTAACTTGTTGTTGAATCTGAAATTTGACAAAAATAACTCCAAAAAGGGACATCGTGCATTTCCATGTCTTGATATAGCATTGGTACTACACATATTGGAAAATCTCCTGCAATTCCACCGCCAATTTGAAAAAAACCTATGCCTTTTCCGCTACAATTTTTAGGATACCAGTCTGCCAGCCACATCATGTACTCAATCCCACTTTTCATTGTTGTGGGTTGGAATTCTCCCTTGATACAATAAGAAGCAAAAATATTTCCCATAGTACTATCTTCCCAACCAGGTACGATAATAGGTAAATTTTTCTGAGCTGCTGCAACCATCCATGAATCTTTTGGATCAATTTCGTAGTACTGTTCTAAAACGCCTGAATTTATCATTTGATACATAAATTCGTGAGGTAAAAAACGTTCTCCAGCTTTATCTGCTTTGTTCCAAATATGAAATAAATGTGCTTGTAATCGTCTAAATGCTTCTTCTTCTGGAATACAAGTATCTGTAACTCTATTGTAATGATTTTCAAGTAAATCCCATTCATCTTCAGGACTTAAATCACGATAATTAGGCACTCGTTTATAGGAATTATGTGCTACCAAATTCATAATATCTTCTTCAAGATTGGCACCAGTACAGGATATAATATGCACTTTATCTTGACGAATCATTTCAGCTAATGATTTTCCTAACTCAGCAGTACTCATGGCACCAGCAAGTGTAATCATCATTTTACCATTGTCTAGCAAATGTTCTTCGTATCCTTTTGCGGCATCAACAAGTGCTGCAGCATTGAAATGCAAATAATTTTTTTCAATAAATTGGCTTATCGGTCCTTTACTCATTTTGTTTTATTCTTTTTGCTTTAGCAAATCTTATTTCGGTTAATTATTTATTATGTTGTCAGTAAATTTGATACTCAAAGAAAAACTATTTTTCTGAATACTCCAAACAGAAATTCACAAACTATTTTTTATTGTATCCTAATATATCCAATACGTGACCGGAAGTTTGTTGCTCCGAAAAAACTTCGGTTGCAATGATTCCATTTTCATCTCGATCAATTAAAATATGCTTAGGTTGTGGTATTAAACAGTGGTGTAAACCTCCATAACCGCCAATAGAATCTTGATACGCTCCGGTATTGAAAAAACCAATATACAACGGTTTTTCTTTATTGTATTTTGGTAAATAAATGGCATTCATGTTTTGTTCTGAATTGTAATAATCATCGCTATCACAAGTTAGTCCTCCAAGTAGTACTCTTTCATAGGTATCGTTCCATCGGTTTACTGCCAACATTACAAAACGTTTGTTAATTGCCCAAGTGTCGGGTAAAGTTGTAATGAATGAACTGTCAATCATGTTCCACTTTTCTCTATCGTTTTGTTGTTTTTGATACAGTACTTGATAAATAGCACCACCGCTTTCGCCAACGGTGTAGGAACCAAATTCTGTAAATATATGAGGAACATCAACTTCTGCTTCTTCACAGGCAATTTTTACTTGATTGATAATTTCGTCAATCATATATTGGTAATCGTATTCAAAAGCTAAGGAGTTCTTGATAGGAAATCCACCACCAACATTTAAACTGTCCAAGGATGGGCATTCTTTTTTCAAGGCAACATATACTTTAATACATTTTACCAACTCGTTCCAATAATAGGCAGTATCCATGATGCCTGTGTTGATAAAAAAGTGCAACATTTTCAGTTCCAAGTTTTTATTTTCATGGATTTGTTTTCTGTAAAAAGGCAAAATGTTTTTGTATCCAATTCCCAATCGTGAGGTGTAAAACTCAAACTTTGGTTCTTCTTCGGCTGCAATTCTAATCCCAATTTTAAACTTCCCTTTTATCTCAGCTTGTAATAAATCTAACTCTTCATAATTATCAATTATTGGAATAGTTCTAGAATGACCGTTATTGATGAGTCGAGCTATGTTTGAAATATACTCGTCTCTTTTAAAACCATTACAAATTACATAGGTGTTTTTATTGATCTTACCACTTTCCATTAACTTTTCTACAATGTTAATGTCGAATGCTGAAGAAGTTTCTATATGAATATTGTTCTTAAAAGCTTCATTCATTATATATTCAAAATGAGAACTTTTGGTACAATAGCAATAAAAATATTTTCCTTCGTATTTGCTTTTATCCATTGCATTTCTAAACCAACCTTTAGCTCTTTGTATACTTTTGGTAATTTGAGGTAAATAGGTGAATTTTAATGGCGTACCATAATCTTCTACTAATTTCATCAAATCAATATTGTGAAATTGTAAATTATCTTTATTTAATGTAAATTCCTCTTGAGGGAAGTAGAATGTTTGGTTTATTAAGTCGTAATATCTTGTGTTCATTGAGTTTTAAGTGTTTTTTGATTAAATTTATTTGAATAAAAATAATCTAAAATTCAAACTCGAATATTAGCGTAAATAATAGGTAATTTTTCTTGGGACAAAAATGCAATTTGAGAACATAGTTCAATTGAATTAGCTTTCAACTTTGAAAAATGATTCGCTAAAGCGAAGAAATTGAAGCTATATTCTTGGCTGTAAGTTGGATAAAAAGGGCTATTGTTACTTTTGTTCATTAAGGCAAATGTAAAAAAATATATTTCCGAATTGCAAAAAATACTATTAAAAAAAAATTAAGTTTTATAATCCTCAAAAGCAGCGTTAATCATTTCATTATCTGCATGTTGGTTGATTGCAATTTTTCCAATTCCGTCTAATAGTGCAAATTGAATTTTTCCATATTCATTTTTCTTGTCATGAATGAGTAAATCAAGAATAGGTTGAAGGTCTTTTTTTTCAAAAATAACGGGTTCAAAAACAGATTTAATATTATTTTTAATTTCGATGTATTCAGCTTTAGAAATTAAGTTTTTTTGCATTGAAATATGACTTTCCAATATCATTCCAATTGCTATTGCCTCACCGTGAAGTAAGGTTTTTTTAGTGTCATTTTCAAGAAAATAACTTTCAATGGCATGTCCTAAAGTGTGTCCAAAATTTAACGCTTTACGAATACCATTTTCTGTTGGGTCTTGCATTACGATTTCATTTTTAATTGCTACTGATCGATAAATTAATGCATCAAAGTCAGCAAAATCAATAGCTTTTAAATCTGAAAATTGGTTCCAATAGATCTTGTCAAAAATTAAACCGTGTTTTAACATTTCAGCTAACCCGGAACGCATTTCTGCTTGAGGTAAGGTTTCTAAATAATTTGAATCAATTAGTACCATTTTCGGAACATTAATAACCCCAATTTGATTTTTTAAATTTCCTAAATCCACGCCGTTTTTTCCTCCAATGGATGCGTCAACCATTGCTAAAAGGGTTGTTGGAATATTTATAAAATCAATACCTCTTTTGAATGTTGAGGCAATAAAGCCACCAATATCTGAAATAACTCCACCGCCTAAATTGATTAAAAGCGATTTTCTATCGGCTCCAAGCTCGGTGAGTATATTCCAAATTTCAACACAAGTTGTAATGTTTTTTTCGCATTCGCCTGATGCTATTTCTATAATTTCAATTGTTTTTTCAGTAGCTAGAAAAGGCAAAAATCTTGGCAAACAAAATTCATTGGTTTTGTCATCCACAATAATAAAAATATTGGAATAGTAGTTCTCTTCAATGAAATTGGATAATAATTCATATCCTTTTTCACCAAAATTTATTGGATAACCGATGGATTGTATGGGTTGCATCATTCGTATTAGAAATAGTTAAGCAAAAGAAGTTTTTTTTTTATAAATCTCATTATAAAATTTAAGTTAATTTTTATTCATTACCTAAATTTATGTAATATCTTTGTTTAATATTTTTAACAAATAGTTAAACAAAACTAAATATGACTATAACGGGCAATAAGGAATTTTCAGCAATTGAATTAGATAGAATTATTGAAATGGCTTGGGAAGACCGAACACCTTTTGATGCTATAAAATTTCAATTTGGTTTGGCAGAAGCCGATGTTAAAGCGCTCATGAAAAAAGAACTTAAATTTAGAAGTTACGTTTTGTGGCGAAAGCGTGTTGAAAATTGTAAAACGAAACATGTTGGAAAACGAATAGAAGGTATTAATCGTTTTAAATGTAAACTTCAACGCGCTATTACTAACAATAAAATATCAAAACGATAATAGAATTAAAAATGGAAAATAAAAAACCAGACAATATAGTTTTTTCAGATGATAAAGGATACAATGCGAGTCTATTACCTTATTCAACAAATGTTGGAGCGCCTGTAATTAAAATGGATGATGTTGTTTCATGGAAAAGTAGAGGAATAAGCAATGTAAACAAAGAATTTGAAACAAAGTTTAACGAGTTGCAAATTCAATATCAAAATTTAATGAAAGAATACGAATGGAACGAATTAGTTTATAGTTCGAAATTTTCATTTGAACCCGTAATTGGTGAAATTTATCATTTATATATTGATAAAGAACGGATGTATTTTTTATCATTAATTTCACCACAAGAATGGAATAAAGAACATGTAGGTACTTTTCAACTAAATAGTAACAAAAAGTGGATAATACTAGATGAAAAAGATACTTTTTCTTTTTAACATAATACAAAATACAACATGAAAACACAGGTTTCTTTTGATGATATCATGAAAATGGAAAAACAAAAACGTGTTCATTTTATAAATAGTTTAGCAGGTTTTAAAAGTGTTGCTCTTGTTGGAACTATCGATAAAAAAGGAAAAACAAACCTTGCCATTTTTAGTTCTTTGATTCATCTTGGAGCCAACCCAGCATTGGTTGCACTAATTTTTAGACCAAGTCCTCCTGAACGAAACACTTTAAGTAATTTGCTCGAAACGGGGTTTTATACACTGAATCATATCAATGAAAATATTTATAAAAAAGCACATCAAACTGCTGCACGTTATGATGCAGCAATTTCAGAATTTGATGAAACAGGTTTAACACCTGTATACATTAATGATTTTATAGCTCCTTTTGTCAAAGAGAGTTCTATACAAATTGGAGTAGCATTTAGAGAAAAGATTGATATCACCATGAACAATACCATTATGGTCATTGGTGAAATTGTTCAAGTCGATTTTCCTGAAAATTGCCTATGTAAAGATGGTTTTTTAGATATAGAAAAAGCAAATACTATCACCTGTTCAGGATTGGATAGTTATCACAAAACCATTCAATTAGACCGATTGAGTTATGCTAAACCCGATAAAGAGTTAACATCATTACTATAAATTGGGTAAAAAAGCGATAAATATTGTTTGGTTCAAAAGAGATTTACGATTAACAGATCATGAGCCACTGTATCATGCGCAACAATCCGGTTTGCCTATTTTATTGGTTTATTTTTTCGAGCCTTCTGTAATGACTCATGACGATTCAGATGTCAGACATTGGCGTTTTGTTTATGAATCAATTCTTGATTTACAAGCCAAATTAGATTCGTTTAGCGCCAAAATTTATTACTTTCATAATGAAGTTAAAGAGGTTTTCGAAGAACTTACAAAGAGTTATGAGGTAAACTCGGTTTTCTCTCATCAGGAAATTGGAAATAAAATTACGTTTGACAGAGATATTGAAATACAACAGTACTTTACTGAAAACGCCATCGAGTGGAAGGAATTTCAACTACATGGTGTGATTCGGAAATTAAAATCTAGAAAAGATTGGGACAAGCGTTGGGAAAATGTAATGCGAGATACTCTCAAAATTATCGACTTAAATAGTTTAAAAACTGAAAATTTAGATTCCGATTTATACGCTCAATTAAAAGGAGCAAGTTTAGATAAGGAAATCACAACACGAAATAAAAACTTCCAACAAGGTGGTGAATATTGGGCTTGGAGGTATTTAGATAGTTTTGTAAAAGAACGCTATATTAATTATAGCAAACATATTTCAAAACCCAATTTAAGCAGAAAAGGATGCAGCCGTTTATCGCCTTATTTGACTTATGGAAACATCAGTATGCGGATGATTTATCAATATACGAATCAGTTTTACGAAAAGGCTTCCAACAAAAGAGCGATGCTCAATTTTGTGTCAAGATTGCACTGGCATTGTCATTTTATGCAAAAGTTTGAAGACGAATGTCGGATGGAATTCCACAATATCAATACTGTTTTTGATGCCATAATAAAGACCAAAAACGAAATGTATATAAAAGCTTGGCAAGAGGGAAAAACCGGCGTTCCCATTGTTGATGCTTGCATGCGATGTTTGGTTGCAACGGGTTATCTTAACTTCAGAATGCGTGCTATGGTCGTTTCTTTTTTTGTGTTTAATCTTTGGCAAGATTGGCGTGAACTACATTTTCTAGCAAGACAATTTTTAGATTACGAACCCGGAATTCATTATCCTCAATTGCAAATGCAATCAGGAGTGACTGGAATTAATACAATCCGAATTTATAATCCGATAAAAAATTCGGAAGAGCATGATGGCGAAGGTATTTTCATCAAAAAATGGTTACCCGAATTAGCCAATGTTCCATCGAATTTAATTCACGAGCCATGGAAATTAAGCTTGATTGAACAGCAATTGTATGAATGTGAAATAGGAATAGACTATCCTGCCCCAATTGTTGATATAGAAGCAACCCGAAAATACGCTAGCGATATTATCTGGAGTTTTCGTAAAACGGATGAAGTTAAAGAAGAAGGAAAACGAATTCTGAAAAAACACGTCAGTAACACTAGGAAAAATTTAAAAAAGATAAGCAAATAATGGCTATATTTTTAAAAGCAAATTGGGAAAACATTATCATGGTTAATTACGAAATTGACCATAATATTTTGTTGCCCTTTTTGCCGAAAGGTGTTACCCTTGATTTGTTTGAAGGAAAAGCTTATGTAAGTTTGGTGGGTTTTATGTTCAAAAAAACTAAACTTTTCAATGTGCCTATTCCTAAATTGGGAACATTTGAAGAAATCAACCTACGATTTTATGTCACTCGTACAGAAGACAACACAATAAAAAGAGGGGTTGTTTTTATCAACGAAACCATTCCCTACAAAATTGTAGCTTGGATGGCAAACAAATTATATAAAGAGCATTACACCGTTGTACCTACCAAGCACAACATTATCAAAGACTTTATCAGCCAAAAAATAAAATTTGAATGGTTGTTAGATAAAAAATGGAATAGTATTTATGTCGAAAATGAGTTGGCATCTCACAAAATGAAACTTGATTCGCTTGAAAACTTTATATACGAGCATTATTATGGTTACACAAAAACGGGAGAGCATAAAACAGAAGAATATCGATTGCAACATCCAAGTTGGAATATTCACGACGTAATAAATTATAAAATTGACTGCGATTTTAAAGCTATGTACGGCAACTCCTTTTCGGTTTTAAATGATACAAAACCAACAGCGGTTTTTATAGCCGAAGGATCATCAGTAGCCATTGAATGGAAAAGAAACAAATTAAATTTTACTAATGCGCAACGTTAAAAAGCAAAACTTACCCAGTAGGATCTGTGTGGTTTGTAACAGACCTTTTTCCTGGCGCAAAAAATGGGAGAAAGTTTGGGAAGAAGTTAAATATTGTAGTGATCGATGCAGAGAAAATAAAAATGGAAAATAAAAAAACACTTCGGTTAATTATCGGCGACCAGTTGAATCATAATCATTCTTGGTTTCAAACCATTGATAATACTGTTACTTATTTAATGATGGAAGTTAGAACCGAAACTGATTATGCACTTCATCATATTCAAAAAGTAGTTGGTTTTTTTAGTGCTATGCGCTCGTTTGCTGAGGAACTAAAATCAAAAAAACATGATGTAATTTACATTCATTTAAACGATAAGCACAATTTACAATCGTTCGAAAAGAATTTAGATTCAATATTAAATAAAGATAATTATACCCAATTTGAATATCAATTGCCCGATGAATACCGATTGGATTTAGTATTTAAAAACTATTGTTCTCAACTTTCAATACCTTTTTTGGTTTGTGATACAGAGCATTTTTTTAGTACTAGAGAAGAACTCGGAATCTTCTTTGAAGGCAAAAAAATGTATTTGATGGAAAGTTTTTATCGCGCCATGAGAAAAAAACATCATGTGCTGATGGAAGGTGACAAACCTTCAACAGGGCAATGGAATTATGATGGCGAAAACCGTAAAAAATTGCCCAAAAATCATAAACCAACACCGCCATTAGTTTTTAATAATAATGTTACTCAAATAGTTTCGGAGTTAAAGAATACAGCTATTTCTACTATTGGTAACATTGATGCTGTCAATTTTGTTTGGCCAATAAACAGAACACAATCGATAGCATTACTTGATTTTTTTGTGACGGAATGTTTGCCTTTATTTGGTTCCTATCAAGACGCGATGACGCCAAACGAATGGTCATTATACCATGCACGAATTTCGTTTTCGATGAATGTTAAAATGATTTCGCCAAAAGAAGTAATCGACAGAGCCATACAAGAATGGGAAAATCGTAAAGATGAAATAGAATACAATCAAGTAGAAGGTTTCGTTAGACAAATTATAGGTTGGCGCGAATACATGCGCGGTATTTATTGGCTAAAAATGCCCGAATTCGCCTCTTTAAATTTTTTCAACCATAAAGAAAAATTACCCGATTGGTTTTGGACAGGTAAAACCAAAATGAATTGTCTAAAAGATGCCATCACACAATCTTTGGACTATGCTTATGCGCATCATATTCAACGATTAATGATTACAGGAAATTTTGCTTTGTTGGCCGGAATTCATCCTGATGAAGTAGATGCATGGTACCTCGGAATTTACATTGATGCTATCGAATGGATCGAAATTACTAATACTCGTGGGATGAGCCAGTTTGCCGATGGCGGAATTGTAGGTACAAAACCTTATGTAAGTTCCGCTTCCTATATTGATAAAATGAGTCATTATTGTAGTAGTTGTTTCTATAAAAAAGCATTAAAAACAGGGGAAAAAGCATGTCCGTTTAACAGCTTGTATTGGAATTTTTATGATAAAAATGAAGATAAACTAGCTAAAAATCCTCGTATCGGAATGATGTACAACGTTTGGCGAAAAATGAAACCCGAAGATAAAAGTGCTTTGTTGGAGCAAGCCGATTATTATTTAAAAAATATAAATGAGTTATGAAAAGAAGTATAGTTTGGTTTAAAACCGATTTGCGGTTGCACGATAATGAAACATTAGTAAAAGCCATTGCCAAAAGTGAAGAAATTATTCCAGTGTATTGTTTTGATGACGCTCAATTTGAAATAACGGAATATGGCTTTCAAAAAACAGGAAGTTTTAGAGCACAGTTTTTATTAGAAGCTGTATCCGATTTAGATAAAAATCTTCGGGAATTAGGTTCGGGATTAATCATCTTAAAAGGAAAACCTGAAGTTGAAATTCCAAAAATAGTTCAAGAATATAATGCCTATAAAGTCTTCGCTAAGCGAGAAGTTACTTATGAAGAAAACCAAATCGAAGATTTAGTAGAATCGGAACTTTTTAAATTGCGATGCGAATTCGAAACATTTAGTACAAGTACATTATATCACGCGGAAGATTTACCGTTTTCCATCAAAGACATACCCGATGTTTTTACCAATTTCAGAAAAAAAACAGAGAAAGATGCTACCATTAGAACCGTTTTTGAAAAACCTTTATCAATCAAATCCCCGATAATTCCACCAATCAATTTACCAACTTTAAACGACTTAGGTTTGGCGAATATACCCATTGATTCAAGAGCAGTGCTTCCGTTTGAAGGCGGAGAAACCAAAGCTTTGGAGCGTGTAAATCATTATTTTTTTGAAACAAAATCGATTTCCAATTATAAAGAAACCCGCAACGGAATGGTTGGGTCTAATTATTCCTCAAAATTTTCGGCTTGGTTGGCTTTAGGTTGCCTGTCACCTAGAGAACTTTATTTCGAACTCAAAAAATATGAAGCTCAATATGAGGCTAACGAATCAACATATTGGTTGGTTTTTGAATTACTATGGCGTGATTATTTTAGATTTATGATGAAAAAATACCACGTGAAATTTTTTCAACAGAATGGTATCCAAAATAAAGGAATTGCAGTTAACAAACATAATAGTACAATTTTAAAAAGCTGGATTGATGGCAAAACAGGAGTTGATTTTGTTGATGCCAATATGATTGAACTTAAATTAACGGGTTTTATGAGCAATAGAGGACGTCAAAATGTAGCGAGCTATTTGTGCAACGATTTGAAACTCGATTGGCGTTATGGAGCAGCCTATTTTGAGCAACAACTTATTGATTATGATGTGTGCAGTAATTGGGGAAATTGGGCTTATTTGGCTGGCGTTGGCAATGATCCGAGAGGTAATCGCTATTTTAATATTGAGAAACAAGCGCAAGATTATGATAAAAATAAAGCATTTCGTAATTTATGGTTGCTCAAATAACTTTTAAAGACAATAGTTGTTAAAAAAAATAGACATTTCAAGTTAGTTTTTTTTAAGAATAATTTACAAACTCTGCCTATATTTGCTCAACAATTTTACTCAATGGAAAAAATATTCAACAATACACAAGTTGCCTTTGCATTAAAAACGGATTCCGAATTAGATAGAGCTTATTTTTTGTTCAAAATGATAGCCAATCAACCGTTGGTTCGCATTGGAACAGCAGTTACGAATTTTGCCTTAAAAGCTCATTTGCCAGTTGATGGTTTAATTCGTGCTACCGTTTTTGATCATTTTTGTGGTGGTGTGAATGAAGATGATTGTCTTTCGGTTGTGGATAAAATGTACACTAAGGGTGTTTCATCGGTTTTGGATTATTCGGTAGAAGGGAAAGAAGAAGAAGCTCAATTTGATGCGGCGCTTGAAATGACATTAAAAACAGTTGAATTTGCAAAAGAACGTCAAGCAATTCCTTTTGCTGTTTTTAAACCAACTGGTTTAGGACGTATAGATTTGTATGAAAAAGTAGGAGCGAAGCAATTACTTTCACAAGAAGAACAATTAGAATGGAATAAAATAGTGGCGCGTTTTGAATTGATTTGTAAAACGGCACATAGTAAAGATGTTGCTTTATTAATTGATGCTGAAGAAAGCTGGATGCAAGATGCTGCTGACGATTTAGTTGAAGATATGATGCGAAAATACAACAAAGAAAAAGTTATTGTTTTCAATACGTTGCAACTGTATCGTTGGGATAGAGTGGCGTATTTGAAAAAATTACATGATAGAGCCAAATCGGAAGGATTTTACATAGGAATGAAGCTTGTGCGTGGTGCTTATATGGAAAAAGAACACAAACGTGCCGAGGAAAAAGGTTATCCAACACCCATTTGCGAGTCAAAACAAGCTACAGACGATAATTATAATGTTGCTGTAGAATATATGATGAAACACATCAATACAATGGCAATCTTTGCAGGAACACACAATGAAGAAAGTTCATATAAATTAATGGAAATGCAATTGGCAAATACTATTTCTAAAAATGATCCACGTATTTGGTACGGACAATTGTATGGAATGAGCGATAATATCAGCTATAACTTAGCAGAAAAAGGCTATAATGTTGCGAAATATTTGCCATTTGGGCCCGTTAGGGATGTTATGCCGTACCTTATCCGAAGAGCTGAAGAAAACACATCGGTAGCTGGACAAACTAGTAGAGAGCTTAATTTATTGAAGACAGAACGACTTAGAAGAAAAAACAATAAAATAGATTAAAAATCCTCTTTTGTTGTGTTTTTTTATAGGTTAATTTCCTTTAAAAAACTATCTACTGAAAATAAAAACAATATCTTTGATTCTGTTTTTTTTAAATCCCAAATATTAATTCAAATACTTACTCAAAATATATCCTCAAGATGACGCTAAATCACTCTTTATATAAATTATTATTAGTTATTCTATCATTATCCAGTTATAATGGATTTTCTCAAAATTTACTCAGTAATGGGGGATTTGAAACGGGAACTGTAATAGGCTTTTTTGTTCCTGGGGGTGCATATACACAATTAGTCAGTCCTTTTTCAGGTAATACTGTCCCTGGCAACTATGCATTTACGACTAATCCTCAACCTGTCAATACCGCTAATTTTATAGCTGGTGGCGATCATACTACTGGAACTGGAAATATGTTGGTTTTTGATGGAAATTCGGCACCCGGAGTCCAAGATTTTTGGCGCGCAGGAACAGGTGGAAGTGGGGTTTGCGGGTTAACAATCGGCACAACCTATACGTTTAGCTATTGGATAAAATCGATTGCAACTACAGTTACTAACATCGCCACACAGGCAGATATTCGTATACAGGTTTTACCATCTACTTCTTTAACCTTAATTTCCGGAAATGCTTTGGCACCTTTACCGGCAGCAGGTTGGCAAGAGGTGGTATACACATTTGTCGCGACAGGTAGTTGTGCTAATATTAATTTGTATGACGATAATAAGAGTCTTGCGGGTAATGATTTTGCTGTAGATGATTTATCTGTAACAGCACCACCAGTATTAGTATCTTTAGCTTTTTCGGCTTCAAATCCGACTTGTTTCGGAGTTAATAATGGTGTAATAGTTGGTTATGGTAATGGAGGAGCACAACCTTATACAGGCTATAATTTAACTGGAACAAGTACGCAATCTAATACTACGGGTATATTTTCCGGATTAGGACCAGGAACTTACGGTTTACAAGTTTTGGATGCAAATGGTCTTTCTGCTGCTTATTTAAATATTGTTTTAACAGCTCCAACAGGTTTGGTAACAAGTGCAAATACATCAATTTGTAGTGGAAACTCTACAGTGTTAACAGCAAGTGGTAGTACAAATGGTTACACTTGGACTGCGTCACCCGCAGATGCAACTTTGGTTGCTCCTAATAGCGCAACACCAACAGTGAGCCCAACACAAACAACAACTTACACTGTATCCTCAAATTCAAATTCTAATGTAGATTTAGCCTATAATGGTAACTTTTCAAATGGAAACATTGGATTTGATACAGATTATCAATATTTAACCAGTACCGTTTCTGCTGGCGCACAAAAAACATATGGAATTACTACTAATGCCAATTTATGGTTTACTCCATTTCAACCTTGTACCGATCATACAGGTTTTGGATTAATGATGGTAGTTGATGGATCAACTACAAATGCTGGTAATGACTTAGTTTGGGGACAAAATATAGTAGTAAACCCAGGTCAGAATTACACCCTTTCTTTTTGGGCACAAACCCTTGCGGCTACCAATCCAGCATCGATTCGTGTAGTTATTAATGGTGTAACTATAGGTACATTAAATGCACCAGGTTCAACTTGTACTTGGGTAAATTTTTCTCAAAACTGGAACTCAGGAGCAAGCACATTAGCAAATATTCAATTATTTGATTCTACTCTAACGCCAGTAGGAAATGATTTTGCTCTGGATGATATCACTTTTACAACAAATGTAATCTGTAACTTAACTAAAAATGTTGTTATTACTGTTAATACTCCATTACCTCCAGTAATTAGTTGTGGAGTTTCTACAACAAATTCAGTGAATTTTAATTGGCCGGCAGTTGCTGGTGCTACCAACTATTCTATTTCTTATTCCATTAATAATGGAACTGTAATAAATGGAGGTAATTCAGCTGTACCTTCATATTCAGTAAACTCTTTAAATAACAATGATTTTGTTACAATAACCGTCACACCTAATGGAACTGGATGTACCATTGCATCTGCTACACAAACATGTGTTGCTTCTTTACCATGTCCGGTGCCAGCTGTTAGCATTACACAACAACCAACATGTACCATTCCAACAGGAACGATTGTTTTTACTAGTCCAGTAAATCCTTCTCCTTTACCAGTACCAAACAATTTATTTATTTCTGAAGTTACCGATGAGGATGTTGGGGCACTTACCTATATAGAAATATTTAATGGTACTGGTGTATCAAAAAATTTAGCCAATTATAAATTAAAAATTTATAATAATGGTAGTGGAACTGTCACTTCTGTATGTGATTTTCCATTGACAGGTACCTTAGCAACTAATTCTTCATATGTGATTGCAGTGGGTAGTGGAACAAATGCTGGTGGTGTTACTCCCAACTTACTCGTTCAAACTTGTACAGGAGTGAATGATAATGATAATATTAGATTAACAACTAGCGCAGATGTTGAGATTGATTTATGGGGAAATACTACCGGTGTATCCTTTACACCCTCTGGACAGTCAGGCTATACGTATAGAAGAATAACTACAGCACCCCATCCTAGTATGACTTGGAATCCTGCAAATTGGAATGCTTTTGACCCACAAGATTATACCAATGTTGGAGGATATTTGTATGCTGCAGCAAATTATTTATATAGTATTGATGGTGGTGTCACTTATCAAACTTCTTTAACTTTTACAGGACTAGTTCCAAATACCTATAATGTTGTTATTAAAGATTTAGTTTCAGGATGTATTTCAAATCCAATACCATTAACTATTAATGCAGCTCCTTCTCCTGGAGCTCCTGTTGTAACAACACCAATTACGTATTGCCAAAATGCAGCTGCAGTTCCATTAACAGCTACTCCATCATCTGGAGGGGTTTTAAATTGGTACGGAACAAACGCAACTGGAGGCGTTGCTTCAGCAACAGCGCCAACTCCTTTAACTAATGGAGCAATTGGTTCAACAATAAGCTATTATGTAAGTCAAACTGTAGGTGGTTGTGAAAGTATCAGAGCATTAATTTCTGTCACTATAGGAAATAATCCACCAACAATACCTCCACTCTTATATTGTGATTTTTCAAGTCCGTTTACAACTGCTAGTTCTATAAATTTTGATTTTAATAATGTTGGAAATTTAACTGTAAATTACAGTTATACTATAGATGGTGGCCCTGCTATATCTGGGGTGTATAATCCATTTGTTTCTCCATTTTCAAGTTATACTGTGACAGGACTTTCTCAAGGTCAAGAGGTTGCGTTTACGTTAACTTGGAATGGAATATGTACACCATCATCAACAGTTACATGTAGTGTTCCATGCACTGTAACTCCAGTCTTAACTATTACAAACCCAGTAGCAGTATGTTCACCAAATACAGTTAACATTACTTTACCTGCTGTAACCGCAGGAAGTACTGGGGGTGGTACATTGAGTTATTGGACTAATGCAGCTGCAACAATAGCATTAACTAACCCGACCGCTATTACAACTAGTGGAACTTATTATATCAAAAGCTCACTCGGAAATTGTATAGATATTAATCCTGTAGTGGTATCGATTAACGCTTCACCATCATTAACGATTACAAATCCAGTCGCAGTTTGTGCCCCAAATACTATAAATATTACTTTAGCTGCAGTCACAGCTGGTAGTACAGGAGGAGGAATACTAAGCTATTGGACTGATGCAACAGCAACAACACCTTTAGGAAACCCAACTGCAATTGCAACAAGCGGAACTTATTATATCAAAAGTACACTTGGTACTTGTATTGATATTAAACCAGTTATAGTTACAATTAACCCTTCACCCGTTTTAAATATTACTAATCCTCCAACAGCTTGTTCGCCAGCTAGTGTAGATATTACTTTGCCTGCTGTAACAGCCGGAAGCATTGGAGGTGGAATATTAACTTATTGGACAAATGCGACTGCAACAATACCTTTAGCAAATCCAACCGCAATAACAATTGGTAATACCTATTATATTAAAAGTACTGTTGGAACATGTTCAGATATAAATCCTGTAGTTGTAACAATAACGGCAACTCCAGTCTTAAATATTACAAATCCATCTGCGGTTTGTTCTCCAAATACAGTAGATATTACTTTACCTGCTGTTACTGCTGGAAGTACAGGTGGCGGAACTTTGACCTATTGGACGAATGCTGCTGCAACAACAGCTTTGGCTAATCCAACCGCAATTGCAGTAAGTAATACTTATTACATAAAAAGTACCGTTGGAACCTGTACAGTTACAAATCCAGTTGTCGTTATTATAAATCCTTCACCGGTTTTAAATATAACTAATCCACCAACAGTTTGTTCACCAGCTACAGTTGATATTACTGCACCTACTGTAACTGCAGGAAGTACAGGTGGCGGAACCTTATCGTATTGGACAAATGCTGCAGCAACAATTGCTCTAGCAAATCCTACAGCAATTTCTATTAGTAATACTTATTATATTAAAAGTACACTTGGAACATGTACAGATATTAATCCAGTTGTGGTAACTATTAATCCTAAACCTGTTTTAAATATTACTAATCCACTTGCAGTTTGTTCACCTAACACTGTAGACATTACATTACCAGCAGTAACAGCAGGAAGTACAGGTGGTGGAACATTATCCTATTGGACAAATGTCACTGCAACAACTACTTTAGTAAATCCAACTGCAATTTCAATAAGTAATACCTATTATATTAAAAGTACTGTAGGAACTTGTACAGACATAAAACCAGTTGTTGTTACAATTAACCCATCACCAGTTTTAAATATTACCAATCCCCCAATTGCTTGTTCACCAACAACAGTTGATATTACTTTACCAGCTACAACTGCAGGATCTACTGGTGGTGGAATATTATCTTATTGGACAAATGCAACTGCAACAACTCCTTTAGCAAATCCTACAGCAATAACATTAAGTGGTACCTATTATATTAAAAGCACTGCTGGTTTATGTGTAGATATTAACCCGGTTGTTGTTACAATAAATAGTGTTAATTTAGTAATTACGAATCCACCAACTGTATGTTCTCCTGCTACTGTTGATATTACTTTGCCTGCAGTTACTATTGGAAGTACAGGAGCTGGAATTTTAAGTTATTGGCAAGATATTGCCTGCACAGTTCCTTTGTTAAACCCTAATGCTATTTCTGTTGCAAATACGTATTACATTAAAAGCACACTTGGTTTATGTTTTGATATTGAACCTATTGTAGTTTCGTTTACAGCAAATTTTACGGTTAACATACCTCAGCCATTACAATTGTGTGATCCAAATAATGATGGTTATGAAATATTTAATTTAACTCAACTTATTAATACTATAACTGGAGGAAATCCTAATTACACTGTAACTTTTCATGAAACTAGTACGGATGCAAATATTGATGGGACATCGATACCTAATCCATCTAATTACCCAACAATCAATTTAAATCAAACTATTTATATACGAGTTGAATCAAATACTTCATCTTGTTTTCAAGTAATACAACTTCAATT
>CALQAH020000041.1 GCA_943328505.2 Rhizobium sp. Q54 | reverse complement strand
TTCGTAACCCAAACTATATGAGCTGTGAGACGTGAAACTGAATGACCATTTGTTCTTTGAAAATCCATCAAACAAATATAACATTTTTAGAAGCTGAAAGCAAAATGCACTAAAGTGCATAGTTTTAACTATTTTTGAGACCAATAAACACTCTTCATAGGCGCTTTCTAAAAGGCCTGGCCCTAAATTTTGATGCACTTTCAAAGCACAATCAAAAACTATTTTTGACAATTCATTTTCTGTCATAATAAAAATCTTTGTGAACCTTGCGTAATTCTTTGCGAACCTTGCGGTTAAGTTACTCCAAATTTAATAAAAACAAATCACTAGCAATTCCATCAGTCAAAAACTTTCCTTTTTTGGTAGTTTTTAGAATATTGTTTTCAATGAAAAGCAAATCATCATTGATGAATTTTTCAGATTGCTTGATTAAATAATCTGAATATGTCATACCAAATTCTTCCTCAATTCTTGGTAATGAAACACCCCAAATGGTTCGCAAACCTGTCATGATATATTCATTATAGCGATCGGTTTTGGATAAAATTTCGGTTTCTGAAGGTAACTTATTTTCTGCTATTGACTTTAAATACATCGTATTATTCGACACATTCCAACTTCTAGAAATCCCATCATAACTATGTGCCGAAGGTCCAATGCCAATATATTTTTTACCCAACCAATAACTCGAATTGTTTTTGGAGAAATAATTTTCTTTCCCAAAATTGGACAATTCGTAATGTATAAATCCGTTTTGTTCCAGTTTGTCAGCTAACAATTGAAAATGTTGATGTGCTACTTCATCATCAAGTTTTGGAATAATTCCTTTTTGGATAAAAGTATGTAAAGCCGTTTTGGGTTCGACTGTTAAAGCATAACTAGAAATATGCGGAATATTAAACGACAAAGCAGTTTCAATATTTTTGAGCCATTTTTCGTTGGTCATTCCCGGAACACCATAAATCAAATCGATAGAAATGTTGTCAAAATACTTTGTGGCCAATTCCAAACACCTTTTGGACTCCTCTTCATTATGGGCACGATTCATCATCTTCAAATCGTCTTCAAAAAAAGATTGGATTCCGATACTCAATCGGTTCACAAGATTATTTGACAATTCGATGATTCTCTGTTCGGTTAAATCATCTGGATTTGCTTCAACTGTGATTTCAGGATTTTCAATTACCTTGTAATTAGAAAAAACAGTGTCAATTAATAGCTTCAAATCTGAAACTTCCAAAATACTTGGAGTACCGCCTCCAAAATAAATAGTTTCAATAATTTCATCCTGAAACTCATTTTTACGCAATTGGATTTCTTTAGCCAATGCCAAAACCATTGCGTCTTTCTTCTTCAGTGAAATCGAAAAATGAAAGTCGCAATAGTGACAGGCTTGTTTGCAGAAAGGGATATGTATGTAGATGCCTGACATTTAATTGGTGTTCAGTATTCAGTTTTTAGTGATCAGATCTGTTTACTGAACACTATTTTTTTACTCGTTCTTCATTTTGTTTTACAAATGCATCCCAACCCGTATAACTTTTTTCACCAACAGTTTTTCCAGAGTTGAAAAAATGACAAACTGCAGCAGCTAAACCATCGGTAGAATCGAGATTTTTTGGCAATTCTTTTAAGCCAAGAAGTTGTTGAAGCATTTTGGCAACTTGCTCTTTGCTAGCATTTCCGTTTCCAGTAATGGCCATTTTTATTTTCTTGGGTTCGTATTCCGTAATAGGAATATCTCTGGAAAGTCCTGCTGCCATGGCAACACCTTGTGCTCTACCTAGTTTCAACATGGATTGCACATTCTTTCCAAAAAAAGGGGCTTCAATAGCAATTTCATCGGGATTATGCGTGTCGATAAGTTCGATGGTTCGTTCAAAAATAATTTTTAATTTTTGATAATGATTGTCATATTTTGACAATTGCAATTCGTTCAATTGGATGAACTCCATTTTTTTATTTACCACTTTTATCAATCCAAAACCCATAATGGTAGTTCCGGGATCAATTCCTAATATGATGCGTTCGTTTGCCATGCTTTTTTTGTTTCACGGAGGCACACAGAGAACAAAAGAGATACACGAAGAAGTTAAAATAAAATCTTTGTGAGCCTTTGTGATACTCAGCTAACTTTGTGTAATAGTTTTTCTTTACTTTGCAACAATGATTACAATTCCTCACAAAGCTAAACAATTCGGCGTTTTTATAATCAAACTTTTGATTGTTATTACTGCTTTTTATTTTATTTACCATCAATTAGTTACTAATAATAAATTGGATTGGGTAAAATTTGCGGCATTAGTCAAGGAGAAACAATCTATTTTAGGCATACTGTTTTTAGTATCCTTTAGTTTTACCAATCGCTTTTTGGAAATTTTAAAATGGCAAAATTTAGTCGCATTTATCAAACCCATTTCCGTTGGAGAAGCTACAAAACAAGTTCTTGGCGCTTTAACCGCAGGAATTTTTACCCCTAATGGTTTGGGAGAATATGCAGGTAAAGCGATGTTTTTTGAAAAAATAAAAGCCAAAAAAATAATTTTTTTAAACCTTTTCTGTAACGGAATACAACTCATTTTAACCATAGTTTTTGGGACAATTGGGTTATTGCTTTTAGGATATACATTTTGGGTGATAGCCATAGTACTTTTGATTTTTGGTCTTTGGTTTTTGGCACGTCTTTCCAAAAAAATCAAAATAAAAGGCTATTCCATCGAAAAACTAATTTATAAAATCAACGAAATTCCAAAATCTATTCATAAAAAAAACATCCTTTTGGGTATTGGACGCTATTTGGTTTTTTCACATCAATACTATTTTTTATTTCTAGTTTTTGACGTAGATTTACCTTATATAACTTTAATGGCTGCTATTGCGGCTGTTTACTTTTTAGCATCATCATTACCAAGTTTTCAGTTTTTAGACTTTGCAGTAAAAGGAAGTGTCGCCATGTTTTTCTTCGGAAAGTTGGGAGTTAATGAATGGGTTGTCGTCTTTATAAGTTCACTGATGTGGTTTTTGAATGTTGTCATTCCTGTTGCTATTGGAAGTTATTTTGTTTTGAATTTTAAAATTAAAGATTGATTTTTTAAACCATTAAGAAATTAAGGTTATTAAGTAATTCATTTGAATAATCTTTACCTATTTTTGATATGATACTAATTGTTATTTTCTCAATTTTAATAGTTTATTATTTTTTTATTATCCAATTAATCTTTGGATTTAATAAAATAAATACGTTTGTAAACACCAATCAAAAGCCGAAAACAGCTTTTTCAATCGTAGTTCCTTTTCGGAATGAAGCCAAAAATTTACCCAAGTTATTACAATCATTTTCAAAATTGAATTATCCTCATGAGTTAATTGAAATTATCATGGTGGACGATTTTTCAAAAGATGTATCAGAACGCATCTGCATTCGATGGCGAATGGACAATGATACCATCGATACCACGCTTTTAGAAAACCTTCGTTTATCCAATTCACCAAAAAAAGATGCTATTGGTAGAGCTTTACCCATTGCAAAACACGATTGGATTGTTACCACTGATGCCGATTGTATTGTACCCGAAAATTGGTTGTTAACTTTAGACAATTTCATTCAAAATAATAATGTAGAAATGGTAGTTGGCGCGGTGGTTTATAAAACAAATAACAACTGGTTTCATCAATTCCAACAAATGGATTTACTGAGTTTACAAGGAACCACTATAGGAAGTTTTGGGATTGACAAACCCTTTATGTGTAATGGTGCCAATTTTGCTTATACCAAAAAATTGTTTAATGAATTGGATGGTTTTAATGGTAATTCCAACATTGCTAGTGGCGATGATGTATTCTTATTACAAAAAGCACTGGCAAAAGTTCCCGAAAAAGTACAGTATTTAAAAAACCCCCATTTCATAGTAAAAACCAAACCAGAAAACGATTTATACACCTTTTTCATGCAACGTGTTCGTTGGGCAGGTAAAACATCAGGTTACAAAAGTATCTATGCTAAAATGTTAGCCGTTGTGGTTTTAATGATGAGTTTGAGTTTGGTTGTGAGTTGTGGGTTGTGGGTTGTAGGTTATTTTGATGGGAAAATAGTACTGATAGTTTTCTCAATTAAGTATCTAGCCGATTATTTTTTACTTTTCAAAACCAACATTTATTTACGAAATGGTAAGTTTTTACTCCCATTGGCAAGTAGTTTATTATATCCTTTCTACTGTAGCTTGGTCGGAATTTATTCTTTGTTTTGGGGTTTTACTTGGAAAGGGAGAAACTTTAGTAAATAAAACTATTCTCTTTTTAAGATTACTGGTAATACAAATTGTGTTTTCACAGGAATTCCTCTTTTGATAGCAGGATTAATTTTTGGAAAATCAATCAAACGAGATTTAAGGATACTATCTATTTTTATAGTGTCGTAGGCTACGGTATCTTTTGGAAATTGAGGTTCAAATTGCAATCTAGCATCGGGATAAATTGTTACTTTCACTTCTATGGTATCAATTTTTGGATATAAAGTAGTAAGGCTATCCATTCCTATTTTTTGTTGAATAGTATTAGTTAAAAATTCGAAGAAGCAGAGTTCTCGCTGGGATTTATCCATTAACTTTTCACATTCTAAAACCGATGGATATTCGTCTACTTTATCCCAATTGATAGCTTTGATTTGCTTTTCTAATAATTCATCTTCATTAGGCACTTTCTTCTCAAAGTATTGGCAAGAAGTACTGCATGAAATTAAAATTAATACGGCTAAAAGCTTTTTCAAGGATATTTTATTTTATAGTTTTTGAGTTCAAATAATCTTATAGTTTTTATCAAACCATTCTTGTTTTGTTCGTTGTGATTCTTCTTTTTGGTCTTTGTACAAAAGCCCTAACTTCTTAGAGTAAATAGCAATCTTTAAGGAATAACTATTGAATTCTTCTTTAGTAAGTGTAGAATTTTCATCTTTTTGCTTTTGGAAAAAATCAAAAAAAAGTGTGTCAAAATCTTTTTTAACAAACGATTGCACTTCCTTTTTATGTTTTTTATAGAGAGCTTCTTTTAATTGGATGTCGGAATATTTTGCAACCTCAATTTGTCCGAAAGTAGTGTTGCAAATACAAGTAAATATAAAAGTAAAAACAACATATCTTATTATATTTTTCATGATACCTTTTGTTCAGGTTAGTATTTTCAAAAATAACAAATAAAAAATAAAGAATTAGTTATTTATCAAAGAATACAATAAAAACAAAAAAGCCATCCACAAAGTGGAAAGCTTTTCATCGGTCTAACTACTAAACCATGCCACACGTTACAAAGGCGTGGCGAACAACACAACTATTTTTATCCCTAAATTGCGGGACATTTTTGGGCAAAAAAGCGATTCATTTCTGAATCGCTTTTCCCAATTTCGCGGTCTGGACGGGACTCGAACCCGCGACCCCATGCGTGACAGGCATGTATTCTAACCAACTGAACTACCAAACCTCTGCGTTATTGCGGTTGCAAATATACAACCGTTTTCCACATTTACAACTTTTTTTATAAAAAAATACTAGTGTTTATAAGCATATTATCCAAACATTTGTTTCTCAACAAGGTATGTCGTTAAAATCTTTTCAAAACTTTCGTCAACTGCCACTGGAACATACTTAATTTTGTTTTGTGCGCAGTTCAATGCAAGAGTTTTGAAATATTCGTTGACTCTTTTTTCATATTCCACTTTAACATTATCAGCGAAAATATTGATTTCTTCTCCTGTTTCAACATCAATAAACTTACGTGGTGCGTTGTCGAAATTAAAGTTAATCTCGGTTTTTTTATCAATCACATGAAAAACAACTACTTTATGTTTGTTGTGTTTTAAATGTTGTAAGGCATTAAAAAGTGCTTCTTGGTTGCCCAATTGAAACATATCTGTAAATAAAATAATCATAGAGCGACGATGTACTTTTTCGGCAATTTGATGTAAAAAAGTAATCGTATCAGTACTTTTGGTTTGTTTCGGGTTTTCTATAAGGTTTTCCAATCGGTTCAATATCATTCGATGATGACGATCGCTTCCTTTTTCGGGTGCATAATATTCATAGGTATCCGAATAAACACTTAACCCTACTGCATCGCGTTGTTTCTTTAGTAAATTCATTAAAACCGCTGAAGCTAAAACGGAAAATCCAATTTTATTATTAAAAAAGGGTTCGTCATTTTTTAACCTCGGATAATGCATTGAGGATGAATTATCAATAATTAAATGACAACGAAGATTGGTTTCTTCTTCATATTTTTTAGTGTATAATCTATCGGTTTTAGCAAACAATTTCCAATCGATATGTTTAGTGCTTTCGCCAGCATTGTACACTTTATGTTCGGCAAACTCGGCTGAAAAGCCATGAAAAGGTGATTTGTGCATACCCGAAATAAAACCTTCTACCACTTGATTGGCAAGCAATTCAAGGTGTTGAAAACTAGATATTTTTTCTATATGTTCTTCTATCTTCATGCTTCAAAGATAATTTTATTTCATACAATTCAGCTTCACCTCGGGTGAAAATTTGAATTTATTACATAAAAAAAGAGTTTGACAACGCAAACCCTTTTTTAAAATTTAGAATTGATTACAACAGCGCATCGATAGCATCAGTATAGGTTTTCTTTGGAGAAACCCCTACTTGTCTTCCTACCACTTCTCCATTTTGAAAAATTAAAACTGTTGGGATGTTACGAACACCATATTTTGCAGCAAATTCTTGGTTTGCGTCAACGTCAACTTTTCCAACAACGGCTTTACCTTCGTACTCGGTTGCTACTTCATCGATAACTGGTCCAACCATTCTACAAGGTCCACACCAAGCTGCCCAAAAATCTACTACTACTGGTTTATCTGATTTTAAAACTACTTCGTCAAAAGTAGCGTCTGTTATTGCTAATGCCATAATTATATTTTTAAATTGTTTAAATTCTGTTGCAAAATTAATGGATTTAATTAAATAATACTTGTTTAAAAAATCAGTTTTTATTATAAAGTTATTAATAGAATTGATGCGAAACAATTAATTGAGTTTAAAGTTGATTTGCATTTTATCTAATTCCATCAATAAATCGTTTGAAATGTTTATTTTCAATTTACGACTAGGCATTTCAATTTTGGTAATCACTCTTATATCATCAACTTCTTTTAAAACAACTGTTTGGGTATTTTCATCTTCTAGTATGTCGCCATTCTCATCTAGAAGAATTTCTTCAACTACAATAGGAACTTCTTCAGCTTGCATTTGAATTTTCTCTGTTTCAGAAACTTCAAACATAACTTGGTTATCTCCTTTATTCTTTTGAAAAACGGTATTTAATTGTTGTATTAAATCATTTTGCAAATGCATAATATCTAACTTAACAACAAGCTTTTTCGCAAATGTTTTTAGCACATCTTGTAATGATTGCACTATCATAAATTGCATTCTTGGATCTGATTTTTTGCCTGTTTCTCTATTTAACCAACCGTCCTTTATATTAACTTTTATATACACAAAATGATTTTGACCTAAAAAATGTCGAAATTTCAAGTATTCTTCATCAAAAATTCGAAACTCAAAACTCTCATCATAACCTTCAAGGATAAAGGTTGCCCAGCCTTTCCCGTTTTTAGCCGTTCGATGTTGCACATTGGTTACTATTCCACCAAAAGCAAGGTTTTTTCCAATGAATTGATCCAAACTTTTCAGTGATTCTAATTTTGAATTACAGAAATATTGCATTTCAAATTTAAAGTCATCCAAGGGATGTCCCGATATATAAATCCCAACCACTTCTTTTTCTTTAGCTAGTTTTTCCATGGTGCTCCAATCGTCACAAGGAGGGACAATAGGTTCTGCAATTTGCACATCGCTAGCCTCACCAAACAAACTTACTTGGGAAGAATTTTCATTTTCTTGAAATTTAGATCCGTATCGAATTGCCTTTTCTAAAAATGTGATTCCCTCACCTTCAATGTGGAAATATTGAGCACGTGTAGTACCTTGAAACGAATCGAATCCTCCAGCTAATGCCAAACTTTCAAACGCTTTTTTGTTAGCTGCACGTAAGTCAATTCGCTTTGCTAAGTCAAAAATAGATTTGTAATTGCCTTCTTTTCGGTTTTCAACAATTGTTTGTACAGCACCATTCCCTACTCCTTTTACAGCTCCAATTCCAAAACGAACGGCATAATCATCGTTTACTGTGAATTTATAAAAACTTTCATTGACATCTGGACCCAAAACTTTTAAACCCATACGTTTACATTCTTCCATAAAAAAGGAAACCTGTTTAATATCGCTCATATTATTGGATAAAACTGCAGCCATATATTCGGCTGGATAATTGGCTTTCAAATAGGCTGTTTGATAAGCAATCCAAGCGTAACAAGTAGAATGCGACTTATTAAAAGCATACTCAGCAAAGGCTTCCCAGTCTTTCCATATTTTTTCTAATTTCTCTTCAGCATGACCTTTTGAAACTGCTTGCGCAATGAATTTAGGCTTCATTTTATCCAATACATCACGTTGTTTTTTCCCCATTGCTTTACGCAAAACATCAGCATCACCTTTAGAAAAGTCAGCCAGTTTTTGTGATAAAAGCATAACCTGCTCTTGATAAACTGTAATTCCGTAGGTGTCTTTTAATAATTCTTCGCAAACATCAAGATCATATTCTATGGGTTCTTCTCCATTTTTTCGTTTGATAAAACTAGGAATGTAGGCAATTGGACCAGGACGATACAAAGCATTCATAGCAATCAAATCGTTAAAAACTGTAGGTTTTAGTTCTCTTAAATACTTTTGCATTCCAGCACTTTCATATTGGAAAATCCCAACGGTTTCTCCACGTTGAAAGAGTTCATAAGTTTTTGCATCATCAATTGGAAATTCATCTGGATTGATTTCGATATCATTTCGATATTTCACCAATTTTACGGTATCTTTTATTAAAGTCAATGTTTTTAAACCCAAGAAATCCATTTTCAATAATCCGGCACTCTCTACAACAGAGTTATCAAATTGGGTGACATATAAATCACTGTCTTTGGCTGTAGCAACAGGTACAAAATTTGTAATATCGCTTGGTGTAATAATCACACCACAGGCATGAATTCCTGTATTCCGGAGATTCCCTTCTAGAATTTGAGCTTGCTGTATGGTTTCACTACTTAAATCGTCTCCGTTAGTAATAGCAATTAGTTCTTTTATTTTCTCGAAATCTTCTTGACGAAGTACCTTTTTAATTTCGGCTTCGGTATCGTTTAAAAAACGAGACAAATTCCATTTTGAAGGAATTAAATTAGGAATTAATTTGGCAATTTTATCGGCTTCAAAAAGTGGTAAATCCAAAACTCTTGCCGTGTCACGAATGGCTGATTTAGCGGCCATAGTTCCATAGGTAATAATTTGTGCTACTTGTTTTGATCCGTATTTTTCGATAACGTAATCCATTACTTTACTTCTACCTTCATCATCGAAATCAATATCAATATCGGGTAAAGAGACACGATCCGGATTAAGGAAACGTTCAAAAAGCAGATTGTATAATAACGGGTCAATATTGGTAATTCCGAGGCAATATGCCACTACAGAACCTGCGGCTGAACCACGACCAGGGCCAACAGAAACATCCATCCTTCTTGCGGCGGCAATAAAATCTTGTACAATTAAAAAATAACCCGGATACCCTGAATTTTCGATGGTTAACAATTCAAATTCGATGCGTTCTTGAATATCTGGTGTGATTTCTTTGTATCTTCTTTTTGCACCAATAAATGTGAGCTCTTTTAAATAGGCATTTTCTCCACGTTTACCTCCATCGCTATCATCCTCTGGAACTAAAAAATTTTTTGATATTTCAAATTTTGGCAATAAAACTTCTCGTGCCAAATCATAAATTTCAATTTTTTCAACAACTTCTTGAATATTGGAAATAGCTTCGGGTAAATTGTTGAATAATTGTTTCATTTCTTGACCCGATTTGAAATAATATTCTTGATTTGGCAATCCATAACGATAGCCACGACCTCTACCTATTGGGGTTGTTTGTTTTTCTCCATCACGTACACAAAGTAAAATATCGTGAGCATTGGAGTTTTCTTTGTCAATATAAAAAGTGTTATTGGTAGCAACAATTTTAACTTGGTGCTTTTTTGCTAATGAAATTATACCTTCGTTGACACGATTCTCATCTTCTTGATTGTGACGCATCACTTCAATATATAAGTCATCTCCAAAAGTATTTTTCCACCAAATCAAACTTTCTTCGGCTTGAATTTCACCGAGGTTTAAAATTTTACTTGGAATTTCTCCGTACAAATTACCCGATAAAACAATTATATCTTCTTTATATTTTTCTATAACACCCCGATCAATTCTTGGCACGTAATAAAATCCTTCTGTGTATGCAATCGAGGACATTTTTGCCAAATTATGATAGCCTTTTTTAGTTTTGGCAAGAAATACAATTTGATAACCATTGTCTTTTCTGGTTTTATCTTTATGGTCATCACATACAAAAAACTCACAACCTACAATAGGTTTTATAATAGTTTCAGAGGGATTTTCCCCATTTTCAATAGCTATTTTATTTTTGGCTTCTGCAGATTTATTATGATACAAAATATCTCGAACAAAATGAAATGCTCCCATTAAATTCGCGTGATCGGTAATTGCAACGGCTGACATTTTTTGATGTATTGTTGCTTTAACTAAAGACGCTACACTGATGGTTGATTGCAAAACTGAAAATTGAGTATGATTATGTAGATGCACAAAATCAGTAGCAATAACAATTTGTTTCTCATCTATTGAAACTTCTGTTACAACTGGATTCGTTTTTTTTCCACCTAGTTGCTGACGAATTTTATCAGAAGCTTCTTTTAAATTGACATGTTGCAACCCAATTAGTTGGATTGGCTTAGGATTTTTTAATTGGAAAGATTCAAAATATTCTTGTTCAACTTGTAGTTCATTTTTAGTAAAAACTTCGGTTCGAATTAATTCTAAAAAACATCGTGTAGTTGCTTCAACATCGGCAGTTGCATTATGAGCTTCTCCAAAAGGAACATTAAAAAGATATTGATGTAATTCGGTAAGCGTTGGTAGTTTAAACTTTCCACCACGTCCGCCAGGTAATTTTAATAACGAAGCAGTAATTTCGGTACAAGTATCTAAAACAGGCATTGAACTCATTGGACTATCAATTCCCAATCGATAAAATTCACAACCCATTATATTGATATCAAAACCAAGATTTTGACCTACAATAAATTTAGTTTTTGATAATGAAATGTTGAACTTTTCTAAAACTTCGGATAAAGAAATACCATCTGCTTCTGCTAATTCGGTTGAAATTCCATGAATACGTTCGGCATCATAAGGAATATTAAAACCATCCGGCTTTACCAAATAATCTTGATGTTCAATGAGTTTTCCCATTTCATCATGCAATTGCCAAGCAATTTGAATACAGCGAGGCCAATTATTGGTGTCAGTAATTGGTGAGTCCCAACGTTTTGGTAATCCTGTTGTTTCGGTATCGAATATTAAGTACATTTCTAAAGTAATTAGGCAAAAGGCAATAGTCACCCGAGGCAAAGCCGAACAGAGCGAAGCTAAAAGCTGCAGTTTTGTTTTAAACAAAAATACATTTTCATCCTTTAGAAATCAATTATAGTTATTAACAAAAAACCCATTTAAAAATTGAAAATCTCAATTTTTAAATGGGTTTATATTTGAAAAATTAATCTAAAAATTAATTTTATCTAAGCTGATAATTAATATCCTCCTCTGTTTCCTCCGCGGTCATTTCCACCACGACTGTTTCCACCACCGTAACCTCCACGGTCATTTCCACCACGGCTGTTATTGTTAAATGATCTTCTTTCACCTTCTGGCTTTGGCTCAGACTTGTTTACAACAATTGTACGACCATCAACAGATGCTCCGTTAAGTTCGTTGATTGCTTTTTCAGCTTCTTCGTCATTTTCCATTTCAACAAAACCGAATCCTTTACTTCTACCAGTAAATTTATCTGTAATAATTTTTACGGAATTAACCGTTCCATAAGCCTCAAAAGACTCTCTTAAATCTGCTTCGTCAATACTGAACGGAAGACTTCCAACAAATATGTTCATATTTAAATATTAAAATTTAATTGCAAAGGTAAGCTAAATATAATGTATAATAATAAAATATAATACTTTATTATAAATGAAGCAAATAATTATGGTGCCGGAAAAACTGGAACTTTATAAAATGCGCCATATTGATAATTTAAAACGGCTCCACCAAGTGGATTATTATCAACATTTAAAGCATTAAACTTAAATTCACCTGTAACAGTAAAGTTAACATTATCGTAATCCGTAATGTAAATTTCACCATTACTGTTTTGAACATTCAAAACTAGAATTGTACAATTAACATCTCCTGAGGCAATAGTTACAACATCACCGGGTAAATAGCCATTACCCGTAGTAGCAACTTTATTTATTAAAGTAACTTGTCCTAGGCTATTAGCAACCAAAGAAACTGTTAAACCAGAACCAGAACCTCCTGTAGTATCATGAGTTGAACTACAAACATATTGACTATTTGCATCAAGCACACAATCAGAAGTATAACCTGTTCCTCCATTTAATATGGCTACACTATAAACCGGACCGGTTGTTGGCATTGTGGCGTATTCAATATTGGCATCATTAAAAGTAGATGTAAATTCCGCAGTATTACTGGAATTTGTTGTCCCAAGAATGTATTTACCTTCATTTGTGTTACCTGTACTTAAAGTTAGTTGATCATAGGCTGTATATGCAACAATGGATAGGTGACCATTTGGATAAACATAAGCTCTTACATCGTTAGCTCTCCAAAAGACATCGTCTTTTAATCCTTGTAGTGAAGGATTATTAAATTTTACATCTTCTTGACATGAAGAAAAAGTAATTGCAATAACAATAAGGGACAAAAATTTTCTCATTTCATTTTTTTTTACCTCACAAAAATAGTTTTTTAAACTAAAACTACATCTAAAATAAAAAAAAATAACGTTAAAATTTAATTCAAATTACCATAATAATAAATTCTTGCAACAGAATTAGTTTATTTTTAAAAAAAATGTATCTTTGCACCCTTAAATAACCGAGGTCGTGTACCTCAAATTAATCAAAAAGATTATGTCAGTAAAAATTAGATTACAAAGACACGGTAAAAAGCAAAAACCTTTTTACTGGATCGTAGCAGCTGATGCTCGTTCAAAAAGAGATGGTAAATACCTTGAAAAATTAGGAACTTACAATCCAAACACCAATCCTGCAACTATTGATTTAAACCTTGACCAAGCGGTACAATGGTTACACAATGGTGCTCAACCAACCGATACTGCAAAAGCAATTCTTTCTTATAAAGGAGCTTTGTTGAAACATCATCTTGATGGTGGTGTTCGTAAAGGTGCCTTAACTCAAGATCAAGCAGATGCTAAATTAGCAACTTGGTTGGAAGCTAAAGCTGGTAAAGTTGATTCTAAAAAAGAGGGATTAACAAAAGCACAATCGGATGCAAAAGCAAAAGCATTAAAAGCTGAAAAAGTAGCTAACGAAAAACGTGCAAACGCAGCCGTTGAAGCTGCAAAAGTAGTTGAAGAAGCTGCTGTTGAAGAAGACGTTGTAGCTGAAATCACTCCTGAAGTTGAAACTGTTGCTGAAGTTGCTGTTGAAGAAGAAGTTGTAGCTGAAACTACTCCTGAAGTTGAAACTGTTGCTGAAGTTGCTGTTGAAGAAGAAGTTGTAGCTGAAACTACTCCTGAAGTTGAAGCTGTTGCTGAAGTTGCTGTTGAAGAAGAAGCTATAGCTGAAACTGCTACTAAAGAAGTAGTTGCTGAAGTAACTACAGAAGAAGAAGCTCCAGCTGCTGAAGAAGCTAGCGAAGAGACAGAAGCTTAATTCATTGCGATAAAATGCGTAAAGAAGAATGTTTCTATCTTGGCAAAATCGCTAAAAAATTTAGTTTCAAAGGAGAAGTTCTTATCTATTTAGATACCGACGAACCCGAATTATATGAAAATATGGAATCAGTATTTGTTGAATTCAACAATAATCTGGTTCCATTTTTTATTGAAAACAGTAACCTACACAAAAACGATTTTCTCCGTGTTCGCTTTGAAGACGTAAACAATGAAGAGGAAGCTGATAAAATACTTGGTTTACCAGTATATCTTCCTTTAAAGATGTTACCAAAACTCACCGGTGACAAATTTTATTTCCATGAAGTAATTGGATTTAAAGTGGAGGACAAACGATTAGGAATTGTTGGTGAAATTCAATCCATAAACGACAGTTCTGCACAACCTCTTTTCGAGGTTTTAAATGGTGAGGTTGAGATACTTATTCCAATGATTGATCATTTTTTAGTAAAAATTGATCGTGATAACAAAAAGGTAATAATGGATTTACCGGAAGGTCTTATAGAAATGTATCTTTAGATACGCTTCGCTACAGATTTTTAGACAAGCTGCGCTTTTAGAAAGGCCTTCGGCTATAGAAAGAATATAAAAATCTAACAATCTAACTAATCTAAGTTGTCTAAATTCCAATTCAAACAATTTGCTGTTCAACAAGATAAATGTGCCATGAAAATTGGCACCGATAGTGTTTTACTTGGAGCTTGGTGTCCGATTGACAATAATCCTTATTCTATTTTAGATATTGGAGCTGGAACTGGAGTTCTTTCTTTAATGCTTGCACAAAGAAGTAAAGCCAAACAAATTGATGCCCTTGAAATTGACGACGACGCGTACGAACAAGCCGTCGACAATTTTGAAAATTCTCCTTGGACAGCTCGATTATTTTGTTTTCATGCAGGTTTAGATGAATTTATGGACGAACCCGAAGAGGAGTATGATTTAATTATTTCCAATCCGCCTTTTTATTCTGAAGATTTTAAAACCAACAATGAACAGCGTGATTTAGCGCGCTTTCAACACGCTTTGCCTTTTGAAGATTTAGTAGAAGCTGCGGATGTATTATTGTCTGAAAATGGAGTTTTTGCAGTAATTATTCCTTTCAATGAAGAAAACCGTTTTATTGATTTGTGTGCAGAAGTTGAGCTTTATCCAATAAGAATTACTCGTGTAAAAGGAACACCAACTACCGAAATTAAGAGAAGTCTTTTAGCTTTTAAACGTTATGAATTATCGGTGTTAACTGCTGATGAGTTGGTGATTGAAATGAATAGACATGAATATACTAATGATTACATTAATCTTACAAAAGAGTTTTATTTAAAGATGTAGCCCTAGCCCAGATAGCAGCGGCATCCTTTTTATACCTAACAGGTTTTAAAAACCTGTTAGGTATAAAAAGATAGAGCGTATAGCTGGAAAAAGCTTGAAAAAATAACAATCGTTCAACGCAATCTCAAATATGTTTTCTTACCTTTGCAAACGATTTCGTAAACCAAATTATACACTATGAGACCCGATTTATTTCAAGCTCCTGATTATTACAATTTAGACGATTTATTAACTGATGAACATAAATTAGTTCGCGATTCTGCTCGTGCATGGGTAAAACGTGAAGTTTCTCCAATCATTGAAGACTATGCGCAACGTGCTGAATTTCCGAAACAAATCATTAAAGGTTTAGGTGAAATTGGAGGTTTTGGCCCGTATATTCCGGAGGAATATGGTGGTGCTGGTTTAGACCAAATTTCGTATGGTTTGATTATGCAAGAAATTGAAAGAGGTGATTCGGGTGTTCGCTCGACATCATCAGTGCAATCGTCATTAGTGATGTATCCTATTTGGAAATTCGGAACAGAGGAGCAACGCCAAAAGTACTTACCAAAATTAGCCACTGGCGAATTTATGGGTTGTTTTGGATTAACAGAGCCAGATCATGGTTCTAATCCTTCTGGGATGACTACTAATTTCAAAGATATGGGTGACCATTATTTATTAAATGGTGCTAAAATGTGGATATCGAATGCGCCTTTTGCAGATGTTGCCGTTGTTTGGGCAAAAAATGAAGAAGGAAGAATTCACGGATTAATCGTTGAACGTGGCATGGAAGGTTTTACCACTCCAGAAACACATAACAAATGGTCGCTACGTGCATCTTCAACTGGTGAATTGATTTTTGATAATGTAAAAGTGCCAAAAGAAAACTTGATGCCCGGAAAATCCGGTTTGGGTGCTCCGATGCAATGCTTGGATTCGGCACGATATGGAATTGCTTGGGGTGCAATTGGTGCCGCAATGGATTGTTATGATACTGCATTGCGTTATGCGAAAGAACGTATACAGTTTGACAAACCAATTGCTTCATTTCAATTACAACAAAAGAAACTAGCCGAAATGATTACCGAAATTACCAAAGCACAATTGTTGACTTGGCGATTGGGTGTTTTAAGAAATGAAGGGAAAGCTACAACGGCACAAATCTCGATGGCGAAAAGAAACAACGTGGACATGGCGATTCACATTGCTCGTGAAGCAAGACAAATGTTAGGCGGAATGGGAATTACCGGTGAATATTCGATTATGCGCCACAGTATGAATTTAGAAAGTGTAATTACTTATGAAGGAACACACGACATACACTTGTTGATTACTGGAGCTGATATTACTGGAATACCCGCTTTTAAATAAAATTAAACAATAGATAAAATTTATACAAAATGCTTCTTCATTCAGGGAAGCATTTTTACTTTTACATTTTTTCAGTTCATTATAATTATAATAACCAATAAAGTATAAAAAACGTTATGAATATACCATTCATCAATAAAAAAATAGCTTCCCAAAAAGAAATCCTGCTGCAACATCCGCTATATGAAAAAGTAAAAACGATAGCTGATTTGCATCAGTTTTTAGAAAATCATGTCTATGCCGTTTGGGATTTTATGTCGCTACTTAAGGCATTGCAAAATAAACTGACTTGTACGACTACACCATGGTTTGCCTCACAAAATCCGGAAACAAGGTATCTCATCAACGAAATTGTTTTGGCAGAAGAAAGTGATTTGACTTTGGATGGAAAGCGTTTGAGTCATTTTGAAATGTATGTCGATGCCATGAAAAATTGTGGTGCTCAAACCTTAGAATTGGAGGCTTTTTTACAAACTGTAGTTGATACTAAAAATATTTTTGTCGCCATTAAGCAAAGTAATTTACATCCAAAAATAAAAGCATTCTTAGATTTCACTTTCCGAATTATCGAAGAAGGAAAAACGCATAAAATTGCTGCTGCTTTTACCTTTGGAAGAGAAGATCTGATTCCGAATATGTTTACCGAAATCCTCAAAAACTTTCAGCAAAACTTTCCTGAAATCGATCTGTCAAAACTGATTTATTATTTCGAAAGACATATCGAATTAGATGCCGACGAACACGGTCCAATGGCAATGCAGATGATTGTTGAGCTTTGTCAAGATGATGAGCAGAAATGGAAAGATGTTGAGGAAATTTCAATTTTGGCACTCGAAAAAAGAATCGGACTTTGGGACGCGATAGAGGAAAAAATTGAATCCAAGCTAGAATTGGTATAATTACCTTCTAACCAATACTGTCTTGTTCTCGTAATTTTAAGTAAAAAAACAAGAGTTCATGAAATTCTTTAAAAGTATAGTATGTGTTTTCGGAGCAATTGTATTACTTCAAAGTTGCAGTACTGATAGTGCTTTAGTTGCAACACCCAAAAACTACAACTATTTAGCCCTTGGTGATAGTTATACTATAGGTCAAAGTGTTTGTGAAACTTGTCGATTCCCAGAACAATTAAAAGATAGCATTAAAAAAAGATTAAATACAAATGATAATTTTAGTACTACAATAATTGCACAAACAGGTTGGACAACTAGTAACTTAAAATCTGCCATTGTAAGTCAAAATCCATCTAATGATTTTGATTTGGTTACGCTTTTGATTGGTGTAAACAACCAATATCAAAACATGCCATTTGATTTATTTCAACAAGAATTTTCAGAGTTAGTCGTAAAAGCAATTGAATTAGGAAAAAGTAAAAAGGAAAATTTGATTGTAGTTTCGATTCCAGATTATGCGTATACTCCTTTTGGAAATGGTAGTACAAACATTTCATCTCAAATTGCTATTTACAATACTTTTATAGAAAATTATTGTACTGCAAACACTATAACGTATGTAAATATTACCGACATTACTCAGTTGGGATTGACACAACCTGATTTAGTTGCTGCTGATGGATTACATCCTTCAAGATTGGCTTACAGTAAATTTGTTGAAAGAATTTTACCAAAGGCATTAAGTATCATTGAACCCTAAATTTTACGACTCTTTGTCTTCCTTCTTATCTATCTGATCTGAAATAACTTGATAGAGTTTTAAAGGTTCAAATGGTTTGACAATAATGTCGTTCATACCTGAAGAGAAGGCTTCTTCTGTAACTTCTTGTTTATCGAAAGCAGTTAAAGCAATAATAGGAATAGTGATTCCTTTGGCTCTGATTTTTCGAGTGGTTTCAAAACCGTTGATCAATGGCATGTTAATATCCATAAGGATTAAATCAAAATGTTCTCTATCGAGAGCGACCATTGCTGCGTATCCATCATCAACGATGGTACAGGTCATGTTACTATTTTGAATAATCTTTTTAGTGACAACTTGATTAATCTTGTTGTCTTCAACAACGAGAATATTGTAGGTTTCTGTTGAAGAGATATCGACTTCAATATTATTTATAATTTCTTTTGATTTTTCTTCATCATATTCAAATCCTATGGTAAATGTAAATGTGGTTCCAACGTTTTCTTCACTTTCTAAATGTATTTCACTTTTAAAAAGATCTATTAATTTTGTAACAATGGTCAATCCCAAGCCTGTTCCTTGATAATCTTCTTCTTTGCGTTCAATTTGAACAAACTTATCAAAAATTTTATCTTGATATTCTTTGGCTATACCAATTCCGGTGTCTTTAACTTTGAAAGTAATGTAATTCATAGTGCCTTCAACTTTTTCTAAATCGGCAGTAATTACAACTGATCCATTTTTTGTAAACTTTAAGGCGTTGCTTGCCAGATTCATTATAATTTGCGAAAGACGTAATTTGTCACCGATAAGAAATTCAGGAATTGCAGTATCAATTTCAACAATTAACACATCATGGTTTCTATTGGCTATAAAATCTAGGGAGTTTTTAATGGTGGCTATTTCATCGGTTAGATTAAAAATCAAACTTTCAAGAACTATTCTATTTTCATCAATTTTATTAATTTGAAGGATATCATTCACTAATGAAAGTAGGTATTTTGCTGAAAATTTTAATGATTTTAGGTGTGGACTATTGGCTAATTCTTTGTGTTCATCCACTATAATATCGGTGATGCCAATAACTCCATAAAGTGGTGTCCTGAGTTCGTGGGTAATGGTTGATACAAATTGTGATTTCATTTGAGAAGCTTCCTCAGCGCTTTCTTTAGCTAATACTAAGGCTTCATTGGCTTTTTTTAATTCTAAATTTGATTTATCTCTTATCGTACTGTTTTTATACAGCGTTAACATTAAGAGTAATAAGATAATAACGACAAAAATAAATAATATTATTATTAATTTAGACTCTTTGTTATGCTTATCTTGCATTACTTTTTCGCCATCAATTTTATCAACTTGTCTTTTATATTCATCTAATTCGATATGTAAACCTTGATATTGAACACTATTCGCTTTTTCATCATTGTAGATTTTGCTTTTTAAAGAATCATACAAAGTCAAATAGTAATTGGCTTTTTCGAAATCTTTATTTTTTTTATAATGCATAGAGAAATCATAATAAACTTCACAAATATTTGATGCTACTAATTCTGATTTATTTTGTTTACTAATTTCAATAGCTTGCTTAAAAAACCTTTCTGCATTAATAGTGTCATTGATATGACTATAATAGGAGCCATATAGACTTGATAAGGATATTTTAGCTTCAAGTTCGCCCTTTCTAGTAACATAACCTTTACTATCATTGAGATAATGTATGCCGTTTTTGAAGTCAGAAATTGCAAAATATGCGCTTGCAATGTTAAGTTGTGTATAGGTAATCTCGGTAGAGTCTTTAATTTTTTTTGAGTAAATTAAAGCCTGATTGTAATATTGTATTGAAGATTTAAAATCCTTTAACTTATAGGAATAAAAACTACCTAAATTATTATAAATAGAGTTTTTAATGGTGTCATTGTCCGTTAACTTGGAATATTCTAATGCTTTGTTAAAATAAGACAATGCCTGTTTCGCATCGGAAAACTCCTGAAAATTTAAAGCAATGATATTGTAGGATAGTGCTATTAAGGAGTTATTGTTTATTTCATAGGCATCATTTAGTGCTGATTTTGCAAAAATCAAAGATTTATCGCATTCCATATTGTAAAAGTAGTTTCCCGATTTAGATAACTTACTTTCAATATTTTTTTCGGATATAGTGCTTTTTTGAGCTACACTTAGCTGAAAAAAGAAAACTACTATAACGATTAGAGATGCTTTGAATTTATTCAATGAATGTCTTTTTTTTTAAAATACATATTATCAACAATAAAATAACTTTTTAAATATAAAATAAAATCCCGATTAACTCAGGATTTTATGAAATTACTATTAGTTTCTGATCAATTTTCTATATTTTAATCGTTTTGGAGTTAAATCTCCTCCTAATCGTTTCTTCTTATTCTCTTCATAATCTGAAAATCCTCCTTCAAAATAATACACTTCTGAGTTACCTTCGAAGGCTAAAATATGAGTACATATTCTATCTAAAAACCATCTATCGTGCGAAATAACAACCGCACAACCAGCAAAATTTTCCAATCCTTCTTCCAAAGCACGGAGTGTATTGATATCTAAATCGTTGGTAGGTTCATCCAATAATAAAACATTCCCTTCTTCTTTTAAAGTCATGGCTAAATGAAGTCGATTTCGTTCTCCACCGGAAAGCATGGAAACTTTTTTGTTTTGCTCGCCTCCACCAAAATTAAAGCGCGATAAATAAGCACGAGAATTGACTTGTTTTCCTCCCATCATGATTAATTCCTGACCATCGGCAAAGTTTTCCCAAATGGATTTCTCAGGATTAATATTGGAATGAGCTTGATCTACATAGGCAATTTTAACTGTTTCACCTATACTAAATTCTCCGCCATCCGCTTTTTCTTCGCCCATTATCATTCTAAAAATAGTCGATTTACCAGCACCATTTGGTCCAATAATACCCACGATTCCTGCTTGCGGTAAGGTGAAATTTAAATTGTCATATAATAATTTATCACCATAAGCTTTAGCAACATTTTTGGCTTCAATAACATTGGTTCCTAAACGTGGACCATTTGGAATATATATTTCCAAATTTTCATCCAATTGTTTTTGGTCTTCATTAAGTAATTTATCATAATTTTGAAGACGTGCTTTTTGTTTGCTTTGTCTTCCTTTAGCGCCTTGACGCACCCAATCCAACTCACGTTCCAAAGTTTTTCTGCGTTTGGATGCGACTTTCTCTTCCAAAGCCATTCGAGATGATTTCTGATCTAACCAAGAAGAATAGTTCCCTTTCCACGGAATACCTTCACCTCTATCCAATTCCAAAATCCATCCAGCAACATTATCCAAGAAATACCTGTCGTGAGTTACGGCGATTACTGTTCCCGCATATTGCGCTAAATGTTGTTCTAACCAAAGTACACTTTCGGCATCCAAGTGATTGGTTGGCTCATCCAAAAGCAATACATCGGGTTGTTGCAATAATAATCTGCAAAGTGCAACTCGTCGTCGTTCTCCACCAGATAAATTTTTAATGGGAGTATCGCCTTCAGGAGTTCTCAAAGCGTCCATGGCAATTTCTAGTTTGGTGTCAATTTCCCAAGCACCAATAGCATCAATCTTATCTTGTAAATCGGCTTGACGATCCATCAATTGCTGCATTTTGTCAGCATCTTCATAGACTTCTGGCAAACCAAAACTGTCATTTATTTGGTTAAATTCATCCAATACTGCCATGGTTTCGGCAACCCCTTCACGAACAATTTCTATAACGGTTTTACTATCATCTAATTGCGGATCTTGCTCTAAATAACCCACGCTATAACCTGGTTGAAAAACCACATCACCTTGGTAATTTTTATCGACTCCAGCAATAATCTTCAACAATGAAGATTTTCCTGATCCATTTAAACCTAAAATACCGATTTTTGCTCCGTAAAAGAAACTCAAATAAATATTTTTTAAAACTTGCTTATCGCTGCTTGAGTAGGTTTTACTCAATTTTTGCATCGAAAATATTACTTTTTTATCGTCTGACATAACTATTTTTTATTTTTATTAAGTAATTGATTTTAATTTATTTACAAATTATTGAGTTTAGTAAATATAGTATTTTTACATAAAATGGTCCTGCATTTTGTTTCCTCCATTTGAAAATAATATAGATATTTATTTTAGAATGATAATTTATAAAACTTAAATAATGGCTACAAAGATAGTTCTAAATAAAAAGAATGCAAATGATGATTTTGGATTTATTAGTATTCAATTTTTTGACAATGGTGAAAAATTAAAAAGAGTTTAGGAATAAGAGTATCTACAGAATTTGAATTATTTTTTTTAAACATTTTTTTAGATATACTTTGTATTTGCTAGATTTTGACTCTTTAACACATCTTGCAGATACTATAATTTGATTATAAAGTTCTCTCATTGAAGAATCGAAACCTCTCTTTACATAAATCAAATACAAGTTTCTATCATCATATTTAACAACGTCACAAAGTTCAATTCCACTTATTTTATAGTCTCAAAAACAAGATAGTTTTTTAAATCCTTATAGAGTAAATTATATTTTTTTTCAGTATTTTGAATTGATAGATTCCATTTTTTTTTGTGAGTATTGATGATGGTACTTTATCGTTTTTTAAAATACGTTCACAATTTTTATTTAAATCTTTTAAGAATGAATCTTGTAGAAATTACAAATTGTTATTTACTAAACCACTATGGACTTCAAGTCCATAGGTTTGGTTGGCAGACTAAAAGTCTGCAAGGCTGAATTACTCTTCAATGATGAAGTTTCCATTATTATTGTCATTTGGATTTCTATGATGTTCTAAATATTCATTCACCATTTCATCTGT
>CALQAH020000040.1 GCA_943328505.2 Rhizobium sp. Q54 | reverse complement strand
ATTACAGAAGCTGGAATACCTACTGTTTCTGTAGCGGCAAAAGTTACTGCAGCGCCACATTGACCAGTAGTATTATTTACACTAATGTTAGCAGGGCAAGTTATTGCTGGTGCAACACCTACAACTGTTACTGTAAACGAACAATCAGCCGTTAAACCTGCTGCATCGGTAACCCGGTGTGTTACTGTGGTTACACCAATTGGGAAAGTGTCGCCACTAGCTAAACCAGCAATTCTTGAAGTGGTTGCTCCTGTACAATTGTCCGTTCCAACCGGAGTGGTATAATTTACAATCGCTCCAGCAGCGCTTGTCGCTACAACACCTGTAATGTTAGCTTGACAAGAAATTACTGGTGCTTGCGTATCATTTACAGTTATATAAAATTCTTGTGTTTTATAGCAGCCATTACTATCCGTAACGTAACAGGTCCACCTGCCTGCTGATAATCCGCTGACTGAGGGGGTTCCGTCGCCTGCCGGAGTTCCCGGTGTCCATTCATAAGTATATTCTGGTTCTCCACCAGTTGTATTGACCGATGCGGCACCATTATTTTGGCCGTTGCAAGAAACATTGGTTTGAGATGCAGCTGAAACCTGTAAGGGAGAAGGCTCTGTGATGGTGAAGTTTAATGTTGCCGTGCAGCCATTATTATCCGTAACGGTACAAGTCCAAGTACCTGCTGATAAAAAGTTGACTGAACGGGTTCCGTCGCCTGTCGGATTTCCCGGTGTCCAGTCATAAGTATATGGTGCTGTTCCACCGGTTGGTATATTGATTGATGCCGAACCAAAATATCCGCGGTAGCAAACTTCATTGGTTTGAGATGCAGCTGAAACCTCTAAGGGAGAAGGCTCTGTGATGGTGAAAGTTTTTGTTGCGGTGCAGCTATTAGCATCAGTAACGGTACAGGTCCAAGTGCCTGCTGATAATCCGGTGACTGAAGGGGTTCCATCGCCTGTCGGAGTTCCCGGTGACCAGTTATAAGTATATCCTGGTGTTCCACCGGTTGGTGTATTGATTGAAGCGGCACCATTGGATCCGCCGTTGCACGAAACATTGGTTTGAGATGCAGCTGAAACCACAATGGCAGAAGGCTGTGTGACGGTGAAGTTTACTGTTTTCGTGCAGCCCTCGCTATCCGTAACGTAACAGGTCCAAGTGCCTGCACTTAATCCGGTTGCTGTAGCAGCTGTTCCGCCAGATGGTGACCAATAATAAGTATATCCACCAGCTCCTCCCGATAGAGTCACTGAAGCTGAACCGTTAGATCCTCCGTTGCACGAAACATTGGTTTGAGATACAGCTGAAAGCAAAATGGCAGAAGGCTGTGTGATGGTGAAGGTTTGTGTTTTCGTGCACCCATTAATATCCGTAACGGTACAGGTCCAAGTGCCTGCTGATAATCCGGTGACTGAAGGGGTTCCGTCGCCTGTCGGATTACCCGGTGTCCAGTTATAAGTATATCCTGGTGTTCCACCGGAAGTATTGACCGATGCGGCACCATTGGATCCGCCGTTGCACGAAACATTGGTTTGAGATGCAGCTGAAACCGCAATGGCAGAAGGCTGTGTGATGGTGAAGGTTTGTGTTTTCGTGCAGCCATTTCCATCCGTAACGGTACAGGTCCAAGTGCCTGCTGATAATCCAGTGACTGAACGGGTTCCGTCGCCTGTCGGATTTCCCGGTGTCCAGTTAAAATAATATCCGTATTCTGGAGCAGTTCGTGCTCCACCAAATCCGGAGACTTTTGCGGCACCATTATTTCCGCCGTTGCAAGAAACATTGGTTTGAGTATCAGCTGAAACCGAAAGTTCGGTATTGATGATGAAGTCTAAAGATTTCGTGCAGCCATTACTATCCATAACGGTACAGGTGTAGACGGGGCCTGCTCGTAATCCGGTGACTGAACGGGTTACGTTGAATGTCGTTGGATCAATATTCGATGTCCAGTTATAAGTATATGGACCGGTTCCACCGGTTGGTATATTGATCGATGCGGCACCATTATTATTGGTGTAGCAATAAACACTGGATTGAGGGTCAGCTGAAACCACAATGGCAGAAGGCTGTGTGATGGTGAAGGTTTGTGTTTTCGTGCAGCTATTAGCATCCGTAACGGTACAGGTCCAAGTGCCTGCTGACAATCCGGTGACTGAACGGGTTCCGTCGCCTGCCGGAGTTCCCGGTGTCCAATCATAAGTATATCCTGGTTCTCCACCAGTTGGCATATTGATTGATGCGGCACCATTGGATCCGCCGTTGCACGAAACATTGGTTTGAGATGAAGCTGAAACCACAATGGCAGAAGGCTGTGTGATGGTAAAGCTTTTTGTTATGGTTGATAATGCATTATCCGTTATCGTGCATGTGTAAGTACCAGCACACAAACCCGACGCTGTTGCTGCACTACCGCCACTTGGTGACCACGAGTACGTGTAGGGAGCAACACCACCGCTGGCCACTACCTTAGCGCTTCCGTTACAAGCACCATTGCAAAATGTATTGACTTGTGATTGTGTCGCGGTCAAAGGCGAAAGTAAACGAAAATTGTCGACCGCGAATTCTTCATTTAATTGATCTGAATGTGCACTAAGACGCAAGGAGAGATTTGTGCCTGTGCCTGTGATATTGGCAGTGAATTCAGAAAATGCACCCGTTAGTGCAAGGCCATCACCTATAAGATCTCCATTCGTGTCTTGCGACAAAGATGAAGACTGGGTGCTGCTACTGGCATAAAAAGCCAAGGCCTGTGTCCAAGCACCAGCGTCTATCCTATATTCAACAATTACATAATCCTGGGGCAACGTGCCGAAGGCAGAGCCCTCCCAATTTGTGGGAAGTCCTGCGTTGTTTGCCGCAAACAAACCTTTGAATGAAATGGACGATTGTCCTGCAATATTAATATTACTCCATGTGATGGTTTGGTTCGCGGATTGAGAATTGTTTGTACAACTCGATCCAAAATCGACATTTTCTCCAGCCCAGAAATTAGCAAGATGATATGCAGAATAGCTGCCAAAAGCAACAGAAATTTCAGCACCAGAGTTAGTCTTGGTAAAATAAGATGTCGCTGATGTTCCGCCGCACAAAAAATCGCTGGAGGTTGTGCGGACGTACGATTGTTCAAATGAATCAGACCAAAAAACGGACTGAGCAATGGCAGTTGAACTAAACCAAATGCAAAAAATTACAGTAATTAAATTTATTATTTTTTTCATTTTATTATTATTTAAGTATTAAATCTTCGTTACTAACCCCCAATGCTTTGGCTTTGGTTACATCAATGTTCAGCTTTCCTGGGTCTTTACTATTCAAATTAGCCGCATGGTATTGGGCAATAATTTTGGCATTGGCAAGACTTGAAAATAAAGATGGTTTATCAAAATAAGGTTTTGCTAATTGGGTTACCAAGAGTTTGCCTTCGGCATAAATCTCGTAACCATAACCCGCTGCAGAGGGCAAGGTTATCATCTTAATCTGGTAATTGCCTTCTTTGAATTCGGTTACCCTACTAGAACGGGAACTCGAAAGGTTAACGCTGCTGTCGCTAGTTTCCAGTGCAAAACTAGCACTCGAAAAAAACAGCACTGTCATAAAAAGGAATGTAGTAAAAACACCTTTTTTAAATGTAATTGTTTTCATAATGTAATCCATAATCCCAATTAATAGTATAATCATTACAGGATTGGGAAGTTACCCCTATAACAATTTTTGATTTGTAAATAATTATGACCGGTAACACTAAAAATTTAAGTTTATTACAACCGAATGAATAGCGAAGATTGCTATTCTATTGTTTGGATAGATTTGGGATCTATATTTTTTGGAATGGTAAAAAAAATCAGACGCCTTATCGTTCTTCTGAGTAAATTTTTCAAAATTCGAGGCAAGAATAAACAATTGATTGAGATGAATTGAAAAAATGTGACGAAACCCTAATTTAAAGACACGAATACGTAAAAGATGTTAAAAAAAACGATGAAATGCAATGCCAAAATCTATATTCATAAAGCTATAAAATAGATCCTAAAATAATTTAATGCGAAGACAGAACGTCAAAGCAACTAGTAAGAAGAAGCAATAATTAATACAGGATTACATCTTTTGAATAAGTGTTTCTCTAATCTCCTTTGAAATAGGGATTGTTAACTGGGCTATATACAAACATTTTGTGTCAATTTTAGTCACCTGTTTAAGGTTTATTATATAGCTTCTATTGATTTTTACAAATTGATTTTCGGGTAATAAACTCAATACTTCAGAAGTGGTATAACGCACCAATACTGTTTTACCCGAGCGCAAAATGATATCAATATAATTTTGATCGTTTTTAAGGTACAGTATAGATTCTATATTAATTTTTTCAAATGTTCTTCCTACTTTTAAAACAATATATTTGGGTTGCTCCAAAACAACATTTAGTTTTTTATTGTAATTGTTCCACCCTATCTCTATAGCAGAAAACAAATCATCTTGCGAAAATGGTTTTACAAGAAAAGCAAGTGGGTGACTATCTTTAGCCCGATTTACAGTGGCGGGATCACTATTGGCAGTAAGGAAAATGATGGGAGTGCCAAATCGCTTTTTTACTTCAAAGGCCAAATCAATGCCGTCTTTTTTGGTGCCTAAATTAATATCTAGCAATACTAAATCGGGTCTTGCGTTTTCTATCATTGTAATAGCTTCCTTATAGGTTCCTACCACTCCGGCAATTTGATACCCGAGCTGTTCTAAAGCCAAGGCAATAGTTTCTGATATAATCATTTCATCCTCTACAATCCCAATTCTAATTTTTTTTATCATTTTAAGTGATTTTGAATCTAATTAATACCCATTAACTGTTATACCGTATGGCCGAATCTTGAAAAAATATCGTAAAAACACACTCTTTATCATAATGGTAAGAAGCATTTCCTGATAATTGTTTGGCCAAGCCTTTTATTAATTTTAAACCAAGTGTCTTGTTCGTATCAAAATCAACCTCTTTTGGTAAGCCGCTTCCATTATCCTTATAGAGCAATTCATATTGCCCTTTTGCCAAAATTTTTATCTCAATACTGATGGTTCTATTCCTTTTTTTGACATCAAAATTTTTATAAGAATTCGTTAATAATTCATTTACTATTAGTCCTAACGGAACGGCCGTATCCATATCAATAAACAACTCCTTTTTTGCAATAGCAAAGGCAACCGGATTATTCAACGTATCATACAGATTGGCTACTTTTGAACTTAAATCATAGATAAAAGAATGAAACTCAATGCTGGCTAAATTATCTTTTTTATATAAATTTTGATGGATTAAAGCAATACTTTCTATTCTACTTTGCCCCTCAGAAAAAGCTGCTTTATGGGTTGGATCTACCAATTCCTCTTTTTGAAGCTGTAATAATCCGTTAATAACATGGAGATTGTTTTTAACGCGATGGTGAATTTCTATTAATAATCGTTCTCTATCTTTTAAAGCCGTTTGCAAATCGGTAGTTCTGTTGGCTATTTTTAATTCTAACTTGTTCTTTTCCTTTATTAGTTTATTTTGACGATAACGAAAGAATCCAAAGATGCTAATCCCCAGTGCTAATAGAACCACTAGTAAAAACCAAGTTTCTAAATAAAAGGGTTTCAATACTACTATAGGAATTAGAATAGGATTACTCGACCATTGCCCATTAGCCATTTGGGCTTTGATATGCATTTTATATTTTCCATAAGGCAATCCCGTTAGTCGAATGACATTTTCGTCTATATAATTCCATTGGGTGTCAATTCCATCCAATTTATAAGCATACAAATGTTTACGTTTTTTAAAATCTAACAATTGGAATTCTATGATTAAAAAGGAATCTTCTGGTTGTAATACTATTTTTTTATCTTGTTTTAATGAAATCAAACCATCTATTAGTTTTTTTTCTTTTCCAGAATACTTAGTTAAGGAGGTTAATTTAAAGGAGGGCTCTTTTTTAGTTTCAGATGCTGTTAATTGTTTGGGATTAAAGGCATTTACCCCATCTAATCCTCCAAAATACATAGTCCCATCAGCCGCTTTAAAAGAGGATGTTCTATTAAATTCGTTATTATTTAAGCCATCATTAGTAGTGTAAACCGAAGTTAAATAAGTCCGGGTGTTGAAACGCATTAAACCATTGTAAGTTCCAATCCACAAATTGTTATCCGAGTCTTCCTCAATACGACACAATATCAAAGAAGGAAGCCCTTGACCCATGGTGAATTGCTTTACACTTATCTTTTTGTCTCTTTTGGATTCTTGCCATTCGCAACGAAAAAGCCCTTCTCCATTGGTAGCAATCCAACAAATTCCTTTTGCATCCTCGTGCATATCAAAAATAGTAGTAATAGGCAGATGATGTGAAGTATCCTTTGTCAAACTACCATAATAATCGACTACCATATTATTTTTATCTATCAAAAACAGGCCATTTTCAGCCACAGCCACAAGCCCTTTGGCTCTGGTCTTAACAAACCGATAGACATTTTTTGCTTTTGGAATTTTGGAAGAAGCATACTGTAAGGGGTTGCTTTTTTTGGTTAGTATATTAAACTGACTTATACCTCCTTCATATCCTGCCAAAAGAATGTTATCAGAAACTGCGATTAACGACCACACATAATTAAGCTCCTTCTTTTCTTCAACAAGGCCTAATTCAATAGATTTGTTTTGCACAGGGTCATATTCGAAAATTTTATCTACGCCACCAATGTATATTTTATTGTTATGCTTCAATAAAGCATTAAATGCAGAATTATTTGTGGTATAAGATATTTTCTCACCCTTCCTCGTTGGTTTGGAAATGCATAAATATTGCCACACATTAGCATATAAAGTGCTTGTTTCTTTGTTCGGCTGTAAATCCAAACTATTCTCTGCATAAATGCCTCTTACTTGATTGTAAGTAGGTTTTATTACTTGTTTTCTAGAAAAATAACTTTTAAAACTGTTGGGTTTTATACTAATTTGAATGACTCCCGAATTAGTACATAACCACCGATTCCCTCTACTATCTTTACATATTAATCTAACATTTAAATCAGTATATTTAATTAATTCTTCTGGTTTGGCAATCAAAAAAAATGTTTTGTTATCAATTAAAAAAAATCCTTTTTGTAAGTTAAAAACCATATTAACATCGTCTGCATATTGAGGAGTAAACCACCATAAATAGTCAGATACAGGGTATAAATGCAAGTATACTTTAGGGTTTTGCTTTATAAAACTATTTTCAGCATCAGGAAAATTACTTTCTGATACAGCATTAGTGGTAGTGTTATAGATCAAAAATGATTTATTTTTCGTGATAGAAAATATATTTTCTTCCGGTTTGTTAGAAAAAGGAATAATGGCATCCTCTGTAATTAAATAACTGGGGTTCCCGAATTTCTTCAAAAGGACACTCCCGTTTTGAATTATCGAAGAAATAGTAATATCAAAAATTTCTAATTCTTCTACTTTTTTATCAACATTCCAAGCTGTTAATTCTCCCACTAGCTTAAACCCTTTTGCTGCAGTATACCGCCAGAGTTGAAAAGGCATTGCGGTTACAAAAAACATGTTTTTATTTACATCATTAGCCATCCAAACAACGTCTTGCGTTGTAAAGGGCAGTTCACGATAAGTGCTTTCTAAAGTTTGTAACGTATAGTTATTTAAATCAACAACTTGTATTGCCCCCTTTTTTATGGTATTTATAGTTTTGTTGTGAAATGTAATAATCAAATGATTCTTTTCATCAATGGAAAGACTAGCAATCTCATTCTCTAAAAGTCCAAAATTCTGTTTGGTAAACGATTTAAAGGATTTGCCATCATATCGGCATAAACCATTTGTGGTGCCAAACCACATAAATCCCTCTTGATCTTCAATGGCTGATGTAACTTGTCTAGCAGCCAAACCGTCCTCTACAGAAAAAGAATGCTTAGTAATAATATATTCATCTGTTTTTGTTAAGGGTTCTAATTGAGCAAAAATAGATGTGTTAACAACTAAGAGAAAGAATAGTACTATGTAATTGCTTATAATTCCTTTTGTGCACATAAAATAATTTAATTTAGAAAAAGGTAATCCGTTTAAGTATTTATAATACCCATACTACATAATTGACACATAGGGATACTCACTTAGCATCAAATATATAATTTAAAATAATTTTTAAAGTATGTAACTGATTTTCTGTTTGGAATTAAATAGTGATACTTAATAACATTAGAAAAATTTATAAAAGAAAGATTTAATTTTCATTTATTCAAAAAAAAGTTACCAAAACTTAATTTAGTGTTATAAAACGGAAAGATTGTAATGAAATCGAAAGACTTGAAAACAATAAAATAGAATAATTATTCTTTGCTATCTTTGCAAAAAATAATACTAGATGTCGTCCTTTTATAAATTACAAATCAAAGAAGTGAAACGTGAAACAGGCTATGCCGTTTCTGTTCTTTTTAATGTTCCAAACGAATTAAAATCGAATTATAAATTCACTGCTGGTCAATACATCAACTTGAAATTAACACTTGATGGTCAAGAAATTCGTCGTGCTTATTCCATTTGTTCCTCGCCAGATAGTGATGATTTACGCATTGCCATTAAATCCGTTAAAAACGGGAATTTTTCAAAATTTGCCAACGAGAATTTAAAAGTTGGTGATATTATAGAAGTTGGTCAACCCGAAGGAAATTTCACTTTTGAGCCCCATTTTTCAAATCAAAAAAACTATGCGGCTTTTGTGGCTGGCAGCGGAATTACACCTGTCATTGCTATTTTGAAAACGGTTTTAAAGAATGAACCTAATAGCTCTTTTGTGTTGGTTTATGGCAACAAATCTCCCGAAGAAACTATTTTTCATCAGGAACTTCACGACTTGCAATTGCAATATGTAGGTCGCTTTTTTGTGCATTATGTTTATAGTCAGGTGAAATTGGACGGCGAACTTTTTGGTCGGATTGAGAAATCAACCGTCAATTTTGTGTTAAACAATAAGCATAAGGAAAAAGAGTTTGATAAATTTTATTTGTGTGGTCCTGAAGAAATGATTAACCTTGTTTCCTGTGTTTTAAAAGAACATAATGTAGCTGATAAGAACATCAAATTTGAACTGTTTTCAACCTCAGCAAAAGAAAATACAAACGCAAGTTCTCATGAAGGTCATACAAAAATTACCGTTTTAGTTGACGATGAAGAGACCACTTTCGAAATGTCGCAAAAACAAACCGTTCTCGAAGCCGCTTTGAAACAAGGAATTGACGCGCCTTACTCGTGTCAAGGGGGAATTTGTAGTAGTTGTTTGGCGCGCATTACTTCAGGAACTGCCGAAATGAAGAAAAATACCATTCTTACGGATAGCGAAATTGCAGAAGGATTGATTTTAACTTGTCAGGCACATCCAACTTCTGATGAGATTTATATAGATTATGACGATGTATAGTTAGAGAAAAGAAACAAGAAAAAAGAGAAAACTTCCAATTATGGGAGTTTTTCTATTTTAAAACAGTTGTGATTTTTTCCAAGATTAACTCTGGAGAAATGGTTCGCATGGCATCTTCATAGCCGGGAACTTTTTTATTACCATACACCGAAGTTGGTAATAAAGGAAACTGTTCTCTATCAGAAACCAAGCAATTTTCAAAAGGTTGATTAAATGGTGAAAATCCAGCAAAAGGATGTGTTGCTCCCCATAAAGTTATGGTTTTAACACCAAACATTGCCGCTAAATGAGCATTCCCCGAATCCATTGAGACCATTAAATCTAGATTTGAAATAAGATCTAATTCGTGTTCAAACGAAATAACTCCCGCTAAATTATATACGTTTTTCAATCCCATTGCTATTTTATCTAATAGTTCCTTTTCATGTTCACCGCCACCTAAAAGCACTATTTTAGCATTGGAATGTTGTGCCAAGTGCTCAATCACTTTTTGCATTAAATCTAATGGATAGACTTTTCTTTGATGCTGAGCAAATGGAGCAATTCCAATCCAATGTTCTTTTTTTTCTCCAATTAAATCAATTGCTTTTTGAGGAATTTTGCCCTTTTCAAGGAAAGAGGGATTGTTTAAATCAATTTTGTAACCCAATTTTTGAAAGGTTTCTACATGACGCTCAAACATTGATTTTAATTCCTTGAAGTCTTTATTCTTTATGCGAGTTAATGCGTTTTTTTCTTCTCTTCCTTTATTGGTAAAAGAAACTTTTTTCCCACTTAGTGCAAATAATGTTCTGATAATTTTAGAACGCAAAACATTGTGCAAATCGGCAATTTGGGTTATTCCGTTTTGCTTTAATTCTTTGTAAAGCCGAAACAAACCAAGCAATCCTTTGTGTTGATGTTTTGTATGTACCGAAAAGAATTTTACATTAGGTATTCGAACAAAAATTGGTTTGAAAAAAGGTCTGGAAACGACAGTAATTTTGACTTCAGGATATTGTTTCACAAAAGCCAAAATAACAGGAACCGTCATGGCAACATCTCCCATTGCGGAGAGTCGAATGACGGCAATATGTTTTACACTTTTAGACAAAATTTTGTCGGGGATTATTTTTTATTCTGATACAAAACCGGGTTTAAATCATCGTCATTGTACATTTTCATTTGCTTGTATACTTTCATGAATTTATCGCCATTTTCAATATCGGTTAATAAATCATCAATTGCCGTTGACAAATCGGTTCTTTGTTCCATCAAAACATTTAATTTTTCTTGGCATTTATCTCTGTGGTCTTGCGAAGCTTCAGTTCTAGTTGCTTCTTCATTCATATGATATATTTTTAATGCCAAAATTGATAGTCTGTCCAAAGTCCAAGCCGGGCTTTCGGAATTTATTTTTGCTGTAGATTTTACAACTACGTTAGCATATTTTTGGAGAAAATAACTATCAATATATTCCACCATATCGGTTCTTTCTTGATTGGAAGCATCAATTTTTCTTTTTAAAGTCAGGGCAGCTGTAGGATCAATATTGGGGTCGCGAATAATATCTTCAAAATGCCATTGTACAGTGTCAATCCAGTTTTTAAAATATAATAAATGTTCAATTTTTTCCTTTGGATAAGGGTTATTAATTGGTTGATTTACGCTATCATGAACGTGATAATCCTTAATACTTTGTTCGAATATAGAATAGGCAAATTTTGAAAACATAGTTTTTATTTTTATTTACAAATATAGTTTTTCTACATTTACATAAACATACAAATTTCCATATTTATGCATCTTCATTATATTTCTGAAAACAATAGTATTCTTAATCACTTTTTAGCACAAATTCGCGATGTTGCCATTCAAAAAGACAGCATGCGTTTTCGTAAAAACATTGAGCGTATTGGCGAAATTATGGCATATGAATTGAGTAAAACATTGGAATATAAAAACATTGATGTTCAAACTCCTTTAGGTATAAAACACACTACAACGATAGCCGATCATGTGGTTTTATGTTCCATTCTTCGTGCGGGATTGGCTTTGCATACTGGTTTTATGAATATTTTTGACAATGCCGAAAATGGATTTGTATCGGCCTATCGTCATCATTACAATAACGATGATGCTTTTGAAATTTTAGTGGAATACCAAGCAGCACCTTCTTTTGAAAATAAAAATTTAATTTTAATCGATCCCATGTTGGCTACAGGACAATCAATAGTAGCTGTTTTACACAAATTGCATTTGGAGCAAAAACCAAAAGAAATTCATATTGCAGTGGTAATTGCTGCGCCAGAGGGTATTGCTTATCTTGAAAAAAATCTTCCTTCCAATTGTCACCTTTGGGTTGCCGCTTTAGATGAAAAACTCAACGAGAAAAACTACATCGTTCCTGGTCTTGGTGACGCAGGAGATTTAGCTTACGGAAGTAAGTTATAGTTGTGAAAAGAAACAGAAAAAACCCAAAATAATAAATAAAGCCGAAACAATTTCTTGATACATTTTACTTTGTGAATACTCAATATTACTTGTTGCCATGATTGAAAGAGGCATAAATGTAAATACCAAGATTGTGCTGCTTTTTTCAGGAGAAATTAAAAAAACTACAATGCCGATGAAAAAAGCAAAAATCATTTTTTTGAACGAAGCTTGAAGAATCAAAGGTTTATTTGTAACTGAAAAAATCATTGAAAAGACAAAGTATAAAGCGGTAACCACATATATTGATAAAGCAATATTCTGATAATTATTGGTAAAATAATCCAATTGAAAGTTCATTTTTCTTTGTTCTAAAAAATGTGAAATCCATGTTATATCGAAAATCATGGCTGCCAAAACAAAAATTGTAGCTATAGTAAAAAAGGCAACAAAAGGCAACAACCAGTTTCTATAATCTCTCGATACATGAAAAATGATTGAAATAAAAACCAAAAGAATAAAAAGAATACACCAAAAATGAAACAAACTTGCTACAAATATCCATAAAGAGGCATCAAAAATTTTTTCTTTTGGAGCTTTTAAAGATTGCAAAGAAATGAGTCTTCGCATCGCTATTATTAAAAAGAAATTAGCTAAAAGTAATTTGATATCACTAAAAATTGAAGGAAAAAAAAGCAATAGTAATAAGTAAAAAAGAATCGTGTAACTACTATTTTTAGTCAGCCCGTTCTTCTTTACAATGAAATTAACCACAAATAACATCCCTATCAAAATAGACAAATTAGTTATTTTTATGCCTAAAGAATTTGCCCAATTACTATGCTGTAATTGACTCGAAAAAAAGCAAAACAACAAGAGAATGACAACCAAAGTATAATTTAATGGTGTAGATTTTCTAAAAAGACTTGTTATCATATGGATATTTTATACATTTGTAACTGTAAATATAACATTTTATAAAATGAGAGCATTTTTTGAAGGCATACAAACATTATTTGTAGATTATTTGTTTAAACCACAAGATATACTTAGAGAACTTGAATTAACAAATTGGTGGTTAGCAAATGTAGTTAGTTGGACATTGATGATTATTTGTGCTTATTATATAGTTTATTGGTGCAAACAATTAAAACTTCATAAAGACACAGGGGAAGAAAATCAAGATACAACGGCGCATTCTTTCTTAACAAAGTAAGTCAAAACCGATATCGGTTCTAAAATACATCTTATCAAAATGTAGCTTATCTATATTTTGATAAGATTTTTTTATGGCCTCTTGGAAATTGTCTCCAAAAGAAGTTATTGCTAATACTCTACCACCATTACTAACTATTTCTCCATTTTCCATTTTAGTTCCTGCATGAAAAACAATGGAATCTTGCACATTTTTAATTCCTGTTATAATTTTTCCTTTATCAAATTCTTCTGGATAACCACCGGAAACTATCATGATTGTAGTAGCACTTCTTTCATCAATTTCTAAAGTCATCTCGTCTAGTTTTTCATTGGCCACGGCTTGAAACAAAGCAACTAAATCCGATTTTAATCTTGGAATCACCACTTCAGTTTCGGGATCGCCCATTCTAACATTGTATTCAATTACAATTGGCTCTCCTTTTACATTGATTAAACCAATAAAAACAAAGCCTTTGTATTCTATACCATCTTTTTGTAAACCCGCAATCGTAGGTTTTACAATTCGTGTTTCTATTTTTTCCAATAAAACTTTATCCGCAAACGGAACTGGAGAAACGGCTCCCATTCCACCTGTATTTAGTCCTGTATCACCTTCTCCTATTCGCTTATAATCTTTAGCGGTTGGAAGAATTTTATAGTTTTTCCCATCGGTTAAAACAAAACAGCTTAGTTCAATACCGTCCAAAAACTCTTCAATAACTACTTTTGAACTTGCGGTTCCAAATTTGGCATGAACCAACATGTTTCGCAATTCAGTTTTAGCTTCTTCTAAATCTTGGATAATTAAAACGCCCTTACCTGCCGCTAAACCATCCGCTTTTAAAACAAAAGGAGGTTGTAACGTTTCTAAAAATGCACATCCTTTTTCAACAGTTGCAGCTGTAAAACTATCATAAGCTGCAGTTGGTATATTGTGTTTAACTAAAAATTCTTTTGCAAATTCTTTGCTGCCTTCTAATTGTGCACCCCTTTTTGATGGACCAATAACAGGAATGTTTTTTAAATCTTCATCGTTTTTAAAAAAGTCATAAATTCCAAGAACCAAAGGATCTTCAGGACCCACAACAACCATTTCTATTTGCTCTTGAATAACGATTTTTTTAACCATTTCAAAATCCAAAATGTTGATGTTGACATTGATTGCAATGGCAGCCGTACCAGCATTCCCAGGAGCTACAAAAAGTTTTGTACATAGAGAACTTTGAAGCATTTTCCATGTTAAAGCATGTTCTCTTCCGCCCGAACCTAAAAGTAAAATTGTCATTGTGTTGCGTAGTTTAGTTGTTGGCAAAAATAGTTTGTTTTAAAAAGAATATGAAGATAATCGGCTAAAAAGTTTGTGGTTTATCGTTTATCATTTTAGGTTTTCCTATTTTTGAACAAAATAGAATTCTTGTGTTGCATCTTTTTAATTTAACGCTTCAAATAAGTGGTTTCCCAATGAAGGAAGCTAAGAAAGAATTGGATACAGTAATGTCCATTTCTGAAAATGATTTTGAAGAGTTTGTAAGTAAGAAACGAACAGAAATTGTTGAATTTCATATTCAAAACAATACTTCCTATCAAAAATTAGTTGGTAAATTACCTTTTAAAAATTGGAATGAACTTCCCATAATGACCAAGAAAGATTTTCAAAAACCTTTAATAGAAAGACTTTCTGATGGTTATACAATTAAAAAAGTGTATGTAAATAAAACTTCGGGGTCCAGTGGTGATCCATTTATTTTTGCAAAAGATACCTTTAGTCACGCCTTAACTTGGGCAAATATAATCCATCGGTTTGGGTGGTTTGGTATTGATTTTAATACCTCTTTACAAGCTCGTTTTTATGGAATTCCGTTGGATTTTATTGGAAATACAAAAGAACGAATCAAGGATTTTTTAAGTAAAAGGTATCGCTTTACTATTTTTGATTTATCAGATAAAGTTTTGGAGAAGGTTTTAAAAAAATTTGAAAATAAAAAATTTGTTTATATCAATGGCTATACTAGTTCGATTGTTCTTTTTGCTAAATTTTTAAAAGAAAAAAACATCGTTTTAAAAACGGTTTGTCCCACTTTAAAATGCTGCGTGGTGACTTCGGAAATGCTTTTTGAAGAAGACAAAATTTTGATGGAAAAATACTTTGGCGTTCCTGTAATTAACGAATATGGCGCTTCCGAATTGGATTTAATCGCGTTTCAAAATCTAAAGGGCGAATGGCAAGTGAATTCAGAAACGTTGTTTGTAGAAATTTTAGACGATGAAAATAGAGTACTGCCCAACGGAAAAGAAGGTCGCGTAGTGATTACTTCTTTATTCAACAAAGCGCATCCTTTTATCCGCTATGACATTGGAGATGTTGGGATTTTAGATGAAAAGAGCACTTTCAAAAAACCAATTTTAAAAAAATTAATTGGTCGAACGAATGACATTGCTATTTTGCCAAGTGGAAAAAAATCACCAGGTCTGACATTTTATTATGTAACCAAAAGTATCATAGAAGACGATGGAAATGTAAAAGAATTTGTAATTAAACAAACCAAAATCGATACTTTTGACATTGAATATGTAAGTCAGATCGCTTTAACCCATGCCCAAATTCAACATATAGAAAAAGCCATAACCACTTATCTAGAAACGGGTCTGACTTTTACATTCACACGTAAAGAAAAATTAGAAAGAAGTAAAAGCGGAAAATTGAAACAATTTGTTTCATTGATAAAATAAATATTTATGAGCCAAAATTCAACTATTTCTGAAGAAACTATTTCTAATAAAATTTACTTTATTAGAAACCAAAAAGTGATGCTTGATCGTGATTTAGCGTTGCTTTATGGTATTGAAACTAGAGTCTTAAAACAAGCTGTAAAAAGAAATATATATAGATTCCCTGAGGATTTTATGTTTGAACTTACACCTATTGAGTTTAATAACTTGAAATCACAAATTGTGATATCAAGTTGGGGAGGGACTCGAAAACTACCTTCGGCTTTTACCGAACATGGCGTTCTAATGTTATCAAGCGTTTTGAATAGTGACAAAGCAATTCAAACGAATATTCAAATCATGAGGATTTTTACAAAAGTGCGCCAAATGCTTTTGGACACAACAGAAATTAAATTAGATATAGTTCAGATTCAAAAAAAATTAGAAAATCACGACAAGAATATTGAATTGGTTTTTTCTTATTTGGATGAAATGACAGAAAAAGAAGAGAGTAAAAAGCCAAGAACAAAAATTGGTTACAAGAAATAAACTATGAAAATTACCATAATCGCAGGTGCAAGACCTAATTTTATTAAAATCGCTCCCATTATTAAAGCGATTGAAAAAAAGCAAAACGAAGGATCCCAAATTTCCTTTCGATTGGTGCATACGGGTCAGCATTATGATAAAAACCTCAGCGATACTTTTTTTGAAGAATTAGGAATTCCACAGCCTAATAGTAATCTTGATGTAAAAAGTGGTTCGCAAGCTGTTCAAACCGGTGCCATTATGGTCGCTTTTGAAAATGAATTGATTCAAAATCCGTGTGATTTGGTTTTGGTTGTTGGTGATGTAAACTCAACCATGGCTTGTACAATTGTGGCAAAAAAGATGAATATAAAAGTGGCGCATGTCGAAGCTGGCATTCGTTCAGGTGATATGACAATGCCCGAAGAAATTAACAGAATGGTTACGGATAGCATTACCGATTATTTTTTTACCACCTCAACATCGGCTTCGGATAATTTATTAAAACAGAATGTTAATTCTTCCAACATTCACTTTGTTGGAAATGTGATGATAGATACTTTGTATCAAAATTTGAATCGGATTTCTGCACCCGGTTTTTGGGATAAAAACGGGTTGTCTTTTCAAAATTATATGGTGCTCACCTTACATCGTCCATCGAATGTAGATGAAGAACAATCCCTAATTCGATTGTTACAAGGAATAGATTCAATGGTTGAAGACAAGAAGGTTATTTTTCCGATACATCCAAGAACCAAAGCGATTTTGGGCGAAATTGATTTAAAGTTGAAAAACATCATTTTTGTTGAACCACAAAGTTATCTAAATTTTATGTTTTTAATAAAAAACAGTTTCGCAGTCATCACGGATTCCGGTGGAATTTCGGAAGAAACCACGGTGTTAGGAATTCCATGTTTTACGATGCGAACTACAACCGAAAGACCTGAAACCATTGCCATTGGAACTAATAATTTGGTTGGAATTTCTATTGAAAATTTGACATTAGAATTTTTAAAATTTCTAAAAAACGGGTTGGCTCAAAAGGGAATACCAGAACTTTGGGATGGAAAAGCATCGGATAGAATAATTAGCATTTTACTTTCAAAAAAATAATGGAAGAAATTCTAATCATATCCAATTATTATCCGCCAGAAAAAGGGGCTGCTGCTAATAGAATTGAGCAATTAGCTTTAAAATTATATCAAAACAAGTATCGTGTTACAGTGATTTGTCCTTTAGGGAATTATCCAAAAGGAGAATTATTTACGGAATATAAAGGTAAATTTTCGGTTACTGAAAAACTACAAAACATTATTGTAAAACGGCTATGGATTTATCCCAGTGTTAGTAAAAACATTTTAAAAAGAATACTCTCCGTTTTGTCATTTTCAGTTGGATTATTAATTTATCTCTTGTTTAATAAAACACCAAAAAAAGTTATAGTACAATCACCTCCGCTATTACTTTCTTTTATTTCTGTTTTTGTCCTTTCGTTAAAAAATAAGAAGATTATTTTAAATGTTTCCGATTTATGGCCATCCGCTGCCATTGAATTAAAAGCTATTGAAAAAGGCGGCTTTTCGCATAAAATTTCATTGTTTATGGAGCATTTTATTTATAAAAAAGCAACCTTGGTTTTAGGACAATCCGATGAAATATTAACCCATATCCATTTGTTATTTCCTGAGAAAAAAACCTATTTATACCGTAATTATCCAAATCATCAAGTATTAGAAATGGCTTTAAAAACGGAAGGAAATGGGCCTGTTAAAATTTTTTATGCAGGTCTTCTTGGGGTTGCTCAAGGCGTTTTAGAACTTTGCCAAAATATTGATTTGGAGGGGAAAAATATTGAATTGCATATTTTTGGGGATGGTGCTGAAAAATCTCAAATTGAGCAAATTATTAAAAATAAAGATTGCTCGAAAATATTTTTTTATGGTATGTTAGATCGCATTGATTTACATGAAAAATTGAACTCATTTGATATTGCAGTGGTTCCATTAAAAACTAGAATTTATGGTTCTGTCCCTTCAAAAATATTTGAATACGGTTCGTTGGGTTTTCCTATTCTATATTTTGGTGGTGGTGAAGGTGGAACTATTGTGGCAGAAAATAATTTAGGATGGGTAGCCGATGTTGGAAACTATACTGATTTTAATGAAAAATTAGACGAAATTTCCAAACTGACTAAAACCGATTTAGAATCAATAAAAAAGAGGATTTTTAACGATGTGAAAGTTGTTTTTAACCTTGAAAATCAAATGAATGATTTAATTAAAAAAGAGGTGTTTTAATACGCTTTATCTTCTCCTTTAGAGATATTAATTAAAGTTTGAACAATGATTTTAATGTCTAAAATAATTGACCAATTTTCGATATAAAAAACATCGAGTTTAATACGGTTTACCATATCTTCTTCGGTTTCAATTTCCCCTCTAAATCCTTTTACTTGAGCTAAACCAGTAATCCCAGGTTTTACATAATGACGAACCATATACTTTTTAATCCTACTTGCATAGGCTTTATTTTGAGACCATAAGTGAGGTCTTGGCCCCACAACCGACATATCGCCAAGTAAAACATTGAAGAATTGGGGTAATTCATCAATACTAGTTTTTCTCATAAATTTACCCATTTTAGTAACTCTCGGGTCATTTTTTGAAGCTTCTTGTTCTGTGATAGCATTTATTTGCATCGAACGAAATTTATAACAAAAAAATTCTTGTTCATCTAATCCTGGTCTCCCTTGTATAAAAAATACTGGTCCTTTTGATTCAATTTTAATTAAAATGGCTAAAATTGGCATCAACCAAGAAAATAAAAGAACGATTACAAAAACAGAAAAAACAATGTCAAATGCTCTTTTAACACCTTTAATAAATGGATTGTGTAATTGTGTTTTTTGGAGTGATAAAACAGGAAATAGTTCGTAGTAATCTATTCTTAAATTCTTGGAAAATATTTCTTTAGTATCGGGAATAAATTTTATTGTTTTTCGATTATCATCGGCAAACTCTACTAGGGATTTTAATTGGTCGTTTGATATTTCATTTAAAGAACAATAGATTTCGTCAACTCTTTTGTCAATAACAAATTGTTTTAAATCCTCTATTTTACCTTTAATATCTGGATTGTTTTTTTTATCTGAAAAGTATCCTAAAAATCGATATCCATAATCTTTCCTTGTTTCAAAAACTTCTTTTAATCGAATGGCTTCAGGTGTATAACCAATAATAACTGCGATTCTGAAATTACTTCCTGTAATTATTCGGTATTTTTTTAAGTAATAAAAAAGCAAATATTTAAATAAAACGATTATGGTAAAACTCGTAGTCATAAAAACTGCAATAGCTTGACCGCTAAAAATAGCTTGTTTTGCGAATGGAAAAAATGAAATAGTAACTAATAAAAACAGTCCTGCTTGCTTAACTAATTTTGAAATGATTTCGACAGGAGTTGTAAATCTAAAAATTTCATAAAACTTAACGATATAAGCAATTAACAACCAAACTGTGGTTTGATATAATAAATAATATGCCTCTTTTAGTTGTAAATCTTTAAAGAAATACAAACTAAATACAGTAATAACGGTTAGATCAATAATGATGCTAATTGGTCTTATATATTTTGAATATCTACCCTTTTGATGTTCAATCATCTTCTAATGGATATAATTTTTGAAGTCTTTATGCTCTTCTTTTAAAAGTTCTTCTAAAGACAATGATTTAAAATATTCATACGTCAATTTCATTCCTTCTTCACGATTTACTTTGGCATCCCACCCTAAAATTTCTTTAGCTTTAGTAATATCAGGTTGGCGTTGCATTGGATCGTTTATGGGTAGCGGATGATAAACTACTTTTTGGTTGGTTCCAGTCAACTTTATAATTTCTTCTGCGAAATCTTTGATAGTGATTTCATTAGGATTTCCAATATTTACTGGGTAAACATAATCGGAATGAAGCAATCTAAAAATACCTTCCACCTGATCGGTTACGTAACAAAATGATCTCGTTTGGCTACCGTCGCCAAAAATAGTTAAATCTTCTCCACGCAATGCTTGTCCAATAAATGCGGGAATTACTCGGCCGTCGTTTAATCTCATTCTAGGGCCATAGGTGTTAAATATCCTTACAATTCTTGTTTCAACACCATGAAAAGTATGATAAGCCATGGTTATAGACTCTTGAAAACGTTTCGCTTCATCATAAACACCTCTTGGTCCAATGGTGTTTACATTCCCATAATATTCTTCCGTTTGTGGATGAATTAATGGATCACCATAAACTTCAGATGTTGATGCAATCAAAATTCTTGCTTTTTTTACTCTGGCTAATCCTAGAAGATTATGTGTTCCTAATGAACCCACTTTTAGGGTTTGAATTGGAATTTTTAAATAATCTATTGGGCTTGCTGGTGATGCAAAATGAAGAATATAATCTAAATCTCCTGGTATATGAACAAATTTGGTTACATCATGATGATAAAATTCAAAGTTTTTATCTTTAAACAAATGCTCAATATTTTTTAAATCTCCAGTAATCAAGTTGTCCATTCCTATAACGAAATATCCTTCTGCAATAAAACGATCACATAGATGCGAACCTAAAAAACCTGCTGCCCCTGTAATTAATATTCTTTTCATATAATAATTTATTCTGCTTTTGAATTATTTGAATAATCCCGAAGATTGGTGACTGAATTAAATAGACAATACAACATCGTGAAAAAAACCACTCCTCTTTGTCTCCATAAAAATGATTCGGTCAAAAATAAACTTATCATTAGAATTGCGAAAGCAAAATGAACAAAATCTTTTGATGTAATTGAATTTTTAACATTAATAAAAAGTATACAAAGCATCAATAAAAATCCGAACACTCCTAAATCGGCAAAATTTTGAATATACTGGTTATGAAAGTTCATCGATTGATAGCCTCTATTTTGGACATTTTTTTCACCCATATACAGATTATAATAAATTGCCTTTTCCTCAATTTTGGGGTAAGATGCATTAAGTCCGAAGCCGGTAAAAAATGCATTATTTTCTTTTATTAATTCATTAAAAATTCTAAATTGATACACTCTAAAAGCACTACCGTTAAAATAATCGTTTACTGTAAACATTGGGCTTGTCCATGCTTCTTCCATACTAACATAATGAACATTAGTCGGAATTCTTTCAATAACATTCGTACTTAGGCTAGTATATGTATTGGTTTGTAATTCATATTTAAATCTATTCCTTATTTTGGCATAAGAGAAAGCCAGGGCAATTAAAAGAATGAATACAATTAAATTTTTAAGCCTCAAATTATGGGATGTTCTTGAAAAATAGAAAAACTGGATGATTGTTAAAAAAATCACTAAGAAAATGATGTTTTTAGAGGATAATAATAAAATAAATCCTGCCAATACTAAAATTGCTATGTAGTCCATAGTCTTTTTGACTTCTTTAGACACGAAAAAAAAGTAACCTATTGCTACAAATATGGAAACATGGATGGCATTTAATAATTTTGGCACTAATCCGTAATCTAAGTCATTCTCACCATGATAGAAGAAAACCCTCGAATCGTTCGTAATAAAATATCTGATGGCAGCTCTAAGTATAAATGCTAAAGCCATGCAAACCATAGCATAGCTGTAATATTTTAAAATTGCTTTTTTATGATGTGGTTCAAAAGGTTGATAAACCATAAAAAGTGAAGGCAAGAGTATCATAGAAATTAACCTGGGGAGTGTGTTTAAAGAAGACTTATAATCAATACTCCAAGACAAAGATAAACTGCAAAGCAAAAAAAACAGAATTAAAAAAACCAAGCTGGAGTTATAATTGATTTGCGCTTTATTTATTCGGGTAAATATATTTACTGTAACAAGCAACAATAAAATATTATTTATAAAAACAGGAAGAGGAATTGAAATAATTAATAATAAAAAAGGCAAAAAAAGATTATGGCTTTTGTTTAGTGTCTTAAGCTCTACTATACATTCCTTTACCATATCCTTTTTTATACTATTTATAGATGGTGTTTTATTTGACGATACCAAAGATTTGACTTTCAGAATCCTGCTCAAATATCTGTCAAATTTTTCACTTTATAATCACATTTGGAGGATTTAATATTTGTTAATTTTTTTTTCGACAATAACTACATTGTTAAAAAATGAAGTTTGATCTCTTGGCAATATAAAGCCGAAAAACAAACCCAAAAAATTAAAGATAAAAATAAAAGGTAAAAGTAATATCTGTCTAACTATTTTATTTTTTGGAAATACGTTTTTAAAATAATTAAGGCAAAATTGGAAAATTACGTGAATTGTATTTCCTGTCTTGAATTGTGTTTTAATCAAGAAATTGTGTTTTTCATATAAAAAAATTACGGCAACCGAGGTATATCTTGCAAAGTCATGAGGCATTTCATGCTCTTCCCACATAAAAGGTGTTGTAATTATAGCTTTTCCATTTGGTTTTAGGACTCTGTGAAATTCTGAAAGAAGTTCATCTATGTTGAAAACATGTTCAAGCACTTCTGTACAAAGAATACTGTCAAATGTGTTATCCTCAAATGGGATGTGTTTACCATCGTAAAAAAAATCGATTTTATCTAAGTTTTCGGTCCTTCCCTCTATTTCATAATCTATTCCTATGTACTCTGTTGCATTGACAAATAAGTGTTCGTAGGGTTTAGATCCACAACCAAAGTCTAATATTTTTCCGGAAAGTATTGGGGCATTCTTTTTTAAGGAATCATATAAAAGTCGGCGAATATTATAATTATGGTTGATGAAAAAACCAACGATTTTTGGATTGAATTTTTCTTTTTTTATAAAATCTTTCATTTACTATGGTGTTAAATCTAATTTTCTTTTACTGAGAAATTAGTATAAATTTCTTCTAATTTTTTTATATTTTTTTTAATGTTGTAATT